>DASYNF010000114.1:0-28050 GCA_036008685.1 Actinomadura sp. | reverse complement strand
TTCACGTCTGTCCACTGATCGCTACTCTCTGTGAGAGTCCGTGTGCAGTCAGCAGTTTGGACTGACGCGCGTCACTCGACAATGCCGTCAAGCAAATAATGCTTGGCCGGATGCGGCCACCACCTGCGTTTTTCGGCTGGTGCGACACTCTTGGATCGTGGCAACGATCCGGCACCGATGGCTCGCCAGTGACCTCAAGCGCCTTCGCGAGACGACCGGTCTCACGGTGCAGCAGGTCGCAACACGGATAGATGTGTCTGCGTCAACGATCCAACGCATCGAACGCGCCGCCTACATGCCGAAAGAGCGGGTCCTGCGTTCCTTGCTGGAGTTGTACGGGGCAGACTCCACCCGAAGCGCCGTGATCATGAAGCTATGGCACGAGGCGAAGAGCCGAGGATGGTGGATCTCCTACGGTGATGTCCTCGATGGCGTGTACGTCGACCTTGAGGACACGGCCGACCGAATCCGCTCTTATCAGAACATGGCCGTCCCCGGTCTCCTGCAGACCGAGCGCTACGCTCGCGCCACCATCGAGGCCATCCATCTAGATCAGGAAAACAACCAGCGGCGCCTGGAGGCCCGCGTACTACGGCGAGTGCGGTTCTCCAATAGGGCGAACCCACCCCGTCTGCACGCGATCCTTGACGAGTCGGTGCTCCGGCGCCAGGTCGGTGAACAGGCTGTCATGCGCGAGCAGATCGCATACTTGGCAGCGATCACCGAGCTTCCGCACGTGACGATCCAGATCGTTCCGTTCAGCCGTGGAGCGTATCCAGGAGTGGCCGGCCCCTTCGTGCTTCTTGGGTTCGCCAGTGAGGACTATCCGGATGTCGCCTACGTGGAAAGTCGCGCCGGAGATCTGTACCCGGAAGGGGAGCTTGATCTGGCAGGATTTAGCCTGGATTTCGGCCGTATAGCCGAAGCGGCCATCACGCCAGAGGAGTCAGCGAAGCTCCTCGCAGACCTGCTTGAGGAGTACCGTGGCGCAGATTGATCTATCACGTGCTCGCTGGAGGAAGTCGCGGCGGAGCGCTCAAGGCCAGGACTGCGTCGAGGTAGCTGGTCTGCCGGACAGCGTCGCCGTCCGCGACTCCAAGAACCCGGGTGGGCCGGCCCTCGTTTTCCCGCGCAGCGCGTGGCGCCTGTTCGTTGACCAGGTAAGGGCCGACACCCTTTGACCTGACGTTGATCTATGAAGTGGGCGGAACACCTGGGCGTCGCGGGGGACCGGCTCTCGGGGCTCGTCGCCATCTGATGCTCAGCTGGACTAGCGGGTCCGGATCGGGACTTTGGCCAGAGCTCGTGATCTAGGAACCCCTAGTGTGCATGGGACACGCCATGCGCTCCGAAGTTCAAAAGCCGCAATCTGGGATATATCTCGCGTGAGCTCCGTGATCAGGTTTGCTGGCGCCGGTAACATCCCAGGTCAGATACCGCAGCACCGGCCCTCGGGGGTCGGTGAGGATCGCAACATCCTCGGCTACCACCAGCAGTGGGCCGATCTCCGGCAGCACCGGCCCTCCAGGGTCGGTGAGGATCGCAACTCGCGGATGAACAACGACAAGCCCCCGCGTCAGCACAGGCAGCACCGGCCCTCTGGGGTCGGTGAGGGGCGTAACGTCCCAACGTCGGACTGTTGATCCGGGTGTACGGCGCAGCACCGGCGCGTCGGCTGGGGTGATCTTGCGGGTGTGCGCGCGCACAACCGCAAGATCACGCACTCAGGGAGCGAGACTTCGTGCACCCACCGGCGGATAGCAGCCGGTCCGGCGACTCCGGAGATCCGGTCCGCGGGTACGGGCAGCACCGGCCCTCCGGGGTCGGTGAGGATCAGCGCTTGGGGTTCAGGTCGGTGGTGAACAGGACCGTGCCGTCGAGGTCGCGGAGCCGTACGGTCAGCATCTCGGTCGCGGCGTCGATCCCGACCTCGCCGAAGAACTGGTGGCCCTCGGCCGGTGAGGTGTTGGGGCGCGGGGGCGTCTTGGCGAAGCGCAGCTGCGGCCCGAAGGTGCCGTCGAGGGTGGAGGGCCCGAAGCCGCCCGCGTTGAGCGGGCCGGAGACGAACTCCCAGAACGGGTCGAAGTCGGTGAAGGCCGCCTTGGCCGGGTCGTAGTAGTGCGCGGCGGTGTAGTGCACGTCGGTGGTGAGCCACACCATGTTGGAGATCCCGTGCCGCTTGGCGTAGGACAGCAGGTCCGCGATCTCCCGCTCACGGCCGAGCGGCGCCCCGTTGTCGCCCTGGGCGACGGCCTCCTGTGCGGTGCCGTCGGGGACGACGAGGCCGAGCGGGAGGTCGGCGGCGATGACCTTCCACCGTGCCGTGGAGCGGCGCAGCTCCCGCTTGAGCCAGGCGAGCTGCTCGGCGCCGAGCAGGCCGGGGCCGCTGGTGGAGGTGTTGGGCCCGTTCGGGTCCTTGTAGGTGCGCATGTCCAGCATGAAGACGTCCAGCAGGGCGCCGTGCTCGAGCTTGCGGTAGATCCGTCCGGGCGAGGTCGGCCGGATGGAGATGGGGGTGTATTCGATCGCCGCCCGCCGGGCGCGGGCGGCGAGGACGTCGACGCGCTTCTCGGTGTAGTGCGGGTCGTCGAGGATCTCGCCGGGATACCAGTTGTTCAGGACCTCGTGGTCGTCCCACTGGTAGACCATCGGCACCGCGGCGTTGAAGGCCCGCAGGTTCTCGTCCATCAGGTTGTAGCGGAACTGGCCCCGGTATTCGGCCAGGGTCTCGGCCACCTTGGACTTCTCCGGCGTGGTCAGGTTGCGCCACGTACGCCCGTCCGGCAGCGCCACCGTCGCGGGGATCGGGCCGTCGGAGTAGACCAGGTCGCCGCTGCACAGGAAGAAGTCGGGGTCGGTCGCGGCCATCGCCTTGAAGATCCGGTAGCCGCCCAGCTCCGGATTGATGCCCCAGCCCTGTCCGGCGAGGTCCCCGGACCAGACGAACCGCAGGTCCTGACGGCCGCGCGGCGGGGTGCGGAAGGCGCCGGTGGCCGGCTCGGAGAGCAGGCCGTCACCGTCCAGGCGTACCCGGTAGTGGAGCTGCCGGCCGGCCGGCAGATCGCGCAGGAAGGTCTTGCCGGTGAGGTCGGTGTCCGGGGTGACGAAGGGGCCCCGGACCGTGCGCGCGTGCTTGAAATCGGGGCGCGTGCTGATGTCGACCAGCATCCGGGACGGCCGGTCGGCCCGGGCCCAGATCACGCCGCCGTCCGCCGTGACGTCTCCGCTCTGGACGCCGTGGGTCAGCCGCGGCCGGCCGGTGCGCAGGAGGGCGGGGGCCGCGGAGGCGGGGCGGCCGCCGAGGAGGACCGCGCCTCCACCCGCGACGAGGCCGGTCCGTAGGAAGGTGCGCCGGTCCAGCGGCATGAAGGACTCCCGTCTCGATCAGGTGGATTCAGCGAATGATCCTTGGTCTTCCGGAATGACGCCAGACCGGGAGATGGCCGCCGGACGAAGACGCGCCGTCGAGGCGGTGCCCGGCTTGACAACGGAGCGTGATCGAGTGTCTCCTGGGTGCATGCCAGCGCGCGTATCTCGCTGTAGCCATGTGGCACCGGGCTCTCGCTTCACCGCCGAGCCCCGACGCCGGGCTGCCCGCGCGCTGTGTCCTTCCTGTTGTTGTCGCTGACCCGTCCAGCTCAGCGACCCGCCGGAGCGCCATCCGGGACTCTCCCCGGTTTCGCCGCCGCCGGCATCCTCTTGACTCGAAGGACCCTTCTGTGGACATCAGCGCCATTCCCGACGTCACCATGCAAGGCCAGGACGACCCGCACGGGCGCGTGAGCGCCCGGCGCCCGGTCACCGTGGGTCAGCTCGCCTCGATCATCCGGGAGCACACCGGGCGGCCGGGCCAGTGGTGGGACCTCGTCCGTTTCGACCCCGTGGAGCCCGCGACGGTCCGGCTGGACGGGCCCGCGGGGGCCGAGCTGTGGCTGACCGCCTGGCCTCCCGGACACCGCGCCGAGCGGCGGCGCCACGGTGCCACCGAGGTGGCCACGCTGATCGCGGGTGAGCTCACCGAGGTGGAGATCACCTCCCGCGGCGCCACGGAACGGCCGCTGCGCGGGGGCCGGCTGCGGGTCTTCGGCCCGCGCGCCCTGCCGGCCGGCGGAACCGGAGACGGCGGAACCGGAGAAGGTACGGCCGGAGGCCGGGTGTGCGAGCTGGCCAACCCCGGGACGAGCTTCGCCATCACCATGCACGTACGCCCGGAGGGATGATCCCGTCAGCGGTCGCGGCGGCCGTCGCGGGTCAGCACCCGTACGAGGCCGACCACGCCCAGCCCGATGAAGACGGCGGGGCCGAGGAACTCGACCGGGACGAGGGCGTGCCCGGCGAGCCCGGCGGCCGCGTAGAGCAGCGCCACGGTGAGGAAGAGCAGACCCGCCAGGAGCGCGGCCAGGTCGAACCGGTGCCTATGCACGGCTCACCTCCAGGTTTCCGACCCTGCTGCGCAGGTGGAGCTCGATGGTGGGCGGGTCCTTGAGGCGCCCGTCCGGCTCGAGCACCTCGGTGACGCGCGCGTTGGGCCCGCTCGTGACGCGCCGGTCCACGGTGGCGTCGCCGAGCCCGGCCCGCAGGTGGAGTTCGACCCGCGCGGCGCTCGGGACCGAGACCCTGAGCTCACCGACCATGAGCTCCCCGTTCACGCGGATCCGCTGGCCGGGACCGAGCGGCAGTCCGGTCAGGTCCAGGGTCCCGTCGCCGACCGCGACCTTGTAGGACTGCTCCGACCTGGTGGAGTCGACCGGCCGCCACTCGACATCGCCGAACCTGCCGTTCACGGGCGCCTCCACGATCACGGATGTCGCCATCAAGCCGAGTGACAGCACTGTGCCCCAGGCCACGAGCCCGCGGGCCCGGCCGAACACCGAGGCCACCACGAGCCCGAGGGCCACGACGGCGAGTCCGGCCGCCGCCGTGATCTGCACGATCTGGCCGGCGGGCCGGCCGGCGGTCACCGGCACCATCGCCGCCGCGGTGATCATCGCCAGCAGCAGGGTGACGGTGGCCAGGACCGGGGCGGGACCGCGTGAGCACCCGTGCCGGGCCGGCTCGGGCTCGCCCTCCGGAGCGGGGGGACGGCCGTCGTGGCCGCTCGCCCCGAGCGTGGCCAGGTCGATCATGCCGTCCGTGTGGCCGGTGGTCTTGCGCAGGGACACGGGCGGAGCCGAGGGGCCGGAGGCCGCGGCCGGGTCCGCCGGGTGGCCTCGCAGCCGGTCCGGGAGGGTGCGGGCGATCTGGGCGAAGTCGACCTTGCGGGCGTGCGCCACGAGGAGGACCAGCGCGCAGACCGTCATGGTCGTCAGCGCGCCGCCGGACAGGCCGCCGCCGGAGTTCAGGGGCACCCCCAGGCCCAGGAGCATCCCGAGGATGAGGAGCACCGTCGGGCCGTCGAAGCGGCGCTTCAGCATCTGTTCCCCCACGGACATGCTCTCCGGGTCCCCGGGGGTCAGCAGCGCGGCGGCGATGTAGAGCATGATGCCCTGGCCGTGCGAGAACATGAGCAGGGCGAACCCCACCCGGAAGACGATCGGGTCGATGCCGGTGTAGCTCCCGAGCCCGGCGCAGACCCCGGCGGCGATGCGCCCTTCGCGCGGCCGCACCAGGCGCGTGGCCGGGGCGCCCCCCTGGCCGGGCGCCTGCCTCTGTTCCCTTTCCCGTCCCCCGGAACCCGGTGCGGGATCGGGATCGGCCGGGTCCGGAGGGGCACTGTCGTCGGTCATGGGTTCATGGTCTCCGCGCGGGGCCGGGAGCACCATCGGGGAGACCCCTGATCCGACCCTGAGGCGCCGCCGCCGCGGCTCCGGGCCCGACCCCGATGTCTCCGTCGCACCAGGTGTGTGACCATCGCCTGAGATGGCGTGCCGGGCATGGCCCGGGACGATCGGGCGTGCGGACGAGGAGACCGATGGCCGAGGCAGCGCAGCCGCGGGACCGGCTGGAACGGCGGGCGGAGGGACGTCTCTTCGCCGGCGTCTGCCGGGGGCTGTCGGATCATCTCGGCCTGGACGTGCTGGTCGTACGGCTCGCGTTCGTGTTGCTCATCGTGGCCGGAGGACTGGGCGTGGCGGCCTACGGCGCGTTCTGGGTGCTGGTCCCCGAACGGGAGGAGCCGGCCGGAGGACGCGACTGGACCCAGGTCGCCGCCTATGGGGCGCTCGCCGCAGGCGGGCTGACACTGGGCGCCTGGGTCTCCGGAACGGCCCAGGTGGCGCTGTGGCCGGTCGTGGTCGGCGGCATCGGCGCCGCGATCCTGTGGCAGCAGGCCGACCCGGACCAGCGGCAGCGATGGGTCCGGACCACGACCATCCCGCTGCGCGAGATGTGGCTGCGCAGCGTTCTCGGCGTGCTCCTCGTGGCCGGGGGGATCGGTGCCTACGTGGCTCAGCGGGTCGACGCCCACGAGGCCCGGCAGGTGCTCATCGCCACGGCCGTGATCCTGGCCGGGGTCGCGGTCATCGCGACCCCGTGGGTGCTGCGGCTCTGGCGGGACCTCGACAGTGAACGCCGCGAGCGCATCCGCTCGCAGGAGCGCGCCGAGCTGGCCGCGCACGTGCACGACTCCGTGCTGCACACCCTGACGCTGATCCAGCGCAACGCCGGCGACCCCCGTGAGGTGCAGAGGCTGGCGCGTTCACAGGAGCGCGAACTGCGCGGCTGGCTCTACGCGCCCGCCGCCGATCCGGATGAGACCCTGGCCGCGGCCGTACGGAAGCTCGCGGGTGAGGTGGAGGACGACCACGGCGTCCCGATCGAGGTCGTCTGCGTCGGGGACTGCGCCCTCGACGGCGGCCTCGCCTCGATGCTCCAGGCGGCGCGCGAGGCCATGGTCAACGCGGCCAAGTATGCCGAGGCGCCTTCGGTCTCGGTGTTCGCCGAGGTCGAGGGGGATCACGTGACGCTGTTCGTCCGCGATCGCGGGAGGGGCTTCGAGCTCGATCAGGTGGCCTCCGACCGGATGGGCGTGCGGGGGTCCATCATCGGACGTATGCACCGCAACGGTGGCAAGGCCTCCGTTCGTACGGCCCCGGGCGAGGGGACCGAGGTGCGGCTGGAGATGAAGCGCTCGTGACCGCGGGCGTAGGAGCGGGAGCGAACCGATGACGCGTGTAGTCCTGGTCGACGACCACCAGATGTTCCGTACGGGGGTGAAGGCCGAGCTCGGTGACGCCGTCGAGATCGTGGGCGAGGCCGGAGACGTCGACGAGGCCGTCGCCGTGATCAGTGGAGCGGCTCCGGACGTGGTGCTGCTCGACGTGCACCTGCCGGGGGGCGGCGGCATCGAGGTGCTGCGCCGGCTGCAGGGAACGACCGCCGCGCGCTTCCTCGCCCTCTCGGTCTCCGACGCGGCCGAGGACGTCATCGGCGTGGTCCGGGGCGGAGCGCGCGGTTATGTGACCAAGACCATTTCCGGGCCCGAGCTGACCGCGGCGATCGGGCGGGTGGCCGAGGGCGACGCGGTCTTCTCGCCGAGGCTCGCCGGCTTCGTCCTGGACGCCTTCGCCGCCACGGACGCGCGGGTGGCGGACCCGGAACTGGACCGGCTCACCCAGCGGGAACGCGAGGTGCTGCGGCTGATCGCGCGCGGCTATGCCTACAAGGAGATCGCCAAGGAGCTCTTCATCTCCGTCAAGACGGTCGAGACCCACGTGTCGAGCGTGCTGCGCAAACTGCAGCTCTCCAACCGGCACGAGCTGTCCCGCTGGGCCGCCGCCCGGCGGCTCGTCTAGCCGCGATGGGCCGTGATCGGCGATGAGCGGCGACGATGGGCGGTAAGGTCCTCTCCGGGCCGGTCCTCCACGGTCACCAATCCCCCTGGAAGGCCTGCCGGATCTCCTCGATGCGGGCTTCGTCGCGCCGGTAGAAGACCCACTGCCGGACGCGCTTGGCCTTGATCAGCCCGGCTCCGGCGAGGATCTTCAGGTGCTCGGCCGCCGTGGGCTGGCTGACGCCGAGCTTCTCGGCGATGAAGATCGAGCACACCCCGTCACGGACGAGATCGCCGTCCGTCTGCGGGGGGAAGAAGGCGACGGGGTCCTTCAGCCAGTCCAGGATCTGCAGACGGCGTTCGCTCGCGAGTGCCTTCAGCACCTCGATCGGAAGCACTTATACAGATTGCTAAGTCTCTCGACGGCTGTCAACGACTTGACCTGAAAGTTGCCTGGGGCAACCAAATAGTTTATGGTTGCTGCAGGCAACTAGATGGAGGCAGTTGTGATGGATGACAGCTGCGGTGAACTCCTCGTACAGCTGAGCGGCGCCGGTGTGGTGATCAAGAAGGTCAAGCGCGAACTCCCGCGCGGTGGCCCCGGCGCCGGGCTCACGGTCCTGCGGACGCTGTGTCAGTGCGGTGAAGTGCGCATCGGCGCGCTCGCCGAGCTGTTCGAGGTCGACCAGTCGGTGATCAGCCGGCACATCGCGGATCTGGAGGAGCGCGGTTGGGTCGAGCGCACCCAGAACCCGCAAGACCGGCGGTCCTGGTACGTACGGCTCACGCCGGACGGCGAGCGCGCGGCGGAGGAGGCCTTCGACCTGGCGCGCAACGTCCTGGTGGAGACCCTGCACGACTGGACCGACAAGGACGTCACCGAGCTCACCCGCCTTCTCGGCAAGCTTCGTAAGAGTTTCGACGCGCGGCGGGCGACCGCCGCACCCCTCTCCCGCGCGGCAGCGGGAGCGAAAGGAATTTGATGGCTATCGCAGCACCACCTGAGGCGCAGGAGGCGGCCCCCGACTCGGCCGCCCCCATGACGCACCGGGAGATCATGGAGGCGCTGTCCGGGCTGTTGCTCGGCATGTTCGTGGCGATCCTCTCGTCCACCGTCGTGGCGAACGCCCTTCCGACGATCATCACCGACCTGAACGCGAGCGAGACCACCTACACCTGGGTGATCACGTCCGCGCTCCTGGCCACCACGGTCTCCACCCCGATCTGGGGCAAGCTCGCGGACCTGACCAGCAAGAAGATCCTGGTCCAGCTCGGCCTGGTCATCTTCGTCATAGGGTCGGCCATCGCGGGCGTCGCACAGAACTCGGAAATGCTCATCGCCGCCCGCGTCGTCCAGGGCATCGGCGCCGGCGGCCTCACCGCGCTGGCCCAGGTGCTCATGGCGGTCATGATCGCGCCCCGGGAACGCGGACGCTACTCCGGCTACATCGGCGCCGTCTTCGCCACCGCCACCATCGGCGGCCCGCTCATCGGCGGCGTCATCGTCGACACCTCGTGGCTCGGCTGGCGCTGGTGCTTCTACGTCGGCGTGCCCTTCGCGGTCATCGCGCTGATCGTGCTGCAGAAGACCCTGCACCTGCCGACCCTCAAGCGCGAGGTCAAGGTCGACTGGGCCGGTGCGACGCTCATCACCGCCGCGGTGTCCCTGCTGCTGGTGTGGGTGTCCTTCGCGGGCAACAAGTACGACTGGGCGTCCTGGCAGACCGCGGCGATGGTCGGTGGCGCGGTGGTCCTCGGGCTGCTGTTCCTGTTCGCCGAGACCAAGGCCAGTGAGCCGATCATCCCCCTGCACCTGTTCCGCAACCGCACCATCACCCTGTCGGTCATCGGCAGCCTCATGGTCGGCATCGCGATGTTCGGCTCTACGACCTTCCTGAGCCAGTACTTCCAGCTGGCCAGGGGCGACTCGCCGACGAAGGCCGGCCTCATGACGCTGCCGATGATCTTCGGCCTCGCGTTGTCCTCGGCCATCGCGGGACGGATCATCACGCGCACCGGCCGCTGGAAGATCTTCCTCGTCGTGGGCGGTGTCCTGCTCACGGCCGGGTTCGGCCTCATGACCATGCTCCGCTACGACACCGACTACAAGCTCACCGCGGTGTACATGTTCTGCATCGGCGTCGGTCTCGGCCTCACGATGCAGAACCTGGTCCTGGCCGTACAGAACCAGGTGGCACGGCACGAGATGGGCGCCGCGAGCTCGGTGGTGGCGTTCTTCCGCACGCTCGGCGGGGTCATCGGCGTCGCGGCGCTCGGCGCCGTGCTCTCGACCCAGGTCGAGAAGTACATGGCGGAGAATCTCGCCAGGATCGGGGTCCACGGGACCGGATCCGGCGGCGCGATGCCCAAGGTCGCCACGCTTCCGGCCCCGGTGCGCGCCGCCGTCGAGGACGCGTTCGGCCACGCGATCGGCCACATCTTCCTGTACGCCGCCCCCTGCGCCTTCCTCGCCCTTGTGGCCATCCTGTTCATCAAGGAGGTGCCGCTGCGGACGACCGACCTGCCGGAGGAGGCCCCGGTGACCCCGGATGCCCAGCCGGCCACCGCCACGGTCGCGTTCACGGAAACGGCCGGCCGCAACGGCCGGCACCAGGAGCCCGAACTGGTCTCCGTGGGCGGAGGCGGATACGCCGCCAATGGCGTGTCGACCGACACGCGGCCGCAGGTCCGGGAACAGGTCTACGCGACTTTGGCCTCGATGTCCGCCGCGAGCAACGGCTTTGGAAACCCGGGTCACAACGGTGCCATCCGCGGGTTCGTCCGCAGTGGCGAGGGTGCCCCGGTGTCCTCCGCGGCGCTCACGCTGATCGATGTCCGCGGCCACCAGCTCGGCCGGGCCACGACCGGAGAGGACGGCCGTTACAACCTGCCGACCCCGGCCGCCGGAACCTACGTGCTCATCGCGGCGGCCGGCGACCACGACCCACAGGCGGCCACCCTCGTCGTCGGCGACCAGCCGGTCGACTTCGACCTGGTGCTCACCGGCTCGGGCGGCCTGACCGGCGTGGTCCGCGGCGACGGCGGCCCGGTCGAGGACGCGATGGTCGTGGTGACGGACGTACGTGGCGAGGTCGTCGCCTCCGGCAAGACCGGGGCCGACGGCGGCTTCAGCTTCGGCCACGTGGTCGCGGGGACCTACACCCTCGCGGTGAGCGCCGAGGCGCACCGGCCGACCGCGCTGCCGGTGGAGGTCGCCGGCAGTGGCCAGACCCGCCAGGACGTGCAGTTGCAGGCCGGCGCCCGCGTCCGCGGGACCGTCCGGATCGAGGGCGGCCGGCCCCTGGCGAATGCCCGGGTCACGCTGCTGGACGGGGCCGGCAACGTCATGGGCGTGACGATCACCGGTGATGACGGCGAATACGCCTTCGCCGACCTGACCGGCGGTCAGTACACCATCGTCGCGACCGGCTACCCGCCCGTGGCGAACTCTCTCAACCTCGCCGGCCAGGGCATGGACGATCACGAGATGTGGCTGGGCCACCCCGCCGCCGAATGACACCAGGGTCTCCGGACCGCCCGGCGTGGCGGTCCGGAGACCGGCCCCGCCGAGGGGAACGTTTCTGAGCTAGTGAAAGCGGGACCACCGACCATGAAGATCAGCCGGCACGCCGGACAGCACCCGGCCGCCGAACACAGCCCGCCCGCCGGGGGGCGCGGCCTGCGCGCCGTGGTGCGTACGAAGGACGGATGGGCCGTGAAGCACGCGGTCGCCACCGTCACCGACATGTCCGGGCGCCAGGTCGTCCGGGCCGAGGCGGACCCCGACGGCACCATCTCCAGCGACCTCCTGGCCCCGGGCGTCTACACCGTCGTGGTGACCGCCGCGGGCTACACGCCCACGGCGGTCACCGCGATCGCCACCGCCTCGGGCACCGCCGACCTCGGCACGCTCGTGCTCGGCCGGCCCGGCGGTTCGGATCTGCCGCCCCCCGGCCCGTGGAGCATCGACCCCGCCCACTCCGTGGTGGCCGCCACCGCCCAGCACCTCGGGATGACGAGCGTGCACGGGCGCTTCCTGGAGTTCGGCGGCCGCATCGACATCGGCTCGCCGGTCGAGGCGTCCACCGTCTCGGCGGAGATCCAGGCGGCGTCCATCGACACCGGCAACAAAATGCGCGACGACCATCTGCGCACCGGCGACTTCCTCAACGTCGAGCACCATCCGACGATCACCTACCGCGGCACCGGCCTCACCGCCGCGGGATCCGACCGGTGGACCATGCACGGTGAGCTGACGCTCGTCGGCGTCACCCGCGCCGTCGACCTGGACCTGGCCTACCTCGGGACCACTCCCGACCCGTGGGGCGGGGTGCGCGCCGCCTTCCGCGCCGTCACGGAGCTGCGACGTGAGGACTTCGTGATGAACTTCAATCAGATGTTGCAGACCGGGCTCTTCGTTATCGGTGCCACCCTGAAGGTGGAGCTCGAAATCCAGGCGGTGCAGGGGGAGTCCCTGCCGCAGATCTGAGCGTTGACCTATGAGACAGGTCTGAGCGTTGATCTATCAAGAGCGTTCAGGGGCAGGGTGAGGAGACGAAGCGATGAGTGAGGCCCGGCCGTCGACGGCCGCCGACGAGCGCGAGGTCTTCTGCGCGGTCGAGCACGAGCTCGGTGTCCTGTTCCGCCGTGGGCGCGCGATGTCCGCGGAGCTGGGCCGCAAGGTCCATCCCGAGCTGGAGCCCGGCGCCTACGGTCTGCTCATCCGCATCGACGACGGCGGGCCGGCCCGCCCGAGCGACCTGGCCGACTACTTCAACGTCGGGAAGGCGACGATCAGCCGCCAGCTCAAGGTGCTCGAGGAGCTGGGCCTGATCCAGCGGGAGCCCGATCCGGTCGACCGCCGGGCGCACCTGGTCGGCCTCACCTCCGAGGGCCGGCACCGGCTCGGCTGCGCCCGGGCCGCCCGCCAGGAGCGCTTCCGGACGATGCTCGGGGCATGGGACCGGGACGAGGTCGAGCTGCTGGCCCGGATGCTCGGCCGGTTCAACGCGCTCGGCGAATCGCCGGCCGAGACCAACCGTACGTGATCGGACGGCGGGCCGAGGGCCCAGATCAGCTCGGCTGGAGGGTCCAGATCAGCCCGGCCGGTAGGCCGGGCAGCCCGGTTCGCAGCGTTCGGAGTGGCGGGCCACGGCGCGGGCCAGCCGGCCCAGCAGCAGGGTGAGGAACGCTCGCGTGAGCGCGCCCGTGCCCGGGATCTTCGGCTCGAAGCGGCCCTGCCACCGGATGGCGGTGCCGCCGTCGCCGGGCCGGTCGAACGTCACGTCGGCCCGGTAGGCGTTGATCGGGAAGCCCGCCAGCATCGTGTAGGCGTAGTGCCGCGGCGGGTCGTAGGCCACGACCTCCTCCCGTACGGGGCCGATCCGGCGGACGGCTCCCACCCCGTCGGGATCGGCGTCTTCACCGGCCCTCGCGCGCACCGCCCGTACGGGCTTGGGAATCGGCGCCCACGCCGCCCACGTGTCCGCCCGGGCGAGATGTTCGAAGATCACCTCCGCCGGTGCGGTCGAGGTCGCGTTCACATCCACGGTGTAGGTCACGATGGTCTCCCTCGGAGTCTCGGGTCCTTCGGGCCGGGTGCGCCGGCGCATCAGAGCAGGGCCGCCAGAAGGCGTTCCCGGAAGACGGCGACGTCGCTGTCGACGACGACCTTGACCAGGGGGCGCGGGTCGTCCACGGGCAGGGATCGGGCGTCCCAGACCGTCGCGCCGCGGGTCAGCTCACCGCGCAGCTCGATCCGTACGGCCCGCTCCTGGTATTCGGCGAGCGAGGGATCGACGGCGATCATCGCGGCCAGGGCGTCGTGGATGACGCAGCCGCGCTGCCGGAGCGTCGGGGTGTAGGCCTTGACGTAGAAGTCCAGGATCCGGGCGGCGAACCCGGCGGTGTCGGACTCCGCGGCGGCGAGCCGGTCCAGCCAGTCCGCGCCGACCATGGCCGGGTGGGTGGCGTCCAGCGGGACCAGCACGATGGGCCAGCCGGCGGCGAAGACCAGGTCCGCGGCCTCGGGGTCGTGCCAGATGTTGGCCTCGGCGTGCGTGGTGATGTTGCCGGGGTGGTCGAAGGCGCCGCCCATGATGACGACCTGGCGGATCAGCCGCGGGAGCGCCGGTTCGAGGAGCAGCGCGATGGCGAGGTTGGTGAGCGGCCCCACCGCGATGAGGGTCAGCTCGCCGGGGTGGGCCCTGGCCAGCCGGACGATCTGCTCCGGCGCGGACACGGCCTCCGGGCCGGTGACCGGAGCCGGCAGGTGGGTCTCGCCGAGGCCGTCGGTGCCGTGCCAGGCGTGGGCGTAGTGCACGTCCTGTGCCATGGGCCGGGCGGCCCCGATCGCGACCGGCACGCCGTCGATCCCGGTCAGCTCCAGGAGGCGCAACGTGTTGAGCGCGCCCGTACGCGGGTCGACGTTGCCGTGGACGGTGCCGACGCCGACCATCTCGGCCCCGCCCGTCTTCACCAGCGATGCCAGGTAGAGGATCGTGACGGCGTCGTCGATCCCGGTGTCGCAGTCCAGCAGGATCTTGGCCGGCCGTTCCCCGTCACGTGTGTCCGCCCCGTCGATCACAGCGTCATCTTAGGGACGATTCCGGCATCGCGGTCACAGGACCCTCTCCGGGAGGCTCTGGATTTCGGCCGCAGAGAGGAGTACGAGAGATCCATGCGGAAACTCATCAATGATCCCGCCGACGTCGTCTCCGACGCGCTGCGCGGCCTGGCCGCGGCCCACCCCTCCCTGCGTGTGGACGAGGAGGCCCGGATCGTCGTACGGTCCGACGCGCCCCGCGCCGGCAAGGTCGGCATCGTGTCCGGCGGGGGCTCCGGCCACGAACCGTTGCACGCGGGCTTCGTCGGGTTCGGCATGCTCGACGCGGCCTGCGCCGGAGAGGTCTTCACCTCCCCTGTGCCCGACCAGATCCTCGCCGCGACCACCGCCGTGGACGGCGGCGAGGGCGTCCTGCACATCGTGAAGAACTACACCGGTGACGTCCTCAACTTCGGGATGGCCGCGGAACTGGCAGAGGACGACGAGATCGAGGTGGTCTCGGTGCTCGTGGACGACGACGTCGCGGTCCAGGACAGCACGTACACCGCCGGCCGGCGGGGGACCGGCGGGACGCTCTTCGTGGAGAAGATCGCCGGTGCGCTGGCCGAGGCCGGGGCCGGGCTCGCGGAGGTCGCGGCCGCGGCGCGTGAGGTCAACGAGCGCACGCGCTCCTTCGGGGTGGCGCTCTCGTCCTGTACGGTGCCGGCGGCCGGAGAGCCGACGTTCACGCTGGGTGAGGACGAGATGGAGCTCGGCGTCGGCATCCACGGTGAGCCGGGGCGCGAGCGGGCCAAGCGGCTCACCGCCGTTGAGATCGTCGACGCGGCGCTCTCGGCCATCGACGCGGACCTGCCGCTGTCCGGCTCGGACGTGCTCGTGCTCGTCAACGGGATGGGCGGCACACCGCTCCTGGAGCAGTACATCGCCTTCGCCGCGGCCGCGGACTGGTTCAGAGGTCACGGGGTCACGGTCGCGCGGTCGCTGGTCGGCGGCTACGTGACCAGCCTGGAAATGGCGGGCTGCATGCTCTCCGTGTGCCGCCTCACCCCGGAGCTGACCCGGCTCTGGGACGCGCCGGTCGAGACTCCCGCGCTGCGGTGGGGCCGTTGATGGACCCGCTGATGAACGGGGCCTTCTTCGCGGAGTGGATCCGCCGGGCCGCGGCCCTGGTGACGGCGGAGTCGCAGCGGCTCACCCGGCTGGACGCGGCCATCGGCGACGGGGACCACGGGCTCAACCTCGACCGGGGTCTCTCCGCCGCGGTGGCCGCGCTGCCGGGGGACCCGGGGGGCACAGTCCCGGGCCGGCTGCTGATCGCCGCCGGCCGGGCGATGGTGTCCAAGACCGGCGGCGCCTCGGGCCCCCTCTACGGAGGCGCGCTGCGCCGGGCCGGCAAGGCACTCGGCGACGCTCCCGAGGTCGACGCCGCGGGGCTCGGTGCGGCGCTGCGGGCCGGGCTGGAGAGCATCCAGGACCTCGGCCGGGCCGTCGAGGGGGACAAGACCATGGTCGACGCCCTGGCCCCCGCGGTGGCCGCCTACGAGGCCGAGCTCGACCGTGGCGGGGACGGCGCGGCCTGTGCGGCGGCGGCCGCCCGGGCGGCGGCGGAGGGCGCGGCCGCGACCGTGCCGCTGCAGGCCCGCAAGGGGCGGGCGAGCTACCTCGGGGCCCGCAGCGTCGGCCATGAGGACCCGGGCGCGGCCTCGATGACACTGGTGCTGCGGGCCCTCGCCGACGTGGGGTCCCGTTGAACGCCCGCGATGGACAGGAGGCGCCGGTGGCGGCCGTGGGAGTCGTGGTGATCTCACACAGCCGTACCCTCGCCGAGGGCGTCGCCGAGCTGGTGCGCGGGCTCGGCATCGGCGGTGTGCCGGTGGAGCCGGCGGGCGGTGACGTCGACGGCGGGCTCGGCACGAGCATCGAGCGCGTGGAGCGGGCCGTACGCGCCGTGGACACCGGCGCGGGCGTGGTGCTGCTCGCCGATCTCGGCAGTGCGGTCCTCACCGCCAAGGCCTACGTCGAGGAGCACGAGGCCGCGGGTGGGGCCGTGCTCGCCGACGCGCCGCTGGTCGAGGGAGCGGTGGCGGCCGCCTCGGCGGCCGGCGCCGGGGCCGATCTCGCCGCGGTGGTGCGTGCCGCGGCTCAGGCGTACGACATCCGGAAGGCCTGAGCGGACCCCGGTGGCGACCGTCATCTCGCCCCGTCACCGGGGCCGAAGCGGAGAAAGAGTCGTGGCCGGGACGTAAACTCGGCCGTGATGTCGACCGCACCGTTCTCCCCCAGTCCAGCCCACGCGAGCCCGCTGCTCGAGGGCCTCAACCCGCCCCAGCGCGCAGCCGTCACGCACGAGGGCGGTCCGCTGCTGATCGTGGCCGGCGCCGGATCGGGGAAGACCCGCGTCCTGGCCCACCGCGTCGCCCATCTGCTGGGCGAGCGAGGCGTCCACCCCGGGCAGATCCTGGCGATCACCTTCACCAACAAGGCCGCCGGTGAGATGAGGGAACGCGTCGACGCGCTGGTCGGCCCCCGGTCGCAGGCCATGTGGGTCATGACCTTCCACTCCGCGTGTGTACGGATCCTGCGCCGCGAGAGCAAGAGGCTGGGGTTCCCCTCCAGCTTCTCGATCTACGATCAGGCGGACTCGCAGCGTCTCATGGCGCTCGTCTGCCGCGAGCTCGACCTCGATCCCAAGCGCTATCCGCCCAAGTCGTTCTCGGCGCAGGTGAGCAACCTCAAGAACGAACTGATCGACTACGAGACCTTCAAGACCCGCGCGTCCACCCACATGGAGCAGACGCTCGCGGAGGCCTACGGGATGTACCAGGCCAGGCTCCAGCAGGCCGGGGCGATGGACTTCGACGACCTGATCATGACGACGGTCAACCTGCTCCAGGCCTTCCCGGAGGTCGCCGAGCACTACCGGCGCCGGTTCCGGCACGTGCTCGTGGACGAATACCAGGACACCAACCACGCGCAGTACGAGCTCGTCCGTGAGCTCGTCGGTCCCAGCGTCCCGGCCGAGGGCGCGATCGGGCCGGCGGAGCTGTGCGTGGTCGGAGACGCCGACCAGTCGATCTACGCCTTCCGTGGCGCCACGATCCGCAACATCCTCGAGTTCGAGCGGGACTATCCCAACGCGACGACGATCCTGCTCGAACAGAACTACCGGTCCACGCAGACGATCCTGTCGGCGGCCAACGCGGTCATCGAGCGCAACAGCGACCGCAAGCCCAAGAAGCTCTGGTCCGACCAGGGGGAGGGGGACCGGATCGTCGGCTATGTGGCCGACAACGAGCACGACGAGGCGGCCTTCGTCGCCCAGGAGGTCGACCGGCTCACCGACGAGGCCAAGGTCACCCCGGGCGGGGTCGCCGTCTTCTATCGGACCAACGCGCAGTCCCGCGTCTTCGAAGAGGTCTTCATGCGGGTCGGGCTCCCCTACAAGGTCGTGGGCGGAGTGCGCTTCTACGACCGCAAGGAGGTCCGGGACCTGCTGGCCTACCTGCGGGTGCTGGCCAACCCGGAGGACACCGTCAGCCTGCGGCGCGTCCTCAACGTGCCCAAGCGGGGCATCGGGGACCGGGCCGAGGCCTGCGTGGAGGCCTACGCCGCCCGCGAGCGCATCAGCTTCTGGCAGGCGCTCCGCCGGCCTGAGGACGTGCCCATGCTCGCCACCCGGTCGATCAACGCCGTGCGCGAGTTCGTCGCGCTGCTCGACGATCTGCGCGGGACCGCGGAGACCCGGACGCCGGCCGAGCTGGTCGAGGTGGTGCTGATCAAGACCGGCTATCTCGCCGAGCTCGAGGCGTCCAGGGACCCGCAGGACGAGAGCCGCATCGAGAACCTCCGCGAGCTCGAGGCCGTCGCCCGCGAGTTCGAGGAGCGGCTCGGCGGTGAGCCGGCCGAGGGCAGGCTGGTGGACTTCCTGGAGCAGGTCGCGCTGGTCGCCGACGCCGACTCGATCCCGGGGGGCAGGACCGGCGCGGTGCCGCCGGGCGAGCGGGCGCCCGAGACCGAGCAGGGCGTGGTCACCCTCATGACCCTGCACACGGCCAAGGGCCTGGAGTTCCCGGTGGTGTTCCTCACCGGCATGGAGGACGGGGTCTTCCCGCACCTGCGGGCGATGGGCAATCCCAAGGAGCTCGAGGAGGAGCGGCGGCTCGCCTACGTCGGGATCACCCGGGCCCGGCGGCGGCTCTACCTCAGCCGGGCCACGATGCGCAGCTCGTGGGGAGCGCCGCAGGTCAACCCGGCGTCCCGGTTCCTCGCCGAGGTGCCCGACTCGCTCGTCACGTGGGAGCGGGCGGCGCCGGGCTCGGCCCCGGCGATGGGGGCGATGGCCGCGCGGCCGGGGGTGAGGTCCCCGGGCAGCCGTCCGGTGCCCTCACTGTCGGCGGGGGACAAGGTCACCCATGACTCCTTCGGGCTCGGCACGGTGGTCGCCGTCGACGGTGCGGGAGAGAAGTCCGCGGCCACGATCGACTTCGGTGGTGACTACGGCGTCAAGCGGCTGATCCTGCGTTACGCCCCGGTCGAGAAGCTGTGACCGCGCCGGGTTACCCTGCGCTGGAAGCCGTACGAACTGGAGGCAGCCAATGAGTGCTCCGATCCGCGTGGTCATCGCCAAGCCGGGCCTCGACGGCCATGATCGCGGGGCCAAGGTGGTCGCGAGGGCACTGCGCGACGCGGGCATGGAGGTCATCTACACCGGTCTGCACCAGACGCCGGAGCAGATCGTCGAGGCGGCGCTGCAGGAGGACGCCGCCGGGATCGGCCTGTCGATCCTGTCCGGGGCTCATATGACGCTGTTCCGCAAGCTGGTCGAGCTGCTCCAGGAGCGGGACGCCTCCGACATCGTGGTCTTCGGCGGCGGGATCATCCCCGACGCCGACATCCTCGAGCTGGAGCGGCTCGGCGTCGCAAAGATCTTCACTCCGGGCGCCAGGACGCAGGAGATCGTCGAGTGGGTGCGGACCAAGGTGCCCGTGGACGCCTGACCTCACCCAGGAGGGACCGGGAGGGGATCGTCCAGGGCCGCCAGGGCGAGCAGGACGAGCGAGGCCGTCCAGCCCAGCGGCGCGACCGCCGCGGGCCGTCCGTGCTCGTCCACCTTCTCCGGGAGCACGCCCAGCGACGTGCGGTGCGCGGCCAGCCACTCCAGCCATCCGGCCGCCTCGCCGTGGTCTCCGGAGGCGGCCGCGGCGAGGGCGAACATCGCGGTCTCGGGCGTCCACGCGACCTCGCGGTCGCCCGCCCAGAGCTCCCCGGGGAGCACGCCGCCTCCAGGGAGCCGCAGCCGTCCGGCGGCCGTGCGCACCGCCGCACCGACACCGGGGTCGGGCCGGGCGAAAGGCGGCGCGAGGAACGTCACCGCGGCGTCCATCCGGCCATGGGCGACGGGCGAGCGTGGATAGCCGTACGGCGCGAACTGCCGTGAGATCGCGGCGGAGAGCCGACCGGCCGCCGTGTGCCATCGGCCGGCCTCCGGGGCCGCGCCGCGTTCCCGTGCGAGTGCCTCCGCCGCCCGCAGGCCCGTGAGGACGGGTGCCACGACGCCGAGGGTGGGGCGCCGGGGATCCTGTTCGGACGAGGGGCCGCGCTCCCAGTAGTCGGAGGAGGGCGGCGGCAGGCCGTCCGCTCCGAGGGAGGCCGACAGCCGGTCGGCCGCCCGGCGGACCATGGGCCAGAGCTCGGACAGGCCCGCGGGGCCCCTCGGGTCCTTCCTGTTCTGGATCCACTGGAACCACACGGCCCACAGGACCCAGCCGAGGGAGTCCAGCTGGACCCGCCGGCCGTCGGTGACCGCGCTCCCGTCGGGATGGTAGCGAGCCGCCCACATGCCGTCCTGGTCCTGCACGCGGGCGAGGAAGCGGCAGATCCGCCGGGCCTCGGTGGTGTGCCCGGTCACGGTGAACGCGGCGACCGCGAAGGCCGAGTCACGCGGCCACACCAGCCGCCAGGCGCCGTACCACGAGGCCGTCGAGGCCCCGCTGGGCCGGGTGAGCAGCCGCAGATCGAGCAGAGCGCGCGTGGCCATGTCCCGGTGCGCGGGCGCGCTCCCCGGGACCCGTCCGGCGTGCAGCCAGGACCGCTCGGCGTGTGCGGCCATGGCGACCCGTGGATCGGCCACCGCCAGCCGCACCGGCTCTTCGGTCCCGAACGGGATCAGCTCCACCCTCCCGTCGCGCAGGAGGACCACCGAGCTGCCGGGCAGATACGAGGCGCCGTGGGCGTCCGCCGGATCCAGCGGCTCGCTGGCGAAGGGCCAGGCGCCCCCGCCGACGAGCCCCGGGCTGCTCCAGGCGGGCGGCCCCCGATCGGGCATGGTGGCCCCGCAGGTGGCCGCGAGCCCGGCGACGGTCAGCAGTGCCACGACCTGCCGGGTCGTCCGCGTCGCATCGCTGGCCACCGGGTCCTCCCCATGATGACAGGATGGCTTTTGCCGGGAAACCGCCTGAAAACTCAGTAGGGCGCGCGTTGTACACCACGGGTTTACCCCGATGTGGGATTACTGTACCTATCCGACCGGTGTCCGGCCGCGTGCGAGTGGGCCCCTGCGGAGCGCTCACACCGAGCGGCCAACTAAGCTGCCTGGTCGGAGCGGACCGCTGAGTGGCCACGTGTACAGCCCGCCTGTGGGCGTTTCTGTACGCGTGAGCACTGGAGCGGTCGGAAGGGCGTGCCGAACAACCCGCGCCGCTGTACGCAGTGCTCCCGTACGCGCACGGCGGGACTGTCCGGCACGCGTCAAGGCTGTCGATCCGTTAAGGACGAACCCTCGTGGATCTGTTCGAACATCAGGCGAAGGAAATCTTCGCCCAGTACGGGGTACCGGTGCCTACCGGCAAGGTAGCCCACACTCCCCAGGAGGCCCGGGCGATAGCGGAAGAGCTCGCCGCGGCCGGAAGCCCCCGCGTCGTCGTCAAGGCCCAGGTGAAGGCCGGCGGGCGTGGCAAGGCCGGTGGCGTGAAGCTCGCCGACTCGCCCGCCGACGCGGAGGAGAAGGCCGGCCAGATCCTCGGCATGGACATCAAGGGCCACACGGTCCACAAGGTCCTCGTCGAGGAGGCCAGCGCCATCGCGCAGGAGTACTACTTCTCCTTCCTGCTCGACCGCGCCAACCGCACGTTCCTGTCCATCTGCTCGGTCGAGGGCGGCATGGAGATCGAGGAGGTCGCGGAGACCAACCCGGACGCGGTCGCCAAGGTGCCGGTGGGCGCGCTCAAGGGCATCGACCGGGCCACGGCCCGCGAGATCGCCCAGGCCGGCCGGCTTCCGGAGGAGGCCCTTGACGGCGCGGCCGTGCTCATCGAGCGGCTGTGGGCCGTCTTCGTCGACGAGGACGCCACGCTGGTCGAGGTCAACCCGCTGATCCTCACCGCGGACGGAGAGGTCAAGGCCCTCGACGGCAAGGTCACGCTCGACGCCAACGCGGCCTTCCGCCAGGCCGAGCACGCGGGCCTCGAGGACGAGGACTCCGCGGACCCGCTCGAGGCCAAGGCCAAGGCCAAGGACCTCAACTACGTCAAGCTCGACGGCAGCGTCGGGATCATCGGAAACGGCGCGGGCCTGGTGATGTCCACGCTGGACGTCGTCGCCTACGCCGGTGAGGCCGTGGGCGGGCAGCGTCCCGCGAACTTCCTCGACATCGGCGGCGGCGCCTCGGCCGAGGTCATGGCCAACGGACTGGAGATCGTGCTCTCCGACCCCTCGGTCAGGAGCGTCTTCGTCAACGTCTTCGGAGGCATCACCTCCTGTGACGCGGTGGCCAACGGCATCGTGTCCGCCTACAAGCTGCTGGCCGACCGCGGCGAGGCCGTGGACCGCCCCCTCGTCGTCCGCCTGGACGGCAACAACGCCGACCTCGGGCGCAAGATCCTGACCGACGCGGCGCTCGCGGGCGTCGAACAGGTCGACACCATGGACGATGCGGCGAAGCGCGCCGCCGAACTCGCAGCGGCAGGTGTTTGAGCATGGCTATCTGGCTCACCGAGAACAGCAAGGTCATCGTCCAGGGGATGACCGGTTCTGAGGGGTCCAAGCACACCGCGCGGATGCTGAAGGCCGGCACGAAGGTGGTCGGCGGCGTCAACGCCCGCAAGGCCGGGCAGACCGTCGACTTCGACGGCACGGTGCTGCCGGTGTTCGGCACCGTCGCCGAGGCGATGGCCGAGACCGGCGCCGACGTCTCCGTGGTCTTCGTGCCGCCGAAGTTCACCAAGGACGCCGTGGTCGAGGCCATCGACGCCGAGATCGGGCTGTGCGTGGTCATCACCGAGGGCATCCCGGTGCACGACTCCACGTGGTTCTGGGACTACGCCACCTCGACCGACAAGGTCACCGTGGACGGCACCCCCAAGACCCGGATCATCGGCCCGAACTGCCCCGGCATCGCCTCGCCGGGCAAGTCCAACGCGGGCATCATCCCGGCCGACATCACCACGCCCGGTCGCATCGGGCTGGTCTCCAAGTCGGGCACGCTGACCTACCAGATGATGTACGAGCTGCGCGACATCGGCTTCTCCACCTGCGTGGGCATCGGCGGCGACCCCGTCATCGGCACCACCCACATCGATGCCCTCGAGGCCTTCGAGCAGGATCCCGAGACCGACGCGATCGTGATGATCGGTGAGATCGGCGGCGACGCCGAGGAGCGGGCCGCGGCCTACATCGGAAAGCACGTGACCAAGCCGGTCGTCGGCTATGTCGCGGGCTTCACCGCGCCCGAGGGCAAGACGATGGGGCACGCCGGTGCGATCGTGTCCGGCTCCGCCGGCACGGCGCAGGCCAAGAAGGATGCTCTCGAGAAGGTCGGGGTCCGCGTCGGCAAGACGCCGACCGAGACCGCCCGTCTCATGCGAGAGCTGATGCAGAGCCGCTGAACCTCGACGTGATCTTGCAGTTGTTCGCATGAACAACTGCAAGATCACGACCGAGTAGATCAACGGGCAAAGGGCGACACGCCGGGCGGGCGTGGCGCCGGGAGTCGCCCGGCCTGCCAGCATTGGGGCGTGAGCGAGGTGACCCCCGGGGGCGTGAGCGGCGGAGCCGAGCGACCTGGGAGCTCCCGGCCGCTGGTCGTGACGGGCATCGTGGCCGCGGCCTGGTGCGTCGGCATCGGTCTGGCCGTGCTGACCACGGTGACGCTGATCGGCTGGATCGCCGCGCCCCGCACCGCCCTCGGCCCCGGGCTTCCCGGCGTCTTCCGCACCGCCGTCAACTTCTGGCTCGTGGCCCACCATGCCGGATTCTCGGTGAAGGGCGGCCGCGTGGGGCTGCTGCCGCTCGGCCCGGTGGTGCTGCCCGGTGCCCTGCTCTACCGCAGCGGCGGCTGGATCATCCGTGTCACCGAGGTGCGCGGACGCCGGCGCATCGGGGTCATGCAGGTCGCCATGGCGCTCGCCGGTCCCTACGCGATCCTGGCCGGACTGCTCGCGCTCACCGCCCGTTCGGCCATGGTCACGCCGTCGGCCTGGCAGGCCCTGCTGGCCGGGTTTCTGCTCGCGCTGTTCGCCGGCGGCCTGGGCGCCGCCCGGGCCATCGTCACCGCACGCGGCAAGCGGGTGCGGTCCGGTCTCGGGGCGCTGCTGCGCCTCCTCCCGGACCGGCCGCGCTCCCTGGTCGTCGGAGTCGTCGGCGCCACCGCGGTGCTGATGTCCTCTGGCGCGGTGCTCGCCGGGATCTCATTGGCGATGGACATGTCCGACGCCAAGGCCTCCTATGACGCGCTGGCGCCCGGCATCATCGGCGGGTTCCTGTTGCTGCTCGTCGAGCTGGCCTTCCTGCCCAACATGATGATCTGGGGCATGGCCTACGCCATCGGCCCGGGATTTTCGGTCGGGGCCGGCACCAGCGTCTCCCCGACCGGCGTGTTCATCAACTCCATCCCGTTGTTCCCGCCACTGGCGGCCCTCCCCGAGCCGGGACCGGCGCCGGCGATCTCGCTGTTCGCCCTCGCGGTACCGTTCGTGGCCGGCGTGGTCGGCGGGGTGCTGACGATCCGGGCCATGCCGAGCCCGGTCTATGAGGCCGCACCGCTGTGGGGCTTCGTCTCCGGCGCGCTGACCGGATGCGTCGCGGCCGTGCTCTCGGCGCTGTCCAGCGGGCCCCTGGGCGGCGGCCGGCTTGCGATCATGGGGCCCTCCGCATGGCAGGTGGGCCTTCTGGCCGCGCTGGAGGTCGGCGTCTCCGCCGCCATCGCCGCCTGGGTGACGAACTGGACGCTGCTCCGCAGAGCCGACGGCGCACCCGGACCGGACCGGCCCGGCGGCGGCGCCGGCGAGCGGGCGACGCGTCCCGGATCGGACAAGCCTCCGCAGCGGGGAGAGCCGGCCGCGGACCACGGGGCCGGCGAGAGCGACCGGCCCACCGTGAGCGGCAGGCCGGCCAGGGGCGGCGACACCGGTGAACTCGGCAAGGCCGCCGAGAAGGAGGCGCGAAGCCCGGCGGAGGAGAGCGGGATCCCGCCCAAGGGCCGCCGGGCCGTGAAACGGGCGAAGGACGGGAGGAAGACGCCACGGCCGGAGGCCCCGGCGGAGCCCTCGGCGGCCCCGGGTTCGCCACCGGTTCAGTTCGTCGATCCGGAGCCGATCCTCGCCGTCCGCAAGTCCTCGGCCCCCAGGGACGGACACGTGCCCGGATCCCGGCAGGATCCCGCGACCGGGGGCACGGGACGGGACGACGCCGCCGAGCCCGGGGACGGGGACGGGGACGGCAGGAAGGTCGAGAACCGCGGCGGAGCGATCTACGTGCTGAAGAACGACCCCACGGACCGATCCGGTCTCACGGAGCCACGGGGCCGAACCGGGCCCACGGACCGACGGCCGAGAAGCCCGGGACGGGCCGCGAGTCCGGACGCCTCTGGAACGGACTAGAAGGGGATGTCACCGCTCCGCAGGCTTCCCTGACGCAGCTTGACCTTCTTCTCCAGCGAACGGGCGAAGGCGTCCTTGCAGGCCTGTTCGTCGGTGATGGTGTTGGCGGAGGCGCGGCACTCGGCGTACCGGTCCATCTCCGTACGGAAGAACAGGCTCATGGCGAGCACCGGGATGGATATGGCGATCGCGACCGCGCCCATCGTGATCCCGGCCACGGCCCCGGGGGCGAGGGCCCGTTCCCTCTGGGCCCTCAGGTGCGCCCGCACGCCGACGACGACGGCGATGATGCCGAAGATCAGCCCCACCGGCCGGTAGATCGACTGGAACACCGACAGGACCATGGACCCGGTGCCGAGCCACAGCGCCCACCGGCCGGCGCGTTCGATCGCGGTGGGCTCGTGCGGGCCCGGCGGCGTACGGCCGGGGCCGGGCGCGGGGCCCGGCGCGGGCTCGGGCGGGCCGGAGGTGTCATGGCCGACGGGCGCGGTGCCGCTCCCGGATCCCTCACGGGGGTCGGGCCTCGTCTCCTGCGCCGGCTCCTCACTCACGGTTCCTCCAGTTCGCCCTGCGAAGTGTCGCATTCCTGCGCGACCACGGGTGTCGATAAACTGCCAGGCGACGGGCGAGTTCGTCCGCAGACCAGTCCATAGGGAGTCACGGTGTCCGCCCGGCTTGTCGTCCTCGTCTCCGGCGCGGGGACCAACCTACAGGCGCTCCTCGACGCGTGCGCAGATCCAGCCTATGGCGCCGAGGTGGTCGCCGTCGGAGCGGACCGTGATCGGATCGCCGGCCTGGAGCGGGCCGAACGCGAGGGCCTCCCGACCTTCGTCGTGAGGACACGCGACCATGCCACCCGGGACGACTGGGACACCGCACTGGCCGGGCAGGTGGCGGCCCACGATCCGGACCTGATCGTCTCGGCCGGCTTCATGAAGATCCTCGGAAAGACGTTCCTGGACCGGTTCGGCGGCCGGATCGTGAACACCCACCCCGCGCTGCTGCCGGCGTTTCCGGGCGCGCACGCCGTGAGGGACGCCCTGGCCTACGGGGTCAAGGTCACGGGCTGTACCGTGCATTTCGTCGACGAGGGCGTCGACACCGGCCCGGTGATCGCGCAGGAATCCGTTCCGGTGCGGTGGCATGACGATGAGCGGTCACTGCACGAGCGCATCAAAGAGGTCGAACGCCGCCTGTTGATCGACGTCGTCGGGCGCCTGGCCCGGGACGGATGGACCACCCGCGACAGGCGCGTGTCGATGAAGTGCCGAACCTGCCGAACGGATGAGGGGAGCCCGACCGGTGAGTCGCGACGCGAGGAGTGAGACCGGGGACAGGGTCCCGGTCAGGCGCGCGCTGATCAGCGTCTACGACAAGACGGGACTGGAAGAGCTCGCCAAGGGCCTGCACGAGGCCGGCGTCGAGATCGTCTCCACCGGGTCCACGGCCGCCCGCATCGCGGCCGCCGGCGTGCCCGTCATGAAGGTCGAGAAGCTCACGGGCTTTCCCGAGTGCCTCGGCGGACGGGTGAAGACGCTCCACCCGAAGGTGCACGCCGGGCTGCTGGCCGATCGCCGTAAGACCGATCATCTGCAGCAGCTCGAGGACCTGGGCGTGGAGCCGTTCGACCTCGCCGTCGTGAACCTCTACCCGTTCAGCGAGACCGTCGCCTCCGGCGCGGAGCCGGACGAGTGCGTCGAGCAGATCGACATCGGCGGCCCCACCATGATCCGGGCCGCCGCGAAGAACCACGCCTCGGTGTCGGTGGTCGTCGATCCGGGCTCCTATGGTCCCGTGCTGGACGCCGTACGGTCGGGCGGGTTCACCCTGGATCAGCGGCGCAGGCTCGCCGCGCGGGCGTTCGCGCACACCGCGGCCTATGACACGGCCGTGGCCTCCTGGTTCGCCGGCGTCTACGCCCCCGTGGACGAGTCCGGGTGGCCGGACTTCCTCGGCGCGACCTGGGACCGTACGGCCGTCCTGCGATACGGGGAGAACCCGCACCAGCGGGCCGCGCTCTACAGCGACGGCCGCCCGGGTCTGGCCGCCGCGGAGCAGCTGCACGGCAAGGAGATGTCCTACAACAACTACGTGGACGCCGACGCGGCCCGGCGGGCCGCCCACGACTTCGACGAGCCGTGCGTCGCCATCATCAAGCACGCCAACCCGTGCGGCATCGCGGTCGGCGCGGACATCGCCGAGGCGCACCGCAAGGCGCACGCCTGTGACCCGCTGTCGGCCTTCGGCGGAGTGATCGCGACCAACCGCGAGGTCACGGCCGAGATGGCCCGGCAGGTCGCCGACGTCTTCACCGAGGTCGTCGTCGCTCCGGACTTCACCGACGAGGCGCTCGAGATCCTCACCCGCAAGAAGAACATCCGGCTGCTGCGCGTCCCCGGGACCCCGAGCGACGCCGCGGAGTTCCGCCGGATCGACGGCGGTGTGCTGACGCAGACCGTCGACCGCGTGGACGCCCCCGGTGACGATCCCTCGGCCTGGGAGCTCAAGGCCGGCGAGGCCGCCGACGAGGCGACGCTGCGCGATCTGGCGTTCGCCTGGCGGGCCTGCCGCTGGGTCAAGTCCAACGCGATCCTGCTGGCGGCCGGCGAGGCCACCGTCGGGGTGGGCATGGGCCAGGTCAACCGGGTCGACTCGGCCCGGCTGGCGGTGTCCCGCGCGGGTGACCGCGCCGTCTCCTCGGTGGGCGCGTCGGACGCGTTCTTCCCGTTCCCCGACGGTCTCCAGGTGCTGACCGACGCGGGTGTCCGGGCGGTCGTCCAGCCGGGCGGCTCCGTGCGCGACGACGAGGTCATCGAGGCGGCGAAGAAGGCCGGGATCACTCTCTACTTCACCGGCACGCGGCACTTCTACCACTGAGACCGGCGACACGCCGATCGGTC
>DASYNF010000113.1:0-18857 GCA_036008685.1 Actinomadura sp. | reverse complement strand
GGACGGCCACGCCCGTCCCGCTCCCATGTCCGTCCGGACCCTGGGGCCGGCCCGAAGGAGGGCCGCTGCGGAGAGGTCTCGCGTCAGTCCCCGTTGAGCAGACGCAGAACCAGGCCGCTGCGGGGTTTGGGGCCGAAGGAGGTCGATTTGCGCGGCACCCGTTCGCCACCCGCGGCCAAGGCCAGAACGTCCTGGACCCGCAGCGGGTTGAGGATGGCCGCGGTCCCCCCGGTCCGGCGGGCCCGGTCGATGGCCGCGGCCGCGTCGTGGTGCACCACCTCGACCGTGCGCTCGTTCTCGGCGATGCCCCAGACGCGCTCGATCAGCAACCGGTCGAGGACGGCGGTGTCCAGCCGGCGCCACCGATCCGAGTGGCCGTCCGGTACGGCGCTGCGGAGCCGGTCGGCATCGGGGTCGGTGAGCAGATGAAACCCCTCGCCGCCGGCGAGCAGGAACGCGGGTCCTTCCGCGGCTGCGAGCGTGTGCAGTGCCGCAGGGAGGGAGCCACCGAGTTCCGTCACGCGGAACGCGGATCTGGCGAGATCCACCGCGGTCGCGGGCGCGAGGCCCGGCAGGACCCGGTGGATGGCCCCGAGCCGGGGCGGATACCGGGTCGAGTCGACGAGAAGTGCCAGGCCGCGGTCCCACGGGCCCGCGCCGTCCCCGGCCGCCCGGTGACGTGCCTGCAGGGCCCGATAGGTGGCGTATCTGTGATGGCCGTCGGCGATGAGGGCCTGCCGGTCCCGCAGGTCCTTGGCGACCCGGGAGTGGACCTCGGGATCCGTGACCTGCCACAGCCGATGGGTCAACCCGTCGGCGGTGGTGATCTCGATGTCCGGTTTCTCCGATGCGGCGATCTCGTCGACGAGCGTGCTCGCCTCACCGCCCCCCTCGTACACCAGGAAGATCGGCTCCAGGTTGGCCCGGGTGGCCGTCATGAGGCGTAGCCGGTCGGCCACGGGACCGGGGAACACGTCCTCGTGCGGGAGCACCACGCGGGCGGACTCGGGCCGCAGTCCGACGGTGCCGATGAGGCCTCGTTGCAGGGAGACCTCGTCACGCTCCTCGTACACATAGAGCGCCGGTCGCGGATCGGTCACCAGAGTGCCGTCCGAGAGCCAGCGCCGCAGCAGCTCACTCGCCCCGCGGTAACACCCTTCCGGATCGCTGTCCCGGTCGGGAGGCAGGATGAGCCGGACGATGTTGCGGACGTCGCGCTCGAGCAGCCGCCGCACCTGCTCCTCGTCGATCAGGTCGTAGGGCGGGGTCGTGACGGCGGCGAGATCGCCCACCACCTCGGGGGCGAAGCGCACGCCGCGAAACGGCGTCAGCTCCAGGCCCGCGCCGTCGTCCTCCTCGTAGGCCCCGAAGATCTGGGCGCTGAACTCCTCGGGGGTGAGCCCAGAGGGGAGATCGTCATCCACTGGGGGCATGGTAGAGGGTGGCGTGCATTGGTCCTGCCGCCGGGACCGGACGTGGTCGGAGTGATAAGGGAGGCCCACAGATGGTTAAAGGCCCGGACGGACCCACGGATTCCCTCGATGAGGGCCCGGAGCGGAAGAGCAACGGCTCGGGACGCGGACCCTCGCCGTCCGCCGAACCGAACGGCGGCGTGTACGAGTGGTACAAGCGTGGCCTGGACCTCCTGAGTACGGGCAGTCCGGCCGCCGCGGTGCAGTTGCTCCAGCGGGCGGCCGACGCGGAGCCGTCCTCGCGCAGCGTCCGTGAGGCCCTCGCACGGGCGCAGTTCGGCGCCCGCCGGTTCGCGGACGCGGCCGACAGCTTCCGTTCGATCGTGGAGGACAACCCTTCAGAGGACTACGCCCTCTTCGGGCTGGGCCTGGCGCTGAGCCGGCTCGGCGACTTCGAGTCCGCCGTGGAGCACCTCGCCCTCGCGGCCGCGATGCGGCCGGACAACAAGCACTACATCAACGCGCTCAAGCAGGCCAGGGCGACGCTCGACTCCCGGAGATGATCCGCTAGCGTGATGCGAATGCGAGGCTGTGACCGTCCACTGAACGAGGCGTACGACGTCGCGTTGCTGGACCTCGACGGAGTCGTCTATGTCGGGCGCCGGGCGGTGCCCGGGGCCCCGGACGCCCTGGCCAAGGCGCGGGCGGCCGGTCAGCGGCTGGCCTTCGTGACCAACAACGCCGCACGGACCCCGAGCGCCGTCGCGGCACTCCTCACCGAGATCGGCGTACCGGCGACCGCGGCGGACGTCGTGACGTCCGCCCAGGCCGCGGCGCGGCTGCTCGCCGAGCGGCTGCCGGCCGGCGCGCCCGTGCTGGTGGTCGGCGGCATGGGCCTGCGGCACGCGTTGCTCGGCCAGGGTCTGCGGCCGGTGTCCACCGCCGCGGACCGCCCCGCCGCCGTCGTCCAGGGATATGACCCCGGCCTCTCGTACGGGCTGATCGCGGAGGGCGCTCAGGCCGTCCTCGGCGGCGCGCTGTTCGTGGCCTCGAACGGCGATCTCACCATCCCCGGTGGCGACGGGCCGCCGCGTCCGGGTAACGGCGCGCTGATCCAGGTCATCCGGACCGCGACCCACACCGATCCGATCGTCACCGGCAAGCCGGAGCGGCCGCTCCACCGCGAGGCCGTGATGCGCACCGGCGCGGAACGGCCGCTGATCGTGGGGGACCGGCTCGACACCGACATCGAGGGCGCCTACAACGCCGGTGCGGACAGCCTGCTGGTGTTCACCGGCGTGACCGACCCCATGGCCGCGGTGACCGCCGCGCCCCACCACCGGCCCACCTACCTCGCGCCGGATCTCGGTGGGCTCCTGATCTCGCATCCGGAGACGAGACCGGTTCCGGGACCGGACGGCGACGGCTGGACCTGCGAAGGCTGGACCGCGCGCTGGACCGGAGACCGCGTGGCGTTGGAAGGCGAGGGTGACCGCTACGACGGCCTGCGGGCCGTCTGCGCCGCCGCCTGGACTACGGACGGGCCGGTCGGACAGGCCGCCGTGGAAGACGCGCTGAGGAAGCTCGAGCTGCTGTAACGGCCGCTGAGTCCCGGCCGTGGCGGCCACGGCCCCGTCCAGGTCAGGAGATGTCTTCGACCTCCAGGCGCACCGGGGAGGTCTGGGGCTCGTGGTGGAGAGCACCCTGCCCGCGTTCGCCAACGCGCTGGAACTCGGCGTCAGCACGCTCGAACTCGACGTCCAGATCACCGAGGACGGCCAGGCGGTGGTGACCCACGACCGCCGGATCGACCCCCGCGAATGTCAGGACACCGGCCCGGCCGTGCCCGATGACCCGGACTTTCCCTATGTCGGTAAGTACGTCAACACCCTCACCCTCCGGCAGATCCGGACGCTGGACTGCGGGAGCCGGACCCTCGGGGAGTTCCCCGGTCAGCAGGCCGCACCCGGCGCCAGGATGCCGTTGCTGCGCGAGGTGTTCGCCCTCGTCCGGCGCTACCGCGCGCACGACGTCAAACTCAACGTGGAGACCAAGGTCGAGGCGGGAGCCCCCGCGGAGACCGCGCCCCGGGAGATGGTCGCCGAGGCGCACCAGGCGGGGATCAAGGTCATCCCGTGGACCGTCGACGACGAGGCGACCATGAACAAACTCCTGGAGGACGGGGTGGACGGCATGATCACCGACTATCCCGACCGGCTCCGTGCGGTCCTGGCCCGGAATGGCTTCACGCTGCCGAGGGGGCACCGCCCGAGTGGTGCTTGAACCGCCGGACCCGATCAGGCACCGGCCATGGTGGCGCGGACGGCCGGGCTCAGAGGAGTTTGCGCAGGCGGAGCAGGTCGAAGATGCTGGCCTCGATCTTCAGACGGCCGGTGGCCCAGGCCTTGGTCACCTTGAGCCCGTCGTTGGCCAGTGCGACGAGATCATCGCTGTTCGCCGTGATGCGCACCTGCGCGGCCCTCGCGTTGTCGGTCCGGATGAAGGGATCGAGTCCACGCGCGTGGAGCCGGGTCTGGAATGCCACGTTGAGGTCCGAGATGCGGCAGCTGATCGTCCGCTCGACCACGTGCTCCGCGAACTCCTTCTGATCCACATCTGAGAGGCGCTCCGCGATCCGCGCGAGCGCCGTCCGGCAGTCCTCCTCGTTGGCCATGGCCGGGCAGTTCTCCGCTCCTGTCGGCGATGTTGTCGTCTCGTGACGGTAGCGTTCCCAGTGAGGTGAAAGCGACTCGCGGAGCGAGGTCGTTACGCGGGAGGCGAAGTGGTGGTGATGGGTGTGGTCGATGACCACAACGCCATTCGGCGCGAGCCGATCAGTGCTGTCCGGCATGACCTGGCGGGGGCGGGGGCCGGCGACCCCGCGCACCGGGCGGCAGGCGGAGAGGCCTCGAAGGCCGTGCCCCATAGGGCGGACGGAGCCGTGGAGGCTCCGATGGCCGATGGGTCCCACGGCCCGACCTACGCCGGGGCCGGCGGTGCGTACGGCCTGGCCGCCCCCCCGCCGCCGACGGGGGACACGCGGGTCGACGAGGCGCTGGCGCGGCTGAGTGAGCTCGCCCGCAGGCCCGTGGCCGAGCACGTGGAGATCTTCGACGATGTGCGGAGCCGGCTCCACGACGTCCTCGCCTCGATGATCGATCAGGACGGCCCGCGACCGCCGGCGCCGCCACGCCCATGACACGCAGACGGCTCGACGCGGAACTCGTACGGCGCGGACTCGCCAGGTCACGTGAGCACGCCGGACAGCTCATCGACGCAGGACGGGTGCGGGTGGGCGGCCAGACCGCGGGCAAGGCGGCCACGCAGGTGGAGACCGGTGCGGCCATCCTCGTAGAGGCGGCCGACACCGGTCCGGACTACGTCTCCAGGGGCGGTCACAAGCTGGCCGGCGCGCTGAAGGCCTTCACCGACCTCGATCCGAAGGGCCGCAGGTGCCTGGACGCGGGCGCCTCGACGGGCGGGTTCACCGATGTGCTCCTGCGCGCGGGCGCGGCTCATGTCGTGGCCGTCGACGTGGGTTACGGGCAGATCGCCTGGTCCCTGCGGACCGATGAGCGGGTCACCGTCGTCGAACGGCTCAACATCAGGGATCTCACCCCGGGGCATGTCCGTACCGGCGTGGAGGCTCCGGAGGCGATCAAGCCCAAGGAGGGCGAGCTGCCCAGCCTGGTGGTGGGGGACCTGTCGTTCATCTCTCTGCGCTTGGTGCTGGAGCCGATCCGGCGCTGCGTCACCCCGGACGCCGACTACGTGCTCATGGTGAAGCCGCAGTTCGAGGTCGGCAAGGATCGGGTCGGCGCGGGTGGCGTCGTCCGGGATCCCGCGCTGCGCGCCGAGACGGTGCGGGACGTGGCACGGCACGCCATGGAGCTGGGGCTCGGCGTCAAGGGCGTCACGGCCAGCCCGCTTCCGGGTCCGTCCGGAAACGTGGAGTATTTCCTGTGGCTGCGCGCCGGGGCGCCGCCCTTGAACGAGGCCGATCTGGCCACGGCGGTCGCGGAGGGACCTCAATGAGCGTGAGCCCGGAAGAGATGGCCTGTGGCCACGAGGGGGAGCGGAGCACACAGATGACGACCAAGCGGTCGGTGCTGGTCGTCACCCACACGGGCCGCCCGGGGGCCGTGCGGAGCGCCCAGCTGGTGATCGAGCGACTCAGCCGGGCGGGCATCACCGTACGGGTGCTGGAGGCCGAGGCCGAGGAACTCGGGTGCGACGACGTCGATGTGATGGTGGCGTCATCGGCTGCGGCCGAGGACGCCGAGGTGGTGATCGTGCTGGGCGGCGACGGCAGCCTCCTTCGCGCCGCCGAACTGGCCCGGCCGGCGGGCACCCCGCTTCTGGGGGTCAACCTCGGCCATGTGGGCTTTCTCGCCGAGGCCGAGCGCGCCGACCTGACCGCGACCGTCGACAAGGTCGTCAGTCAGGACTACGACGTCGAGGAGCGGATGACGGTCGAGGTGACCGTACGCCAGAACGGCACCGTGACCGCGACCATGTGGGCGCTCAACGAGGTCACGGTGGAAAAGGCCTCCAGGCAGCGGATGCTGGAGGTGGTCGTGGAGATCGACGGGCGGCCGTTGTCCAATTGGGGTTGTGACGGAGTGGTCTGCGCCACGCCGACCGGTTCGACCGCCTATGCGTTCTCGGCCGGCGGGCCGATCGTGTGGCCGGAAGTGGAGGCGATGCTGGTCGTGCCGATCAGCGCCCATGCCCTCTTCGCACGCCCGATGGTCGTCTCGCCCCGTTCCGTCGTCGCGATCGAGGTGCTGCCCGATACCTCGCGCGCGGTGCTGTGGTGCGACGGCCGCCGCAGCGGTGATCTGCCGCCCGGCGCGCGTGTGGAGGTGCGTCGAGGCGCCACGCCGGTACGGCTCGCGCGGCTGCGCCAGACGGCCTTCACCGACCGGCTTGTGACGAAGTTCGGCCTGCCGGTGACCGGTTGGCGGGGGCGCTCTCGCACACAAGAGCGATAACCTCGCCTCCGGGGGGCGACGGCTCCCGATCGCCCCCGGACGTTCTCGGGGTACGAACTGTGATCCTGTTAGGGGGTACCACGTGCGGCCAAGGGTCGAGGAGGTACGAATCCAGGGCCTCGGTGTCATCGACGAGGCCGTGCTGGAGCTGTCCCCAGGGTTCAACGTCGTGACCGGCGAGACCGGGGCGGGCAAGACCATGGTAGTGACCAGCCTGGGACTGTTGTTCGGCGGGCGGGCGGATCCGCAGCGGGTGCGCCCGGGCGCGGACCGCGCCCACGTCGAGGGGCGCATCATCGTCGATCCCGCCAGCAAGGTCGTCGAGCGGGTCGAGGAGGCGGGCGGCGAGTTCGACGAGGGCGCGCTGATCATCACGCGATCCGTGTCGGCCGAAGGACGTTCCCGGGCGCACCTGGGGGGCCGTGCCGCGCCGGTCAGTCTGCTCATCAGCCTGGCGGACGACCTCGTGGCCGTACACGGCCAGGCCGACCAGCAGCGCCTCCTGCAGGCCGGGCGGCAGCGCGCGGCGCTCGACCGCTACGCGGGGGACGCGCTGATCAAGCCGCTGCGCGCCTACATCTCGGCCTACCAGCGGCACCGGCAGGTCAGCGCGCTGCTCGATGAGCTCATGACCCGGTCCAGGGAGCGGCAGCAGGAGGCCGACGTGCTCCGGTTCGGGCTCGAGGAGATAGAGAGGGCCGACCCCAAGTCCGGCGAGGATGTGGAGCTGGCGGCCGAAGAGGAGCGGCTCGGCCACGCCGACGCGCTGCGGACGGCCGCCACGGTCGCGCACGAGGCCCTGCTCGGGGATCCCACCGAGGTTGTGGAAGCGGCCGACGCGGTGAGCCTCCTCGGGACGGGCCGCAACGCCCTCGAGGCCGTCCGTGATCACGACCCCGCGCTGGCCGTGCTCGCCGACCGGCTCGCCGAGGTGGGATATCTGCTGTCCGACGCGGGAGGGGAACTCGCCGCCTATGCCGAATCGGTCGAGGCGGACCCGGCCCGGCTCGCCGCCGTACAGGAGCGGCGCGCGCAGCTCATCGGGCTCACCCGCAAGTACGGCGCCACGATGGACGAGGTCCTCGACTGGGGGCGGAGCTCGGCTCAGCGTCTCACCGAGCTCGAGGGTGACGACGAGCGAATCGACGAGCTCCGCGCCGAGCACGAACAGCTCAGCGCGGGGCTGGAGGAATTCGCCGCCGAGCTGACCTCGGTCCGCACGCAGGCCGCCGAGCGGTTCTCACTCGCCGTCACCGAAGAGCTCACCGCCCTTGCGATGCCCCACGCCCGCATCGTCGTGTCCGTCACGCGGGCCGGCGGCTTCGGCCCGCACGGCGCCGACGAGGTGGAACTCCGCCTGACCTCCCATCCCGGCGCCCCGCCGCTGCCGCTGCACAAGGGGGCCTCCGGTGGTGAGCTCTCGCGGGTCATGCTGGCGATCGAGGTCGTCTTCGCGGGTGCCGATCCCGTCCCGACCTTCGTGTTCGACGAGGTCGACGCCGGGGTCGGGGGCAAGGCCGCGGTCGAGATCGGCCGGCGGCTGGCCAGGCTGGCCCGCAACGCTCAGGTGATCGTCGTCACCCACCTTCCGCAGGTCGCGGCCTTCGCCGACCAGCACCTGCTCGTGGAGAAGTCCGACGACGGCACGGTGACCCGCAGCGGCGTGACCGCGCTCGACCGGGAAGGACGGGTGCGGGAGCTGTCCCGGATGCTCGCCGGGCTCGAGGACTCAGAGCTCGGCCGGGCCCACGCCGAGGAACTGCTGGCGCTCGCCGCCGGGGAGCGATGACGGCTCCGGGAACGTGTCCCGAACCCGTCCGGGTGCCCGGAAGGGCATTAGGGGATACCCGAACTGACACGCCTGAAACGATCGTCCTTACAGTGTCACCCCGGTGGCTCTGGCAGGATGGCCCTCGATGAACGACCCATCCCCTAAGCCCGAGTGGCGTCTCCGGCTGCCCCAGAGGGTCCCGCGGCGCATGTTCCTCGGGCTCGGCCGCGGCAGGGCGAACGGGCACTCCGGTGTCCACGCCATGGTGCGCCTGGACCGCAGGACCAAGACGCTGACCAAACGGCTGCGCCCCGGCGAGGTCGCCGTCATCGATCATGTGGACCTCGACCGGGTCAGCGCGGAGGCGCTCGCCGCCTGTGGCGTCGGCGCCGTGGTCAACGTGGCACCGAGCATCTCCGGCCGCTATCCCAACCTCGGGCCGCAGATCCTCGTCGAGGCCGGCATCCCCCTGATCGACGACGTGGGCCCGGAGATCTTCGCCAAGCTGTCCGAGGGCGACCAGGTCCGGGTCGAGGACGAGGTGGTCTACCGCGGTGACGAGGTGGTGGCCAAAGGCACGGCCCACACGACGGACACCGTCGAGGCCGCGATGACCGAGGCCAAGGCCGGCCTCTCGGTCCAGCTCGAGGCCTTCGTCGCCAACACGATGGAGTTCATCAAGCGCGAGCGCGAGCTGCTCATCGACGGTGTGGGCGTCCCGGAGATCAAGACCAGGCTCGAGGGCCGGCACGCCCTCATCGTCGTGCGCGGCTACCACTACCGGGAGGACATCGCGACGCTCCGGCCGTACCTGCGCGAATACCGGCCGGTGCTGATCGGTGTCGACGGTGGTGCCGACGCGCTGATCGAGGCCGGTTACCGGCCGGACATGATCGTCGGAGATATGGACTCCGTATCCGACGACGCGCTGACGTGCGGCGCGGAGCTGGTGGTGCACGCCTATCGCGACGGCCGGGCGCCCGGCCTCCAACGGGTGCACGACCTGGGGCGGGAGGCCGTGACCTTCCCCGCCACCGCCACGAGTGAGGACATCGCGATGCTGCTCGCCGATGACAAGGGCGCCAGCCTGATCGTCGCGGTGGGCACGCACGCCAACATGGTCGAGTTCCTGGACAAGGGCCGGGCCGGCATGGCGAGCACCTTCCTGACCAGGCTCCGGGTCGGCAGTAAGCTCGTGGACGCCAAGGGCGTGAGCCGGCTCTACCGCAGCCGGATCTCCACCTGGTCGCTGCTGCTGCTGGCCATGGCGACGCTCATCGTCATGGTCGTCGCGGTGTTCGTCTCACCGGCGGGTGACATCATCCGTCCCCTGCTCGCCGAGCAGTGGCACGAATTCCTCTACTGGCTGACCGGGTTGTTCTCGTGATCGATTTCCGCTATCACCTCGTCTCCATCCTCGCGATCTTCCTGTCGCTGGGTCTCGGCCTGGTCCTCGGCGCCACCGCGCTGTCAGACCCCCTGCTCGGCCAGCTGAGGACCAGCACGGACGTGCTGGCCAAGCGCAACCAGGATCTGCGGGTCGAAAGGCAGGTGATGGAAGGCCAGATCAAGGGTGATGAGCAGTTCACCCGCGCGCTGGTGCCACGCCTCGTGGGCGACCGGCTCAAAGGTCAGTCCGTCGTCTTCGTCGAGGCACCGGGCGCCGACGACCAGATCCGGGGCCAGGTGACCAAGATGGTGCAGGAGGCCGGAGCCACCTATACCGGACAGGTCACGCTCAACCCCAAGTACGTCGCGGACGACCAGCTCGCCGTGCTCGACGCGCTCGTCAACTCGGTCAAGCCCGCCGATCTGACCTTCCCGGTGGGCGCCACTCCCTATGACCGCGCGGGGGCCGTGCTGGCCAGCGCGCTGGTGACCGGCCAGGCCGGCCGCGAGGGACGAGAGGACGCCTCCGGCGGAGAGATCCTCTCGGGCTTCAAGGACCAGGGTCTCCTGACCACCAGCGGCAAACCAGGCGCGCGTGCGACCCTGGCCGTGGTCATCGCTCCGGCGACGATCACCGGGGGCAAGGGCGCCGAGGCCGACAACCGTGCGCTGATCTCGCTGGCCTCCGCCCTGGACCGGGCCGACCGGGGCACGGTCGTGGCGGGGACGCCACAGGCGGCGGCGGACGGCGGCCTCATCCAGGTGCTCCGCGACGACGAGGCCGCCGGCAAGATCTCGACCGTCGACACCGCCGGTACGGCGTCCGGCCAGGTCGTCACGGTGTTCGCGCTCGCCCAAGAACTCACCGGCAAGTCCGGCAAGTACGGAATCGGATCTGGGGTCAGCGGATACCTCCCGACGCCCCTGCCCACCACGGGGAAGCGCACATGAAACGAATGTTCACCGGTGGAGCCCTCGGGGCCCTCGCCGCCCGCACCGCCTACAGCACCTTCACCCGGAGGCCGCCCGCGCCCGTCCGGAACAAGGACGCTGACGTGTGGGGGCGCGTCAACCACCGGGGCGAGCAGGTCACGCTGCTGGAGGGACCGGCGGTCGTGGTCGGCGCCGCTCTGGGAGCACTCCTCACCCCGGGGCTCTCCCCCCGGATGCGGGCCGCCGCACTGCTGGCCGGCGTCGGCTCCGGACTGCTGGGCGGCTATGACGATCTGGCCGGATCCGCCTCCTCCAAGGGTTTCAAGGGTCACCTCGGCGCCCTCGCCCGCGGTCAGCTGACCAGCGGCGGGGTGAAGCTCCTCGGCATCGGCGCCACCGGCCTCGCGGCCGCCGCGCTCGCCCGTTCCCGCCGGCACAACGCCCTCGACGTCCTCGCCAACGGCGCGATCCTGGCCGGCTCGGCCAACCTGATGAACCTGTTCGACCTCCGTCCCGGTCGCGCGATCAAGGCCGGGCTCATCGCCGGGACGCCTCTCGCCCTGGCGTCTTCGGCCGCCGCCGCGATCGTGGCCGCCCCGCTCGGCGCGGCCGCCGCTCTGCTCCCCGAAGACCTCCGCGAGCGGGCCATGCTCGGGGACGCCGGGGCCAACGCGCTCGGCGCCCTCCTCGGCCTGGCCACGACAACGCTCGGGCGCGGCGGCCGCCTCGCCGTGCTCACCGGCCTGGTGGCCCTCAACGGCGCCAGTGAGTTCGTCAGTTTCACCAAGGTGATCCAGCGGACTCCGCTGCTGCACCGGCTGGACATGCTCGGCCGCCGCCCCCCGCACACATCCGGCGCGGAGGCCAGCGAGGGCGCGGGCAGGGCGGCCCATCCGGCACAGTGACGTCACGGCTGGGTCGCCTCACCAGTGGCCTGGCGGGGGCCGCCGTCCTGATCGGGCTGCTGACCGTCCTCGCCCGCGTCGCCGGCTTCGGCCGTACGTTCGTGTTCTCCCAGACCGTCGGGACGTCCTGCCTGAGCCAGGCCTACTTCCTCGCGAACCAGATCCCGAACATCGTGTTCGAGATCGTCGCCGGGGGCGCACTCGCGAGCATGGTCGTGCCGGTTCTGGCCGGCCCGGTGGAAAGCGGCCGCCGCGCGGACGTGAACCGCATCGCCTCGGCCATGCTGACCTGGGTCGTCCTGACGCTGCTGCCCCTCTCGGTCCTGCTCGCGCTGGCCGCGGGCCCCCTCATGGGCCTGATCGTCCACGGGAGGGCCGGTACCTGCGACGCCGGGGACGTCGTCACGGTCGCCTCGGACATGCTCCTGGTGTTCGCTCCGCAGATCGTGATGTACGGGCTGGCGGTGGTGCTCTACGGCGTCCTGCAGGCCCACCGGCGCTTCACCGGCCCCGCCGTCGCCCCGCTGCTGTCCAGCCTCGTGGTCATCGGCGCCTACGTGGCCTACGCCCTCGCCGGCACGGGGCGGCCGAACGATCTCTCCGCCCTGCCGCGGCGCGCGGAGCTGACCCTCTCGGTCGGAACGACGCTCGGGGTGGTCGCCCTCGTCGGCACGGCCCTGGTCGCGATCCGGCCGCTGCGGCTCGGCCTGCGGCCCGCGCTGACATTCCCGCCGGGCGTCGCCGGCCGGGTGGTGCGGCTCGCGCTCGCCGGTGTGGCGACCGTCGCCGCCCAGCAGATCGCGACGCTCGCCGTCATGACGCTGAGCAACCGGGACGAGGCCGGCGGGCTGGCGCACTACAACTACGCCTGGGCGGTCTTCCTGCTGCCCTGGGCGATTCTCGCGGTGCCGATCGCCACCAGCGCCTTCCCGCTGCTGTCCGCGCGGGCCGGGGACCGGGAGGCCTTCGACCGCATCACGGCGTCGACCACGCGGGCCGTCGTCCTCGCCTCCTGCGCGGGAGCCGCCGCGCTGGCCGCGGTCGCGCTCCCGGTCGCGCACCTGTTCGACCGCCGGCCAGGTACCTTTCCCGAGGCCCTCGCCCACACGATCCTCGCGTTCACCCCCGGGCTCCTGGGATACGGCCTGGTGGCGCACCTGGGCCGGGTCCTCTACGCCGCCCGCAAGGGACGCGCCTCGGCCGGGGCCACTGTGGCGGGCTGGCTCGTGGTCCTGGTGGCCGACATCGTCCTGGCTCTGACCGTTCCCCCGGACCGGGTCGTCCCCGCGCTCGGCCTCGGTAACACGATCGGAATGACGGTCGCCGGTGCGGCCCTCCTCGTGGCCCTCGGCCGCGCCCGGGGCCGTGCCCCGCTGGCCGGGCTCACGCGTGCCCTCACGGCCGGACTCGTCGGCGGTACGGCCGGAGCCCTCGCGGGCTACGGTGTCGCCTGGGGCCTCGGCACCGGGGGCCTGGTCCGCAACCTGGGCGTGGCGATCGCGGCCGCGACGGTCGCGGCCGCGGTGTTCACCGGCATCGCCGCGCTGATCGACGGACGGGATCTCCGCGCCGTCCTCGGCCGGAAGGCGCACGGGGTGCCCGAGGGCATGACCGTGAGAAGTGAGGAGGCGGGTCGATCATGAGCGGTGTCGAGGGGCTCCGGATCGCTTTGGTACTGGGCACGAGCGCGGGCGGGGTCGGCAGGCACGTCCGCTCGGTGGCCGAGGGGCTGGTCGCCCGCGGCGCCAGGGTCGTGGTGATCGGGCCGCCGGAGACACAGGAGCTGTTCGATTTCACCGCGGCCGGCGCGCGCTTCGCCGAGGTGCCGATCTCGGACCGTCCGCGGCCGGCGAGCGACGCCCGGACGGTGGCGAGGCTCAGGCGCCTGCTCGCGGCCGCGGACGTCGTGCACGCGCACGGGCTCCGAGCGGGCGGGCTCGCGGCCGTGGCGTGCTCTCGGATCGTGCCCGGGCCGTTGCGGTTCACCGCCGGGGGGCCGCCCCTGGTCGTGACCCTGCACAACGCCGTCATCGCCGGCGGTGTGACAGGCCTGGCCTACGGAGCGCTCGAGCGGATCGTGGCCCGCGGTGCCTCCTGCGTCCTCGCGGTCTCCCGGGACCTCGAGCTGCGGATGCGCGCACTCGGCGCCCGGTCCGTCGGAAGGGCGCTGGTCCCGGCTCCGGCCGGGGCCGGGATCTCCGGTCCACGGGCCCGTACGGAGGTGCGGGCGGAGCTCGGGGCGGACGATCGTCCTCTGATCCTCACCGTCGGGCGTCTCGCCGACCAGAAGGGGCTGCCCACGCTCCTCGACGCGTCCGCCGGCTGGGGACGCCGGACCCCACGGCCCTTGGTGGTGATCGTCGGTGACGGCCCGCTGGACGAACGGCTGCGCGTGAGGATCGAGGCGGAGAAGCTCCCGGTACGCCTCGTCGGCCGGCGATCGGATGTGGGCCGCCTGCTGGCGGCCGCGGATCTCGCCGTGGTCCCCAGCGTGTGGGAGGGGCAGCCGCTGATCGTCCAGGAGATCCTGCGAGCCGGGCGGCCGTTGATCGCCACGGACGTGGGAGGCATCCCGGAACTGGTGGGGGATGCGGCGATCCTGGTCCCGCCCGGTGACGCCGAGGCGCTCCAGGCGGCGGTGGGCCGGGTGCTCGACGATCCGGCACTGGCCGTACGGCTCGGCGCCGCGGCGGCTCAGCGGGCCACGGCCCTGCCCTCGGAGGAGGACGCGGTCGACCAGCTGGCGGACCTGTACGCGGGTCTCGCGTCCAGGCGCGTCACCGAAGGTCAGTGAGCGGGTCAGCGTGGTCCGCTAGACTTCGGCCTGTAGGAGGGGAGTATCCCCCGCGGCGGTCTCGTCATCACGGTCGGCTCGGTCCGACCCGGGACAGTCGGTCCTCATCGAGGTGAGGGTGGGAGAGACCTCCGGTCGGTTCGGCCGAACACCGGAGGTTTCGTCCTATGAACGTACCGCTGTGGGTCTGGGCGCTCACGCTCGTCGGCTTGGTGTCCCTCATCGCGTTCGACCTGTTCTGGGTCGACCGCGCCAGAGCGAAGGAGCCCGCTGGTGGGCCGGGTGAGCTCGCTGAGCGGGGTGAGCCCGGCGGGTTCGGGACCCGTCAGGCCGCCTTCTGGTCGGTGTTCTACATCGTGCTCGCGGCGCTGTTCGGAGTGGCCGTCCTCGTGTTCGGCGGCGGACATCGCGCCGCGCAGTTCTATGCCGGTTTCGTGACCGAGAAGAGCCTGAGCGTCGACAACCTCTTCGTCTTCTACGTGATCATGGCCCGGTTCGCGGTGCCCAAGGCCAGCCAGCACCGGGTCCTCATGCTCGGCGTGGTGCTGGCCCTGGTCCTGCGCGGAGTCTTCATCGCGGTCGGCGCGGCCGCCATCACCCGGTTCCAGTGGGTCTTCTTCATCTTCGGCGCGTTCCTCGTCTGGACCGCCATCGGTCTGCTCCGGACCTCCCATGAGGAGTCCGGCTTCAAGGAGAACGCGTTGCTGCGCTGGAGCAGGCGCGTGCTGCCGACCACCGATGACTACCACGGGGCGAGGATCTCGATCAGGCGGAACGGACGGCGCCTGTTCACCCCGCTGTTCATCGTCGTGATCGCGATCGGCTCCACCGACGTGCTGTTCGCACTCGACTCGATCCCAGCGATCTTCGGGCTGACCAAGGAGCCCTACCTCGTCTTCACCACCAACGCCTTCGCTCTGATGGGCCTTGTGCAGCTGTACTTCCTGCTGGGAGACCTGGTCCGGCGTCTGGCCTACCTCAGCCACGGCCTCGCCGCGATCCTCGGGTTCATCGGCGTCAAGCTCGTCATCGAGGCACTGCACGGCTATCACGTGCCGTGGGCTCCCGAGATTCCGATCTGGCTGTCCCTGTCGGTCATCGGCGGCACTCTGACGGTCACGACACTGGCCAGCCTCCGCAGACTCCGGACCGACTCGGCCAAGGTGACATCGGGGTCCCGGGAGGACACCGAGACGGTCCCGGCCGACTGAACCCGAGGCGCCATGGGCACGGCCGGCCGGCGGGAGGGCCCGGAGCCTGCGACGGCCGATCCACCCACGGGCCGGCAGGTCCGCCGTCGCCGCCGTCCGGGGTTCGCCGACGGGATCAGGTCGGTAAAGTCGCTCGCAGGACAACCTGAATGTCGTTCTAGAATCGGCGTCGGCAATGGTCGGAGAAGGAGTGTCGGATGGCGATCGGGCTTACCGAAGAGCATGACGCGCTGGCGGAGTCGGTGCGCGGTTTCGTGGACCGCAACATCACGACGCAGGTCGTGCGCGCGGCCCTGGAAGCGGACCAGGAGGCCAGGCCGCCGTTCTGGGCGGGACTGGCGGACCAGGGTCTGCTGGGGCTGCACGTCTCGGAGGAGCACGGTGGCCAGGGCTTCGGGCTCGTGGAGCTCGCTGTGGTGCTCGAGGAGCTCGGCCGCGCTTCGGCTCCCGGGCCGTTCCTGCCGACGGTGCTGGCCAGCTCCGTGATCGCGGCCTCGAGCAACGCCAAGGCGCATGCCGAGCTGCTCCCGGGCCTGGCCGACGGCTCCCGTACGGGCGCGGTGTCCCTGGCCACCGGTCTCACCGGCCGGCGCACCGACGAGGGCCTGGTGGTCAGCGGCACGGCCGAGCCGGTTCTCGGCGCTGTCCTCGCCGACGTGATCGTGCTGCCGGTCGGGACGGACGCCGGTGAGGAATGGGTCGTGATCGACGCCTCCGAGGCCGCCGTCGAGGAGCTGACCAGCCTTGACAAGGTCAGGCGTGTCGGCCGGGTCTCCGTCGACGAGGTCACGGTCGGGGCCGGCCGCGTCCTGGACGGGCTCGAGGGCCCGCGAGTGCTCGACCTGGCCGCGCTCCTGCTCGGCGCCGAGGCGACCGGCGTCGCCGCCTGGTGTGTGCGCACGGCCGCGGAGTACGCGAAGGTCCGTGAACAGTTCGGCCGGCCGATCGGCCAGTTCCAGGGCGTCAAGCACAAGTGCGCGCGCATGCTGATCGCGCTGGAGCAGTCACGTGCCGCCGTGTGGGACGCCGCGCGGGCCATCGACGACTCCGCGGAGGAGGCCGCCTTCGCCACCGGCGTCGCCGCGGTCATCGCACCGGACGCGGCCGTGCAGACGGCCCGCGACTGCATCCAGGTGCTCGGGGGGATCGGGTTCACCTGGGAACACGACGCCCACATGTACCTGCGGCGCGGCCTGACCCTGCGGGCGCTGCTCGGCCCGGCCAAGGAATGGGCGGCCTCGGTCGCCGGCCTCGCCCTGGGCGGGTCACTGCGCCCGGTGGAGATCGAGCTCGATGACGACACCACGCCGATCCGGGAGCGGATCCGGGCGGAGGTGGCCGAGCTCGCGGCGATCGAGGACAAGGCCGAGCTCAACACCACGATGGGCGACCAGGGCTGGACGGTGCCGCACCTGCCCCGGCCGTGGGGCCGTGACGCCACGCCGGTGGAGCAGATCCTCATCCAGCAGGAGATGAGGCGGGCCAAGGTCAAGGCGCCCAACCTGATCATCGGTGCCTGGCTCGTGCCCTCCCTGGTGAGCTATGGCACCGAGGAGCAGAAGGAGCGGTTCCTGCGGCCGACGCTGCGCGGCCAGATGATGTGGTGTCAGCTGTTCAGCGAGCCGGGCGCCGGATCGGACCTGGCCTCGTTGTCCATGAAGGCCGAGCGCGTCGAGGGCGGCTGGAAGCTCACCGGCCAGAAGATCTGGACCTCGATGGCCCAGATGGCCCAGTGGGGCTTCTGCATCGCCCGCACCGACGCCAGTGGCTCCAAGCACGACGGGATCACCTACTTCCTGGTGGACATGAAGGCCGAGGGGGTCGACGTCCGGCCGCTCAAGGAGCTCACCGGCGAGGCGATCTTCAACGAGGTCTTCCTCGACGGCGTGTTCGTCCCGGACGACTGCGTGGTCGGCGAGGTCGACAAGGGCTGGCAGGTGGCACGCAACACGCTCAGCAACGAGCGGGTGTCGCTGTCCACGGGCGGCGGCCTCGGCGCCGGCGTCCCCGAGCTGCTGGAGTTCTTCGCCGGCCGTGAGCTCGGCGAGGTCGCCCGGGTCGAGGTCGGGAAGCTGGTCGCCCAGGGCCAGTCGATCGACCTGCTGGGCCTGCGCACGACGCTGAAGCAGCTCTCGGGCCTCAACCCCGGGGCCGAGGCCAGTGTCCGCAAGCTGCTCGGCGTGCAGTTCAACCAGGACATCGCCGACTATGTGTGGGCGGCGCAGGGCGCGGGCGCGACGCAGGAGGACACCGGCGACCTCAGTGGCAAGTGGGCTCGCTACATGCTGTTCAGCCGGGCGATGACGATCTACGGCGGGACCACCGAGGTGCAGCTCAACATCATCGGAGAGCGGATGCTCGGCCTGCCCCGCGACCCCGAGCCCGGCAAATGACGATCAGTGCCGGTGTGGCCGCAGGGCATAGCCGAGGTTGATGAGGACGAGGCCGATCCAGGCGACCAGCAGGCCGGCGAAACCGGCCTGCGTCGCCGCGATCGCCGTCAGCGGGATCGACACGCCGAGGGAGACGCAGGCGACCGTGATCGTGACCTTGCGGTCGCCCGCGGCCTCGCGCCGGTCGAGGTCGCTCCGGGCGCGCAGATGCGCGCTCATCCGGGCGTCCACGGTCTGCTGGACGCGGTCGACCACCGACTCGGCGAAGGCGGCGTCGTACTCGGGGCCGAGCTCCTGCCGGGCCGCGAACGCGGCCTTCAGGTCCTCGTGCGGCAACCCAGGAGTGGTCATGATCCCGGTTATACGCCTCTTCGGGGCCGGGCCGCCTCCCTCAGTGGGCCGAACCTCGTCTACGTCGCAGGTATGAGGGTCCCGCGCCCGCGGGACCCGCTCAAAGGACGGCTCCGCGGGTCCCGCGCCGGCCGGTCCCGGAAGGAGCGCACAACGTGATCGAAGGCGATGCCACGAGTGGTCTTTTCGTCTCTCCGGAGGAGGTGGCCGAGCGGCTGTCCGCGGCCGGTTATCTCACCGATGACGCGATCGCCACGACGGTCTACCTGGCCGACGCGCTGGGTAAGCCCCTGCTCGTCGAGGGGCCGGCCGGAGTCGGCAAGACCGAGCTGGCCAAGGCTGTGGCCGCCGCCACCGGCGCGCGGCTCGTGCGCCTGCAGTGCTATGAGGGCCTGGACGAGGCCCGCGCGCTGTACGAGTGGAACTACAAGAAGCAGCTCCTCCGCATCCAGGCGACCGGCTCGGACCAGGGGTGGGAGGAGACCCACGACGACATCTTCACCGACGAGTTTCTCCTGACCCGCCCGCTCCTGACGGCGATCCGGCGGACCGAGCCGACCGTCCTGCTGATCGACGAGGTCGACAAGACCGACGTCGAGGTCGAGGGGCTGCTCCTCGAGGTGCTCTCGGACTTCCAGGTCACGATCCCTGAGCTGGGGACCGTGACGGCGACGCGCCGGCCGTTCGTCGTGCTCACCTCGAAC
>DASYNF010000112.1:0-19738 GCA_036008685.1 Actinomadura sp. | reverse complement strand
GCGGACCGGAGCCGCTGCAGGCGACGCTGCGGGAGTGGCGCGACCGGCTGACGGCGCGGGGCCTGGCGATGCTGGCGGGCGCGGCCGCGCTCGACACCTATCTGGGGACGCCATAGCGCCTGACGGCGAGTTCACAGGCGGGTGCGCGCAGGCGGTGGTCGCACGGAAACGCTCCGGGGGGGAGGAACATTGGAACGAAAACAGGCGCTTGTACTCCCCGTAACCAACCACCGCAGATAACGCCCTATTATCTGCGGCATCACTGAGCGCGACCTGCGCGGACGTTCTTCGCACGTTGCGTGGAGCGGCCCTGTTATCTGCGACAAGGGAGAGACGGTGCCCGCGGTCCTGCTGCTGCCGACGGGGAAGGCGCTAACGGCCCGGACGGCGGCCGACGCCTTCCTCGACTCGCTCGCCAACCCGAACACCGTCCGGAACTACGGCATCGCCGTCGGGAAGACCGCCGACCGGGTCGGCGAGGGCCGGCCGCTCGCCTCGGTGGCGGACGACGAGATCGGCGAGGCTCTGGAGCTGCTGTGGGGCAGCTCGGCGGTGAACACCTGGAACGCCCGCCGCGGCGCGGTGCTGTCCTGGACGAGCTGGTGCACCGAGCGCGGTACGACGGGCCGGCGGTCCCGGCCTGGGCGAAGCGGCTGCCGCCGCCGGATTCCGACACCCCGGTGCGCTCGAAGATGGCGATCGACCGGCTAATCGCCGCCGAGAGGTCCACCTGCGGGAGAAGACGCTGTGGCGGATGCTCTACGAGACGTGCGCCCGCTCCGAGGAGATCCTGGACGTCAACATCGAGGACCTGGACCTGGCCGGCCGCCGTTGCCCGGTGAAGTCCAAGGGCGCCCAGCCGAAGGTGCGCCGCCGCGGCGCCGTCCGCGCCGACTACGTGCTGGAGACGGTTTTCTGGGACGCCGGCACCGCCCGGCTGCTGCCCCGCTTGCTCACGGGCCGCACCCGCGGGCCGGTGTTCGTCACCCACCGCCGCCCCGGCCCGGGCAAGATGCTCTCGGCCCGGGACGTCTGCCCGGACACCGGCCTGGCCCGCCTCTCCTACGGCCAGGCCCGCGCCCTGCTCGACCAGCACACCGCCCTCGCGGGCCCGGGGACCGGCTGGGACCTACACGAGTACCGGCACTCCGGCCTCACCCACCTCGGCGAGCAGGGTGCCTCCGAGCTGATGCTGATGGCCAAGTCCCGGCACAAGAAGGCCGAGAACGTCCGCCGCTACTTCAAGCCCTCGCCGGAGGCCATCGCCGAGGTGACCAGCCTCCTCGCACCTGGTGACGCCCGGCGCTGAACTCCGCCGGCCGTGCTGTCCGTCGCCGATACGGCGGTGCCGCACGGCACTGGGCTCTGTATCTGGTCTGCACCCCCTCCGGGATGCCGATCCTGTGGGCGCTGGCCAGCCCGAAACTCGGCGAACGTGAGGTCCTGGCCGCTATGTGCCCCGGGCCACGGGGCCCCTGAGCACTCTCCACTCAGCCGGCGTTGAACGCCTCCTCGACGGTCAGCGTGTCCTCGTACAGGTGCATGCGGACGATCCGGTTGTCCTCGACCATCAGGTGCATGGCCGCCGGTGTGGTGAACTCCTTCCCACTGGCCACGACGGTGTGCGTGAAGACCGCCAGCAGCACCACGTCACCACCGTCGACGATGACGCGCTCCAGCACGACCTTGCTCCTGCCGTGCGCGAAGTGCGGCCACATCGTGGTGAAGTACGGCGCGACCTCCTCCCGGCGGGTACGGCGCCCGGTCCAGGGCAGCGCGTCACTGCCGGGGACGTGCCAGTCGATCTCCTCGGCGAACAGTTCCTGGATGCCGTCGGGGTCCTGCCTGCCGAGGCGCTCCACGAACTTCTCGGCCACGGTCCGCGAGGTCTGAGTATCTGTTGCCATCGTCCTTGTCCTTTGTCTTTTCGTTCGCATGAGGTGTGCCGGTCGGGCCTCAGCCCTGGAACAGGAAGTGCTTGCCGCTCAGCGGCCCGCCGAGCTGCATGAGCGCCCCGCCTTCGCGCAGCGCGCCAAGGTCGACCGGCGCGAACCCGAATTCGGTCAGCAGCCGTGTGAAGGGGGCCTTGGCGCTCTCGTCGTCACCGGCGAGGAAGACGACCTGGTTGCCGTCCTGGTGCCGGGGATCGGGAGCCATATAGGTGGCGAACATGGCGTTGAAGGCCTTGATCAGCGTGACGCCGGGCAGCTGCTGGGCGACCCACTCGCTGCCGGTCAGCGGCGAGACGTCGGCGAAGCCGCGGTAGGGGTCGGACCGGGCGAACTGGTTGGTCATGTCGACCACCACTCGGCCCGTCCAGTCCCCGAGCCGCCGCCCGACCGCGGGGACCGCGCCGAACGGGACGGCGAGCAGGACCAGGTCGGCCGCCGCCGCTTCTTCGAACGTGGCCGCCGAGGCGCCGGGCCCGATGGCGGCGACGGCGTCGCCGAGTGTGCTGGGGCCGCGGCTGTTGCTGACCAGCGCCGGGTGCCCGGCGCGTGCCGCGTGGGCGGCCACGGCTCGTGCTGGTGCTCCCGCACCGATGGTGCCGATGGTCTTGAATTCCATGAGGTCACTGCTCCCTTGCGGTCCAGCTTTGGTCAGTTCAGCTTGAGCAACGCGGTGCCGGTGCCGTTGGTCCGTGCCGCCGAGATGGCGCTCGGCAGTTCGTCGAGCGGGTAGGCGGCATGAACGGCGAGAAGGTGTGGGTGCTGCGCGGCGATCTGGACGGCGGCTCACCGATCGGCGGCCCGGATATCCCCAGGGCGGGTCGCCCAGCGCGAGATGCTCACCGCGCGGACCTTCAGTTCTCGCATAAGCAGCTCCGACGTCGACAGCGTCCACGGCTGCGCGGCCAGATCGCCCCAGAGGACCAGCGTCCCGCCATCGTCGAGAAAGGGCAGGATCTCCCGCACGAAGGGACCGCCGTGCGCATCGGCGATGACCGGCACCGGCCTCCCGCGGACCGCCCCCTCCAGCTCGCGCTGCCAGCCGCCGCTTCCGGAGACCACGACGGGCACGTCCGGCCAGTTTGTGCGGACCGTTGACGCAGAACGGTTACTGCGGACGACGGCGACAACGGGCCAGCCGCGGTCGCGGGCCTGCTGAACGATGAGCTTGCCGACCGGGGAGACGCTGACACGCAGTTGGATTTCGCCGGCCCGAGGGGCGGGCGCCTCCGGTCGGTCCTCGATGTGTGCGACGGCTGCCGCATCGCCCGCCCGGTAGTGGACCAGGCTCTTCATGACTCACTCCTTGTTGTGTCGAAGCCGTTGCCCTGACGACGGTCGCAAGTACGCGGCTCAGACGCCCTGGAGCGTCGAATGCGTCCCGCGTCGCCGATTTGGCGCTAGAGCTGTGTGGCGCCGCCGTCGACGAACAGTTCCGCGCCGGTGGTGAAAGTGCTTTGGTCGCCGGCCAGATAGAGGGCGGTGGCGGCGACCTCGTCGGGATGGCCGGCGCGGCCGAGCGGGGTCGGTGGGGCGGGCTCGGCCGCGGTGGGCCGATCGCCGTGCGGGAAAGCGGCGCGGAGCTCGTCCAGGCCCGGGGTCTCGACAGGGCCGGGGGTGAGGGTGTTGACGCGGATTCCTCGGCCGGCCAGTTCCGCGGCCCAGGTGCGGGCGAGGCTGCGGATCGCGGCCTTGGTGGCGGCGTAGATGCCCAGGCCCGGGTAGGCCCGCAGGGCCGCGCTGGAGGAAAGCAGCATCACCGAGGCGCCGGCCGTCAGCAGCGGCAGCGCCTTTTGGACAGTGAAGACCGTGCCCTTGAGATTGATCGAGGTAGTGCGGTCGTACTCCTCCTCGGTGATCGCGCCGAGCGGGCCGTAGTCCCCGACCCCAGCATTGGCCACCACAATGTCCAGGCGGCCGCTGCGGTTCGCGATCTCGGCGAAGAGCCGGTCGAGGTCGCCGAGGTCCGAGGCATCGCCCTGGATGGCGATGCCGCGGGCGCCGACCTGCGCGACGGCGACGTCCAGCGCGGCCTTGCGGCGCCCGGTCAGGTAGACGGTCGCGCCCTCGGCGGCGAAACGGCGGGCGATCGCCAGGCCGATGCCGCTGGAGGCGCCGGTGACGAGGGCGGTCTTGTCGTCCAGCTGTCCCATGAGACTCCCCAATTTCTTGATGTAACCATTTTGGTTACATCGGTGAGTGCGGGATGCGATCCCCCTCGATCAGGGGAAGTCGACGGTCCGAGGTCAGGCGGCTTTCAAGACGTCCCGCAGCACGTCCTCCAGCGTGGTCTTGGCCAGCTCCCTGCGCAGGGCGGCCTCCACATCGTCGTACACGGCGGTCATTGCCGGCCCGATGCCGTGGCCCACGACGCACTCGGGGTCCGGTGTCGCGCGATGCAGGGCGAAGACCGGTCCCGGTTCGATCGCCTGGTAGACGTCGAGCAGGGTGATCGCCGCCAGGTCCCGCGCGAGCATCCAGCCCGCCCCCGCCCCCCGCCGTGAATCGGCCAGGCCGGCCTTGCTCAGCTTGGCCAGCAGGCGGCGGATCACCACCGGGTTGGTGTTGACGCTCGTCGCGATCTGCTCAGAGGTGGCGACCTCGTGGCCACGCCGCTGATACAGCCCGATCCATGTCAGGGTGTGCGCCGCGATGGTGAGTCTGCTGTTGGCACTCACGTCGGACTCCACCTCCCTCGTCCCTCGGTTCTAGTCGTAACGATAGTTGTTACAACTGCATGCGGCAAGTCCTGCGGGGCTGGCCGGACCGGCCTCGTCAGCCCGCCTGGCGCGTGTACCTGGCCTTCTTCACCCACGGCGGGACGGGCTCCCGGCTCGCATTCCTGCCCCATGCCGTCGAGCACGCCGCTGCGGGCGCCGCCCGCAGCGGCGGCGAGATGCTGGCCGCCGCATTCCCGGCCCCTGACGCAAGGCCGCCAGCACCTTCACCCCCACACCACAGGAGTGACGCTGGAGCCCGGGGTTGACGAGCATCGGAACGAAAAGTCGCGCTAAGCAAGGCCTCGGGCGGTGCTTGGCGTGACTTTTCGTTCGAATGCGTCTCGCTGCATTGTTTACGCAGGTCAGCTACCGGTGAGCTGCTCGGCCTGCCCAGTGGCGCGTAGCTCACGCAGATCAGGGATGTGGTTGTAGAGCGTGCCCGGGGAGACGCCCAGCAGCTTGGCGATCGAGGTGATCGAGTGCTCGGGGTTGGGCAGCATGTCGCGGGCGGCGCGCAGCAGGTCCTCGTTGGTGAAACCCGTTCCAGATACGGCCCAGTTGGAGCGGCTCCTTGGCCAGAGCCGGTGCCGGGTCCGGAGCGGGCCGTCGCGTGTGTAGTCCAGGCGCCCGGTCGTGCTGCCCCGTCGCCCCGAGGATCTTGTTGCCTGAGCGATTGAACAGCGTGACGTCCAACACCATCAGGACCGCCCTGGCCGGCCGTGACCTGTACTGGAAGCCTGAGGACTTACTGGACGCAGAACTCATTGCCCTCTGGATCGGACATCACGACGTGTTCGGTCCCTGGCTCCTTGACCTTCTGGAGTACTGTCGCGCCCAGTTCGCACAGCCGGGCGACCTCGGCGTGCCGGTGCTCGGGCCCGGCGTGCAGGTCCAGGTGCAGCCGGTTCTTGACCGTCTTGGGCTCTGGGACCTGCTGGAAGAGAAGCCGTCGGCCCAGCCCTGTGCCGGTGATCTCCTGGACCGGGTCGTCGGGATGCCGGACGGCCTGCAATCCTCGAAACGCGGCCCGCCCGGAAACCGTCGTGATCATGCTTTGGCCGAGGTGCCCGGCGGCCAGCAACTGCTCGATGAGGACGCTGTTGTCTTCGACCGTGTAGCCGAGGGCGGCGGACCAGAACGCGGCTTGGGCGTGCGGGTCGGCGCAGTCGATAACCATCTTCCAGGAAAGGGTCATGACCCCCATTGTGGCGAGGATCCCTGCCACCATGCGTCAGGTAGGCCTAGGCGCCCTCGAGTCCCGGAAACGAGACGGGCACGACCGGAATACGACAGAAACGGGCCGCGCTGCAAGCGGCGTGTCCTAACCAGCGGGAATAGCTGTTTTCCCGAACGCCAGAGCTGACAGACCGCTTGCGTCAGACCCAAGAACCTCGCATCTGACGCAAGACGGATGATCAGTCGGTTCCATCGGCGCTGGTCGGCCGGAACGTCCTCGACGGCCCGTTTCTGCCGTATTCCGGCCGTACCCGTGAAGGACCCGTGGTCGTCCATGCTGAGGGACGACGGCTCCCTGAGCCTTGGTCGGTGGGCGGATCCGACGTACGAGCGTGCCAGGGGTGATCCCAAGATCCTTCATCGCCACGGCGGTTCACGGGCTCAGCCTGGTTGCTGCCAACCCGTCACCGATTGCGATCCGCGCCCTGTCTGGCAGTCCCGGGTCCGATGCGACGGTTCAGGCGAGGATCTGGACGTACCCGTCGGTTCCGTGAACGCGGATCCGCTGCCCGTCCCGGATTAGCCGGGTGGCCTGCTCCACACCCACGACGGCCGGCAGGCCGTACTCCCGCGCGATCACCGCCCCGTGTGTCATAAGGCCGCCTACCTCCGTCACCAGTCCGGCGGCGGCGACGAACAGGGGGGTCCAGCTGGGGTCGGTGTAGGCGGTGACCAGGATGTCGCCCGCCTCAAGGTCGGCCCGCGCCATGTCCATGACGACACGGGCACGGCCCTCGACGGTCCCGGCCGAGACCGGGAGGCCGGCCAGCGCGCCGGGCGGGGCGTCGTCACGCCGATACTGGCCAGTGATGGCCTCGCCGTCCGACGTGAAGACCCGGGGCGGTGTGAGCGCCTCGTACGACCGGAACGCCTCCCGCCTTTCCAGAATGAGTTCGGCGTCCACGTCGTTGGTTCGCACGACTTCTTGCAACTCCTGGAGCCGGAGGAAGAAGATGTCTTCTTTCTCGCGCAGGGTGCCGGACTGGACGAGGCGATCGGCTTCCCGCAGCAACGCCTGCTTGTAGGCGAAGTAGCGGCTGACCATGCCGTACTTGGGGTACTCCCGGTATCCGGCGAAGGTCCGGACGCGGTCGATCATCCGCTTGGTCTCCTCGGCCTTCTGCTCCCCGTGGGATAGGGCGCGCAATCGCGTCAGCAGTTCCTGTTCTTTCCGCCGTGACTCTTGGCGTCCTTGTACGAAGCGTCGCTTGCCGGCGCCCGGCTCGAAGTTCTTGATGTTGCCGAGGATGGTGGGCACGAGCGTGGCGGGATGCTCGCTCCAGCGCGTTCTGGTGATGTCGATCTCGCCCGCGCAGCGCATGCCGTACTCGTCGAGGTAGCCTCGGATGGCGTCACGTGCTTCCCGTCCGCCGGCCAGTCCGGCCAGCTCGTTCAAGAAGCCGTCGCCCTCCCTGCCTTCGTCCACGACACGGTGCAAGAACGCCACGACGTCCGCGTGCGGTCGGATTGTGTCCGCGACGTCGAGGAGCGCCAGCCCCATCTCCGATGTGACGTTGTGGGGGACGGATTGCGTGAGCGCGTCGGCCGCGTTTTTCTCGCCCAGCCACGCCTCCAGGTGGTCATTGAGCCACCAGGTCGCCTCCATCGCCGCCATGATCACCTGGTGGCTCTGTGGATCGAACAGGATGCGCTTCAGCTCTGCGATGTCGGCCAGGATGAAGTCGAGCAGCGCCGGCCCGGATAGATTCTGGATCTTGCGCTGCAGGGTGGCGACGGACGCCTGATTGTGTCGGATCAACTGGGTGACGACGGCCGGATCGGTCTCGATCGGGGTGGGTGAGTCACCGGCGGGTGCGGCGCCAGAACCTTCGTCCGGAAGCGAGCGGAGGAAGCCGCCGCGGTCGAGGACGGTCTGTAGCGCGTCCCGAATCAGCGGGTCGGACCTCCCCAGGGTCGCGAGGAGGCTCGCGCGACCCGCGGGCGTCGCCAGGGCGGGGGCTACGTCGACGAACAGCCGTCCGCCCGCCTCGTGCATCAGCCGTGGGGTCGTCAGTTGCCACAAGGAGAGTCCCAGCGGCTTCATCGCATCGGTCATCATCTGCCCGTGACCGACGGAGACGTAGACGTGGTTCTCTTGGTCATCGGTCGTGGGGATGGGGAACAGGGTGGTGATCGGCCGGCTCTGGACGATGTGGAAGTCGTCGCCGACCAGGCACCATTCGATGTCCTGGGGCTGGCCGAAGTGCGCTTCGATTCGCCGGCCGAGCTGCACCAGGCGCACGACTTGTGCATCCGTCAGAGCTGGCTGCGTCTGCCGCTGCGGCTCGATTGGTGCGTCCTGGGTACCGCCTCCTGGCGACGCTTGGACGAACCGCGGCTTGGTGGCGACCGCTGTGGTGACGACCTGGTCGTCGCGCACCGTGTAGACGTCCCCGGCGACCAGACCGGAGACAAGCGCCTCGCCGAGCCCCCAACTGGCTTCCACGGTGGCGATCTTCCGGTTCGAGGTCACGGGGTCCGCGGTGAATAGGATCCCGGCCGCGTCCGGGAACACCATCTGCTGTACGACCACGGCCATCCGTACCTTCCGGTGGTCAAAGCCATTACGGCGCCGGTAGGTCACTGCCCGCTCGGTGAACAGCGAGGCCCAGCACCGCCGGACGTGCCGAAGGATCGCCGCTAGGCCCACGATGTTCAGGTACGAGTCCTGCTGGCCGGCGAAGGATGCGGTCGGCAGGTCCTCGGCCGTCGCGCTAGAACGCACCGCGTAGGAGGCGTGCTCCCCGAGCCGGGCGAGCGTTTCGCTGATCGCTGCCACAAGATCGTCGGGCACCGCGACACCTTCGACGACGCGGCGTATATCGGCGCTCAGGGTGCGGATCACCGCGTGGTCGTCCGGTTTCACGCGCGACAGCAGGTCAAGCTCAGCGTCGATCGACGGCGCCTCGGCCACGACCCGCTGGAAGGCGTCCGTCGTGACGCAGAAGCCATCCGGAACGCGGATGCCATCGATTCGCGAGAGCTCGCCCAGGTGCACCCCCTTTCCGCCGGCGTCTGCGACATTCGTCGAGTCGATTTGCTCGAAACCCATCACGTAGCCCAATTCCGTTGCTCCATCGTTAGTCGAGTCGGTTCGCAACGGCGGCAAGTATGGAGCGCTTTCCGGCAACTCATGAGACGCGCGAATCTGATATAAAGTGAAAGTGGCGGGGACCGGTGCGCGCCGCGTGCGCGGCCTGACCCGACCTTCCACCCGGCACCATGACCGAACTGCCGGCGTTGACCGGTCCGAGCACGTCGCTCAACGAAAGCACCGAAACCCACGGCCGCGCCGCCGCGCGAGGCGGCCCATCTGCCGGATCGGTGTCCGGGTAGTCCTCGGTCAGCGGGAGCCCGTCGGCGCGCGACCTTCACCTGCTTCGCGACGAACGCGACCGCCTCATCCGGTAACTCTGCCCGCCCCGCGGGAACCGGCCCCACCGCGTGTAGAACTTCAACGACAGAGCGAAGGCCAACCGGGTGCTACCCCGCTTGCCCGCCACCAGGCCCTGCTCCTCGTCGAGCACCGTCCAGTGCTCCACCAGCTCATCGACATCCAACGACGGCCGCGCCATGACCGCGTGATTCCGCAATCGCCCGGTCGCCGACGGTATTCACCGAACCTCGCGCTCGTTTGGGGCTGGTGACACGTTTCTTACCGGCCCTCGGGGAGGATCGGTACGGAGTTTGGCGGTAGAGCCGGACTGGCCGATGTTTCAGCAGCTCAAGAGCACAGGCGCTGACCCGATACACGCAACAGAATCGGGGCACTGTCGGGTCTGGCTCTCAGATCACCGCAGGTAGCGGCCTCAACCGCTAATTCCTGTACCGATCCTCCTCGGAGGCCACATAGGCTGGCAGTTGTCCCGTCTTGTCCCGTCTCGGTTGAGCCGTCGCAGTCTCAGGGGACCTGACGTATCCGGCCTTGTCTCACTTGACCTGTCGCATGATCGCTACAGTCGCTGCGCTGGCGTCTGTTTGTGGTGATCTTCCGGATGGTGTGCGGATGCAAGCCGTCAGCCTCCTGTGAGAGGAACGGCATGAAGAAAGCGATCATCGTCGGTGGAGGTATCGGCGGACTGGCCACCGCGGTCGCGCTCACCCGGCGCGGATGGCATCTCGAAGTCCTGGAACGCTCCTCGCGCTTCGCCGAGGTCGGGGCCGGCCTGTCCGTGTGGCCCAACGCACTGCGCGCGCTGGACGCGCTCGGCCTGGGCGAGACCGCACGGGCGCACGCCCTGTCGCAGGGGCAGGCGGGCATCCGGGACTCCGCCGGCCGCTGGCTGTCGCGGACGGACACCGCCGACCTGGAACGCCGCTACGGGCAGACCGTCATGATGCGCCGGGCCGACCTGCTCGACGTCCTGAAAGAGGCGCTCCCCTCGTCCACTCTGCGCGGCGGGACCACGGTGAGCCACGTGGGGGCCGACGGCGTCGTCGTCCACTCCGCCGGCACCTCCCGCGCCGACCTGGTAGTCGGAGCGGACGGCATCCGCAGCACGGCGCGGTGATCGGTCTGGGGAGACACTGTCGCCCGCGCTACGTCGGCTACACGGCCTGGCGGATGGTCACTGCGTCGGTACCGGTCGATGGGAGCAGCGAGTCGTGGGGGCGGGGGGAGCGGTTCGGATACGCCGCGCTGCCCAACGGCCGCGTCTACTGCTTCGCTGTCGCCAATGCTGCCGAGGGTGAGCCTGAGGGAGGCCTTGCCGAGCTGCGGCGCAGATTCGCCGACTGGCACGATCCGATTCCCGCCTTGCTGGATGCGGCGTCCGAGGACTCCGTGCTGCACCACGATCTGTATGAGCTACCGCCGCTGCGGAACTACGTCGAATGCAAGATCGCGCTGGTGGGGGACGCCGCGCACGCGATGACCCCGAACCTCGGCCAGGGTGCCTGTCAGGCGCTGGAGGACGCCGTGGTTCTTGCCCAGGCAGTGGACGACAGCGGGGGCCTTACCGAGTATGCCCGACAGCGCCGACCGCGCACACAGATGATCGCCGCGCGCTCCCGTCGCATCGGCGCCGTGGCCCAGTGGTCCTCGCCTCTGGCCGTTGCCCTGAGGAACACCGCACCGCGCTCGTCCTTGGCCCGCTCCCTCGCACCGGTCCTGGACTGGACCATCTGACCACCGCGTCCTCCGATCCGATAGCGCTCATGCCGTCACGCTGCCAGCGTCGTCGACGGCGTTGAGGTCAGGAGGGGCTGCGTTTCCGGAGCGGGAACGGACCCCGCGTCGGATGCCGCGAAGGCGGACGGTCATGTGGACGAGGAAAGCGATGCCCGCCACCAGGTAGCCGTTGGAGACGACCGTCAGTAATCCGTGGAACCCGTATTCGCTTGGTCCGCCGTCGTGTCCCGTCCACCACGGTAGTGCCAGGAGAAAGAGCAGGGAGCCGCAGAGCGCGGGGATCCGGCTGCCGTTCCGTACGAGTACGAAGAGGGCCGGCACGACCCATACCGAGTGGTGCGCCCGGGAGATGGGGGACACGAGGAGGCTGGTCGTGCCGGTCACGGCCGCCGCGCTCAGCCAGTCGCCGTTGCGTGCCCACACGGCCGCCGCCCCTGTTTCAGTTCGAGGAGGTACTTGTAGAGGGTGGAGCGGCTGACGCCCAGCAGTCGGGCGATCGAGGCGATGGTGGCGTCGCGACCGCGGTGGCCAGCCCGCGATACCGCCACTGACGATGATCGCTTTATTCACGCGGTTCCTCTCGTAGGAGGCCCTGGGGCTCCTGGCGATCGGCAGCAGGCGTGCGCTGGCGGCAAGACCAGGGACAGCGCTGCCCTGCCCGGCGCCGCTCCCGGCCTCGGTCGTTCAGCGGGCGAGGAGGTCTCGAAGTGCCTTGGCGATGTCGGCGGGGGCTTCTTCGGCCATGAAGTGGCCGCAGGTGACGGTGGTGTGCCGCAGATCCGGTGCCCAGGCGCTCCACAGGGCTGCCGCCTCGAAGCCGAGGGCGGCGCCCCAGTCCTGCTGGAGCACGGTGACTGGCATCCGCAGCCGGTTGCCGGCGTCCCGGTCGGCCTGGTCGTGGTCGACGTCGATGCCGGCGGAGGCTCGGTAGTCGGCCACGATCGAGGGCACCGCGCCGCGGCAGGCGTCCAGGTAGGCGGCGCGGACGTCGGCGGGGATCGCCTGTGGGTCATTGGCCCAGATGTCGAGGAAGTGGCCGAAGAAGGCGTCCGGACTCGCGGCGATCATCTGCTCGGGCAGGCCCGGGGGCTGGGCCATCAGATAGAGGTGGAAGCCGACGGCGGCGGTGACACCACGCATCACCTCCCACATCTCCAGGGTCGGCAGCACGTCCAGGCAGGCCAGATGAGTGATCGTCTCGGGGTGGTCGAGTGCGGCGCGGAAGGCGACCAGGGCACCGCGGTCGTGCCCGGCCAGCGCGAAGCGCTCGTGTCCCAGCGCGCGGGCTAGGGCGAGGATGTCGGCGGCCATGGTGCGCTTGGCGTAGTTGGTGTCGTCGGTCGCGGCGGGTTTGTCGCTGGCGCCGTAGCCGCGCAGGTCGGGGCAGATCACGGTGTGGTCGGCCGCGAGGTCGGCGGCGACATGCCGCCACATCAGCTGGGTCTGAGGGAAGCCGTGCAGCAGCACGATCGGACTGCCCGAGCCGGAGACGGCCGCATTCAGGGACATGCCGTCGGCGACGGGGACACGTTGGTAGGTGAAGCCGGCGATGGCAGGCGTCAAGGTTTCGCCCTTCTCCATAGGTGACCAGGTGCCTTCAGCCTGCCGGGCGCGGATGAGCATCGGATGAGCGCGCTATACCGTGGCCGGGGGCGATGCCCCCCGGAAAGGGCGGTCAGGGGTGCAGGCCGTGTTCGGGGTGCTGGGGCCGGTGGCGGCCTGGGACGGTGCCGGGGGTGCGATCGCGTTGAAGGGGCCGCGGCACCGCGCGGTGCTGGCCCGGCTGATCGTCGCCCGCCGCCGCGTCGTCCCGGTCACCCGCCTGGTCGAGGATCTGTGGGCCGATCCGCCCATAGGCGGGGTGGGCGCGGTGCGCACCTTCGTGGCCGCGCTGCGCCGGGCACTGGAACCGCAGCGCCCGCCCCGTACTCCGGCTCGGCTGCTGGTCACCGAGGGGCCGGGGTATGCGCTGCGTGCGGAGGCGGGTGCGGTGGACGCCTGGCGTTTCGAGCAGGCGGTGGCCACTGCCGCGACGCTGCCGCCCACGGATGTGCTCGCGCGGTTGGAGGAGGCGCTGGGGTGGTGGCGTGGGCCCGCCTATGCCGAATTCGCCGAGGAGGCCTGGGCGCGTGCGGAGCGCTCCCGCCTGGGCGAGCTGCGGCTGCACGCCGTCGAGCGCCAGGCCGAGGCCAGGCTGGCCCTGGGACTTGCCGCCGAGGCGGTGCCGGATCTGGACGCGCACGTGGCCGAGCACCCCTGGCGCGAGGACGCCTGGCGACTGCTGGCCCTGGCGCTGTACCGCGCCGGCCGCCAGGGCGATGCGCTGGCGGTGCTGCGCCGGGCGCGAACGCTCCTCATCGAGCAGCTGGGGGTGGATCCGGGACCGGGACTGCGTCGCCTGGAGGCGGACATCCTCGACCACGCCCGCCACCTTGACCCCGCGTCCGGGACGGCCGGGGCGGCGGGGCGAGTATGGGCGCAGGCGGCCGCGGCCTACGACCGCACCGTGGCATCCGGCGCCCGGGCCCGGCTGGAGTTGACGGTGGGCCTGCTGCGCAATCTCGCGGTGACCGGAGGCGGCGGCCTTCAGGTGGCCCGCGAGCACCGCGTGGCAGCGATCACGGCGGCGGAAGAGCTGGGCGACGCGGAGCTGACCGCCCGCGTGATCGGCACCTACGACGTCCCGGCGATCTGGACCCGTGTCGACGACCCACAGCAGGCCGCACGTGTCGTAGCGGCGGCCGAGCGGACCCTGGCCGCCCTCCCGCCGGGTGCGCACCCGGCGGCGCGGGCCCGCCTGCTGGCCACGATCGCCCTGGAGTCACGCGGCACCCGCTCAGCGCGCGGGCCCGAGGCCGCCCGGGAAGCAGAGCAGACCGCCCGCCGCCTGAACGACCCCGCGCTCCTGGCGTTCGCCCTCAACGGCGTGTTCATGCAGACCTTCGACCGCACGGGTCTGGCCCCACGCCGGGACGCGATCGGCGCCGAGCTCGTCGCCCTGTCCGCCCGGCACGGCCTGGCCACCTACGAGGTGCTCGGACACCTCATCCGGCTCCAGGCCCGCGGCGCGCTCGCGGACTTCCCCGGAGCCGACGGGCACGCGGCCGCCGTCGACCGCCTGGCCGAGCGGCACGAGCTGCCGCTGGTGGGCGTTTTCACCCAGTGGTACCGGGCGCTGCGGCTCGCCGCGACCAGGCAGGCACCGGCGGCCGAGGTGGAGGCGGCCTACCGGGACGCCGCCGGCCGATTGGACGGCGCCGGCATGCCCGGGCTGGAACGCGGGCTGCTGCCGCTCGTCCTGCTGTGCCTGCGGCTGCGGTACGCACAGCCCGCCCAGGCCGACGAGCGCACCGACTGGGGACCCTACGAGCCATGGGCCCACCCCCTGGTGCTGCTGGCCCAAGACCGCCGGGGTGAGGTCACGGCGGCGCTGCGCCGGCTCCCGGACCCGCCCCGTGACCTGCTGTTCGAGGCCCTGTGGTGCCTCGCCGCGCGAGCGGCGATCGCCGTCGGCGACCGGGAGACGATGGAGCGCGCCTACAGCGAGCTCATCCCCGCGGCGACGGAGCTGGCCGGGGCGGGCAGCGGCCTGCTCACCCTGGGCCCAGTCTCAGAACACCTCGACGACCTCGCTACCGCCCTTCGGCATCCTCGGTGAGCAGATCGCACCTCTCGTCCGTGCCGTCATGATGCCGAGCCCGCCATGCGCGCGGCGTCGTCTGCTGGACCTCGCGGGCCGGGCATCCGTCGGGAAGAGCCTCCAGATGAGGCGGCATCCGTCACGGCCTGATCCACCGAGACCGGCGCTCCCTGACGTGGGTCACGGGGTGATCAGGCCCCGGCCTCTGCTCATGGTGACCTCGATCCCGTCCAGGAGGACCGTGAGCCCGACCTCGAAGTTCTGCTTGGCGTCCCGCTCCAGGTAGGGCGTGGTCTCGTCCTCCGGCGGGGGAGCGCTGTCGCTCTCGATCCAGGTCGCCATCGGGAACCGCTCGGCGAAGTCGGGTGCGATCTCCTCCAGCAGTGGCGAACGGGAGAACCGCCATTCCTCGTCGGACACGCCGGTCGCCGTCGCGGCCTGTCGTGACTCCGCGATCGTCTGCGCCGCCCCGCGCACGAAGTGCATGAGCGCCCCGACGATGCTGCGCAGCACCCTGGCCTCCAGGCCGGTCTCGCGGAGAATTCGTACCAGGGTCTCGAGGACGGCGAACTCGTTGGGCCCCAGCACCGGCCGCGCCTGCGACACGTGCAGCATCCACGGATGCCGCAGGTAGAACCCCCAGATGTCCTCGGCCCAGGAGGTGAGGGCCACCCGCCAATCCGCCACCCGCTCATGGTCGGTGGGCAGCTCGGCAAGGGCCCGGTCGTACATCAGGTCGACCAGCTCACTCTTGCCGGGGACGTAGGTGTAGAGGGCCATGGCCGTACGCCCGAGCCGCTCGCCCACCGCGCGCATGGAGAGGGCCGCCATCCCGTCCGCGTCGGTACCTCGACCGCCTTCAGCTTCAACAGCGCCGAGGGCATGTGCAAGGAATGTGAGGGACTCGGCCGGGTGTCGGCGATCAATGTCGCCGAGCTCGTGGATGTCGATCGTTCCCTCAACGAGGGGGCGATCACCGCTCCCGGCTTGACCGTGGGCTCGTGGTACTGGCAGACCCTGGCCCCCTCCGGATTCTTCGACCCCGACGTGAAACTGAAGGACTACAGCCCCTCCCAGTGGGAGGACTTCCTGCACAAACCCGCCACCAAGATCAAGGTCGGCACCACCAACATCACCTACGAAGGGCTCCTGGCCAAGGTGCGGCGGATCTACCTCGCCAAGGACCGGGAGTCGATGCAGCCCCACATCCGGGCGTTCGTGGACCGGGCCGTGACGTTCACCAGTTGCCGTGCGTGCGGCGGCAGCCGGCTGAATCCCGCCGCGCTGGCCTCGAAGATCGACGGTCACAACATCGCCGAGTGCTCGGCCATGCAGATCAGTGACCTGGCCGACTTCATACGAGGCATCGACGACGCCTCGGTGGGACCGCTGCTGGCCACCCTGCGCAACACCCTCGACTCGCTGGTCGAGATCGGCCTGGGCTACCTCAGTCTGGACCGAGAGTCCGCGACCCTGTCCGGGGGTGAGGCCCAGCGGGTGAAGATGGTCCGGCATCTCGGGTCCAGCCTCACCGACGTCACCTACGTCTTCGACGAACCCACAGTCGGGCCGCACCCGCACGACATCCAGCGGATGAACAACCTGCTGCTCCCCCTGCGCGACAAGGGCAACACGGTCCTCGTCGTCGAGCACAAGCCCGAGGTCATCGAGATCGCCGATCACGTGGTGGACCTGGGTCCGGGGGCGGGTCCGGCCGGGGGGCGGCTGTGCTTCACCGGGGACGTGGCCGGGCTCCGGAGGTCCGGCACTCTGACCGGTCGGCACCTGGACAACCGGACCCACCTGCGCGAACAGGTACGGCGACCCCGCGGGCAGCTGTCGATCACGGGCGCCACCCTGCACAACCTCAAGGACGTGAGTGTCGACATTCCACTGGGCGTGCTGACCGTGGTCACCGGCGTCGCCGGATCGGGCAAGAGCTCGCTGATCCACGGCTCACTCCCCGGCCGGGAGGGGGTGGTCGTGGTCGACCAGTCCGCGATTCGCGGGTCCCGCCGCAGCAACCCGGCCACCTACACCGGGCTGCTCGACCCGATCCGGGCCGCCTTCGCCAAGGCCAACGGGGTCAAGGCCGCCCTGTTCAGCGCGAACTCCGAAGGTGCCTGCCCGAACTGCAAAGGCATCGGCCTGGTCTACACCGGCCTCGCCATGATGGCCGGGGTGGCGTCCGTCTGCGAGCAGTGCGAGGGAAGGCGCTTCACACCCGAGGTGCTCACCTACAAGCTGCGTGGCAAGGACATCAGTGAGGTGCTGGGCATGTCGGTGACCGAGGCCCGCGACTTCTTCCCGGCCGGCCCGGCCCGAGCCATCCTCGACAGGCTCACCGACGTGGGCCTGGGCTACCTCGGTCTGGGCCAGCCGCTCGCCACCCTGTCCGGGGGCGAGCGACAGCGGCTCAAGCTGGCCATCCAGATGGCGGAGAAGGCCACGACGTACGTACTGGACGAGCCGACCACCGGCCTGCACCTCGCAGATGTCGACCAGCTCCTGGCATTGCTGGACCGGCTCGTCGACGACGGCGACACGGTCGTGGTCATCGAGCATCACCAGGCCGTGATGGCTCACGCCGACTGGCTCATCGACCTCGGCCCGGGCGCCGGCCAGGACGGCGGGCAGGTGGTGTTCACCGGCACACCCGCCGGCCTCGTCGCGCGAGGGGACTCCCTCACCGCCCGGCACCTGCGCACCTATCTCGAGGGGCCCGGAGCGTAGCCGGCGGAACCTGTAACGAGCCCAGCCCTGCCTACTACTTGCGGAGGATTCGATGGAGGAAGTGCCGATCCGGTACGTCCAGGTCACCGGGGTCAAGCGGATCACACCGCGCATGGCGCGCATCACCTTCGGTGGCGACGATCTTGCCGGCTTCACCTACGACGAGCCCGATCAGCAGGTGAAGTTGTACTTCCCGAAACCCGGCCAGACTGTGCCCCGCCTTCCGGAACCGAACGCGTACGGCGATTTCATGGGGTGGTATCAGGCGTACAACGCGATACCCGAACCCGAGCGGCCCTGGATGCGCAGCTACACCATTCGTGCACACCATCCGCAGCCCGACACGATCGACATCGACTTCGTCCTGCACGACGACGCCGGCCCCGCGACACAGTGGGCCCAGTCCGCCGAGCCCGGCGACACGCTCGGTATGTTCGGCCCATCGGCGATGTTCGCCCGGCCGGGTCGACACCCCGATCCGGGACACCGTCGCCGGCAGCGCCAAGGCCGCCACGCTCGAGGCGATGGCACAGCGGCTACCGGCCGGCCGGGCCGGCAGAGCCAAGGACGTCGCCCAGGCCTTTCTCTCCGTGATGCGCAACGGATTCATCACCGGCACCGTGCCGCACATCGACGGCGGCCATCGCCTGGTGTAACGCCGAAGACCCCGCCAGGATGCTCCTGACGGGGTCTTCGGACGTGTGCGTACCGGTGTGCAGGTCGCCTCTCGGCGAAAGGCTCAACGCGGCTCCAGCCGAACGGTAATCCGCGAAGGCGATAGATGAGGCCCGGGGACACTGGGCACACCGGCCACGAGATGTAGAACCACCGACGTGCTGTGGTTGTTCCCGGTGCCCCCGTACCTGCGCAGGCCGGGTTCGGGGGTTGTCGGAATGCCGGGGCGCGAGGAGGCGTGGTCCGGCGGCCCGCCTCACACCTGCACATGATCCGTGCGCGCGTCGACCTGCCGGTCAGAGCCGGTGGGCGGGACTCCACCGCGGGTCCCGGCCGGTTGCGGCCAGCAGAGTGTCGATGGCGGACGCCTCGTCCGGCACGGGGAAGGGCTCACCGAAGACCTTCATCTGACGGGCTGTCGGTCCCATCTCGTCCATCAGCGCGCCGAGAGCTTGCACGCTCGCCGCGTCGGCCGTGAAGTCCTGGCCGGTCGCGCGAGCCAGGTCCCAGGCGTGCACGGTCAGGTCGACCAGCGCCAGGCTTCCCACCGTCCGTGCCGGAAGGTTCATGGCGCCCGAGACGCCCTCGTCCGCGCCCGGTACGGCCCAGGCTTCGACGAGCCGTGCGGTCTCGTCCGCGAAGCGGCCGCGCCAATCCCCGCTGAGATAGTCCGGCGTGGTGGTGAAGTCCGCGTCCTTCCGGGCGGCCAGGGCCTGGAAGTTGATGACCACGTGGAAGAGGTGATTGAGCAGGTCGCGCACGGTGTAGTCCGCGCACGGCGTGCGCTCCCCGAGCTGGTCATCGCCCACGCCCCGCACCACGGGCGCCGCTTCCCGGGCCGCCGCGTCGAGCAGTTCACTGATCTTGGTCGTCATGGCCGCGATGCTACGGGCGGCGGCGGGCGATGGCTTGAAAAAAGGCGACACGGGTCCGCCGTAGGATCGCCGTCATGGCAGGCCCGCGACGTGACACTCGGGGCATCATCGACGCTCCGGAGCTCTTCGCACGCGTACGCTTCCGCCGCCGCGAGCCCGCCGAGCCGCTGCGGCCGTATCTCGAGCACTACTGGCTCATCGACTGGGACCTCTCCGAGCCGTACGTCTCGCACGTGGTGCCGCATCCCTCGGTGAACCTCGTCTTCCAGTGCCACGGCGACCGCCCCGGCTTCGGCGAACTCGCGGGCATCGGGCTTGAGCTCTTCGCGAACGAACTCGAAGGCACCGGGCGCGTGTGCGGTGTGCAGTTCCGCCCGGGAGGCTTCCGGCCGTTCGCCCCTGCCGGCCCCGTGTCGCAGTGGACAGGCCGCAGACTGCCTCTCACCGACGTCTTCCCGGGCACCGCCGAGGCCCCCGACGGCATCATCCTGGACCCGGCGGAGGAGGACGCCCGCGTCAGCGCTCTCGACGCCTTCCTCCTCGCTCTCGGCCCGAAGGCGGATCCGCAGGCCGACCTCGCCATGACCCTCACCCACCGCATCCGCACGGACCGTACGATCCGGCGCGTCGCCGACTTAGCCCGCGCCGAGGGGCTGTCCGTGCGGGCCCTCCAGCGCCTTTTCGCCGCGTACGTCGGCGTCACCCCCAAGTGGGTCATCCTGCGCTACCGCATCCACGAGGCCCTGGAGCGCGCCACCACGGACGCGGACGTGGACTGG
>DASYNF010000111.1:0-14046 GCA_036008685.1 Actinomadura sp. | reverse complement strand
CCAGAGAGCCTTGGCTGAGCCGGGTCACCTCTTGGAGTGCGCCGGCGGTCTGAGGCGCATGATGCGGCGGGCCGTGCCGAGCAGGTGACGGCGGAGGGTGTCGTCGTCGATGTGGGCCAGGCGCGGGTCCGCGCCCACGATCATCAGGCCGCCGCTGACCATGACCGTGCTGATGAGTGTCTCGGCATCTGATCCGGGTCCGGCGAGCAGGCGGGTGATGCGATCGTAGAGCGCCTGCATGGCGGGGTGGCTTGTGGTGAGGTGGCCGATGGCGGGGTCGGCCTGCATGATGGCCGCCAGGCGGCGGTTGTTCACGATCAGGTCGACGAGGCCGGACAGGATGGTCTCCAGCCGGTCGGCCCGCCGGCGTTGTGCCTCTGCGGCCTCGGTCACCTTTGTGAGGTCGTCGAGGGCCGGGGCGATCACAGCCCGCACGATTTCTTCTTTGGTCTGGAACTGGTAGTAGACGGCGGCCTTGGTCACTCCCAGCTCGTCCGCGATCATCTGCAGGGAGGTGCCGCTGACGCCGTACCGGGCGAACAGGTCCAGGGCGACCGCCAGCAGCCGCTCCCGGGCCGCTCCAGATCGCTGACTTGTCCGGGCCATCCCCGGGACCCTACCAACGTCCCGCGACCGCCATTGACCATGAGGCCCGTCGAAGCGGCCGTCGGGGTGACCGGCATGCGGAACATGCCCGGGGACCCGTACGACGCGGGGATCCAGCTAGCCGATCGGCTAGTAGGAAACTAGCCGATCGGCTAGTCTTCTGCGCGCCCATCGATCAGGCGTGGTCCAACGCCCGATGCGTCCAAGGAGACCTGGAGCACCTATGAACACCACCAGCGGCCTGGCCGGCAGAAGAGTCATCGTGACCGGGGCGGGATCGGGCATCGGCCGCGCCGCCGCCGTGCAGTTCGCCGACCAGGGCGCCGAGGTGCTGGTCGTCGACGTCAACGCCGACGGGGCCGCCCAAGCCGTCCAGGACATCCGCGCCGCGGGCGCGGTGGCCCACGCGGTCGTGGGGGACCTGAGCGAGCAGAAGACCGTCGACGAGGTCGTCGCCACCGCCCTGGCCGAGCTCGGCGGCGTCGACGTGCTGGTCAACAATGCGGGGATCATGGACGACATGTCGGCCGCCGCCGACGTCGCCGACGCGGTGTGGGAGCGGGTGCTGCGCGTCAACCTCACCGCGCCGTTCCTGCTGACCCGCGCCGTTCTGCCGCACCTGCTGGTCGCGGGCAGGGGCTCCATCGTCTTCACCGCCTCGGAGGCGTCCTTGCGCGGCAGCGCCGCCGGAACCGCCTACACCGTCTCCAAGCACGGCATCGCCGGGCTCACCAAGTCGCTGGCGGTGATGTACCGGGACCAGGGGATCCGCGTCAACGCCATCGCCCCCGGCGCCACCATGACCAACATCGAGCTCACCATGACCGAGGGTGCCCTCGGTCCAACCGTCCTGGGCTCCTACGCACGCAACTTCGGAAAACCGGCCACCGCCGCCGAGCAGGCCGCGGCGATCGTCTTCCTCGCCTCCGACGCCGCCAGCAACATCAACGGCGCGATCCTCCCGGTCGACAACGGCTGGGCGGCCGTCTGAGCAGTGTCCACGCACGCGTTCACTAGCCGATCAGTTACCAGGAAGCTAGCCGATCGGCTAGACGGTGCCTCGCGGGATCGTTACTGTGAGGACACTTCAGCGTCGCCCGCCGTGGCACCCGGCAGTTCTCCGCCCGACCAGACGGCGATCGAGCACTGCGAGCGACAGGCGTTGAGGACCATGTGCGTTATCGCGGTGCCGATCTCTCGCCATGCAGGCCTTCCAAGGGAGGCCTGCCGGAGGCCGTCCACAATGCGGTGGGTGGTATTTCCGTCTGCGCGGAAAGGCCTGCCATATCCCTTGTACGACCGGGTTGATCCCACCGTTCCCGCAGGTCGAAGATGGTAGAAGAAGTTCTCAGCTCGGCGGCAATGTGGCTGGATTGGCCGTCCCCGACGTTGCGGGAATCCGATGGGACCCAGGTCTTGCCGTCTAATCAATTAAGCCCTTATGTTACTCGCGGGAAATATACCGTCGAGGAGCAGCCATGAGACCTTGGACCCGCTGGAGTGCGCCGATCTCTGCCGGTGCCCCGGCCGTGACCGAGCAACGCCCTGTCCGGACGCGGCACGTCAGCAGGCGGGTGGCCGGAGCGCTGGCCGGGGTCGCGGTCACCGTGTCACTGACGGCCGGCGGCGTCGGGCAGGCCGCGGCGGGTGCCGCGGTCGACACCAAGGTGCCCCGGGCGGACTGCGGGTCCGGGTCGGCGCCGGAGACCGGCCTGCAGGGCCAGGTCCCGCTGGCCGACCGCACCAGCGGCCGCAGCGAGCGGGGCTATCGGTGCAACCTGGAACTGCTCGGCTCCTACCAGGGGCAGGGACAGGGCACGGTCGGTGCGTCCTATGGCACGTGCCAGTACCTGGGGACGATCCTGCCGAGCGGGGTGACGGCCAAGCACAGGGGCGTCAACGTCATTGACATGTCCGACCCGCACCGGCCGCGGCTGGCGGACTCGCTGGTCAGCCCGGCGACGCTGGGCGGGACCTGGGAGACGCTCAAGGTCCACCAGGGCCGCGGGCTGCTGGCGGCGGTGTCGGTCGGCGCCCTGTCCGGCGGGTTGTTCGTCTCGGTGTACGACGTCAAGACCGACTGCGCCCATCCCCGGCTGCTCAACGGGATCCACGGGACCAAGCTGACGATACCGGGCGCGTTTCCCGGCCACGAGGCGAGCTGGTCACCCGACGGCCGCACCTACTGGACGACCGGAACAGTCGGCGGCACCATCGCGGCGCTGGACATGTCCGATCCGGCGTGGCCGCGGGTGGTCTACAACGGGATAACCGGCCTGGCCAACCACGGCGTCGGCGTGAGCCGTGACGGTAACCGGATCTATGTCGCCAATATCCCGACCGGCGTCACCACCTTCGACGCCGGCGACATCCAGCGCCGCAAGCCGTTCCCGCAGCTGCGCCGCATCTCCGACATCACCTGGCCCGACGGCCTGGTCACCCAGCACGCCATCCCGTTCACCGACGGCGGCAGGCCGTACCTGGTGGTGGCCGACGAGCTGGGCTCGGGCGGCGTGCGGATCCTGGACATCTCCGACGAGCGCCGGCCCACGACCGTCCGGCAGCTCAAGCTGGAGATCAACCGGCCCGAGAACCTGAAGCTGCGGGGGGCCGACACCGCCAAGAACGGCATCTTCGGCTACGACTCGCATTACTGCACCCTCGACCGCTTGGCCGATCCCACCGCGCTGGCCTGCGGCTGGGTCCAGTCGGGGATCCGGGTGTTCGACATCCGTGACCTCGAGCGGCCCCGCGAGATCGCCTACTTCAACCCGCCCGCCCAGGTCGGCAAGCGCCGGCTGCTGGTCAACTCCGCGCACGCGTTCGTCCCGTTCGGCGCGGCGTTCTCCGACGTCCTCGCCAACTCTCCCGAGAAGCCGCCGCCGTACATCGGTGAGACGGACATGACCGCCGACTGGTGCATGTCACCGCCGCGCTTCGACGGCGACCGGCTGTGGGTGTCGTGCGACGACAACGGCGCATTGCTGCTGCGCTTCGCCAACAACGCCTACCCCTTGCGGTGAACGTACGGCGCAGCGCCGGGGGCCTGACCGGGCGCGTGTTCTCGGCCATCGCGTTCATGGTCATCGGCGCGGCGGCGACGCTGCTGCTCGGCGCCGGCGCCGGCGCCGGACCCGCGCCCAACGCGGCGCGGGTCCCGGCCGCCGCCGCGGTCGACATCGGGTTCAGCCAGGACATGATCGTGCACCACCAGCAGGCCGTGACCATGGCCCAGGCGGTCCTCGGCCGGACGAGCCCGTCGGTGACCCAGCTGGCCTCCGCGATCGAGCTCAACCAGCTCAGGGAGATCGGCCAGATGCAGGGCTGGCTGTCGCTCTGGAACGCCCCCCAGGTGTCCTCCGGCCCACCGATGACCTGGATGACCACCGGCCACCAGCGCCACGGCGGCCACCGCGCCACCGACGGCGCGATGCCGGGGATGGCCTCGCTTCAGGAGATCGATCGCCTGGGCGAGGCCACGGGCAAGGACCTGGACGTGTGGTTTCTGCAGCTCATGATCCGCCACCATGAGGGTGGCCTCATCATGACCACCACCGCAGTCCGCACAGCGACGAACCCGCAGGTACGCAGCCTCGTCGCCCTCATGGCCACCGACCAACGCCAGGAGATCGCCACGATGACCGGCCTGCTGTCCGCCCTCGGCCACCGGCCCCTGCCCTCACCCACCGCCCACCAATGAAACCCACCGCACGGCCCCGAACCCCGGCAACCGCACACCGCGAGGAGCCCACGGACGGTTGCGACATGTCGTCATAGACCGCCCGCTCCAAGCGTGCGCGCCGAAGATCCTTCATGCCGGCAGCATCACATTGAGATCGACAGCAAGATCCGGAACATTCAAGGAACGCGCCGTAACGAAGCGGACCGGGTCAGCGGCGACCGGCGGCTTCGTCTTGCAGCAGCTGTGCGCGCAGGGTGCCGTAGGCCCACTGCTCCCAACGCTCGGACGACCAGCCGCGCTCGCGCACCAGCACGAGATAGAGCTCGGGGCTGAGCAGACCGAACAGCACATCGGCGGCGTGCTCGGCCGATAGCTCCGCACGGGCGCCCGGCTTGGTCATGAGCGCTTGAGCCGCGGTCGTGTAGACGGCGAACCGGGGGTCGGCGTCCTGCTGCCGCCACAGCGCGGCGAGTTCGGGTTCGACGGTGGACGCGGTGCGCAGCACCTCGGAGATCGGGGCGATCCGGTCGAGAATCTCCCGCGCACCGTGGACCAGCCCGTGGAGCTGGGCGTCGGCGGTCCCGGCGGCCAGGGCCTCGCGGAACCATCGCCGGTCCATCGTCGCCACGGGTTCGTCGTCGCCGGCGATCGCGATGTCGGCGAGCTCCTTGAGCACGGTCCGCTTGTTGCCGAACGTGAAGTAGATGGTCTGCACCGCGACACCCGCCTGATCGGCGATGTCCTGCAGCGCCGTCGCTCCGTACCCCTGCTGGACGAACAGCTCGCGCGCGGCCGCCAGTATGCGCCGCCGCGTCTGCCTGGCCTTCTCGGCCCGTTTGTCCCCGCCCTTGACCTGTGCCATGGCTGTAGCCTATATCTAGAGTCGAACTCTAGAGTTACACTCCAGCCAGTGTGAAAGCGATGAGCTCCTGTGGAGGTGCGATGACCGGGCCGGATCCCGACGAGCACGCCCGGCGGGACGCTGGCGCGCGGAGTTCCACCGCCCTTGACCGGGCCGGTGACCAGACAGGAATCGACAGGAAGGGAAGTCCGATGCAGTCCATCGTCAACACCCGGCAGGCCGAGGCATGGAACGGCCACGAGGGTGCCCACTGGGCCGAGAACGCCGACCGCTACGACGCGATGGCCGGCGGGATCAACGATCCGCTGTTGTCGGCGGCCGCGATCGGCGAACACGATCGTGTGCTCGACGTCGGATGCGGCACCGGCCTGATCACCCGACTCGCCGCACGCCTGGCCACCAGGGGAGAGGCCGCCGGGATCGATCTCTCCGCGCCGATGCTGGAGCGGGCGCGCGCGGCCGCCGCCGCGGAGGGCCTCACGAACGTGACCTTCGAACAGGGGGACGCCCAGGTCCATCCGTTCCGCGCCGGCGGCTACGACGTGGCCGTCAGCCGGGGCGGGGTCATGTTCTTCGGCGATCACGTCGCCGCGTTCGCCAACATCGGCCGGGCGCTGCGGCCCGGGGGCCGGCTCGTCTTCGCCGGTCCGCAGCCCGGCCGCCCGGACGGCGACCACGCGCGGGCGTTCGCGGCGCTGGGCCCGCTGATGCGCGGCCCGTCACCGGCCCAGCGCGGCATGGGCTCGCTGACCGACCCGGCCCGTATCCACGAGGTGGTCGTCGGCGCGGGGTTCGAGGAGGTGTCGGTGCAGCCCGTCGAGGTGCCCGTCGTCTGGGGGCGGGACGCGGCCGACGCCATGGAGTTCTACTTCGCCACCGGTCCGGTCCGCTTCAATCTCGCCGACGTGGACCCGGTCGCTCTCGCCCGCGTCCGCGACGAGGTACGGTCGGCGCTCCGGCCGTACGAGACCGCCGACGGTGTCCGTCTGAGCGGCGGCGTCTGGGTGGTCACCGCCACCCGCCCCTGACGGCGACAGGAGAACCAGACAGCATCACAGCATCTATGCGTTGCACGCCGCCCGGTGCCCCGTGAGCGGATCTGTGCGGTGACGGCCAAGCATGTCCCTTGGGTTCCAAAGGCTTCTTACTCGCATACATCGGCGCCTGGGGAAAGAACCCTCCCGCCGGACCCGACGGACAGGAAAATCGTTAGTGCGAGGCCGTTCAGTCGTGGAGTGCTTTAGCTTCACCACCGTGGCCTGGCGCGCTTCCCGGAGGGAGGGAGGACGGCAGAGGGGAAGCCCCGGTGATCAAAGGGTCGACAAGGGCACTGGCGATCACATGAGCGGCCGGTGAGTGTCGATGACGGCCAAGATCCGTAGGCTCCCCAAGCTGACAGCGCGTTATTCATGTACGAGCCCGGGCGGGCGGGCCGTCGGTCGTGCGGCACGGCGCAGGGCTGGATCGTCTGGTGAGAACTCACGTGCCAGGCTGGGACAGGCAGGCCGCCCCTCGCAGTACTGGCAGGCAGGATCTCCGCATCCGCTAAACCCACGAGCGCTTACACGGAAAAGCGGACACGCTCGCGGACCAGATCACCAGGAGCGTGCCACGTGCAGGAGGTGGTCTCGGACGATGGTCACATGGCGCCGTTCGGGTGCGCCGACGCGGTGGGCGAGAAATCCGGTGTTGATGGGCGGATCCTCCGGTTCGAGAAGCGGTACCAGCCTGCCGTCGGCGAGTTCGTCGGCACAGAGGTAACGGGGTAGCACCGTGATTCCCGCTCCGGCGACGACGGCGGCCAGTACGCCACGGAGGTCCGGGATGACCACGGCCGGCGTTTTGGTCAGGCGTGTGCGGAAGACATGGCGCCAGTAGCGACGAGCGATGGGCAGATCCTCGGCATAGGTGACCAGCGGCACGTCATCGAGTGCGCGGGGATCGTCGGCCCCGATCCGGCCGATCCGCTCCGCCCACACAGGCCCGGCCACGAGCACGAACTCTTCGTCCATGAGCGGCACGGCGACTACGGAGCGCCCGCGTGGGCGAATGGCCGAGAGAACCAGGTCGAAACGGCCGGCGTGCAGGCCGTCGAGGAGGTCGTCCGCCAGACCGATGGTGACTCTCAGCCGCAGGCCCTGGTCCACCAACGGCGCGAGGGCGGGCAGTGCTCGCACGCACAGGATCTCGGCCGGGCCTGCCAGGTGCACCGGCTCCGGCGAGGCGCTCCCCGGCATTCCTCGTTCCGTCAACACTGCCAGCTGGTCGAGCGGGCCGGCGACCTGCGCGGCCAGTTCGTCGGCCACTGACGTGGCGGTCACGCCACGGGGCAGCCGCTCGAACAGCCGGCGCTCGAGTTGTTGCTCCAGAGTGCGGATCTGACCGGTCACGGTCGGCTGGGACAGTCGCAGGAGCTTGGCCGCCGCCGTGAACGAGCCGGCCCGGTACACGGCGAGAAACGTTCGCAGCAACGTGAGGTCCAACCCCCGGTTCGCCGCCGGGAGGTCGGGCAAGCCATCAGTTTCCCTATGGGCCATGCAGATAACTCTATTGGATTCCTGATCGCTGGATGGCTACTGTCGAGATCGTTCCCCTGATGAGCGGGCTCGGCGTCGGCAGCTCCATCGGCACTCGCCGCCGCCGTGGCCTGCGGAAAGAGAATGAGCGATGGCCAAGATACTTTTCGTGATGACCGGTGCCGACCACTGGACACTGGCCGACGGCACCCACCACCCGACCGGCTACTGGGCCGAGGAGTTCGTCGCCCCTTATCGCGCGTTCACCGACGCTGGGCATGATGTGGTCGTCGCCACTCCCGGTGGAGTCGTCCCCACGGTCGACCGGGCCAGCCTCGCACCCGAGGTCAACGGAGGCCAGGAGGGCTCCGACGCGGTGATCGCCGCCCTGGAGGCCGCCGCCGAACTTCGCGACCCGATCAAGATCGAAGAAGCCGACGTGGCCGACTACGAGGCGGTCTTCTACCCCGGCGGCCACGGCCCGATGGAGGATCTGGTGGCCGACGCCGACTCGGCCCGGCTGCTCACCGGCACCCTGGAGGCCGGCAAGCCACTGGGCGTCGTCTGTCACGGTCTGGCCGCCCTGCTGGCCACCGAGCGCTCGGATGGCACTTCGCCGTTCGCCGGTTACCGGGTCACCGGTTTCACCAAAGCAGAGGAAGCCCAGACCGGTCTCGGCGACAGGGCGAAGTGGCTGTTGGAGGACCGGCTGGTGGCTCTCGGCCTGCGGTTCTCGGCAGGCGAGCCGTGGGCGCCGAACGTGGTCGTCGACCGCAACGTCCACACAGGGCAGAATCCCGCCTCCTCCGCCCCGCTGGCCGCCGAACTCCTCACGTCGATGAGCTGATCCGGGAAGGGGACGGGTGGCCGGGATGGCCGCCCGTCCCGAGTCCGCGGACCGCAAGCGATTCCTCCGGAAAGTCCCCCCATTCATGACGCACATTGATAGACCGGTCCACCGCCTCGGTGGCCGGGCACTGGTTCCGGTCCTCGGACTGGGGGCCATGGTCGTCTCGATGATGCAGACGCTGGTCGTGCCGATTCTCGGAATCATCGAGCGTGATCTGCACACCACAGTGGTCGACGCGAACTGGCTCACCACGGCGACCCTGCTCTCCGCGGCGATCTGTACGCCCCTGTTCGGCCGGTTCGGCGACCAGTACGGCACCAAACCCATGCTCATCGGGGTCCTGGCGCTCGCGCTGGCCGGGTCCGTACTGGCCGCCATCAGCACTGCGCTGCCATGGTTGATCGTGGCGCGGGCGTTGCAAGGGTCCGCCACGGCGATCTTCCCGCTCGCGCAGTCGGTCCTGCGTGACCGGCTGCCACCTGAGCGGCTTCCCGGAGCGATGGGGCTCGTCAGCGGAACCCTGGCATTCGGCACCGGTGTCGCACTGGTCGGTGCGGGATTGCTCACGCGCGGACCCGCTCCGGATTACCACCACGTGTTCTGGATGGCGGCCGGTGTGTCCGCACTCGCGCTGCTCGCCGTGGCCGTCGTCGTTCCACCGTCTCGTGCGACACCCGGTGGACCTACCGACTGGCTCGGGGCACTGACCCTGGCCGCGATGCTCACCTTGCTCCTGGTGCCCTTGTCACGGGGGTCCATATGGGGCTGGTCGTCCGGGACGACATTGGGGTGTTTGGCAGGGGCGGCGGTGATGGCGGCCGTCTGGGCTCTGGTCGAGCACCGGTCACGCGAACCCCTTGTGGACATGAGGATGCTCGTCGTGCCCCATGTCCTGTTCGCCAACCTGGCGGGCCTTCTCCTGGGCTTTGCGATGTTCTCGCAGTTTCTCGGTGTCTCGGCGCTGGTGCAGATCCCGGCTGAGCCTGACGGGTACGGATTCGGCGCCACCGTTCTGCAGGCGTCCGTCGGCTATCTCATGCCGTCCGCGATGGCCTCCTTGATCGCCGCCCGGGCCGGCGGGGCGCTCGTACGCCGGATCGGGGCACACCAGACGCTCGCCGCAGGTGCTGCGTGCGGAGCGGCCGGCTTCGCCGTACTCGCGGTCGCGCACGGTACGACCTGTTCGGTGGTGGTAGCAGGCGTGCTCGTCGGCGTGGCCGTCAGCTTCGGTTTCGCCACGCTCCCCGCCGTCCTGCTCGGATCGGTGCCCTCACACCGGACCGGCATCGCCAACGGGATCAACTCCGTCTTCCGCTCCGTCGGCAGTTCCCTCGCCAGTGCCCTGATCGGGACGTTGCTGATGGTCAAGCCCGCGGAGCAACTCACCCCAGGAGCGTCCATCCTTCCTTCCGAAGGACGGTTCACATGGTGCTTCTGCCTCGCAGCAGGCGCGTTCGTCCTCGTCGTCGTCCTCGCTCTGGCCGGGCTGTGGCGGCCCGCACCAGCGGGCAGCCCCCGCCTTCGAGCAGTGAACAGCCGAAGGTGGAACGTTCCACGGCGGTGGACGCTCCGCAACGTCCGCTCGACATCGACTCCCAGACTCAAGAACTCTGAAAGAGAGAACACATGGCGCTGATTCTGATCACAGGGGCTTCGGACGGACTCGGCCGTGCCCTGGCCGAGGACCTCGCGGCGAGCGGCCGGCACCGGTTGCTGCTGCACGGGCGGAACGCCCAGCGCCTCGCGGAGGTCGCCGAAGCCACCGGCGGCGAGACATTCCAGGCCGATTTCTCATCGCTTGCGGAAGTCAGGTCTCTCGCCGCGGAGATCGCCGGATCGCACGGCCACCTGGATGTGCTCGTCAACAATGCGGGCATCGGCTTTCATACGGACGGCACGACACGACGGTTGTCAAAGGACGGTCACGAACTCCGCCTGGCGGTCAACTACCTCGCGCCCGTGCTGCTCACCCGAGAACTGCTGCCACTACTGCGCCGGGCGGCACCCTCTCGGATCGTCAACATCGCCTCAGTCGGCCAACAGCCGATCGATTTCGACGACCCGCAGCACGAACGTGGATACACCGACGTCGCCGCCTACTGCAGGTCCAAGCTCGGCCTCATCTGTCACACCTACGACCTCGCGCACGAGCTCGCGGAAACCGGCGTCACCGTCAATTCCCTGCATCCGGCGTTGTACATGCCGACGGCCATGTCCAGGAGATCCGGTATGGAGATCGTCGACACGTTGGAACGAGGAGTAGCGGCCACCCGGCGGCTGGTGGACGCGCCCGAACTCGCCGGTGTCACCGGACGCTACTTCGAGATCGAGGAGGAGTCACGAGCCTCCGAGGAGGCCTATGACCCGGCCTATCGCCGCCGCCTCGGCGAGCTGACGCGGAACCTCCTCGAGAACCGCTGATCAGAACGCCGTCGTCGACCGTACCGGCGGGCCACGATTGTCAGGTGCCCGTGTCAGGTGCCCGGCTTCGCAGCAGATACGAGGCCCACCATGCGCCCGGTGCACTTAATACGGCACCGGGCGCATGCCGCACATCCTTCACTGCTCATGGAGCCGCGACGGCACCCCGTTCGGCTGCCCGCAGCGTCAGCGCCGCCAGCGCCTCCGGGGCGCCCGCCTGGCCGCGTATCCCGGGAAAGGCGTTGACGTCCACGATCAACGGGGCGCCGTTGCCCGTGTCGATCACGTCCACGCCGTACACGTCCAGCGCGAAGACCGAGCCGACCCGGCGCACCAGGTCCAGCCAGCCGTCCGGCAGATCGCCGAGCGGAAGCGGCAGCGCCGGACCACGGTCGGCATCCGCCAGCTCGGATCGGCGCAGGGCGGCGAACACCTCGCCGGCGATCACCCACAGCTTGTGGTCCCAGCCGCTGTTGGCGGTGAACTCCTGCATGACCACCGGTTCGTCCGGCCAGGCGGTGCTCAGGGCGCGCAGTTGTACGGCGTCGTCGACTCGGGCCACGAGGTCGTGCCGGCGACTGTGCCGGCTCTTGACCACCACCGGATACGCGAGCTTGGGCTTCGCTGCCAGCCGCGCGAGTGTCGCGACGGTCCGGGTGCCCGCGAACGGCAGCCCGGCCCGCTGCGCCAGCTCGGCCATCGCCGTCCGGTCCTGGCACAGCCCGGTCGCCGCGGCCGAGTTCAGCACCGGAGCGCCGCGCTCCTCGAGGAACCGGGCCAGGGCCAGCGCTCGCGCCGTCCGCGACTTCAGCAGATAGACATCGGCGAGCGTACCGACGGCGACCAGCTCCTGCGGCGCGTCGCTCCGTGCGTTCGGATCCACCGACTCCACCTGGTGACGGCGCCTCAACAGTGCGGCGGTGTCGGCCAGCAGCGGATGATCGGGCTCGGGCGTGATCAGACAGATCCTCATCTGCCCCCGCCGGCCGCCGCGGGACTCTGCGTCGGCACCGGCGTCGGCACCGGCGTCGGCACCCGCACCGGCTCCGGAAGGGGGGTGACGGCCGCCGCGCTCGGCCCGGTCCCGCCCGTACGCGCCAACTCCAGCACGGCCCGCGCCACCCGTGCCACCGCGTCCGGCACCCGCCGGAAACTCGGGAAGTCGTTCACATCGACGATCACCGGGCCGTCCGGTCCCAGCAGCACGTCCACCCCGTACAGATCCAGCCCGTAGACCGTCCCGACCTCGGCGACCATCCCGGCCACCTCGGCGGACAGCGGCACATGCCGCTCGTGCACCGGCCGGTCCGGGTGGAGCGGCGAACGGCGCTCGGTCGCGTACAGCTCGCCGCCGGCGCAGTAGACCTTGAGGTCGAACCCGGAGTTCGGCACATACGGCTGGGCTATGAGCATCCCTTCCCCGGCCAGCTCGGTCCTCATCGCTGCCAGCCGGTCCGGCGACGGCACCAGCCGCACCCCCCGGCCGGAGCTCCCGTCGGCGGGCTTGACCACCAGCGGAAAATCCGCCTCCGGTATCTCCGCCAGAGCCTCCGGCCGTGCCGCCGCGTACGTCACTGGCATCGGCAGCCCCCGGCTCCGTCCGATCGCCGCCGCAAGTACCTTGTCCCGCACCCCGCGGATCGACCGCGCGTCATTGACCGTCGTCAGCCCGACCGCCGCCGCGGCCTCCAGCAGCGTCAGCCCCGGCCCCCCGGACACCGTCTTGAGCACCCAGGCGTCGTGGCTCCCCGCCCGTACCACCTCGGACAGCCGCACCAGCGAGCTGCCCGGCCACAGCACATCCACCCGGTGCCCCCAGGCGGCGAGTTGGCGGATCACCTCCATGGGCATGCCGTCGTAGCGGTAGTGCTCCTCCACCAGAAAGCAGAGCCTCATCGACCTTCCCCATAACCCCAGGTGCCGTAGCCGACTCCTGACACCGCCGGTCCGCTGAGTCCCAGCTCGCGGTAGCGCACAGTCGTCGGGGCTTCCACCCTGATCGTGGAACCGGTTGCTATGCGGCAGGGGCCAGCGTAGTTGATCATCTTTCGTACTCGGCGGGCTGAGGTCGCCGAGAGCGGAATGTCTGCGTGGGGTGTTGTCGAAGGCCTGCCGGCGGGAGACGCGCCACTCCGGATCGAGACGAAACCGATTTCGGCGCCGGCTCCATAGCGTGCCCACGGAGGTGCCGGAACTCGCCAGAGCCGTAGCAGCGTAGTCGTGATCAGGCGGTGAGCGCCTTCTCGATGCCGCACCTGGGCTGCGGGGGACCCTCATCATGGGGGAGGGGACGGCGCGGCCTCACCGGGGACGGCCTATGACGACTCATTCCAGGGACTGTGGTCGGCCGTGCGGGGGCAGCGGCTCGCTCTCCGCGGCGAGATCGGCATCGGGTCGCGCGAGCAGATCTTGGCCGCCGGCCGGCGAGGCCGGCCGATCGCGATCAGATGACCCAACTGGAGGCCTCCATGTGGGACAGGATCAGACGGCTGCACGACCACCACGCGAACGTGCCTGTGGAGATTCGCATCCTCAAGGTCACCGAGGAGGTCGGCGAAGTGGCCGAAGCGCTCATCGGCATGCGTGGCCTCAACCCCCGTAAGGGGGTGTGCCGGACCCGTGACGACCTTCTCGCCGAACTCTCGGACGTCATCATCGCCGCAGCCGTCGCCATGAGCGGCATCACCGACGGCGATATGAGAGAGGCCCGGGACCACTTCGAGCGACGCCTCGACCTCGTGACCGAGCGGGCCGGGGTCCGATGAGCCCTGCGACCGGACGATCGGAGCGATCAGGCATGGCCATCTTCTTCGACGACGAGTAATACCCTTCGCGCCGGATTCGGCTCCACCGATTGCACCCGCGACCGTCCCTATACCCTTGCGCGGTGCCGAGAAGACAGGACTGGGGTGGCCTCCCCGGCGACGTTCCTGCAGCGGTCCGCGAGCACACCGGCCCGATCAACTGAGCCGAGCGCGGGCTCTGGGTTCAGGAGCCAGATCGCCGTCACCTTGGACACCGCGAGCGGCCGCGTCTTCGTCAAGGGGATGCGGCAGGATCATGCGGAAGCATGGACGCAGCAGCGCGAGGTGGCCGTCAACCCGCACGT
>DASYNF010000110.1:0-34658 GCA_036008685.1 Actinomadura sp. | reverse complement strand
TCGGCTCCGGCCGGCTGACCCTCACCTCGGCATAGCCGACCCACCGGTCGTGATCTTGCAGCCGTTCGCGCGAACGGCTGCAAGATCACGACCGGTGGGTCGGCTATGCCGAGGTGAGGGTCAGCCGGCCGGAGCCGACGGAATAGACGGCGTGGCCATCGCGGTCGGCGATCCGGCGCGCCTCGCCAGGTCCGCCGACCCGGACCCGGCCGCCCGCGGGCAGCTCGATCTCGGCCCGGACGTTCACCGGGACGTCCACGGTGACCACCATCGCGTCCCCGGTCCTGCGCCAGTCCACGGCCACGTCGCCGCGCTGCGTGGGGACACTGCCCGAGGCATGGGTGAGGCCCGACGCCGGCGGGCGGACCGCCACCGTCGAGGCGCCCGGCCCGGTCACGCGCACACCGAGCAGAGTCCGCTGGATGTCCACCAGCGAGGCGGCGCCCCAGGAGTGCGACAGGCTCTCGCCGGTCTTGTCGGCGTCCCAGGACTCCCAGGTGAAGGTGCCGCCGTGCGCCAGGATGTAGGCCCATCCGGGACCGCCCGCGTCGGTCAGCCGCCGGACGACCTGGTCCGGGCGCTCGGCCAGGGCCGCCAGCAGCCAGTGCGCCGTCATCGGGCCCATCTGCGTCCCCAGACCGGCGATGTGGTCGAGCACGGCCTCGCGGTCGGCGTCCGGTACGAGGCCGTAGACCACCGCGTAGGCGTTGGCGATCTGGGACGCGTGGGCGCTCTGAGCTCCGGCCTTGAGACCGTCCAGGTAGACGCCGTCGGCACGGCGCAACCGGCCGTTGACGGCCTTCGTCAGCGAGGCAGCCGCGGCCTCGAGCGCGGAGGCGTCCTTGCCGAGCGCCCGCGCCGCCCGCGCCGTGTCCCGCAGCACCGCCACGGCGAGGACGTTCACCGTCGTACGGGCGCTGGTGTCGACGTCATAGCCGTAGCGCATGTTGGCCGGCCAGTCGATGATCCCGTACTTGTAGGCGCCGGCACCGCCCTCGAGGTCGGTCACGAGACCCGTCGCCGGGTCGATGTAACGCCGGACATAACCCGCGACCGCGGACATGGTGGCGTAGGCGTCCGACAGCGTCGCCTTGTCGCCCGACTCGCGGTAGTAATCCCACACCCAGCTCGGGAACATCTCGGTGTAATCGGGGATGTCCCGCTTGCCGTCGCCGTTGGGATAGACCGCGTTCAGCCGCCCGTCCGGCCAGTACCGCCGCTGCGAGGCGATGAACTCCCGGATGGCCTTACGGGTGATCCTCCGCTCCCCGTACCCGCCCATCGTGGCCATGGAGATGTCCACCGCGTCGCCGAGGAACTGGCCCTTCTCCCTCGTCGGGGTGTCGAGGAACTGCTCCTGCGAGCCGTACAACGCGGACCGGTGCATGAGGTCGAAGGCGGCGTCCACGCCGGCGTCGGAGGTGCGCAGCCGCGCGGTCCCGGTCACGTCGGTGTGCTGTACGACCGCGCCGATGTCGGCGCCCGGCGCGTCGACCTGCAGGTAGCGGAAGCCCACGTAGGTGAAGGCCCGGAAGGTCTGGTCACCGTCCCGCTGGGTGTAGCCGTACGACAGGTCGGTGCCCTGGTTGTCGTGCTTGGAGCCGGACACCGACCCGTCGGGGGCGAGCAGGTAGCCCGCCCTCATCGCGACGGCGCGGCCCGCGGCGCCATGACGGAAGCGCACCACGGGGACGGCCGGGATGATCCTGCCGAAGTCCGCCAGGAGGGCCCCCGAGGGGAGTCGCGTCACCTTGACGGGCCGGACGGCCTCATGGCTGAGGCCGGACTGCTGGCCCTGCAGATGGGTGAAGACACCGGCCGGGTGCGCGCCGACCACCTGGGCCGGCGCCCACCCGGACGCGGCGAAGCCGGGACGGTCCCAGCCGAGCGGGTCGGCCGTGCCGTCGAAGTCCTCGACGTAGTCGCCCACGTCGCCGTTGCGCTGCGGCGCCGCCTTCCAGGGGCCGCGGGCGACGTGCCAGGACCCGTCGGTGACGACGACCTGACGCGAGCCGTCCGCGTGGTCGACGACCACCCGCACGAGCAGGCCGGGCTCACCCTTCGGACGTCCCTGACCGGAGCCGTACCAGTGATAGATCGCACCGACCGTCGCGGGCCTCCCGGGCCGCAGCAGCCGGGTGACGTCCACCGCCCGGTAGTAGCCGTCGTCGGGATGGTTGAAGGCCGCGCCGCGGTCGACGGCCTGACCGTTGACGTGCAGCTCGTACTGCTGGCCCGCCGCGATATAGACGCGGGCGCGCACGACCGGGGCGGCGCCGACCGTGAAGTCCTTGCGGGCCAGGGTGTAGTCGTCACGCTCGGCGGTGGTGCGGCGGATCCAGCTCGCCCCCCAGTCGCCGTCGGCCAGGCCGGTGTCGAAGGCCGCGGACCTGGCCCACGGCGAGGCCAGGCCGGTCCGGTCCCAGGTACGGACCGTCCAGGTGTAGGAGGCACCGTGCGGCAGGGCGGAGCCTCCGTAGGGCACGTAGGACTGCTGCGAGGAGGCCACCTTGCCGCTGTCCCACACGGTCGTGCGGCCGGCCGACACCCTCAGCCGGTAGGCCGACTGCGCCTCACCGGGGTCGGTGTCGCGGGGCAGCCAGCCGAAGGCCGCCGTGCCCTCCGCGTTCAGCGGGCGGGCCTGATCGTTCACCGTCAGCCCGGTGGGGGCCTGCGGGGCGTGACCCGAGCCCGCCCATGCCGATGACGTGCCGAGCCCGATCGGCCCCGCGGCGACCACCATCGCCCCGGCGAGGAGTCTTGTGCCGAATCTCATCCGTGCCATTTCTTCCTTTCCTACTTGTGACGCACCGGCCGGCGTGGTGAGCGGGCAAGGCGAACGCCTGCCCGCCCACCACGGGCCGATCCGGGTGAAGCGGCTAGCCGGCCTGTGCGGCCGGGAAGTGGGCGGCTGAGAAGTGGTAGGAACCGGAGCCCACGGTGAAGACGGCGTTGCCGTCCTGCATCCGGACGAACCGGACACCGGTCGCCGTGGCGGCCTTCCCGCGGCCCTCGGTCACCGCGTCCGCGGACCCGGCGGGAACCCAGACCTCGGCGGTGGTGTTGGCCGGCACGGTCACCTCCAGGGTGAACCGGCCGTCCTGGACCGCCCAGCGGCTGCCGACGGGCCCGTAGACGGAGTCGTAACGGCCGTCGGCGCGGTGGACCTCGCCGCCCGGCCGGGGCCGGATGAGGCTGCGCTTGAACCCGGGCTCGGCCTGCGTGATGCCGGTGATGTTCTGGTACATCCACTCACCGACGGAGCCGTAGGCATAGTGGTTGAAGGAGTTCATCCCGGCGTCCTGGAAGCTCCCGTCCGGCTTGATCGAGTCCCAGCGCTCCCACATCGTCGTGGCGCCCTTGTCGATCTGGTAGCCCCACGAGGGGAAGGTGCGCTGGTGCAACAGCCGGTAGGCGACGTCGGTGTGCCCGGTCTCGGTCAGCACCGGCAGCAGCCGGGGCGTGCCGAGGAACCCGGTGGACAGATGCCACCCCTTGGACTCGATGTGCTGGACGAGCTTGTCCGCCGCGGGCTTGCGGGCGGCCTCCGGAAGCATGTCCATCGACAGCGCGAGCACGTAGGACGTCTGGGTGTCGCCCTTGACCGTGCCGTCGCCGGACACGTACGCCTTCTGGAACGCGGCCCGGATCCGGCCGGCCAGCTCGTCGTAGTGCTGTGCCTCCGCCGCCCGGCCGAGCGTGCGGGCGACCTCGGCGACCAGGGTGGTGCTGTAGGCGAAGTAGGCCGTGCCGATGACGTCCTTGGGCGTCTCGTCGCCGACGTTCAGCCAGTCCCCGTAGCCGGAGGCGGGGCGGAGCAGGCCGGAGCTGTTCTTCTCCAGGTAGGAGATCCACTTCTGCATCGCCGGGTAGTTCTGCTCGAGCACCTGCCGGTCGCCGTACGCCTGGTAGAGGTTCCAGGGGACGGTCACACCGGCGTCGCCCCAGCCGGCGGCCCCGCCACCGATGGGGCCGACCCGTGGCGCGACGTCCGGGAACGCGCCGTCACCGAGCTGGGTGTCGCGCACGTCCTGCGTCCACTTGGTGAGGAAGCGCGCCGAGTCCATGTTGTAGGCGGCCGTACGGGCGAACACGTTGATGTCGCCGGTCCAGCCGAGGCGCTCGTCGCGGGCCGGGGTGTCGGTCGGGACGGACAGGAAGTTGCCGCGCTGACCCCAGGTGATGTTGTGCTGCAGCCGGTTCAGCATCGGCACGTCGGTCGTGAACGACATGGTGAACGGCGCGGCGGTGTGCATCACCCGGCCGACGACGGCGTCCTTGGCCGGGGCACCCGGATAGCCGGTGAGCTCCACATAGCGGAACCCGTGGAAGGTGAACCCCGGCGTGTAGGTCTCGGTCCCGCCGCCCTTGAGCGTGTAGGTGTCGGTGGCCTTGGCGGTACGGAGGTTGTCGGTGTAGATCGAGCCGTCCTTGTTCAAGACCTCGGCGTGCCGGATCGTCACCGTCCGGCCCTTCGGACCCGCGACCCGCAGCCGCACGGTGCCGACCATGTTCTGGCCGAGGTCGAAGACATGAACGCCGGGCTTGGGCTCGGTCACCTTGACGGGGGCGAGCTCCTGCTCGACCTGCACCGGCGGGTCGACCTGCGCCACCGGCTCGGCCTTCACGCCGCCGCCCATGATCACGGGCTTCCAGGCCTTGTCGTCATAGCCGGCCCGGCTCCAGCCGGGCGTCTCGGCGCGGGCGTCGTAGATCTCCCCCATGATCAGGTCGGAGGTCTCCACGGGGCCCGTGGCGCTGCGCCAGCTCGGGTCGGTGACGACGCGGCCGGAGGTCCCGTCGGTGTAGTCGACCTGGAGCTGAGCACGGAACCAGGGGCGCTGGCCGTACTGGTCCGGCCCGAAGGAGGCGACGTGGCCCGCGTACCAGCCCGGCGCAATCGTGGCGCCGATGGCGTTGCCGCCCCGCCGCAGCAGGGAGGTCACGTCATAGGTCTGGTACTGCACGCGGGTGTTGTAGTCGGTCCAGCCGGGGGCCAGCTCGTCACGCCCGACCCGGTGACCGTTGATCTCGGTCGTGTAGACGCCGAGCGCCGTGGAGTAGAGCCTGGCCCGCTTGACCTTCTTGCCGACCTCGAACTCCTTGCGCAGCTCGGGGGTCGTCCCGTCCGGCCCGGTCCTCACGGTCTTGAAGGAGAACCTGCGGTCGCCGGGCGCCGGCCTGCCGTCGCGGTAGGCCTCGCCCTGCGCGTAACCGCCGCCGGTGTGGCTCCACCAGCCGATCGGGCCGTCGGGCTCCGACTGCTCCAGGTAGTAGGTCCCGGCCGGGGCCGGAGCGTCGAGTGTGATCTTCGCGTCGGCGTTGTCGGGGTGGTCGGTGACGCGTCGGCGGGCCACGAGCTCACCGCCGGGACCGCCCTTGTAGAGCGAAAGCGTCATGGAGGAGTTACCGGTGTTCCAGGTCGGCGCGGCCATCGAGACCTCGGTGACCGGCCGGTCGGAGGTGAAGGTCTGCCCCTGTGTCTGTCCCTGCTTCAGCTGCGACGGGTCGTTCTGCCCGCTGAAGGAGGTGGGCAGCGGCAGGGGCGCGTCATGGCCGATCCACTGGCCGCCCATGGCCCTGCCGTCCATGAGGCCGGTCTCCCACCAGGTGGGCCGGCTCCAGGACGACGGCCGGCCGCCGCCGTCCCACACCCGTACCGACCAGTGGTAGCGGGTGCCCGGCTTCAGTGCGGGCCCGTCGTAGGCCACGAGGACCGACTGTGCGGAGGCCACCTTGCCGCTGTCCCACACGTCCGGTGACCCGAGCCGCACGGGGTCGGTGGCGACGCGCAGCTCATAGGCGCTCTGAACCTGACCGCGGCCGGCGGAGCCGAGGGCCCAGCTCAGCCTGGGGTGCGGAGCGTCGAGGCCGAGCGGATGCTCGGCGTATTCGGTAGTGGTCTTGAGGACCCGCACGCCGCCCGGGGAGGCCGACGCCGGGGAAGGCGCCAGGCCGGCCAAGGTGATCGCGGTGATCGCGGGGATGACAAGGGGTCGTCGGAACTGAACCAGCCGCACAGGGCTACCTCTCGTTTTCGGTTTTCCGGCGCGGTCGAGGTGGCCCGCGGCCGCACGGCCGGGGCCCTCCTCACGGCGCCGAGTAGCGGATCCCCCGATCCAGCACGGGCAAGGGCTAGGGCCTCACCTCGGTTCCACGGGTCTCATCGGCCTCCGTTCAGTGATGCGCCGACAGGGTGTGCCGCCCGGCGGCCACTCGGTCGACGTAGACATGGGAGCCGTCGCCGCCGACGCCCTTCGCGGTCGCCCTGCCACCGGCCCAGACCACGCGGCCGTCGAGGGTGACCCGGGCGGTGGGCGCGGACACCGGCACGGCCAGCCGCGCCGTGGTGCCGCGGGGCACGGTCACCCGCAGCTGGAAACCGGCCTTGCCGGACCGCCAGGAGGCCGCGATGTCGCCGCGCGGCGTGGGCACGCTGCCCTCGGCCCAGGTCAGATCCGCAGGGTGCGGCCGCACTGTGAAGCGGGTGAACCCGGCCGCGGTCGGCGTCACACCGAGCACCTGGCCGGTCAGGGTGACCGTGGGCTGAGCGGCCCAGCCGTGGGCCAGGCTGGAGAACTGCTTGAGGTTCGGGGTGCCGTCGGGCTGGACGTGCTCCCAGAACGTCGAGCCGGGGTCCTGGCTCAGCTGCCAGCCCCAGAACCTGCGGATCAGCTCGAGGCCGCTCGCGTCGTCGACGCCGAAGCGGGCGTCGGCCTCCATGCCGCTGGGCAGCGGCGCGTAGAAGGAGGGCAGCGAGGCGTTGGGGGTCTTCGGGGAGACGGTCAGCGAGCCGAGCGGCCCCCAGTTGTCTCCGCGCAGGTGGTCGAGCGCGCGCTTGGTACGGCCGGTGCCGGCGACACCGGTGAGCACCGCGGCGGCGTTGGCGTCCTGCGGGTAGGCGCCGGGGATCTCGCGGGACAGGCGGTAGGCGCCGGCCTGGTCGTCCCAGAGCTGAGCGTTGATGGCGGCCCGTACGGCCGCCGACCGGTCGCCGTAGGTCTTCGCCGCCGCGGCGTCGCCACGGGCCGTGGCCAGCTCGGCCATCTGCGCCAGGTTGCGGGTGTAGAGCGCGTTGACGTAGGTCTCGTGACCGCAGTCGGAGTAGCCGTAGTGGCCGCAGGAGCCGACCTCGCCGAAGGCGATCAGGCCCTGGTCGTCTCGGGCCCGGACCGACTCCAGCCAGGCCGTCGTCCGGGTGAGCGCGGGCCACCACCTGTCCAGGTAGGCGCGGTCGCCGGTGTAGAGCCAGTGGTCGTACATGTTGTTGACGAACCAGGTGACGTACTCGCCGTAGACGCGCAGCTCGTCCCGGTTGTGCGGGCCGACCTGGCTCTCGGCCGGCATGAACCCGTCCGGGAGCTGCTGGGCGGCCAGCGAGGACAGGGAGTTGTCCACCGCGTCGATGTCATGTGTGGTCACGTAGGTCACCGGCGCCTGGACGGCGAGGTCGCCCTGCCACACGATGCGGTCACGCTTGCCGCCGTCGTAGATGACCTCCTTGGCCGGGTCCGCGAACGGCACGGCGGCGTCGGCGTGGTCGTGCTCGCCCTTGGCGTAGGGCCAGCTCTTGGCCGTGTCCGGCATCCCGGTGTTGACCTGGACCGTGTAGGCGCCGGCGTACCAGATCTTGTTCAGCAGGTGGTCACTGGACAGGAAGTGGCCGCGGTAGGCGCTCGGGCGCGGCTGCAGCGGTACGGCGGTGAACTCGGCCGAGACCCCGTCGATGTCGACCGACCCGGGACCGTCCAGGAACAGGGTGGCGTAGCGGAACCCGCCGCGGATCGCCGGGTCGGTCACCGTCCCGGGAAGCGCGGCGTCCCCGAGCGGCAGCTCGTGGCTGTCGGTGTCCTCGGTGTAGGCCACGCCGGGGAAGCCGTTCCAGATGTTGGCGGTGTCACAGCCCGGGGCGATCCGGCCTTGGCCGTCGTTGTCGCCCGGGGCCTCGGCGAGGTAGCGCCGGGACTCGCTGAAGCAGACGTGCAGCTTCGGCCGGGTTGCCGACGCGCTCTTGACCCGCACCTTGATCCGGCCGGCGACCTCCTTGCCGAAGTCCAGGACGAGCATCGGGGATCCGGCCCGGTCGGTGGCGCCCTCCAGCCGTACGGACCGGCCGTCGGAGTCGAGGGCGGCACGCGGATCACCCTGGATGCGGCCCTGGCGGGGCACCGCCTTGAGGACCGATACGGGTTCGACGGTGTGTCCGGAGGGCGCCAGGACGTAGGGCCGCCAGTCGCCGGGTCGCGGTGTGTAGGACCCGTCGTGCCAGGGGTCGGCGGCGCGGGCCGACGCGGGTGCGGCCGCCAGGCCGGCGAGGGTGATCGCCGTGACGGCCGGGATGACAAGGGTTCGAAACTTCTCGAGCCGCATGTGGGCTGCCTCTCATGGTTTCGGGCGCGCTGAAGAGAGCCCGCGGCCGGATGCGGCCCGGTCCTTCCCGTCGTCGCCTGGGAGCGGATCCCCCGATCGCGCAAGCGGAAGGGCTTAGGGCCTCACCTCGATCAGCTCGATGTCCATCAGGTCGGCGAGGGCCTTGAGGTCGGCCGCCCGGTGGCCGGTGCCGAGGGCCCAGTGGTGGGAGATGCCGGTGGCGCTCCAGGCGTCGGTCCACTCCCCCGGGTCGCAGCCGAAGTCGACCCGCGAGGTGGTGTTGCCGATCCGCAGATGCGGACCGTCGACGGTCTCGCCCTCGGAGACGATGAAGTCGAACCGGCCCTCGCGGGACTGCCTGATGCCGAACGCGGTCACCGGGCCGTGCGCCACGTCGAACTCCACCGACACGCCCCAGCCGCGCTTGCCGTGGTAGACGCCGAGCCCGCGCAGGATCGGCCTGCCGTCGCTGATGGCCAGGTGGGCGGGACCGTCATGACCCATCTCGACGTGCCCGCGCCGGAAGTCGAGCGCCTGGAGCTCGGTGAACGAGCCGCCCGCTCCGAGCCGGTCCATGATCAGCATGGCCAGCGAGGTGCGCAGCTCGTACTCTCCCGCGGTGGGGATGCCGCGCGCGGTGAGCAGCGACGATCCGAGGATCATGCCGGCGCCCAGCCGCTCGTGGATCTCGCCGTCCAGGCCGCGGTGGTAGTAGGCGAGGCTGTCCAGCTCGAAGTCCTCGACGAGCCGGTCCAGGCCCGCCGCGACCTTGGCGGCCCAGGTGAAGTCCTCGTCGTTGACCGTGTCGGCGAGCTCGAAGATCTCCCGGGTGGCCGCCTTCTTGGCCTTCACCTCGGCGGCCGTGACCTTCTCCACCCGCACCCGCAGGTCGTCGAACTCCAGCACCTCCATGTGCCCGCCGAAGTTGGCCGGCACCAGGGTCAGGTCGGTGGAGACGTCCAGCATGCCCGGGTAGAGATGGCCCATGAGGCCGTGCCGGCCGCGCCGCAGCGCCGCCCGCACGCCCGCGGCGCGCACCCACCGGCCGATCCTGGCCCAGGCCCGCTCGTCCTCGAGGTAGCCCGAGACGGACCGGAAGGGGATGCCGCAGCGCTGGAAGGCGTTGGCCATCTCCGGCAGCGGGCAGGCGCCGCAGTAGGCGAGCCACTGCCCGGTGTCGAAGGTCTCGTGGTCCATCGTCTCGGTCGGCTGCAGGTTGATCAGCAGCACCGGCGCCCCGCTGCGCTGGGCGACCGGGACCAGCATCGTCGCGGTCATGTAGGTCGTGAGGAAGCCCACGATGATGTCGCAGCCGGCCGCGCGGAGCCTCTCCGCGGCGGCCGCGCCCTCCTGGGCGTCCGAGATGAAGCCGACGTCGATGACCTCGGCGCCGAGGTCGCGCATCCGCTCCGAGACCCGCTCGGCCGAACGCCGCAACTGCGGGAGCAGGTCGGGGAACTGGGGCCAGTAGGCCCCGAGTCCGCCCGCCACCAGCCCGACCCGGACCCGCGGCGCGGTGATTCGTTCCAGAGACAGCCCGGTGGGTTCTGTCGTCGCCGTCATGAGGATCTCCTGTCGCCTACGTCGCCCGGATCGGGCCGGGGTGTGGGGGTCTACCGCAGGAACGCGGCGGCGACGCCGGCGTCCACCGGCACGTGCAGCCCCGTGGTCTGGGTGAGCTCGCCGCCGGTCAGCGCGAAGACGGCCGCGGCGACGTGCTCGGGCAGCACCTCGCGCTTGAGCAGGGTGCGCTGGGCGTAGAACTCGCCGAGCTTCTCCTCCTCGACTCCGTAGACGGCGGCACGCTTGGCGCCCCAGCCGCCCGCGAAGATGCCCGAGCCGCGCACCACCCCGTCGGGGTTGATGCCGTTGACCCGGATGCCGTGGCCGCCGAGCTCCGCGGCGAGCAGGCGCACCTGGTGGGCCTGGTCGGCCTTGGCCGCGCCGTAGGCCACGTTGTTGGGTCCGGCGAAGACCGCGTTCTTGGAGGAGATGTAGACGATGTCGCCCCCCATCCCCTGCTCGATCATGACCGCGGCGCTCTCGCGGGACACCAGGAACGAACCGCGCGCCATCACGTCGTGCTGCAGGTCCCAGTCCCCGGCCGTGGTCTCCAGCAGCGGCTTGGAGATGGAGAGCCCGGCGTTGTTGACGACCAGGTCGACACCGCCGAAGGCCAGCACGGCGGCGCGCAGCGCCGCGGCGATCTGCTCCTCGGAGGTGACGTCGACCGCGACCGCCGTCGCGACGTCGGAGGCCTTGAAGGCCTTCGCGCCGATCTCGGCGGCCACCTTGCCGGCGGCGGCGAGGTCCCGGTCGGCGACGACGACGCAGGCGCCCTCGGCCGCGAGCCGGCGCGCGGTCGCGGCTCCGATGCCGGACCCGCCCCCGGTGACGAAGGCCACCCGGGTCGCGAGGGGCTTCGGCTCGGGCATGCGCCGGAGCTTGGCCTCCTCGAGCTCCCAGTACTCGATGCGGAACTTCTCCGACTCGGGGATCGGCGCGTAGGTGGACAGCGCCTCGGCGCCGCGCATCACATTGATGGCGTTGACGTAGAACTCACCGGCGACGCGCGCGGTCTGCTTGTCCTTGCCGAAGCTGAACATGCCGACACCGGGCACGAGGACGATGGCGGGGTCGGCGCCGCGCATCGCGGGTGAGCCGGCGTCGGCGTTGCGGTCGTAGTAGGCCTGGTAGTCGGCGCGGTAGACCTCGTGCAGCTCGCGAAGCCGGTTCCGTACGTCCTCCAGGGGCGCGTCCGGCGGCAGGTCGAGGACCATCGGCGCGACCTTGGTGCGCAGGAAGTGGTCCGGGCAGGACGTCCCCAGCGCGGCCAGCCGCGGGTGCTCGGCGCGGGACACGAAGTCGAGCACCGCCTCACCGTCGGTGTAGTGACCCACCTGCGGCCGGTCGGTCGAGGCGAGCCCGCGGATCAGCGGGAAGAGCGCGGCGGCGCGCTCCCGGCGCTCGGTCTCCGGCAGGGTCTCGTAGACCACGGGCCCGAAGGGGTCGGCCTTGCCGTGCTCGGCGATGTGGCGCTCGGCGGCGTCGATGATCTCCAGTGCGTTGGCCTGGCACCCGGCGCTGGTGTCGCCCCAGGCGGTGATGCCGTGCCCGCCGAGGATCACGCCGATGGCCTGCGGGTTCTCCGCCTTGATGGCGGCGATGTCGAGACCGAGCTGGAAGCCCGGGCGGCGCCACGGAACCCACGCCACCCGGTCGCCGAAGATGCGCCGGGTGAGCTCCTCGCCGTCCGCCGCGGTCGCGATCGCGATGCCGGAGTCGGGGTGCAGATGGTCGACGTGGGCGGCCTCGACGAGGCCGTGCATGGCCGTGTCGATGGACGGCGCGGCGCCTCCCCGGCCGTGCAGGCAGTAGTCGAAGGCGGCGGCCATCTCGTCCTCGCGCTCGACGCCCGGGTAGACGTCCACCAGCGAGCGGAGCCGGTCGAGCCGCAGGACCGCGAGGCCGGCCCGGGTCAGCGTGCCCAGATCACCGCCGGAGCCCTTGACCCACATCAGTTCCACGTCCAGGGCCGTCACCGGGTCCTGGACCGTTCCCTTCGCGGACGCGTTGCCGCCGGCGTAGTTGGTGTTACGCGGGTCGGCGCCCAGAGCGTGGGACCGGTCCAGCAGTTGCTCCACTTCGGGTGGAGTGGAGGTCATCAGTGTTCTCCTTAGGGTTTTCCGCTCACGGGCTCAGGGGACGGCGCTCGGCCGAGCCTGAAGTCGCTGACCCGCAGCGGGGATGGTGTCGTACCGGTGGACTTCTGCTGGTACATGAAGGACATGACGCCGTCGGAGGCCACCCGGGAGGTGTCCACGTCGACCTCGCCGAAGGCGTTCAGCCCGCTGCCGTCGAACAGGACCTTCCAGTCGGTCCAGCCACTCGCCTTGCTCGCCGCGACGATCCGCCCGTAGGGCATGACGACATAGGCGTTGTCGGCGCGGTCGAAGACGATCCGCGAGCGGCCCACGGCGTTCGGCGGCTCGGGGATCCGCATCTTGTGCCAGCGGCCGTCCCGGTCGAGGTAGAGGTGGAAGGCGCGGCCATAGGCGGTACGGTCCGCCTGATAGCTCGTCACGCACTTCTTGGCGTCCTCGGGCACGTAGCTGATGATCACGTGCGGCCGGCCGCTGGAGTCGATCGCCTCGCTCTCCTGGTTCATGAGGCCGCGGTCGACCCCCATCGGATCCACTACGAGGCCCGGCGAGTCGATCGAGACCTGCTCTCCCCCCGTGGTGCCGACCTGCTGTCCCGCGTTGTTGCGCCAGGTACGGCCCCGGTCGTCGCTGTAGACGTAGCCGGTGTCGTGGTTGTCCAGGCCGCCGGGGGCGCACAGCACCTTCTGGTCGCCCTCGCGCCAGGTGAACGCGGCGTAGAGGCGGCCGTTCCGGCCGTAGGTGATGCCGTGCAGATACATGTTCCGAGTCGTGCTGGTGGCGCCGTTCGCCGTGTACGACCCTGTCGCGCTCGACCACTTGCCGAGCTTGTGCCAGGTCCCGTCGTCGTACTCGGCCAGCTCGTTGGTGCCATTGCCGGAACCGCCGGTGCGGTAGCTGAACTGGAGCTTGTTCTCCGGGGTGACCACGAACTGCGGGTAGCTGATCCCGCCGAGATCGACGCCGTCGAGCGTCCGCTGCACCGGACCGAAGCGGCTCGCGCTCCACGGTCCCCCGTGCGAAGCGAGTCCAGGCGCGGACTTGACGTAGTGGATCGTGGTGTTGTGGACGTCCATCGCGATGTGCAGCCGGCCGTCGCTCGGCGATACGGCCATCGAGATGACGTTGTGCGAGTCGTTCGCCGACAGCTGGTGCGGCAACGTGATCGTCTGCCAGGGGCCGCCCGGCGATCTCCGCCGGCCGATCTGCACGTACCGGTCGGAGTGGTACCAGGCGGCGTACTGGTAGCCGCGATAGGTGAGGATCCCGCTCTGCTGGAACGGGTTGTTGTTCACCAGCCCGTCGTACGACACGAAGTAGATCGCCGAGGAGTCCAGCACGGTGTCGCGCAGCCGCGTCGCCGACGGGCCGGTGGCGGCCTGCGCGGTGGGTACGCTCAGCAGGCCCGCCAGGGCGATGGCCGCCGACGCGGTCGCGGCGATCAGTCGGTGCCCCACGTGCGTCACGCCCCCCATCCGGCCGCCTGGCCGTCCTTGCGTTCGTCGCGGATCTTCTCGAAGTAGCCGGAGCGCTTGTAGGCCGCCATCGGGTCGGGGGCCAGGCCCATGTCCTCGCGCAGCTCCGCGAGCAGCGGACGCACATCGGTGTTGTAGGCGTCCATGAACACGGCGTTGGCGCCGAGCACGTCACCGGAGTCCTGCACCGCGCGCAGCGCCTCGACGTCGACCAGCAGGGCCTTGGCCGTGGCCTCCTGCACGTTCATGACCGAGCGGATCTGGCCGGGGATCTTGGGCTCGATGTTGTGGCACTGGTCGAGCATGAACGCCACGTGGTCTCCGTAACCGCCGCCCTGGATCACCTCGTGCATGATCCGGAACAGCTGGAACGGGTCGGCGGCGCCGACCATCAGGTCGTCGTCGGCGTAGAAACGGGAGTTGAAGTCGAAGCCGCCGAGCTTGCCCTCGCGCAACAGGAAGGCGACGATGAACTCGATGTTGGTGCCCGGGGCGTGGTGGCCGGTGTCGACGACGACCTGGGCCTTGTCGCCGAGCTTGAGGCAGTGCGCGTACGAGGTGCCCCAGTCCGGCAGGTCGGTGGTGTAGAAGGCCGGCTCGAAGAGCTTGTACTCCAGCAGGAACCGCTGGTCGTCGCCGAGCCGGTCGTACACCGCGGCCAGCGCCTCGGCGAGCCGGTCCTGCCGGGCCCGGATGTCGTCCTGTCCGGGGTAGTTGGTCCCGTCGGAGAACCAGAGCTTGAGGTCCCGGGAGCCGGTGAGATCCATGATGTCGACGCACTCGAGCAGGTGCCCCACGGCCTTGCGGCGCACCGCCGGGTCCGGGTGGGTCACGCTGCCCAGCATGTAGGCGTCGTCCTGGAAGACGTTGGAGTTGATCGCTCCGATCCGCACGCCGGCGTCGCGGGCGTACGTGGCGAGCGCGGCGTAGTCGTCGACCGTGTCCCAGGGGATGTGCAGGGCCACGGTCGGCGCCACCCCGGTGAAGTGGTGCACCTGCGCGGCGTCGTCGATCTTCTCCTGGGGCGTGCGCGGGACACCCTCCTGGGCGAACACCTTGAACCGGGTGCCGGAGTTGCCGTACGCCCATGAGGGCGTCTCGATGGCCTGCGTCCGCAGGGCCGCCTTCGCCCGCGCGATGTCTGTCGTCATGGGAACTCCCCGGGGTCGGTCAGTCGAGATGGAAAACTTCGTCGAGCGTCAGGAGTCCTTCGTCGGGATGCCGCCCGTCGATGTCCTCGAAGAAGGGCGCCATCTCGGCCTGCCAGCGGTCGTTGACGTCCGTGCGGGCCATGCCCTCGAGGGCCGCACGGAAGTCCTCTGTCTCGAGGTAGCCGACGAGCAGGCCGTCCTGGCGCAGGAAGAGTGAATAGTTGCGCCACCCGTTGTCGCGCAGCGCGGACAGCATGTCCGCCCAGACGGCCCGATGCCGCTCGCGGTACTCCTCCAGCCGATCCGGCCGGACCTTCAGCAGGAAACAGACCCGTCGCATGCCACCCCTCCCGCGGCCTCCGCGCTTCCCCCCGGCCGAGGTCGGGGGAAGCGCGGAGGGTCAGAACCGGTACTGGTCGATGTTGTTCTTGTCGAAGACCGTCGGCGGGCCGAGGATCACTTCGCCGTCCTTGCCGATGGCCCGCTCGCCGAGCTTGCCGGCCTTGAACTTCTGACCCTCGGCGCCGCTGATCTGCCCGGACGACAGTGCCGCGGCGGCGTAGGAGGCCAGGTAGCCGAGGTTCTTGGGGTCCCACAGGGCGAACTTCTCGACGGTGCCGTCCTCGACGAACTTGCGCATCTGGTTGGGCGTGCCGAGACCGGTCAGCACGACCTTGCCCTTGTACTTCGTGCCGGAGATGTAGCGGGCCGCGGCCGCGATGCCGACGGTGGTCGGCGCGATGACGCCCTTGAGGTTCGGATAGGCCTGCAGGAGTCCCTGGACCTCCTGGAAGGACTTCTGGTCGTCGTCGTCGCCGTAGGCGACCTTGACCAGCTTCAGATCCTTGTACTCGGGCTTGGTCAGCTCGTCCTTCATGAACTGGATCCAGGTGTTCTGGTTGGTCGCGTTGGCCGTCGCCGACAGGACCGCGATCTCCCCCTTGCCCCCGGTCATCTCGGACAGCATCTTGACCTGGGTCCGGCCGATCTCCTCGGAGCTGGCCTGGTTGATGAACAGGTCGCGGCACTGCTTGGAGGTGTCGGAGTCGTAGGCGACGACCTTGACGCCCTTGGACCTCGCCTGCTGCAGCGGCCCGCACACCGCGTTGGGGTCGTTGGCGGCGACGAGGATGGCGTCGTGCCGTTGCTGGACGAGCGTGTTGATGTAGGACACCTGCGAGGAGGCGGAGGCGTCCGAGGGGCCGACCTCCTTGGCCGTGCCGCCGAACTCCTTGGCGGCGTCGATGCCGGCATGGTCGACGATCGCCTCGTACGGGTTGTTGATCTGCTTGGGCAGGAAGGCCAGCTTCAGGCCCTTCTTCAGCGGCGCGTTCGGGTCGGCCGAGGCCGTCGAGCCGCTGGAGCCGGCGCCGCCCGAGCCCGCGGTGGAACTCTTGGTCGTGCCGCCGCAGGCCACCAGCCCGAGGGTCAGCGCGCTCGCGGTGGCCAGTGTCACGATCGAGCGCGGCGCGCGCCAGAGGGTCCGGGAACGGTCGGTCATCGTTGCTGCCTTTCGGGGGTTCGGAAGCCGGGATGGGATGGGGTGGACGCGGCAGGGACGGACGCCGTCAGGAGGGTGCGGGGAGCGGGGGGCGGCCACGCCGTCGTGCGCGTGACTCCCTGATGACGGCGGCCACCCGGGGCGTGAGCACGGAGACGATGAGCAGCAGGCCGGTCACGATGGCCTGGATCTCGTTGGCGACGTCGTTCAGCATGAGCAGGTTGCGCAGCAGGCCGATGAGAAGGACGCCCGCGATGACGCCGCCGAGGGTTCCCTTGCCACCGTCGAAGTCCACCCCGCCGAGCAGGACGGCGGCGATCACCGCGAGTTCGATCCCCACACCGTTGTCGGCCCGGGCGCTGCCATAGCGGAGGGTGAACACGATGCCGGCGAACGCGGCCGTGAGGCCGGACACCACGAAGAGCACGAGCTTGACGCGCTTGACCCGGATGCCGGCGAAGAACGCGGCCTCCTCCTGCGCGCCGATGGCGAACAGCGACCGCCCGATGCCCGTGGCGTGCAGCACCACCGCGGTGAGGACGGCCAGCAGGACGAAGAACGCGACGGGATAGGGCACGGGGGTGCCCGGGACGTTCCTGGTCGCCAGGTCGGTGTACTGCTGCGGGAACTGCGCCACGGCCTCGGTGCCGAGGACCACGTAGGCCAGCCCCCGGTAGAGGGTCAGCGTCCCGATGGTGACCGCCAGCGACGGCAGGCCGAGCCGGGTCACCAGGAGACCGTTGAGCAGTCCGCAGACGACGCCCAGCACGAGGATGAGAGGGATGATCGTCTCGATGGGCCAGCCGGCGTTCCACAGGGATCCGGTCAGCGCGCTCGCGAGGCCGAGGACGGAGGCGACCGACAGGTCCACCTCGGCGCAGACCACCAGGAGGGTCATCGGCAGCGCGATGAGCGCGATCTCGCCCAGGTCTCCGAGCGCGAAGGACAGATTGTCGGTGTTGGCGAAGTCCGGCGAAACACCCGTACCGCCGAGGAAGACCGCGATCAGCAGCGCGGTGACGACGACGTCCCAGCGGACGAAGCGCCCCAGGCCGCCGCGGGTCGCCGCGACTTCGGCGGCGGGCCTGCCGGCCGTTTCAGGAGCCATGGCGGCGGTTCCCCTTTCTCAGTGCGCGGGTCACCCGCAGGGCGAGCAGGCGGTCGACGCTGATCGCCAGGAGCAGGAGCACCCCGGTGATCGCCTGCTGCCAGAAGGCGTCGACCTTCAACACCACCAGGACGCTGCCGATCGTGGTGATCAGCAGGGCGCCCAGGGCGGCGCCGTAGACGGTCCCGATGCCGCCGACGATGGCGACGCCCCCGACGACGACGGCGCTGACGACGCGCAGCTCCCAGCCGTTGGCCGCATCGGCCACGACGGTGCCGAAGCGCGACAGCCACAGGACCCCGGCGAGGCCGGCGAACATGCCGCTGGCGACATAGACCGCCAGCACCCGGCGGCGGATCGGGACCCCGGCCAGGGTGGCGGCCTCGGGACTGGATCCGATCGCGTAGAGCTCCCGGCCGGACGAATAGGACCGGAGGTAGAAACCGACCCCGAGCATGACCACGACCGCGATGATCGGCAGATAGGGGATGCCGAGCACCCCGTCGTTGCCGAGGCCCAGCACGCCGGCCGGCAGGTCGGAGGCGCTGATCTGACGGCCGTGGGCGATGTAGTGGTCCAGGCCCTTGATGACGTACAACGTGCCCAGGGTGACCACGAGGGCCGGCACGCGGCAGAAGCTGACCAGCACGCCGTTGACGAGCCCGCAGGCGGCACCGACCGCCACACCGACGAGGACGGCGAGCAGCACGTTGTGCTCGGTGCCCGCCACGAACGAGCCGGTCAGGAACGCCACCAGCCCGACGACCGAGCCCACGGACAGGTCGATGTTGCGGGTGATCACCACGAGGGTCTGGCCGACGGCGAGCAGGGCCAGGATCGAGGCGTTGAGGAAGATGTCCTTGACGCCCTGGCCGGACAGGAACAGGGGGTTGGCGATCGTCGTCGCGCCCACCAGGACGATGAGGGCCGCGGCGATGCTGAGCTCACGGGCGCGCAGGACCAGCTCGACCATTCCCCGGCCCGCCGCCTTGGGTGCGAGGGCCGGTTCCGGAGGGATGGACTCGACGGTGCCGGTCTCCATGGTCATGCGGCCGCCTTCCCGTTCTGGCCGGTGGCGGCCGCCATGACGCCCGCCTCGGTCGCCTCGGCCCGCGGGATGTCCGCGACCAGGCGCCCCTCGTGCATGACGAGCACGCGGTCGGCCATGCCGAGCACCTCGGGCAGGTCCGAGGAGATCATGAGCACGGCGAGGTCCTGTGCCGCGAGATCCGACAGCAGGCGGTGGACCTCGGCCTTGGTCCCGACGTCGATGCCCCGGGTGGGCTCGTCGACGATCAGCACGGTCGGCTCGGTGGCGAGCCACTTGGCCAGCACGACCTTCTGCTGGTTGCCGCCCGAGAGCACGCCGACCGCATCGGTGAGCCGGGCGTACTTGAGCTGGAGCCGCACCGCCCAGTCCCTGGCCCGGTCGCGTTCGGCGCGCCGGGAGATCAGCGGGCCCCACCGCATCGAGCGGAGCTGGGTGAGCCCCATGTTGCGTTCGATCGACATGTCCATGACCAGGCCCTGCTGGCGGCGGTCCTCGGGGACGAGCCCGAGGCCTGCGGACATCGCCGCCGTCGGGCTCGCCGGTGGCAGCCTCCGGCCGTCCACCTCCACGTCGCCGGCGTCCCAACGGTCCACACCGAAGATCGCACGGGCGACCTCGCTGCGGCCGGCTCCCACGAGGCCCGCCAGTGCGACGATCTCGCCGCGGCGCACTTCGAAGGACACGTCGGTGAAGACCCCTTCGCGGGTCAGCCGCGAGACCTTCAGCGCCACGTCCCCGGGGGTCACGTCCTGCTTGGGATAGAGGGCGTCGAGCTCCCGGCCCACCATGCGGCGCACGAGGTCGTCGGGGCCGAGGCCGGCCACCGGCTCGCTGGAGATCCAGGTGCCGTCCCGCAGCGTCGTGACCCGCTGGCACAGCTCGAAGATCTCCTCGAGCCGGTGCGAGATGAACAGCACCGCGCAGCCCTGCTCCTGCAGGGTCCGCGTCACCGCGAACAGGCGGGCGACCTCCTGCCCGGTGAGCGCGGCCGTGGGCTCGTCCATGATCAGGACCCGTGCGTCGCGGGAGATGGCCTTGGCGATCTCCACGACCTGCTGATCGGCGATCGAGAGCCCCCGGGCCGGCTGCTGCGGATCGAGCGCGACCCCGAGCCGCTTGAAGAGCCCGGCGGTCTCGGCGTGCATCGCGCGCCGGTCGATCCGGCGCAGGCCGGTGCGGGGCTGGCGGCCCATGAAGATGTTCTCGGCCACCGAGAGGTCCGGGAAGAGCGTGGGCTCCTGGTAGATGACGGCCACGCCCGCGTGCTGCGCGTCGGCGGGACCGTGGAAGACCACCGGCTCGCCGTCCAGCAGGATCTCACCGGCATCGGGCCGGTGGACGCCTGCGAACGTTTTGACGACCGTCGACTTGCCGGCGCCGTTCTCTCCGGCGAGGGCGTGCACCTCCCCCGCGTACAGCTCGAGCGTCACACCCTGCAGAGCCCGTACGGCTCCGAATGACTTGCTCACGTTGACCAGCGCCAGTGTCGGCGGGGCCGAGGGAGCGGGTGTACTCACGGACGACCCTCCAGGTCGGGGACGTTGGTGATGATGTGATGAAAAACGTTTTAAATCGATGTTGCGGAGGACGCTAAATGTGACCCCCCACACCCGTCAAGGCCCAAACTGGAAAAACTTCCGCACCCCCTACCTCACACGACCTGGCGACGGTTTCCGTCCGGCCGCGGTCACCCCACTCAAGATCGCTTACGGGTTGACACGTTTTAATGACGTACTCCAAAGTGGGCGCATCGGACGACGAGCACGAGGACGGCGGGGGCTGCATGGGCACACGGAGCGACCGCCCGGCGCCCGCGGCTTCCTGGCAACGGCCCGGCACGGTCGGGATCAAACAGGTGGCCCGGCACGCCGGGGTCTCCCCCGGCACCGTCTCGAACGTGCTCAACCGGCCGGAGCGCGTGGCCGCCGAGACCCGCACCAGGGTGGAACAGGCCATCCAGGAGCTCGGCTTCGTACGCAACGGGTCGGCGTCGACCCTGCGGGCCGGCCGGGGGCGGACCATCGGGCTGATGGTGCTGGATCTCGGCAACCCTTTCTTCACCGACGTGGCACGGGGCGTCGAGGACGTCGTGAGCGAGCGCGGCTACGCCGTGATCCTCTGCAGCTCCAGCGCCTCCGCCGAGCGGGAGCAGCGCAACCTGCGCATGCTGGCCGAGCAGCGGGTGCGCGGAGTCCTGGTGACCCCGGTGAGCGATGACCCCGGGGGGCTCGAGCGGCTGCGTGACCGAGGGGTCGCGACCGTGCTGCTGGATCACTCCGCGACGCGGTCCAACCAGTGCTCGGTCGCCGTCGACGACGTCGCCGGCGGTGAGCTCGCGGTCGCCCACCTGCTGGCCCGCGGCGCGCGCGACATCGCCTACATCAGTGGCCCCCTGTCCATCCGGCAGTGCGCCGACCGGCGCGCCGGGTGCCACCGGGCCCTGCGCAACGCCGGTCACGACGCCGCGCCGCGCGAGGTGATCGTCCCGACCATGACGCCTCGCGCGGGGATCGAGGCGGCGGAGAGACTCCTGGCCGAAGGACCACTGCCCGACGGGATCTTCTGCGCCAACGACCTGCTCGCCATGGGGGTCCTGCGCGTGCTGCTCAACGCGGGTGCCGACGTTCCGGGGGACGTCGCTCTCCTCGGCTATGACGACATAGAGTTCGTCGGGGCTGCCGCGGTGCCTTTGAGCTCGGTACGCCAGCCCACCTACCAGCTCGGCCGCATCGCCACGGACCTCCTGCTCGACGAGTGCGACAATCCCCAGGGACACGCGCACCAGCAGGTGATGTTCCAGCCCGAGCTGATCGTCCGAGAGTCGACGAGGTGAGTCCTATGCGGGTGGCACTGTTCATCACATGTCTCAACGACACGATGTACCCGGAGACGGGGAAGGCCGTCGTCCGCCTGCTCACCCGGCTCGGGCACGAGGTGGACTTCCCGGCGGCCCAGACCTGCTGCGGCCAGATGCACTTCAACACCGGTTACCGTGACCAGTGCGTCCCGCTCGTGCGGGGCTTCACCGAGGCCTTCGAGTCCTATGACGCGGTCGTGACCCCGTCCGCCTCCTGCGGCGCCATGGTCCGCGACCTGCATCCGCGCATCGCCGAGGGCACCGGAGACGCGGCCCTCGCGGCGGCGGCCGCCCGTACGGCCCCCAAGGTCTACGAGCTGTCGGAGTTCCTGATCGACGTCCTCGGAGTGACGGACGTCGGCGCGTACTTCCCGCACCGGGTGACCTATCACCCGACGTGCCACTCGCTGCGGATGCTCAAGGTCGGAGACCGGCCGCTGCGGCTCCTCAGGGAGGTCCGCGGCATCGATCTCGTGGAACTGCCGGAGGCGGCCGAGTGCTGCGGTTTCGGCGGCACCTTCGCACTGAAGAACCCCGAGGTCTCGAGCGCGATGGGCGCGGACAAGGTCGCGAACGTCCGCCGGACGGGCGCCGAGGTGCTGTGCGCCGCGGACAACTCCTGCCTGATGCACATCGGCGGTGTTCTGTCCCGGGTCGACGCCGGCGTACGCCCCGTCCACCTCGCCGAGATCCTCGCTAGCACGGAGGCGGGCCGATGAGCGAAGCGATGCCGACCTATCTCGGGATGCCGTCCTTTCCCAAGGCGGCCCGGGAGGCGGTGGGCGACAGCCGATTGCGCGCCAACCTGTCCCACGCCACGACGACCATCCGGGGCAAGCGGGAACGTGCGGTCGGCGAACTGTCGGACTGGCCCGAGCTGCGCCAGGCGGCCAAGGAGATCAAGGACCACACGCTCGAGCACCTGGGCCACTACCTGCGTCAGCTCGAGGAACGGGTGACCGCGGCCGGCGGGACGGTGCACTGGGCGCGCGACGCCGACGAGGCCAACCGGATCGTCACCGACCTGATCCGCGCCACCGGCGAGACCGAGGTCGTCAAGGTCAAGTCGATGGCCACCCAGGAGATCGGCCTCAACGAGGCGCTCGCCGAGGAGGGCATCGCCGCCTACGAGACCGACCTCGCCGAACTGATCGTCCAGCTCGGGAACGACCGGCCGAGCCACATCCTGGTGCCGGCCATCCACCGCAACCGGTCGGAGATCCGCGACATCTTCCGGCGCGAGATGCCGGACGCCCCCGCGGACCTGTCGGACGCTCCGGCCGAGCTGGCCGAGGCGGCGCGCAGGCATCTGCGGGCCAAGTTCCTGTCCGCGAAGGTCGCGGTGTCCGGGGTCAACTTCGCCATCGCCGAGACCGGCACGGTGATGGTGGTCGAGTCCGAGGGCAACGGCCGGATGTGCCTGACCCTCCCCGAGACGCTCATCTCGGTGATGGGGATCGAGAAGGTCCTGCCGACCGGCAAGGACCTGGAGGTCTTCCTCCAGCTGCTGCCGCGGTCCTCCACCGCCGAGCGGATGAACCCCTACACCTCGGCGTGGACCGGCGTCACTCCCGGCGACGGCCCCCAGGAGTTCCACCTCGTGCTCCTGGACAACGGGCGCACCGCGATCCGTGACGACGAGGTCGGCCGCCAGGCGCTGCGCTGCATCCGCTGCTCGGCCTGCCTCAACGTCTGCCCGGTCTATTCGCGCGCCGGCGGGCATGCCTACGGCTCCCCCTATCCGGGACCGATCGGCGCGATCCTGTCCCCGCAGATCCGCGGCATCGGCTCGGCCATCGACGCCTCACTGCCGTACGCCTCCTCCCTGTGCGGCGCCTGCTATGAGGTCTGTCCGGTCGCCATCGACATCCCCGAGGTGCTGGTGCACCTGCGCGCCAAGGTGGTGGAGGCCAAGGGCAGGGCCGGCCTCGAGCGGGCCGTGATGGCCGTGGCCGGCTGGACCCTCCGCTCCCCCGCGCGGCTCAAGCTGGCCCAGCGCGCCGCCTCGCTCAGCCGCCGCGTCGTCGCCCGCAAGGGCCGCATCCGGCGCCTGCCGGGTCCCCTGCACGCCTGGACCGGCACCCGCGACGCCCCCGCTCCTCCGGAGGAGTCCTTCCGGGCCTGGTGGGACCGCACCCAGAAGCAGCAGCGGGGAGAGCAGAAGTGAACGCCCGCGAGGAGATCCTCGGCCGGATCGACGACGCCACGGGTGATCCGGCCGCCGAATACGCCGCCATCGAGCGCCCCTACCTGCGCAGTCACCATGCCGAGGGCATCGTGGACCTGTTCGCCGAGCGGGTCGCCGACTACCAGGCCATCGTCCACCGGGTCCGGGCGGCCGACCTGCCGGCGGCCATCGCGACGGCACTCGCCGCCCGTCCGGGCGACTACGGGGTCCCGGACGGGCTGCCCGCAGAGTGGGTCACCGGGATCCACCACGCTCGGCTGGCCTCTAAGCCCGCGGATCTGGAGCGGCTCGCCGGCGTGGTGACCGGGTGCGCGGTGGCGATCGCCGAGACCGGCACGATCGTGCTCGACCACGGCCCCGGCCAGGGCCGCCGGGCGCTCACCCTCGTCCCGGACTACCACCTCGTGGTGGTCCGCGCGGACCAGATCGCCGCCGACGTTCCGGAGGCCCTGGAGCGGCTCGACCTGACCCGGCCGCTCACCTTCGTCTCCGGGCCGTCCGCCACCAGCGACATCGAGCTGTCCCGGGTGGAGGGTGTGCACGGACCGCGGACCCTGGAAGTAATGATCGTATGACCGTGCCGCAGGCGTTCGCCGCCGTCGACCTGGGCGCCTCGAGCGGGCGTGTGATGGTCGGGCGGGCCGGGGACGGAGAGCTGAGCCTCACCGAGGTCCACCGCTTTCCCAACCGGCCGGTGCGGACCGGCGGGACCCTGCACTGGAACATCCTCGGCCTCTACCGCGAGATCCTCGACGGCCTGCGGGCCGCGGGACCGGAGCCGGCCTCGATCGGCATCGACTCGTGGGCCGTGGACTATGGCCTGCTGGACGACCGGGGAGCACTGCTGGGCAACCCGGTGCACTACCGCGACGGCCGCACCGCCGGCGTCATGGAACGGGTGCGGGACCGGCTCGGTGACCGGCTGCTGTACGACGTCAGCGGGCTGCAGTTCATGCCGATCAACACGATCTACCAGCTCGCCTCGGCCGCGGGGGACCAGCTGGAGCGGGCGGAGACGCTCCTGCTGATCCCGGACCTGATCACGTACTGGCTCACGGGCGAGATCGGCGCGGAGTTCACCAACGCCTCCACGACCGGCCTCCTGGACGTACGCTCGGGCGACTGGGCGCACCACCTGTCGGCCCAGGTCGGCATCCCCCGGCGGCTGCTCCCGCCGCTGCGTCGCCCCGGCGACGCCGCCGGCGCGCTCCGGCCGGACGTCGCGGCCGAGACCGGGCTGCCGGAGACGGTCCCGGTGACGGCGGTGGCGTCACACGACACCGCGTCGGCGGTCGCGGCGGTGCCCGCCGTCGGTGATCGCTTCGCCTACATCTCCTGCGGCACCTGGTCGCTCGTCGGCGTGGAGCTCCCCGGGCCGGTGCTGAGCGACGGGAGCCGTACGGCCAACTTCACCAACGAGGCCGGCGTCGACGGGACGATCCGCTACCTGCGCAACGTCATGGGGCTGTGGCTGCTGCAGGAGTCGCTCCGCGAGTGGGGCTCCCCGGACCTCGGGCCGCTCCTGGCCGCGGCCGCCGAGGTGCCCGCCTTCCGCTCCGTCGTGGACCCCGACGCCCCCGAGTTCCTGCCGCCTGGGGACATGCCGGGCCGGATCGCCGCCTACTGCGAGCGGACGGGGCAGCCCGCGCCGGAGAGCAGGGCCGGGACCGTCCGCTGCATCCTGGACAGTCTCGCCCTCGGCCACCGGGCCGCCCTGCGCCAGGCGATGAACCTCTCGGGGCGCGAGGTCGACGTCATCCACCTGGTCGGCGGCGGATCGCGGAACGAGCTGCTGTGCCGGCTCACCGCCGACGCCTGCGGCCTCCCGGTCGTCGCCGGCCCGGTCGAGGCCACGGCTCTCGGCAACGTGCTCGTACAGGCCCGCGCCTTCGGGATCGTGAAGGATCTCGCGGAGATGCGCGGCCTGGTGGCCCGCACCCAGCCGCTGCGCCGCTACGAGCCGCGGGGCGACGAGGCCGCCTGGGCCTCCGCCGCCGCCCGCGCCGGCCTCGGCTGATCCGGCCGGCCTCGGCGGCGAGGTCCTCCGTTTTTCCGGCCGGATTTCCGTGATCATCCGGTTCGGTGGCCCTCCGGAGGGCCACCGAACCCGACGATCACGTTATCCATCCGGCCCGCCGTGGGGCTCGCGGGCGGGCGGTATCGGGCGGTACGTTCGGCTCGTCGCGCGGCCGGGACGGACCCGCGCCGCGCCGGTGGAGGAACGATGTCGCTGCTCGCCCAGCTGACGACCGCGGTGGCCGACGGTTCGATCGAGGTCATCGACCTGACCGCGCCACTGACGGACAAGACCCCCATCCTGCGGCTGCCGGAACCGTTCGCCAACACGGTCGGCTTCTCGCTGCGGGAGATCAGCCGCTACGACGACCGCGGACCGGCGTGGTACTGGAACGACATCGTCACCGGCGAGCACACCGGGACCCACTTCGACGCGCCCGTCCACTGGATCACCGGGCGCGACGGCGAGGACGTGTCCGAGGTGGCGCCGAGACGGCTGGTCGCCCCGGCCGTGGTGCTCGACTTCGCGGGCCGGGCCGCCGCGGACCCGGACTTCCTCCTGCAGATCGACCACGTGCGGGAATGGACGCGCGCCCACGGACCCCTCCCCGACGGCGGCTGGCTGCTCTACCGGACCGGCTGGGACGCCCGTTCAGAGGACCAGGAGGCCTTCCTCAACGCCGATGAGGACGGATCGCACACCCCCGGCATCGCGCCGGAGTGCGCCCGCTGGCTCGCGGAGGAGACACCGATCATCGGGCTCGGCGTCGAGACGGTGGGCACGGACGCCGGTGCGGCCCCCACGCTCGACCCGCCGTTCCCCTGCCACTCCTTCTTCCTGGGTGCCGGCAAGTACGGGCTCACCCAGCTGCGCAACCTCGACCGGCTGCCGGTCCGCGGGGCGGTCCTCATCGCGTCCCCGCTGCCGATCGTCGGCGGCTCCGGCAGCCCGGCCCGTGTCCTCGCCCTGGTCGAGCGGGCGGAGCAGGTCGAGCGGGTGGAGCGGTGAACGTCGCCGAGGCCGTGGGCTCGACCCTGGCCACGCGGTTCGGGGTCGACACCGTCTTCGGAGTCGTGGGCAGCGGCAACTTCCATGTCACCAACGCCCTCACCGCGCACGGCGCGCGCTTCGTCGCCGCACGTCATGAGGGCGGCGCGGCGACCATGGCCGACGCCTACGCCCGGGTCGGCCGCCGGCTCGGGGTCGTGTCCGTGCACCAGGGCCCGGGCCTGACCAACGCCCTGACCGGCATCGCCGAGGCGGCCAAGAGCCGTACGCCCCTGCTGATCCTGGCGGCCGATGTCGCCGCCGCGGCGGTGCGCTCCAACTTCCGTGTCGACCAGGCCGCGCTGGCCACGGCCGTGGGCGCCGTGCCGGAGCGGGTCCACTCCCCCGCGAGCGCGCTGGAGGACCTCGCCCGCGCCTGCCGTACCGCCGTGGTCGAGCGCCGTACCGTGCTGCTCAGCCTGCCGCTGGACGTGCAGGCGGCGGACCACATCGGCCCTGAGGCGATCCCGGCCCTGACCGAGCCGCCCGCCACGACCCCGGCCGCGGACGCGGTCGCACGGCTCGCGGACGCCATCGCCGGGGCCCGGCGGCCCGTCTTCGTCGCCGGGCGGGGCGCGCGCCTGTCCCGGGCCGGTGAACCGCTCCGGGCCCTAGCCGAGCGCGGTGGAGCGCTGCTGGCCACCTCGGCGGTGGCCCGTGGCCTGTTCACCGGCGACCCGTACGACCTGGACGTGAGCGGAGGCTTCGCCTCGCCGGTCGCCGCCGAGCTGATCCGCGGGGCCGACCTGCTGGTCGGCTGGGGCTGCGCGCTGAACATGTGGACGATGCGCCAGGGGTCCCTCATCGGCGACGACACCACGGTCGTCCAGGTGGACCTGGAGCCCGGGGCGCTCGGCGCGCACCGGCCGGTCCACATCGGAGTGGTCGGCGACGCGGCCGAGACGGCGCGGGCCGTGGAGGCGGAACTGGCCGGGCGGGGCCACGCCTCCGCCGGCTACCGCTCCCCCGAGCTGGCCGAGCGGCTGGCCCGGGAGGTCCGCTGGCGTGACGTCGCCTACGACGACGACTCCGACGGTTCGCGCATCGATCCGCGTACGCTCTCGATCGCCCTGGACGATCTGCTCCCACGGGAGCGCACGGTCGCCGTGGACTCGGGCAACTTCATGGGCTACCCGGCGATGTATCTCGACGTGCCGGACGCCGACGGGCTCGTCTTCACGCAGGGCTTCCAGTCCGTCGGCCTCGGCCTGTCCACGGCCATCGGCGCGGCCATCGCCCGCCCGGACCGCCTGGCGGTGGCCGCTCTCGGCGACGGCGGCGCGCTCATGGCGGTCAGCGAGGTCGAGACCGCCGTACGGCTGGGGCTCGGCATGCTCATCGTGGTCTATGACGACGAGGCCTACGGCGCGGAGGTGCACCACTTCGGGCCCGGCGGGCATCCCCTCGACACCGTGACGTTCCCGCCCACCGACATCGCCGAGATCGGCCGCGGGTTCGGCTGCGAGGCCGTCACCGTACGTCGCCGTGAGGACCTCGCCCCCGTCAGGGAATGGGTGGAGGGCCCGCGTGACCGGCCCCTGGTGGTGGCGGCCAAGGTGACGCGGGACCGCCCGGCCTGGTGGCTGGAAGAGGCCTTCCGCGGCCACTGACGGACACCTAGCCTCGTGCCGTACGACCGTGAGATCGTCGGCGCTGGGAGGACCGTACGCATGACTGATGGCCTTTGGACGGAGCTGTTGTCGCAGGCGTGGGCGGCGCTGCCCGGGGACACCGGCGCAGAAGCGATGGCGGGAGAACTCGCGGTCGACGGCGCCGTGGGGCTGCTCGGGTCGAACCTTCGGGTACACGACACGGCCATCGCCTGCGTCGGGACCGCGCTGCTCGCCGCGGCCGCACTGGCCGGGCAGCGCGGCGGCCGGGGGCATCCGCCCGCGCGTGTGGACGCCGGGCACGTCGCCGCCGCCGTGCGCAGTGAGGTCCATCTACGGCTCAACGGCCAGGCGATCGCCGGATTCGCCCCGCTGTCGCGCTTCTGGTGCGCGTCGGACGGATGGGTGCGCACGCACGGCAACTATCCATGGCACCGCGAGGCATTGCTCCGCGCACTGGAGACCACGGGTGATGTCGCCTCCGTCGAGGCCGCGATCAAGAGCGCCCCGGCCCTGGAGGTGGAGGAGCGGGTCGTCGCCGCGGGCGGCCTCGCCGTCGGCGTCCGTACGGAGGAGGCGTGGCCGGCCCACCCCCACGGCCGGGTGGTGGCCGGGCAGCGCCTGGTGGAGGGAGACCGCGTCGGCGACGCACCGCCTCGGCGGCGCGTCCCGGGGCCCCTGCCCGCGTCCGGGCTGCGGGTCCTGGACCTCACCCGCGTCATCGCCGGCCCGGTCTGCACCAGGTTCCTGGCGGCACTGGGCGCGGACGTGCTGCGGCTTGATCCGCCGCACCGTCCCGAGCTGCCGCTGCACGTCTACGACGGGTTGCCGGGCAAGCGCAGCGCCGTGCTGGACGCGCGCACGCCGGACGGGCTCGCGCGCCTGCACGAGCTGCTCGACGGGGCCGATGTCCTCGTCCACGGCTACCGGCCCGGGGCGCTCGACCGCTTCGGCCTGAGCTTCCCCGAACTCGCCGAGCGGCATCCCGGGCTCGTCGTGGTGTCGTTGTCGGCCTGGGGCGCCTCGGGCCCCTGGGCCGGCCGGCGCGGGTTCGACAGCATCGTGCAGGCCGCCACCGGGATCGCGATGGTGGAATCACCGGACGGCGACCGGCCGGGCGCGCTGCCCTGCCAGCTGCTCGACCACGGCACCGGCTATCTGGCCGCGGCCGCGGTGCTCGACGCCCTCCGCCGGCAGGAGGAGCACGGGGGCACCTACCTCCGGGAGCTGTCCCTGGCCCGCACGGCGCACTGGCTCCTCGGGCAGCCGCGCGACCGCCGGGAGCCGATGCCCTCGGAGGGTGCTCACGAACCCTGGCTCACCACCGTCGACAGCGCCGACGGTCCGATCACCACAGTGACGCCTCCCGGGGTGCTGGGCGGTCGTCGTCTTCATTGGCCCGGCACTCTGACGGCGTACGGCGGTGACCGGCTCGAATGGCCGAGCGCCTTTACGCAGTAAGGTAACGGCGGCCCCGCCGGTGAGGCCGGGATCCCCGGGGCCGAACCGGACCGGACCCCATCCCGTGATCGTGGGAGTGCGCGGCGCCGGAACCGGCCGCGGCTTCGTCATATCGGCGGCGTGGTGGTCGGATCCCCATAGAATCGCCGGATGCCTTCCCCTCTCGACGACTCCGAGGTGAGCGACGCGACCCGGGTCCTGCAGCGCGTCTTCGGCTACGACTCGTTCCGCGAAGGCCAGCAGGAGATCATCGAGCACGTCGTCTCGGGCCATGACGCGCTCGTGCTCATGCCGACCGGCGGCGGCAAGTCGCTGTGCTACCAGATCCCCGCGCTCGTACGCGATGGCGTCGGCGTCGTGATCTCTCCGCTCATCGCGCTCATGCAGGACCAGGTCGACGCCCTCACCGCCCTGGGCGTACGGGCGGGGTTCCTCAACTCCACGCAGAACTTCGACCAGCGCCGCGAGGTCGAGAGCGCCTTCCTCTCGGGTGAGCTGGACCTGCTCTACCTCGCACCGGAACGCCTGCGGGTCGACTCGACCCTGCGGCTGCTCGAGCGCGGCACGATCTCGCTCTTCGCCATCGACGAGGCGCACTGCGTGGCCCAGTGGGGGCACGACTTCCGGCCGGACTATCTCGAACTCTCCACACTGCACGAGCGCTGGCCGACCGTACCCCGGATCGCCCTGACCGCGACGGCCACCGAGGCGACCCACGCCGAGATCGCGGCCCGGCTCGACCTCGAGCGGGCCCGACACTTCGTGGCGAACTTCGACCGCCCCAACATCCAGTACCGCATCGTGCCCAAGAACGAGCCCAAGCGGCAGCTCCTGGAGCTGCTGCGCAGCGAGCACGCCGGGGACGCCGGCATCGTCTACTGCCTCTCGCGCGCCTCGGTCGAGAAGATCGCCGCGTTCCTGGTGGAGAACGGGATCGCGGCGGTGCCCTACCACGCCGGGCTCGACCCGCGCACCCGCGCCGTCAACCAGGCCCGGTTCCTGCGTGAGGACGGCCTCGTCGTGGTCGCCACCATCGCCTTCGGCATGGGGATCGACAAGCCGGACGTACGGTTCGTCGCCCACCTCGATCTGCCCAAGTCCGTCGAGGGCTACTACCAGGAGACCGGGCGGGCCGGGCGCGACGGCCTCCCCTCCACCGCCTGGCTGGCGTACGGGCTCCAGGACGTCGTCCAGCAGCGGAAGATGATCGACACCTCCGAGGGAGACCTCGCCCACCGCCGCCGGCTGAGCAGCCACCTCAACGCCATGCTGGCCCTGTGCGAGTCGGTCGAGTGCCGCCGCGTCCAGCTGCTCGCCTACTTCGGCCAGCGCGGCGCCGCTCCGTGCGGCAACTGTGACACGTGCCTGTCACCGCCGGAGTCGTGGGACGGCACGATCCCCGCCCAGAAGGTCCTGTCGACGGTCTACCGGCTCGACCGCGAACGGCGCCAGAAGTTCGGTACGGGCCAGATCGTCGACATCCTGGTGGGCAAGCGGACGCCCAAGGTCGAGCAGTTCCGTCACGACTCGCTGACGGTGTTCGGGATCGGCACGGACCTGCGCGACGGCGAGTGGCGGGGCGTGGTGCGCCAGCTGCTGGCCCAGGGCCTCCTCACCGTCGAAGGCGACTACGGCTCGCTGATGCTCACGGACGTGAGCTCCGACGTGCTCAGAGGAGACCGCCGGGTGATGCTCCGGCGCGAACCCGAGCGCAAGCGGGCCCCCAAGGCCGCGAAGTCCCGGGCCTCCGCCGCCACGGACCTGGCCGAGGAGCTCGTGCCGGTCTTCGAACGGCTCCGCGCCTGGCGTGCCGCCACGGCCAAGGAGCAGGGCGTGCCCGCCTACGTCATCTTCCACGACGCGACCCTCCGCGAGATCGCGACGGTGTCGCCCACCTCACTGGCCGAGCTCGGCAAGGTCAGCGGCGTCGGCGAGAACAAGCTGGCGAAGTACGGGCAGCAGGTCCTGGACACCCTGTCCGCTTAGCGAGGCCGAGGCCAAGGCCGGGCCCTGCCCGGCCTCCAGACGCCACGACCGCTCATCCCGGCGGCCCGGTCGGTGGAGACCGTTCGGGCCGCTCTGTTTCCACGGCCGCGGCCGGGAGCCGGAATACGGAGTCATCCATATGGACGTACGGCCCTTCTCGGGAAAATTAGCTGGTATATAGTGTCTTGGTATACCAACAAGGAGGACACTTGACCGACCAGCCGACGCCCATCGATCCCGCCGTGCTCGAGCTCCTGGGGCAGGCCAGCACCGCCACGCTGACCACGCAGTTGTTCGCCCGTGGGCTGCGCAACGCGTTCATGGTGGGGCTGTCCGCGATGAACCCGGACCGTACGAAGTTCGTCGGGGAGGCGTTCACGCTCCGCAACATCCCGGCCCGGGAGGACCTCGACACGCTGGCGGTCTTCAAGGACTACGACCACCCGCAGCGGCTCGCGGTCGAATCGGTCCCGCCCGGCCAGGTCCTGGTGATGGACTGCCGCGGGGACGCGCACGCCGCGTCCGCGGGTCACATCCTGGTCACCCGGATGATGCGCCGCGGCCTGGCCGGGCTGGTCACCGACGGCTCGCTCAGGGACTCGCCGGCGATCAGCAGGACCGACTTCCCCTCGTTCGCGGCGGGCGCCTCCGCCTCCCCCAACCTGGCACGCCACCACGCCGTGGACATGCAGGTGCCCATCGGCTGCGCGGGCGTCCCCGTCTATCCCGGTGACATCATCGTGGGTAATGAGGACGGCGTCGTGTGCGTGCCGAGGGAGCTCGCCGCCGAGATCGCGCAGGCGGCCGTGGACCAGGAGAAGCTGGAGGAGTTCATCCTCGGGGAGATCGACGGCGGTGCCCCGCTGCGGGGGACCTACCCGCCCGACGAGGCGACGCTCGCGCGCTACCGGGCGGAGCAGGCTAGCTGAGCGGAGTCTTCGTCAGCGAGCGCTCGATATGGGCGGTCATCAGTTCCCCGGCGCGGTCGGCGTCGCCGGCGCCGACCGCGGCCAGGATCTCCTGGTGCTCGGCGAACTCGGGCTCCCAGCTCGGGGACTCCTCGCTCCACAGCATCGACACGGCGTAGAGCGCCAGCTGGTCCTGCAGGTCATCGAGCGCGGAAATGATCAGCGGGTTGCCGCAGCGGGCGTACAGGATCCGGTGGAAGCGGCGGTTGGCCAGCGTCAGCTCGGCGTATTCGCCGCGGTCGATGGCCTCGCGCGCGTCCCGCAGGGCGCCGCGGGCCTGGTGGAGCGAGGCGGCGGGAAAGCCCGGCACCGCGCCGCACACGGCGTGCGGCTCCAGGAGCAGGCGCATCTCGTAGATGGCGTGCACGGCCGATGCGTCCAGCACCCGCACGGCGCAACCCCGGTTGGGAGACATGGTGATCAGTCCACTGCGGGCCAGGCTGATGAGGGCCTCCCGCACGGGGGTCTTGGAGATGCCGAACATGGTGGCGAGATTTCTTTCCACGAGTTCGGAGCCGGGCGGGAAAACACCCTTGAGGATCGCGTCACGAATGGCGTCGGCCACCAGGCCGGAACGGGAGTTCATGCGAGGAAGCGGAGAGACGGCGGGAACCTCGTTCGCCATTTATAATTCTCCAGCGCTGTCCGAGCAGGCGACCATGCCTACCATTCCTAATAACGATATACCATCATACCATCTATGACCTCAGTAATTCGGCCACGCGATCGAGCCCGCGGTCCCGCGAAGGAATCGGAGGCGCCCATGCCCACCGCCGCCGCCGCGACGGTGTCCCTGCTGGCGGCAGCCGGCTCCAGGCGGTTCTACACCGTACCCGGCGAGTCGTTTCTGGAGGTGCTGGACGAGATCGAACGGGACAACCGACTCCACCTCGTCTCGGTCCGCCACGAATCCGGAGCCGCCTTCATGGCCGAGGCCGACGGCCGGCTCACCGGCGTGCCGGCCGTCGCGCTGGCCAGCCGGGGTCCCGGCGCCACGAACCTGTCGATCGGTGTGCAGACCGCGAGCTATGACGGGACCCCTCTCCTGGTGCTGCTCGGCCAGGTGGAGTCCCACCGGCTCGGTCAGGACGCCTTCCAGGAGGTCGACCTCGTCGCCTTCTACACCCCGATCACGAAATGGACGGTCCAGGCGCGCACCGCCGAGGAGATCCCGGGCCTGGTCGCACGGGCCCTCGACGTCGCGACCCGTGGAAGGCCCGGCCCGGTGGCGATCGCGGTGCCCGCGGACCTGTGGGGCGTCGAGATCGACGCCGCGCCGTCCGGAAGCCGGAGCGCTCCGGCCCCCGTCCCGGATCCGGGGGAGATGGAAGAGATCGTCCAGGCGGTGACCGGCGCGGCCCGGCCGGTCGCGGTGGTCGGCGGCGGGGCCGCCGTGGCCCGGGACGAGGTGGTGGCCTTCGCCGAGCGCTTCGGCGTCGGGGTCTACACCTCCTTCCGCCGCCAGGACATGTTCCCGGCCGGGCACCCGCACTACCTCGGCCACCTGGGCCTCGGCACCCCGGAGGAGACGCTGACCGCGCTCGCCGACGCGGACCTGATCCTCCTGCTCGGTACGAGGCTGGACCAGATCACCAGCCAGGGTTACCGCTTCCCCCTCCCCCACAGCCGGGTCCTGTCCATCGGGACGGACGCGCGCCACGGCGCGGCCATCCTGGTCATCGTGTTCCAGAACGGGCTCTATGGCACGATCGCCATGCACCAGGCGTCGCGATTCGGGCGTACGGCCGGGGTCGCCATCGATCCGGTGGACCTGACCCAGTGGGCCCGTGGCCTCGGGGCCACCGCCTTCGACGTGCAGGACCTGCGGGACCTCACAAGAGCGCTGGAGCTGACCCGCGACACCACCGGCCCGGTGGTGCTGACCGTCCGCACCGACGCCGACGTCATCTCACCGACCACCCGGCTCTCCACACTGACCGCCGCGCACCGCGGCGGGATCGCACCACATCGAGAGGAAGGTAGGCCCCTGTGACCGGTAACAACACCGTGACGGGCAAGGACCCTGCGAGCATCCCGGACACCAGCGCCGCGGAGCTGGAGACGACGCTCGCGGCCGCGGCCGCGGCGGCCGGGCCGTTCGCCGCACTGCCGCCGATGGAACGGGCGGGCATGCTCGCCGCGGTGGCGGACGCGCTGGAGGCCGCCGGTGACGAGCTCGTTCCGATCGCCGTGGAGGAGAGCGGGC
>DASYNF010000109.1:0-33790 GCA_036008685.1 Actinomadura sp. | reverse complement strand
TGCCCAGGTCAGACGGTGCGCGCCCGGAGGGATTCGAACCCCCGACCGTCGGATTAGAAGTCCGATGCTCTATCCGGCTGAGCTACGGGCGCCTGCTGCCGTCCGAGTGTAGAACGCCCGCCGCATGGTTCGCACGACCGTGTCCACGCGTCGCCGACCATGGCCGGACAGGTCGTACTGAGGTGACACGGTCGCCGTGACCGGGGCGGCTATGGGCCGGTCATCAGCATGCCATCAAGCTGCCACCAAGGCTGCTACGAGGCCTGCTCTGAGGAAGGAAGGAGCACGCCGGGATTGAGCAGGCCGTTCGGATCCAGCGCTCCCTTGATGGCCCGCATGGCGGCGATCTCTGCGGGGGAGCGGCTCAGTCCCAGCCAGCGGGTCTTGGCCCGGCCCACGCCGTGCTCGGCACTGACGCTTCCCCCGGCCGTGGCGACCCGCCGCAGAACCGCTTCGGTGATCTCCTCGGCGCGATCCCCGGCGCCGAGAAGGTTGACGTGGATATTGCCCTCCGCCAGATGCCCGAAGAGGTACGGCGTGGCCACGCCGGCCAGCAGCTCCCCGAGGTCGGCGACGAAGGCCGCGAGGCCCGGGAGCGGCACGGCGACGTCCAGCTTCAGGGGAACGCCGGCCGTGTTGATGGCCTCGGTGTGCCCCTCCCGATAGGCCGACAGCCGGTGCCGGTCACTCTTGTCCACCGCCACGACGCTGTCCACCACAGCGTCTCCCACAGTGGTGATCTCCTCCAGGAGCGTGAAGAGCTCGTCGGTGGGATCGTGCCGGGCCGCGCATTCGACCAGCAGATACACGGGGTGGGAGCGGCCGAAGGGCGCCGGCAGGCCCTGCGTCCGGCAGACGAGCTCGAGCCCGTTCGCGAAGAAGAACTCCGCCAGCTCCAGCGACTCGAGCCCCCGCAGGGCCTCGAGCACCGTCACGGCCGCCTCCAGCGAGTCGAGGGCCAGCAGCGCCGTGGCGCGCCCTTTCAGCGTGCGGAAGAGCCGCAACCGGGCCCGTGTCACGATGCCCAGCGTTCCTTCGCTGCCCACGAGCAGCCCGGGCAGGTCATAGCCGGTGTTGTCCTTGGGGAGCCCGGTCAGCCGTTCGATGACGCCGCCGTCCGGCAGGACCGCCTCGAGCCCGGCCACGTTGGCCCGGGTGGTGCCGTGGCGCAGCACCCGTTCGCCCCCGGCGTTGGTCGCGATCATGCCGCCGATGGTCGCGGAGTCCCGGGCGGCGAAGTCGACTCCGAAGTCGAGCCCCTGGGCCCGTACGTGGCGCTGCAGTTCCGCGAGCGGCACCCCCGCCCCCGCGGTCACTTGCATGGCCGCCGTGTCGACCGGCCCGAGTGAGGTGAGCCTGCGCAGCGAGAGCACCACCTCCCCGCCGTGCGGGATCCCGCCCCCGACCAACCCAGTGTTGCCGCCCTGCGGCACGATGGACACGCCTTCACCCGCGCAGACGCTCATGACCTCGGCCACCTCGGCGGTGTCGCCGGGTCTGACGACGAGGCGGGCCCGTCCCGCGAAGCGCCTGGTGAAGTCGGTCGTATAGGACGAGGTCAGCCGCGGATCAGTGATCACGTGGGCGGTGCCGACCACCGAGGAGAGTTTGGAGCCGAGCGGATCTGTGTCCATAAAGCCCTATGGTCTACCAGCATGACCGTGGATCAGAAGGTGCCTCTGTCTCCGCCGTCTCGACCGTCTCCCTTGTCGTCGCCGTCCCGGTTCCGAGGCCTTCGGGGAATGGCTTGTGCGGCCGGCGTACGGGCGGCGGGGTTGCTGGCCGGGGTGGCGGTCGACGCCGTCCTCGGCGACCCGCGGCGCGGTCATCCGGTCGCGGTGTTCGGCCGGGCGGCCGCCGCGCTCGAACGCCGGATCTACGCGGACTCCAAGGTCGCCGGGGTCGTCTACACGGGTGCGTGCGTCACCGGAGCGGCGGCCCTCGGCCTGGTGGCCGACCGGCTGGCCGCGCGACACGGCGCACCGGCGCGTACGGTCCTGATGGCGGCGGCGACCTGGGCGGTCATCGGCGGGACGTCCCTGGGCCGTGAGGGGACCCTGATGGCGCGTCTTCTGGAGGACACCGGCGGCGCCACCGGCCGGGACACCGGCGAGGACGCGCGCCTGGACGCCGCTCGCCGAAGGCTGTCCCATCTGTGCGCGCGTGACCCGCAGGGACTGGACGCCAAGGACCTGGCGCGGGCCACGGTCGAGTCGATCGCCGAGAACACCTCGGACGCCGCCGTCGCCCCGCTGCTGTGGGGTGCCATCGGCGGGGTCCCGGCTCTGCTGGCCTACCGTGCCGTCAACACCCTCGACGCCATGGTCGGTTATCGCGACACGCGCTATCGCGACTTCGGGTGGGCGTCCGCCCGCCTTGACGATGTGGCCAACTGGGTCCCCGCGCGGATGACCGGGTTGCTCACGGTCGCCTGCGCCCCGGTCGTCTGCGCGGACCGCGCGAAGGACGATTCACAGCCATCACCTGGGGCGGAGCGCCTCCGCTCGGCCCGCGACGCGGTGCGGCGGTCGTACGAGAGCCTGCGCCGGGACGGTGGCGCGCACCCGAGTCCCAACGCCGGCCGTTGCGAGGCGGCGTTCGCCGGGGCCCTCGGGGTCCGTCTCGGCGGCACGAACACCTACGGCGGCGAGGTGGAACGGCGCCCCGAGCTCGGCCGCGGTGAGCCGCCCGAAGCCGTGGACATCCACCGGGCCGTCCGGCTGTCCACGGCCGTCACCGTGGCCGCCGCGGCTCTCACCGCCACCGTCTCCGTCATGGCGGTGAAGGGCCAGCGGCGGCTCCGCCCGCAGGGCCGCTAGGGTGATCCACTCAGACGTTCAGGAGGATCGTCGAATGACCGAGCCGAGGCACACGCTCATCGTCCCGATCATGCAGGCCCGCGTGCCCGTGGACCTGCAGCTGGAGTTTCCGGTGCCTCCTGACGTGGCGCCGCTCCGGGAGCCGTTCGCCGGCGAGCTCTATCTCTCCTATGCCCTCGAGCTGCCGGACGGCTATCACTACGTGGCGCCGCGGCATTGCGCCGAGCTCGGCGTGACACCCGAGTCGCTCCGCGGACAGGCGGCCGCCAACCTGCGCAGGCTCCGGCCCGACCTGGCGATGGACTGGTTTCCCGACGCCAGGGCCGTGTCCCTGGGCCTGGCCAACGACCTCGAGGCCGGCCTCCTGCTGGACGACTCACTGATGGACAAGCTCGCGCAGGACCTGGAGGGAGACCTCGTCGCCGCGGTCCCCTCCCGTGAGGTGGTCGTGGTCACCGGCACCGAGCATCCGGACGGGCTCGACAAGCTGCGATGGGCCGTCGACACGGTCTGGCCCGGAGGCCACCACCTGCTCACCCGCGACCTGCTGGTGCGTCGAGACGGCTCCTGGCAGGTGTTCTCGCCGGCGTGAGGAGGCCGACCTGAGGAGGCCGTGGTCACGGGGTCGTGGTCACGGGGCCGTCGTCACGGGGCCATCGTGAGGAGACCGTGTCCGGGGGGTCAGGCTCCGCGCTCGGGCAGGGAGACGACGCCGCGGTCCCGCGACGAGCGCATCGCGGCCTCGATCACCTCGAGGCCCGTCACGGCGTCGGAGAGGGATACCGGCGGTGGCGCCTCACCCCGTACGGCCCGGGCCACACCGGCGTAGAAGTCCTGGTAGGCGCCGGGTTCTGTCGGTACGGGCCGATCCGCCCCGGGAGTTCCCACCCGGCCGTAGGCCCCCGGAGGGGCCACGCCCCAGTCGTCGTCGAGGGGGGTGCGGCCGGCACGCAGTTCCTCCTCCTGTCCGTCCAGGCCGTACGACACGTATCCGGCGTCGCCTCCGAGCACACGGAACCGCGGCCCGAGCTGCGGGGTCACCGCGCTCATCCACAGATGTGAGCGCTCTCCACCCGGATGGGACAGAGCCACGAAGGCATCGTCCGGTGCCGTCGCCCCGGATCTGCGGACGTCCAGCTCGGCGTAGACCGAGTGCGGCCGCCCGTACAGCGTCAGCGCCTGGTCGATGAGGTGGGAGCCGAGGTCGTAGAGGATTCCGCCGGCCTCCGCCGGATCGGCGGTCTCCTTCCAGCCGGGCTTGATCTGCGGGCGCCAGCGTTCGAAGCGGGACTCGAACCGGTGCACAGGGCCGAGGACGCCCTCGGCGATCAGCCTGCGTACGGTCCGGAAGTCGCCGTCCCAGCGGCGGTTGTGGAACGGGATGACCGGAAGCCGCCGCTCGTCCGCGAGCCGGCCGAGTGACCGGGCCTCCGCGGCCGTCGGGGCTACGGGCTTGTCCACGACCACCGGCAGGCCCGCCTCCAGGGCGGTCCTGGCCAAGGGGACGTGCAGGCGGTTGGGGGTCGTGACCACCACGAGGTCGAAGGCGTCCGGCGCCTCCCAGATCCGCTCGCTGCGGTCCAGCACGTCAGTGTCCGGATAGCGAGCACGTACGGCATCCTGCCGCTCCGGGTCCCCGGTCACGACGGCGGACAGGGTCAGGCCCGGTACGGACGAGATCAGCGGCGCGTGAAAGACCGCGCCACCCGTCCCATATCCGATCAAAACGACTCGCAGCGACATGAGCCAATCATGGGCCCTCCCGAGGATCACAGGACAACCGTGAGGTTCGATCGCGAGCTTGATCACGAAGTTCGATCGTGGGGCTCGACCATGAGACGTACGCTGTCACGCACCCGAACAAGGAGCGGAGATGGAGACCACGCAGGATGTGCTCGGTCCTGACTATGAGGCTCTGCGGCTGGCGCTGGGTGAGGACGCGGAGGGGGAGGTCGTCGCCACCCTGGTACGACGCCGGGCCGCGGAGCCGAGCCGCCGTGCCGTTCTGTACGTACACGGTTTCATCGACTACTTCTTCCAGACCCACCTGGCCGACTTCTACGTCGAGCAGGGTTTCGACTTCTATGCGCTCGACCTGAGGAAGTACGGACGCTCGCTCCTGGGGCACCAGACCCCCAACATGATCCACAGCCTTACGGACTATTTCCCCGAGCTGGACGAGGCCGTGCGGATCATCCGCGAGGACCATGACGTGCTCCTCGTCAACGGCCATTCGACCGGTGGGCTCGTCACCGCCCTGTGGGCCGACCGGGTGAAGGGCCAGGGAGTGGTCGACGGGCTCTTTCTCAACAGCCCGTTCCTGGACATCAATGCCCCGGCCGTGACGCGCCGTGTGGGCGCGGGGCTGGCCCGTATCCTCGCGGGTCCACGCCCCCACGCGAAACTCCCGGCGTCGGTGTCCGACCTCTACCCGCGCAGCATCCACCGGGACCACGACGGCGAGTGGGACTTCGACCTCGCCTGGAAGCCCATCGAGGGGTTCCCGGTCCGTGCGGCATGGCTCGCGGCGGTCCGGCGTGGGCAACTGCGCGTACACGCCGGTCTCGGCATCGACGTGCCGATCCTGGTCATGTGCTCCACGCGGAGCGTCAAGCCCAAGCCCGGCGCCGATGAGCTGACCCGGGCCGACGCCGTGCTCGACGTCGGGCAGATCGCCCGCTGGTCGGTGCGGCTGGGCCCGCACGTCACGCTGGTACGGATCGAGGACGGCCTGCACGACCTGGTGCTCTCGGCCGAGCCCGCGCGCAAGAAGACCTTCGCCGAGCTCGACCGCTGGATCAGGGCTTACCTCTAGTCGCGCATGAGCCGACCGCATCAGGGCTTCGGTTCATTCCTTGCACGGAGGTCTCCGGTCCGCGTGCCCGTGGGACGGGGGCCGGACAAGACGATCCTGAAAGGGACCGCGCTTCTCCCGCTCCGTGGCGGGCGGCAGAGTCATGGGACGACGACGCGCCACCTCTCCGGCGCCTTGGAGGGAGAGGTGGCGCGTTCAGGGGTCCGAGGGGCCTCGGAGCCGGTCAGCGGTGAGCTGAGGCCGGTCGGCTCTCAGGCTCACGGATCGGCGGCGGCCGTCTGTACCTGCTCAGTTCGTCTCTACCTCGTCAGTTCGTCTGTACCCGCTCAGTTGAGTCGCTCCTGCCAGAGGCGGAGCCGGTGCCAGGTGGCGCCGCCGTCGGTGGTCGCCATCAGTGGGTTGTAGAGCGTGCACCCGGTCTTGCCGTCGGTGCAGCGGCCATAGGTGGCCAGCGCCCAGCCGCTTCGCCGTCCCGTGGCCAGCGTGACGGTGTGGCCGCCCTCCGGTAGGCCCGAGGGCCGGATGTCCGCCACCCTGGAGCCGGCCATGGCGTCACGGCGTCCGGCGACGCGGTAGGCGTGCCCGCCTGCCGTGTCGAGCACCAGCGGGCCCGACTCGCCGGACACCACGGGGACACGGACTCCCGGCCCGGTCCGGCCGTGCACCGGGACCCGCTTGGCCTCACGCCAGGTGTGGCCCCTGTCGGACGTGGTGAGCAGGGCCACCTCGGTCGTGTCGGACGTGGTGACCACGGTGACCGGAAGGACACCGTCGACCGGCGGTGATACGGCCTTGGTCTCCACCGCGCCGTTGACGTGCAGCTTCGTTCGGCTCCAGTGCCGTCCCGCGTCGGAGGAGGCATGGAGCTCGTCGTCGGCCGTCCCGCCGGCGAGCCAGGTGCGACCGCCGGGTTCGACCGTGACCTCGCCGGCCGCGGGAGCCGTACGGGCGGACCACGAGTTCCCGCCGTCCTCGGTGGCGAAGAGCGTCGCTTCCGACGACATCGCGCTGGTGGACGTCTGTGCCAGGACGACCCCATGGGAGGCGTCGCCGAACGACATCCGGAGGCGACCGTAATAGGCGGTGGGCGCCGAGGCGTCGAGGGCCGTGCGGATCCGCCAGGTGCGCCCGCCGTCGCTGGTCCGGGCCGTCGCGATCGCATTGCCGGTGGACGCGGTCACGTAACCGTTTCGATCGTCGCGGAAGAAGGCGGCGCGCGTCCGGCTCTGGGGAACCGGCGGCATGGCGTCGGTGAAGGTCGCGCCTCCGTCGCGCGTCAGCAGCAGCCGATCGGCCGTCAGCACCCAGCCGAACGCGGGTGTGACCAGTGCGGCGTCGATGGGCGGTGCTCCGGCTTCGGCCGACCCGGCGCGGGCCTGGGCCTCACCGGTGGCCTGACCGGTGGCCTGCACTGTGCCGCATCCCGTGATGCCGAGCGAGGACCCGGCGGCCACCAGGGCGAGGGGAAGGAGCTTCTTCAACGTCCGGATCCCGTCCATCACTCACAACCCTGAGGGCTGGTGACCGCGTCCGGACCGGGATAGACCGGGCCGTTGGAGCAGTCGCTGTCGATGTTCATCGTCACGCCGTTCCAGGTCTCGTTGTGATCACCCTGGTACTGCTTGTGCCGCTGCCGGTTGGTCCAGCTTCCCGCGCCGATACAGGCCATGTCCCTGGTCGTCTTGATGCCGTCCCAGTCGGCGCCGTGGATGAAGTCCGGCACGTTGGCGATCGAGGCGTACTGCGAGAGGCCGGACGCGCAGGCGGAGCCGTACACCCCCGCCTTCTGGGCCGGCGGGAGGTGGATCTGGTAGACCCAGCCGTTGATGAAGGACTTGGCCGCGTTCATGCATCCGGCGTCCGCCGTATTGAAGTTCTCGAGGTCGTAGATGGCCGGGGCGTTGGCGGTGTCCCAGCCGAAGGCCTTCATCTGGTTGTAGACCGCGAGGCCTTCGTCGCGGCCCTGCTGGTAGGCGGTGGCGGTGTCGTAGCTGAACCTGCTGGGCTGGCTGCTGCAGGGGGCCTGCAGCCCCACCCACAGCGGCAGGAACTGCCAGCCCATGGAGCGGAGCTGGCCGACCTCGGCGCTGCTCCATCTCTTGCAGCCGGATCCGTAGCCGACGCCGCCGAGGTACAGGCCCATGTTCCAGTAGGGAGTGTTGTTCCAGAACGCCTGGGCCTTCGCGGTCGAGGCGGCGCACGCGTCCCACCCCATGTGAATGCTGACCCCGACCGAGGCCTTGGCGGATGGGGCGGCAGGGAGCGGCGCGACGGAGATCAGGCCCGCGAGCACCGCGGCCGGTGCGGCCGGCCACGCTCGGGGGCGGAACCAGCGGGAGGATCGGGATCTCAGACGTGAGGGGGGTCTCAGGCGCATAGGACTACCTCCATGCGGACGGCATGGCCGCGGTCCCGTCCGGAGATGGCAGTCTCAACACCTGGCCGGGAGGGGGAACCGCTTGCCAAGACGTCGAAGATCGGTCGCCCGTGACTTTAGTCACACATGTCGCAGATGACCCGGATAGGTTCTGCCATGGTTCGGCGCCCGACGGTGGCATGAATCGACAGTGACCGGGCGCCATGGAAGCTGGCGGAGGCCGGCTCCAGGGCCGTCCGCCCATCGGGTCTTTCGCCGGGGAGGGACATGCAAGGAATAAGGGATAACGGACGCCCTGCCACCGGCTCACGGTGACAGGGCGTCCGTCCGGTCAGGCTCGCCGGAGGGTCAGCGGACCCGGGCCATGCCGCTCGCGGTGCCGCCCGCCCTGGCCACGAAGGCCATGACCACGGAGCCCCGGTCGCCCGGGATCGTCACCCGGTAGACGCCGGGCCCCGCGACGGTGACCTTGCGTTGTCCGAGGACCTTCCCGTCCCAGGCATAGGAGTAGGCCGTGCCGGGGCCGGTGGCGGCGATCGTGAAGGTCACCGACGATCCCCTGACCTCGGGCCGGCCGGCGATGCGCGCGGTGTCGGACCGGGGTGCGGCCGGTCCGGCCCCGAGCGGTACGCCGGTCCGCGCCGCCTGCAGGATCGATTGCGGCGAGTTGACACTGTGGGCCACATCGGTCGGCATCGCCGGAGCCGGAGCCTCCGTCGGCTGACCCGCCGGCGGGGTGTAACCGGGCAGTGTGGCCCGGCCCCAGCGGTACGGATCTCCTTGCACTCCGCCCCATGTCGACCAGCCGATACGGGTCTGGCCGGTCTTGTCCTGAGTGTCTGAGTCATAGACGAAGAGGTCCAGGCCCATGTGCGCGGGATCGACGGCGGCCGGGAGCGTCTTGAAGGGGATCTTGGCCTCGATCGTGTAGCCGGTGTACGGCTTCGTCACCGTCGAGGCGACCTGCATCCCGGGCGCGGTCTCGGCCCCCGGACCCTGGTGGTTGTCGGCGTCGCGCTCGAAACACGGCCTGCCGTCGCTCATGACGGGGAAGACGCCGGTCTTGAACGTGGTGGAGGTGTTCTCCGAGTCGCCTCGGGGATCGATGGCGATCTCGACCGAGTCGCTGCGCCAGTGCCGTTTGCAGTCGTCGGCCCCGAGCACCGTGCCGGCCTTGTCGTCCCGGACCTTGACCAGGACGTACAGGTCATCGGCCGTCCACGTCACCTTGCCGGACGCCGAGCAGTCCTCGGCCGAGGCGCAGGCGGAGCCCTCCCACAGCCGGGACAGGTCCAGCGCCGGGCCGGAGTATTCGCCGGAGCCCTCGGCACCGTCCACCGCCGGAGCCGTCCCTGCCTTGGACAGGCTCACCGCCGGCACGAGATTGAACGCCCCGGACCGTACGTCCGGAGCCTCACCCGGCGCGCCGCTCGTCGTGATCGTGTAGTCGTGGTCTCCGCCCTTGCCCCCCTGATTGGACGTCGGGAGTGAGGCGTCGGTGTTGGTGACGGTGAACTTCACCGCGCCCCTGCCGCCGGCGGCCAGCTCGTACGGCTTCGTGGCGGCGTCGGCGGCGAACCCCTTGGGCAGGTCCAGCCTGACCGTCCCCGACCGGGCGTCGGAGGCGAGGTTGGTGAGATCCACACGAACCTCGCGCGACGTGCCGGAGGCGAGTGGCAGGACCCGCTTGACCCGGCCGGTCATCGCCGGGACGCCGGTCTTCACGGCCCAGGAGTCGAAGTCGTCGACCCGCGGGAGAGGCTGCTGCACCCCCGTGACGGCCGGCGTGACCTCGACGGCCTCGGCGGTCTGGCCGGAGCCGTGCCCGGTCGTGAGGGTCGCGGACAACCGGACCCGGCCGTACGAGGCGTTGCCCGGCGGCGTCACCGTGAAGGTGGCCGTCCGTTCCGCCGTGTCCAGGGCGCCGAGGTCGCCGGAGCCCTTCACGGTCCAGCCCGTCGGTGCCACGAGCTCGGCGGCCGCGCCGGAGAGGCGCTTCGGAGACCGGGCGTGGGCGGTCACCGTGATCGCCTGGCCCGGTGCGACCGCGAAGCGGTCCGTGGTGAGGAAGAACTCCGTACCGAGCGGGAGGCCGCCCCGGGCCGGCTTGAACGCGCCTTCGAGCATGGCGTCGGGGGCCCGGTCGTCCAGGGTGTAGGGCACGCGGCTGTCGATCTGGGTGAAGTAGTCGCAGCCGTTCTGGCCGGGGTCGGCAGGGGGGTCGGGAAAGCCGCCCCAGCCCTGGCTGACGTAGGTCCGCTGGGCTTCACGCTCGACCAGCGCCCACGTCTTGCCGCCGTTGGCCGGAGACGTACGTCCCCCGTGAACGCCGGCGACCACCGCGCTCGGGTCGGTCGCGGTGAGGTCGGTCGCGCACCTGGGCCCGAGCGGGCCCGTCGCGCCGCCGGTGTTGAACAGCCGGCCCGTGCGCCAGGGCCGCAGGCCCTCCTTGCCGATCTGGTCCGGGAACGCGGCCGGGTCGGCGGCGAGGAGATATGCCTCGGTGGCGAGCCGGCCGGACTCCTGGTGGTTGCCGTGCTGGCCGGGGACCGGGGCGGGCTCCATGGTCACCATGACCTTGGGCCGGGTCTCGCGGACCAGCCGTACGATCTTCTCCAGCGACCTGCGATGGTCCCAGACCTCGGCGGTGAGCGGTGCGCTGACGGTGTAGTAGAAGTCCACCTGGTCGAGGTAGTGGATGTCCTTGACGCCGGCCCTGCCGACCGCGAGACGTTCCTCGCCCTCGCGGAGCAGGCCCAGGGCGGGGCCCTCCTCGGTGCCCGCGGCGTTGCCGCCGCCTTCGCCGCGGGTGATGGTCACGACGCCGGTGCGCGCGCCGTCGAACTCCTTCCACTGGCCGTACGTCGACAGGCCGCCGGCCTCGTCGTCGGGATGTGCCCCGACGAACAGGACGTCCAGCGCGCCCTGGGACCGCGGGCCCTGGGATCGTGCGCCGTGGGTGTCCGGACCCGCCCCCGCGGCCTGTGCGGGCGTCACGGCGAGGCCGGTTCCCGCGAGCAGCGCGGCCAGAGCCGTGGCCAGAGCCGCGGTCTTGGCGGTGGACGGGGTCGCGGACGTGGTGCGTCTTCGCATGGACTCTCCTCTTCGGTCCTTACTCCTTGATTGCCCCCGAGAGCATCCCCGTGATGAAGTGCCGTTGGAGAAAGACATAAACGACCACGACCGGTGCCGCGACGATGAGTGCGCCGGCCATGAGCAGCGGATAGTCGGTCTGGTGCTGCCCCTGGAAGAACGACAGGCCGAGGGGGGCCGTCCGCAGCCCTTCGTCGGAGTTGATGATGACCAGGGGCAGCAGGAATTCGTTCCACGTCCACATGGCCGTCAGGACGATCATGGTCAGGATCGCCGGCCGTCCCACCGGCACGAGGATCCGCCAGAGGACGGACCAGCTCGAGGCCCCGTCCATCCGCGCGGCCTCCAGGAGTGACCGGGGCACGCTGCGGAAGTAGGCGCGCATCCAGAAGGTCCCGAACGCCACGGACTGGGCGACCTGCGGCAGCATCAGGCCGGGCAGCGAGTTGTCGAGGTGCACGGTCCGCAGGTCGAAGTACAACGGGACCACGACCGTCTCGCTGGGGACCATCAGCCCGGCGAGGAAGAGGTAGAACAGCGCGTTGCCACCGCGGAAGTCCATGGTCCCGAGCGCGTAACCGGACATGATCGACAGCGCCGTGGCCACGACCACCACGACGACCGTGACCATGAGGCTGTTGCGCATGTACGTGGAGAAGTGCCCCTGCCGCCAGGCCTCCCCGAACGTCGACACGTCGAGATGCGGCAGGTGCAGGGCCTGGGCCGCCACCGCCACCAGGGGGAAGAGCGCGATGACGGAAAAGACGCTCAGGATCGTGTAGTTGAAGATCCGCTCGGTGCGGGTGCTGCTCATTCCCGGCCCTCCACGAGTCGGCCGGCCCCGACCGTGATGACGAAGGCGAGCACGGCGATCATGACCCCGATCGCGCAGGCCAGGCCGACCTCGCCGGTGTTGAACGTACGGTTGTAGACCTCATAGGCGGGGACCTTGGTCGCGTCGCCGGGACCGCCGCCGGTGGTCAGATAGATGAGGTCGAAGTTACGCAGCGCGGCGATGGTCGTGAGGGTCAGAGCCACCGAGAGCTCGCGCCGGAGGCCGGGAAGCGTGACGGCGAGGAACTCCCGCAGGGGGCCGGCGCCGTCCACCCGGGCGGCCTCGTACAGCTCGCGCGGGATCTTCTGCACACCCGCGGCGAACAGGACCATCGCCAGGCCGATCTCCACCCACGTGCCGACGAGGCCGACCGCGGGCAACGCGAAGGTGAAGTCCCCCAGCCAGCCGCGCGACCAGTCCGGCAGTCCCAGACCGTGCAGCCACCGGAGTGATCCATTGATCGGCCCGTGGTCGGAGTAGACCCACTGCCACCCCACGGCGACGGCCACCATCGCGACGACCTGGGGCAGGAACATCACGGTGCGGAAGAACGCCAGCCCTCGCGGTTTCGTCCGGGACATCGCCGAGACCAGGACGAAGGCGATGCAGCACGGCACGACCGCGTAGAAGACGACGAGGACGAGGGCGTGCCCGAACGCGCCGCGCAGCACCGGGTCGGTGAAGGCCTGGCGGTAGTTCGCCGCCCCGGCCCAGGTGCCGGTGCCGAGCCCGTCCCAGTGGTACAGCGAGATCCATGCCCCGTGCAGCAGCGGCCACAGCAGGAAGGCGCCATAGATCAGCAGTGCGGGGAGGACGTACAGCCATCCGACGCGGCGCGGTTCGCCCGGAGCGCCGCGGCGGGATCCGGTCACTTCTTCTTCAGGAAGGCGGAGTAGTCCTTCTGCGCCTCCCCGAGCGATTCCCGCGGCGTGGCGTGGCCGCCGATGAGCTTCTGCAGCGCGCCCCCGAGCGTGTCGGGGAAGGTGGGAGTCGCGTTGTCGAGATACGGCGTCAGGCCGTCACTGTCGCTGACGGCCTTCCAGGCCGCGAAGATGTCCTTCTGCAGCGCCGAGGACGGTCGCCTGGACGCGGGCGGGAGGGCCGGCAGCAGCCCGTGCTCCGTCGCGATGTCCATGGACTCGGGCGAGGTGATGAAGTCGATGTAGGCGGCGGCCACATCCGGGTGCTTGGACTTGGACGTGATGGAGAACGGGAGGCTCTCGCCGCCCATCGTCACCGAGGGCGCGCCGGCCTGCGCGGGCGGTGGCAGCATGAAGCCGACCTTGCCGCCCATCGCCTTTTCCAGGTCGGCGGCGAACCACGTGCCGCCGATGAGGAAGGCACCCTGGCCCTTGGCGAAGTTCACCGGTGAGTCGTCATATTTCACGGCGTTGGCGTTCTTGGGGAGATAGCCCTGCTTGACCCAGTCCGCCAGTTTCTGGGCCGCCTGTACGTTGGCCGGATCCGTCCACGAGCCGCCACGGCCGAAGAAGAGGTTCCGGACCGCGTCCTTGCCGGCGATCTGATCCTGGATCACCCCGAATTCATGGATGCCCGGGAATTTGTCCAGGTTGCCGAAGGCGATCGGCACCTCGCCCTTTCCCTTGACGGTCGCGAGGGCGTTCTCGAACTCCGCCCAGGTCTTCGGCTGCTGGATCCCGAGCTCGGCCAGCTTGTCCTTGTTGAAGAACACCCCGACGATCTCGCCGTGCAGCGAAACGCCGTACAGGCTCCCGGAGCCCAGTGTGCGGCCGTCGGCGGTGACGCTGTTGGTCTCGATGAGGCCCTTCGGGAACCGCTTCCGCCAGCCGTACACCTGGTCGTAGGAGTCCAGCCGCAGCAGCATGCCCGCCTTGACGAACGCGCCCATGACGGCATAGCCCTGGTTGGTCTCGACCACGTCCGGCGGCGTGTCCCCGGACAGCGCGAGGCGAAGCGTCTTCTGCAGGTCGGGATAGGACCGCGACACCCGCTTGATCTTCACGTTCGGATACTTGGCCTGGAAGGCGGCGTTGAGCTTGTCGATCTGCTCCTTCTGCCCGCCGCGCACCTCCTGGTCCCAGACGGTGAGGGTGACGTCGCCGGCCTTCGCGATGTCGGTGCTGACCGCCGTGGGGGCCTTGGTCGTCGGCCCGGCGCTGTTGCCGGAGCCGGGGGCGCAGGCGGTCGCGAGTGCCGCCAGCGCCGTGAATCCTGCGAGCCCGAGCGCGACCCCGCGCCTGAGGGGTTTCGGCATGTGATGAGGCTCCTTCACGGCAGGGGGGTGAACTGGGGGAGGTGGGCGGCGTGGGCGGCGAGCCCCTCTTCGAGGATCTTCTCGGCGGTGCGCTTGCTCGTCACGAAGGGGTGGGCCATCAGCGCCTGCAGGGCGATCCGCCGGTCTCCGGTGACGGCCGCGTCGGCCGCCAGCCGCTCGTACTCGTGGATCGCGTGGGTCAGGCCGCGTACGGCGCGCGGCAATTCCCCCATCACCAGCGGCGTCGGGCCCTGCCGGCCCACGATCGCGGGCACCTCGACGATCGCGTCCCCCTCCAGCGACGAGATCGCGCCCTGGTTCCGCGTGTTCACGATCAGGCGGCGGCGCTCGTCACGGGCGATGGCGCAGATGACGTCGACGGCGAACTCCCCGTGTTCGCCACCGCCGCGCTCCCGGCTCGGATCGGGATCCGGCTTGCCGGCCTCGGCCGTCACCTGGGCGTAGTAGCCGGGCAGCATGGCCATGATGTCCTGCGCCCGGGTCGTCGCCGCGTCCCTGAGCCGCGCCGCCACCTCGTCATGGAAGAAGTAGTACTTGGAGTAGGAGTTGACCAGGAGCCCGAGCGCCTTGCCGATCTCGGCCATGCTGGCCGGGTCCCGATGCGGCGTGGCCTCTCCGGGCGGAGCCGAGTCGGTGAGCCGGGCGGCGAGGTCGATCTCCTCGCCGTGCAGCCGTGCCCGCTCGGCCCAGGTGCCGTGGTTGGTCCCGATCCAGTCGATCTCGAGCCCGTCGGAGGGAAGCCCGAGCAGCTCCGCCCAGGTCTCCGTGTCACCGGCCCACTGGTCGCAGAGCCCGATGATCCTGGCGTCCGAATAACGCGTCACCGCGTCGGTGACCACGTTGGTGGGGTTGGTGTAATTGAGAATCCAGGCTTCGGGAGCGACCTCACCGAGCGTACGGGCGATCTCCAGCAGCACCGGGACGGACCGGCAGGCCATGAGGAAGCCACCGGGGCCGACCGTCTCCTGGCCGACGATCCCGTACTTGAGAGGGATGGATTCGTCCAGATGCCGCCCGGGAAGGCCACCCGGCCGGAACGTGGTGAACACGAAGTCCACGCCGTCGAGGGCCGGCTTCAGCCCCGTCTGCGCGGTCACGGTGAAGTCCGCGCCGCGGGCCGCGAACATGTTCCGGGCCAGGCGGGTCATGACGTCGAGGTGCCCGGCGTCCAGGTCATGGAAGACCAGCTCGGCGCCGGCGAGGTCGTCGGCCCGGTGCAGCAGACCGCGGATCACGCCGGGCATGTAACCGCTGCCCGCCCCGATGACGGCGATGCGCGTCGTCATTATTGCTCTCCTCGCAGCGTGGGTTCGGCCCGCGTGATGACCTCGTCGGCCGCCTCGGGGATATAAGGGATGATGAAGGAGTATTCCTCTAGGTCGGTGTCCGGCACCTCACCGGACTCGCCGAACGACGCGATCTCGCCCCAGCAGGGCGATCCCAGCGAACCGCTGTAGTGCCGTACGGACAGGCCGGCGCAGAGGTTGGCGAACTTGAGCCGCTGCCGCAGCGGCCACTCCGCCAGGGTGCCGAACACGAATCCGGCGGCGAAGACGTCTCCGGCGCCCGTGGGGTCGAGCGCGACGACCGGGAGCGCGTCGGTCTCCGCCCGCTCGCCCGTGGTGGAGTCGATGGCGATCGCGCCGCGCCCGCCCCGCTTCACGACGACCACGGGCACCCGGGCGGACAGTGCCTCGACCGCGTCCTCCGGGCTGCTCGTTCGCGTGTAGGCCATGGCCTCGACGGCGTTGGGCAGGAACACGTCGACGTGTTCGAGCCGGTCCAGGACGGCGGTCGACCAGGTCTCCGCGGGGTCCCAGCCCACGTCGGCGAAGACCTTGGCCCCCGCCCGGCGCATGGTGACCGCCCACTCCGGGACCGGCCGGTCGATGTCGACGAAGCACGTCCTGGCCCATGGGGGCGTGGTCAGCACGTCGAGCGGCGGTGTCGGCTTGGTGTATGTGATCATGCTTCGGTCGGAGTCGTAGGCCAGTGACACGGTCACGGGGGTGGGCCAGCCGGGCAGCCGCCGGGACCGGCTGAGATCGACGCCCTCCTGCTCCGACAGGGTCCGCCAGAGGTAGGACCCGAACATGTCGTCACCGAAGACCGTGGACAGGCCGACGCGGAGGCCGAGCCGGCTCATCGCCACGGCGATGTTGGCGATCCCGCCCGGCGCCGAGCCGAGCCCGTCGGTGACGAGTTCCGTGCCCGGCGGGGGTAGCCCGGGAAGCCCGGTGAAGATCATGTCCATGAAGATCTGACCGGACAGGAACACGTCCAGGTCGTCGCCGCCGCCACCGCCATGGACGACGGCATCGCCACCGCCCCGGAGCAGATCGCCGGCGGCCTTGCGGTCGGCACAGGGATCGGCCACGAGCGGCTCGGGGAGCCGGCCCGGGTAGGCGGGCTGTTCCATCGAGGGCTGTGCGGACCCTTGTCCGTCCAGCATGGCCGTCATAGGCGTCTCCCCGGGGGGCGCGGTGATCGTACGGATGTGGAGTTACTTATCACAGGAGGAGAGTTGGGGCGTTTTAGGTGTTCTGTGACGATATCTTGCCGAACATCCTCTCCTGAGCGGGCGTCGGGCCACGTACGGACTCCCGTTCGGAGCGGAGGCAATTATGGGACGTTTCGGACTTTGTGGACTGGGCAGGCCGTGCACGGGGATGGGTCGCTCGTCCCTGACCCGCTCGCTGACGCGGGTCCGAGGCGGGTCGTGTCACCGTAGGCGCGCCCGGGCTCCGGCCTCCTTCGCCCGACAGCACAGCGGCTCTTTCATCCATCATCTTCGTAAATCAGGGCAATAGCGCACGGACTGCCGGCACTCGCGCCGCTCCGGCTCCGCTCGTCCGACCGTCGTGCGTGAGCGTCAAGGAGGGCCTGATGAAGGCGGTCGTTTACCACGGACCTTTCGATGTCAGGGTGGAGCAGGTCCCCGACCCTTCGATCGAAGCGCCGTCGGATGTCATCGTCAAGATCACGACGACGAACATCTGCGGCTCCGACCTGCACATGTACGAAGGACGGACCACCATGGAGCCGGGCCGGGTGCTGGGGCACGAGAACCTCGGTGAGGTGGTCGAGACCGGCGGCGCGGTCGAGTCCATCCGTACCGGGGACCGGGTCTGCATGCCCTTCAACATCAGCTGCGGCTACTGCAAGAACTGCACCCGCCGGCTGACGGCCTACTGCCTGACCCACAATCCCGAGGGCGGTGGCGCCGCCTACGGGTTCGCCGGGATGGGCCCCTACAGCGGTGGCCAGGCCGAGTATCTCCGCGTCCCCCACGCGGACTTCAACTGCCTGCCGCTCCCGGCGGGCACGTCGAAGGAGACCGACTACGCGATGGTCGCGGACATCTTCCCGACCGGTTACCACGCCACCGAGCTGGCCGGGCTCGAGCCGGGTGAGTCGGTCGTCATCTACGGCGCCGGGCCGGTCGGGCTCATGGCGGGGTATTCCGCGATCATCAAGGGTGCCGACAAGGTGATGGTCGTGGACCGGCACCCGGACCGTCTGCGGCTCGTGGAGCAGATGGGCGCGATCCCCATCGACGACGCCAAGGCGTCGCCCGTGGAGCAGGTGCTCGACATGACCAACGGAGAGGGAGCCGACCGGGGTTGCGAGTGCGTGGGCTACCAGGCACATGATCCCGAGGGCAACGAGCACGCCAACATGACCTTGAACAACCTCGTACGGTCCGTACGGTCGACCGGTGTCTTCGGCGTCGTGGGAGTCTTCGTGCCCGAGGATCCCGGTGCTCCGGACGAGCTCGCCAAGAAGGGCCAGCTGATCTTCGATTACGGCATGATGTGGTACAAGGGCCAGGGTATGGGGACCGGCCAGTGCAACGTGAAGGCCTACAACCGGCAACTGCGCGACCTCATCACCGCGGACAAGGCCAAGCCCTCATTCGTGGTGTCGCATGAACTTCCGCTGGATGAGGCGCCGGAGTGCTACCGGCACTTCGACGCCCGGGACGAAGGCTGGACGAAGGTGGTCCTGCACCCCTGAGGCCCGCATCTCCGGGGCCCGCGTTCCTCGGACCCGGGCAGGGCGACCGTCACCGGACGTGGCCGGCCGCCCGGCGGGCCGGCCCGGCTTGGGCGGGATCCTCACCGTGATCTCACCGCCGAGCCGGGCTCCCGCCGACAGGTCCAGGTCGTCACCGCTCCAGAACCGGCCAGGGTCGTACCAGTTGGGCCGCCGGTCGCGCGGGAGCAGTCCCATGGCCTGGTAGGTCAGGGCGACCACCTCGGCACAGTAGGCGGTCTCCAGGGTCCCGTCCGGGCGCTGTGGCCTTCTGATCGGCACTCGCCCGCGCGCCCATCGTGAGGCGAGCCGAGCCGTGGAGGGGAACGGTGTCCCGTCCAGGCGTGCGATCGTGCCGAGGACGGCGTCCTCCATGTCGGGGGTGGCCGGTCCGTCGAGTTGGCGCAGCCATGCTCGCTGGCCGTACCGGGTGCCCCAGACGAGCACCGCCTCGCGGAGATCGTGCAGTTGTGCGCCCCGCTGGTGGCTGCCGGTCCACATGTCGGGCAGGGACCGGCCGAGCTCGGCGTGCCACATCAGCGGCGGGAGGTCGTCGATGACGACGGCCATGCCGACGTGGTTGACCGGGCTGTTGGTCGTCATCTGGATGGCCCGGTCGGCGGCCGTCCGTCCGCGGAAGACCCACACGTCACCGGTGCGGGTCAGATCGATCGCTTCGTCGAGGCTGATGCTGCTGACGGCCATGCCCCGTAGCCTAGGCCGATGCGATGGTGGAAGGTCATGGGTCTGGCCGGTTTCGTCGGAGTCGCCGCGACGGGGGTGGTGATCGCCCGAGCGGAGCGGCGCCGCCGTGCGTACACCCCGGAGGAGATCCGGGAAAGGCTGCACACCCGGCTCGCCGAGGCACGTGCCCACGAGACCGCGGGGCCGGCCTGAGGCCGTGTGGCTATGTGCCGTGTGCGGTAGGTGCCGTGTGCGGTATGTCATGTAACGCCATCGGACCGGGACGTATCTCTCGGCTTCGGTGAGCCCCGGGCGGACGGAGCCATGCGGCCTCATCCGCGGACCCCTCGGCGCGCGCGTGAATATGCGCAGGTCGCAGGCCTGCGTCGATCGCTCTGGACGACAATCCGCTAGCAAAGAGGCATATCGAACAAAAGGCTTATCTATTCCTTTGGTGCGATTGTGCGGGTAAATCTACGCAATCCAGTTTGGGTCGTCCATATGGCGACCGGGGTTTTACGGCACCATTGCTTGTGTCGATCTGGTCGTCCTGTCACCTCCAGGCTCACTACCGGCTCGGACCGGGCTCCCGCCGCCACAGGGCCGCGCAGTCCCCCAACGCCTGGCCGGCGATCTGCGACCTGTTCGCCCTGCAACTGCTCGGCCTGGCCGAGGAATTGCGTCCGGCGCTGGACTCGCTCGAGGGGGACGAGGACGATCCGGACCGGCTGAAGGCGTTGTACCAGGTCGACCACGCCGTCACGCGGATGCGGCGCGCCGCCCGGGACATGCGGATCCTGACCGGGCGCGAAGACGAGGAGCTGAGCGGTTATACCTCGTCGCTGGTGGACGTCCTGCGCGCCGCCGAGTCCTCGATCGAGCGCTACGACCAGATCTCCATCGGCAAGATGGTCGAGCTCGCCGTCATGTCCTATGCGGCCGACGACCTCGCCTCACTCCTGGCGGCTCTCCTCGACAACGCCACGACCTATTCGCCGGCGACCGTGACCGTGGCGGCCGGCGCGGCTGGTACGTCCGCCCCGGGTGACCCGGCGGTACGCACCGAATCGGCACGTCTGCGGGTCGCAGGCGGCCATCGGCCCGTGGAGCCGGCCCGGCGTGAGGCGGAGCGTGAGGAGGCGCGGCAGGTGATGGCATCCGGCGGTCTTCCCCGACGGGAACGTACGAGCCTGCGGGGTCCCGGCGGGGGTGCGGGGGCACCCGCCCGGACCACCACAGGAGACCAGGCCGCCGCCGGACGGTCCTTCGCCGACGACCTCGCCGCCTACACCAACATGATGCTGGGCCCGCTTCCCGATCACGTGCAGCGGGTCCTCGCCACCGCGGCCGGGAACCAGGTCGTCGGCGACCGGTTCGCCCACGGATACGCCGACCCGAGCGACTTCCAGGACTGGCTCATGGATCCCGGCAAGACCGACGCCTATCTGAGCTCGGTGGCGCCGGACGCGGCCGGCACGGCGGCGCACTAGCCGGACCGTCGCGGCGTCGCCCGATGGCGTACGGGCGGATGCCCGTCACCGGCGACGCCGCGGCGTCCGCGGGCCGATCCGGGACCGGCCGGGTCAGGACCCGGCCGGGTCAGGACTACAGGTCGCGCAGGACCGTGATCGGCGGCTTGCGCACGGCTCGGATGGCCTGCCGGCCCGCTATGAGCAAGGTCGTGAGCGCGAGGCCCCCGACCAGGGCGAGATAGGCCCAGGGGACGCTGAGCGCGGCCGGTGGCGGGTCGAAGACGCCGGTCAGGACCTTGACCAGCATCTGGGTCAGCGCCCACCCGGCCGCACCTCCGAGGACGAGCGCCCCGATGGCCACGACGGCGACCTCGGTCCACACGAACGCGCCGAGCTGCCGTCCGCGCGCTCCCAGCATGCTGGCCAGGGCGTACGTGCGCCGGCGTTCGGTGAAACCGAGGCCGAGCAGGAGTCCGGTCGCGGCCGCGGCGAGGGCCAGTGCGTAGGCGAGCTCGATGCCGGTGAGCCCGCGCAGGTCGACGGCGGTGAGGCTGGTCCCGATGACCTGCCGGACCGAGTCCAGGTCCGTGATCTGGGGTTGTGCGCCCAGCCGGCCGCGGAGGGCCGCCGCGACCTCGTGCGGGGAGCGGCCGTGTGCGCTCACCAGAAAGGTCCCGACCGTGTCGCTGCCGGTCTGCGCCGCGACATAGTCCGCGTTGGCCAGGATGAAGCTGTCCTTCGGGGCCGTCGGGAACTCCTTGGCGATCCCCGCGAAGTGGAAGGTCACGGTGCGGTACTGCTTGGTGCGGCCGTCCTGCAGCCGCAGCCGTATCTGGTCACCGAGGTGGAGCTGGAAGTCCTTCATGGTCTCTTCGCTGATCAGGACCGAGTCCGGCCGGCGGGCCAGCCGGCCGAGGAGGCCGCGGGCGGTGCCGCCGGAGAAGTAGGCGTCCTGGAGCCCGGTGGCGCCGGCGATCGTCGCCGGATGGATCCCGTAGAGGTCCTGCAGGTCCGAACCGACGTAGGCGAAGCGGTGCTGCATCGGCTCGACGTGACCGACGCCGGGCACGGCCGCGATCTGGCGGGCCTGATCCGGTGGGACATAGGTTCCCGGCGATTGGGTCACGGTCACGTCGGCACCATTGGTGAGCTGGGCGTCGACGAGCGCCTGGTGACGATAGGTCGCGTCGAACGTGGAGGTCGTGGCGGCGAACGCGACGGTGAGCGCCGCCAGCGCCACGGTTCGGGCGATCAGCCCCCGCTGGCGGGAGAGGGTCGCGGCCACGGCGTCGGAGAGCCCACCGGCCAGCGGACGGATGAGCCTGGCGACCAGAGGCCGGCCACGGCCGAGCAGCGCGTAGACGAGCCGCCAGGCGAGCAGTCCGGCGCCGGCCCAGAGCAGCGCGGGGGCGGCGAAGGCCCAATAGCTGACGGAGATGGTCGGCACGCCTTCGGGCACCAGCACGATCGTGTAGCCGCCCCGTCCGAGGACCCAGAACACCGCGCCCGCGGCGACCAGGAGCCACAGGTCCAGCCCGTACCGCCACCAGGCGGGCCCGCGCTTCGGGGCGCCCACCTGGCGCCGCGCCGTCGCCACGGTGATCCTCCGGGCGTCGCGGACGGCCGGCACGAGGACGGCCAGTGCCGCGATGAGCAGCCCGGCGAGCGCGGCGCCGCCCTGCCAGTAGGCCGCCGTGGCGGCGGTGGTGCCGAAGCGGCTCGATCCGAAGACCAGCCACCCGGTCACCGCGGCCAGGCCGAGCCCGGCCACCGCACCGGCCACGCCGACCACCAGCGCTTCCGCGGCCGCGAGGGACACGAGCGTCCTCTGGGTGGCGCCGCGGGTCCGCAGCAGCGCCTGCTCGGTCCGGCGCCGCACGGCGCCGGAGCCCACGACCACGGCGGTCAGCAACCCGGCGATCACCGCTCCTGGAAGGCCGAGGAACAGGAAGAGGATCTGGGCGTACAACGCGTCCTGGCGTGCGGCGCCCAGGGCGGCCCCCAGGTTGTCGCCGATCCGGCCGGCTCCCGAGAGCCGTACCTCCAGGTTGCGGGCACTGCCCGTCACCTTCGTGTAGGCGGCCGCCGGGTCCTTGGGAAGGGCATGGTCCAGGCGGACGTGGAACTGGGTGCGGACCTGATCGGGCCGGGCGCGTGCCACCGGGTCGAACAGCCGGTGCCAGGCGTCGGCGGGCACCAGCAGCACGTTGTCCGGTGGGGCCTGGGGCTGCGCGCCCGGCAGCGCGCCGACCTGCTGGAACAGAGAGTCGGCGTGGGGGAGGTCGACGACGCCGTCCACCCGCAAAGACGCGGCCGGGAGCCCCGCGCGCTGGACGGTCACCGTGTCCCCGGGGGAGGCGTGCAGGTTCGCCGCGGTCTGCTGTGCCAGGAGCACGCCACCGGGATCGCCGACGAGTGGCCGGATCTCGCCGGGGAAGCCGGCCGCGTATCCCGGGGGCAGCCCGAGCACCTGCCCGGCGCCGGTCGTGAGCGTCTGCCCGGCCGTACGGGCCTGCAAGCCCGGGGTCGTGGCGAAGTCCACCCGCCGCAGGTCGACGATCCGGTGGTCCGCGCGGAGCGCCGGCTCGATGGACGGGGAGCCCTCGACCTGCCAGTCCACGGAGACCCGGGTGACCGAACGGACTGTCATGGTCGACTTCGCCGCGGCCAGGAAGGAGCCGAGTGACGCCAGCAGCGCGACCGCGGCGGCGACCCCGATCGCCGCCGCGGCCAGCCGGGGGGCGCGGCGGGCCAGGAGGCCGTTGAGCCAGATCAAGCCGAGCATGCGGGCTCCTGTCGTAGTGTGCCGTCGCGCATGACCCATCTGCGCCGCAGCCGGTCGGCGATGCGCGGGTCGTGGGTCGCGACGACCAGCGCCGCCTCGAGCCTCGAGGCGGCGTCGATGAGCAGGTCGATGACGTTCCGCGCGTGCTCGGAGTCGAGCTGCGCGGTGGGTTCGTCCGCGACGATGAGCCGGGGTGAGGCCGCGAGCACGCGGGCGACCGCCACTCGCTGGGCCTGGCCGCCGGACAGCTCCTCGGGGAGCCGGCCGGCGAGGTCGGCGATGCCGACGGAGGCCAGCGCGGCCAGGGCCTTGGCCCGTGTGTCTTCCTGTGGCTCACGTGCGAGGAGCAGCGGCAGGGCGACGTTGTCGAGTGCGTCGAGGGGTGGCAGCAGGCTCGGCCCCTGGAAGATCATCCCGATCAGGCCGGGTGCGCGCAGGGGGTGGCCGTCCAGTCCGGGCCAGGTGATCGCACCCTTGGTCGGTTCGTCGAGGCCCGCGATGAGATGGAGGAGAGTCGACTTGCCCGAGCCGGACGCGCCCGTGACGGCGATCTGGTCCCCGGCCTCGACCCGGCAGCTCACCGAGTGGACGGCGACCACCGCGGCCGGTCCGCTTCCGTGCGTCCGGGCGACGTCGGTGAGTTCGGCGAGGGGCCTCACACGACCTCCCCGTCCCGCAGGGTCACGGTACGGTCGGCCGCGGCGGCGACGGCGGGGCTGTGCGAGGCGACGATCACGACGGTCCCCTGCGCGGTCTGCTCGCGCAGCAGGTCGATGACCTCGCGTTCGGCCTCGGCGTCGAGCTCCCCGGTCGGTTCGTCCGCCAGCACGACGGCGGGTCGCGCGGCGAGGGCCACGGCCAACCCGGCCCGGGCGGCCTCCCCGCCGGACAGCCTGCTGGGCCGCGTGTCCCCCCGGTGTTCGAGGTTGAGGGCCGACAGCAGTTCGTCCGGCCGGGCCGGGTCGTGGCGCCGGCTGATCCGCTGGGCCAGTTCCATGTTCCGCCGTACGGTCAGGTGCTCGATCAGGTTGCCGGACTGGAACAGCACGCCGACCAGGCGGCCGCGCAGAGCCGCCCGTTCACGCTCGGGCCGGTGGCTGATCCGGGTGCCGTCGATCCGCACGGTGCCGCCATCGGGCTCGTCCAACCCGGCCAGGCACGCCATCAAGGTCGACTTCCCGGATCCGGACGGGCCGGTGACCGCGATGAACTCGCCGGCGACCGCGTGCAGGTTCACGCCCAGCAGTGCGGCCGTCTCCTCCTCTCCGGCCCGGTAGAACCGGTAGAGGCGGGTGGCGTCGAGGACGGTCTCGGGTGTGTGGCTCATGCCGTCCACCGGAACCCATCGGACACGATCCGCCACGGATCGACGTTGTCCGCGCTCACCGGTCCTGACAGCGTCAGCACGGCCTCCTGTCCGGCCTTGAAGAACTCATACCGCTCGACGGAGTCCCGGACGACCTTTCCGGTGACCTCGTTCGGGGCGCTGTCGGTCTCGTAAACGATCCGTACGGCGGTTCCACCGTGTCGCTGGACAGACTCGATCGTGCGGAGCGCGAAGTTCCGTGCGGTGGCCTGGATCTTCGGCAGCTCCTGCGTGCGCGCCGAGGCCGGGGTCGGGGCGGAGGAGGCCGGGGCGATCTCCACCCGGACCGTGTTGAGCTTGTCGGTGAAGTCGGCGCCGGTCGGCAGGTCGCTGCGCGCCCACCCCTCGGGGACCTTCACCTCGTATCCGTGGGCTCGGTACGGCACGTACTGCATATTGTCCGGGATGTCGCCCGCCGGGTTCGTCTCCGTCGGGGCGGGCCCCGGCCGGTTCGGCTGTGCGGCGGCGGGCGATGGGGGTGTCGGGCCGCCGGTCCGCGGGCTCGGGGAGTGGCCGCATCCGGTGAGGGCGAGAAGGGCGACGACGGCGGTGGTGGCGAGCCCCACCCTGGCCCGGCCGGGGACGCCGCCGTGTCGCTGAGGCTCGCCATGATGGGCGGCGTGACCCCGGACCGGGTCTTCGCGGGTCCGGCCTTCGGGCGCCGGTCGTGTCCGCGGTGCGGGTTCGGGGACCGGCCGGTGGAGTGTGCGGTGGAGTGTGCGCATGTCGGGGCTCCCGGCTTGGAGGGTTTCCGGCCACGCTAGAAACCCCTCGGACATCGGCGACTTAGCGCCGGGTAAGCCCGGTTTTACTTTGGCCGCCTCGGCCGCTTGATGATCCGTCCTCAGGCGAATTCCCGAAATGAATTTCTACATTCATGTAGAATTCGGTTACGGTTTCACGGGCGCTGGCCTTGGCCGTTCGTGCAAATGATCACCCGTGACCTCAGGGGGCCCTTCATGATGACCATGGCAGGCGGTGGACCCGCGCCGGCCGGGGACACGTCGACCTTCGATGACGGCGCCTATCAGGCGGCCATAGCCCTGGCCCGGCATACGGCCTGGCTCAACGGATTCATCAGCTGGTGGAGCGACTACGGTATCGGCCTGTTCGTCGCCCTGGCCGCGGTGTGGGCGTGGCGGGCCCGTCACCGGGGTCCGGCCGGCCTGGCTCCCGTCCTGTGGGTGCCCGGCGCGATGGCCCTCGCCGTCGTGCTGAGCGCGCTCCTCAAGCTGGGGGTCGGTGAGGAGCGCCCGTGCCGGGTCCTCCCGGTCCACCAGATCGTCGCCATATGTCCCGCCATCGGGGACTACTCCTTCCCGAGCAACCACGCCGTGCTGGCCGCGGCGGCGGCCGTGGCGCTGTGGGGGCTGGACCGGCGCCTCGGGATCATCGCGGTGGTCAACGCGATGGTCATCGCCGTCTCGCGGGTCTACATCGGCGTGCACTACCCGCATGACATCGCGGTGGGACTGCTGCTCGGAGCGGTGGTCGCGTGGACCGGATGGCGGATCGGGCCGGCCGCGCTCAGGCGGGCGCCCGTGGCACACTGACCTCGAAGGTCTGTGCGGTAGGCGAGTCGCGGTGAGGAAAGCTGCCATGGTCGGCAAGGGCGGACAGCGCGCCGGAGGAATGCTCAAGGCCGAGGTCATGGCGGCGTTGCACCAGGCGGGACGCGCGATGACCCCCGGCGAGGTCCGGCAGCGGCTCGGTGGCGATCTGGCCTACACGACCGTGGTCACCATCCTCTCGCGACTGAACGCCGAGGGCGTCCTCGTCCGCAACAAGGCCGGACGCGCCTACACCTATGCGCCGGTCGCCGACGAGCCCGGCCTGGCAGCCCGCCGGATGCGCCAGGTCATGGAGGGCGAGCCGGACCCGGAGGCGGTGCTCGCCCGGTTCGTCGACACGTTGTCCGACCGTGACGAACGGGTGCTCCGCGAACTGCTCGGCGACCGCGGCGTCGGCTGAGCGGCCGGTTGGAGTTCGGGATGGACCTCGATGTTCTTCTGCCCTTCGTGCTGCCGATCGCGGCCGCCTGCGCCGCTCGGCCGCTGTCGGAGCGGCTGCCTCCCCGTACGGCGACCTGGCTGCTCACCGCGACGGCGCTCGGACTCGCGGCCTCCGGCGCGGTGGCCTTGGCCGCCCCTTTTGTGGCCCGAGCGCTCCAGGGCCAGGACGGCGCCCCGCTCGGCGCTTGGTGGCCGCAGGTGGCAGGACAGGCAGGTCCGGCCGATGTCCTCGTGGCGTTCCTCACGGGAACGGTGCCGGCCGTGAGCCTCGGAGCGGCGGCGTGCGCCGCGGTTCGCCAGGCCCGGGCCCTCCGCGCGGCCCGGCGCTTCGCGCGCACGTTGCCCGGCAGTGGCGTCCTGGCCGTGATCGACGACGATGTGGTCGAGGCCTTCGCGCTCCCGGGCCGGCCGGGCCGTGTGGTCGTGTCCACGGGCATGCTGGCGGTCCTCGACGCAGGCGAGCGCCGGGCGCTGCTGGCCCATGAACACGCGCACCTGGACGGCCGCCACCATCTGTTCCGCGCGGTCGCGTGCGTGGCCGTGGCGGCGAACCCGCTGCTGTGGCCGCTCAAGGGCGCCGTGCGCTACACCACCGAGCGGTGGGCCGACGAACACGCCGCCTCCGTCGTGGGCGACCGCCGCCAGGCGGCACGTGCCATCGGCAAGGCGGCGCTCGCTCACGGTCGCAGGCCGGGACCCGGCCATGCCGCGGGTCTCGGCGTCGGCTCGGGGACCGGGCCGGTGCCCCGGCGAGTGGCGGCGCTCCTGCGGCCCGCACCGCCCCGTCGCGTCGGTCTCGCCTCGATCAGCGTCCTGCTGCTGGTGTCCGCGATCGTGGCCGCACCCGACGGGGCGGCCGACCTCGAGCAGGTGATCGACCACGTCGGGGTGCACTCTCCGGGAGCCCGCCGGCCGGCGCCCATCCCGGGGTTCACAGGTCACCTGGCCATGAGCGCCCCATCATCACCTGGATCTCCGCCGTCCGGTGATGCGGTGAGGTGATGTGGTCGGGTGGTCGGATGGTCAGGGGGCGGACGGCGGCCCGGCTGGACGGCGCTTCGACGCTGCCGGGACGGGTCGACCGGGCTCGTCGTCACGGGCCTCGGTGGTGGGCAGCAGCAGGGTGAAGATCGGCGGGGCCGGCCGCCGTAGCACCAGACGGCCTCCCTCCGCCTCCGCCAGGGAGCGGGCCAGCGCCAGCCCGATACCGTGTCCGTGTCCGTGTCCTTGGGCCTGGCCGTTCGAGCCGCGCCGGGCGAAGATGTCTTCACCGTCGATGATCCCGGGCCCTTCGTCGGACACGTCGATGGCCAGTCCGCCCCCGATGTCCCCGGCCTCCACGGTGATGCGGCCGCGGCCATGACCGGCGGCGTTGTCGACGAGGACGTCCAGGATCTGTTGCACCGCGGACGGATTCGACTGGATCTCGGGCAGCGGCTGCTGGACGGTGATGGTCAGGGGCCGGCCCGCCGCGGCGAGCCGGCCATGCCAGCGATCCCGGAGGTCTTCCAGGACCGTGCCGGGGTCCAGCCGCCGCCGGTCGGGACCGGCGTCCCGGGCGAGGCGCAGCAGGTCGTCGATGATGTCCTGCAGGTGCTGGCCACGCTGCACGGCGGTTCGGACGGCTTCGCTCAGGTCGGCGCCCGGGCGTTCCAGCGCCGACTCGAGCCCGAGCAGCAGTCCGGTGAGCGGTGTGCGGAGCTGGTGGGAGACGTCCGCGCTGAAGGAACGCTCCCGGTCCAGGACCGAGCCGAGACGGCGCGCCGTGGCCTCGAGTGCCAGTTCGGCCGCCTGCGCCTCGCGTATGCCCGAGCGTTGTGCCCTGATGGTGAAGTCGCCGTCGCCGAGCGACTGGGCCGCCCGGGTGAGCCTTTCGAGCGGCCCGGCGAGCCGGCCCGCCTGGTGGCGGGCCAGGCCCGCTCCGAGCAGCACGACCGCGAGTGCCAGCGCCGCCATCAGGGCCCACGCCCGTTCCGTACGGTCGGTGACGACGTCATCGGGCATGCTGACCCGTACGACCGCCATCGGCTGTTCGTCTGAGGGGATGGGCGCCGACACCGCCAGGACGCCGTGCTCGATGGCCTGGTGGAGTCGCCCGTCGATGGCGTCGCCCGCCACGCCGGAGCGGGCGGGCCCGTCTCCGGTGATGCGCCGGCCGCCGGCCGCGTAGATGCCCACCGTCAACCTCGGGTGCAGGCCTTGCGGGAGCTTCACCGGGCGGGGATGGAGGGTCTCGTCGTCCGGTGCCACGGCGGCCACCCGGGTGGCGTCCCGCTCCAGCGCGGTCACGGCCTCCCCCCGGTAGAGCCGCTGGACGACGAGGCCGAGTGGGATCGCGAACAGCACGACGGCGAGGGCGGCGATGCCGGCGATCGCCGTGCGCAGCTGCCTCCGCAGCGGGGTGCCACCGGCGGGGGCGATGTCATGCGCGGCATCTGAACGTCGGGTCACGGGTGCTGCCTCCCACCTGCGGGCTGAGGAGGAGCATATCCGTACAGGACCGCCGAAGCGGCTGATGACCTGGGTGAACGTGGCGCTTACCTTGGCCTGTCTACGATCGGTGGCATGGCGGGAGCTCACGTACTGGTCGTCGAAGACGATGAGGCCATCCGTACCGAACTGACCGGGGCGCTGATCGGCCAGGGCTATGAGGCGGCGTCGGCGGCTGACGGACAGCAGGCGCTCGACCTGGCGGATCGGCTCTCGCCGGAGCTGATCCTGCTCGACCTGGGGCTGCCCGACGTCGACGGGGTCGCGCTGTGCCGGCGGTTGCGCGGCACTCTGCAGGACGCGGTGATCGTCGTGTTGACGGCCCGGACGCTCGAGTTCGAGGTCGTGGTGGCGTTGGACGCGGGTGCGGACGACTACCTCACCAAGCCGTTCAGGCTCACCGAGCTCATGGCGCGGCTGCGGGCCCACCTCCGGCGCAGCGCGGCCCGGCCGGACGCGCGCCTGGTCGAGGTGGGACGGTTGCGGATGGACCTGGCCGCACGGAGGGCGACGATCGGCGACGCCGAGATGGCGCTGCGGCCCAAGGAGTTCGATCTGCTGGCCTGTCTGGCCGGCCGGGCCGGAGAGGTCGTCACGCGTGAGGACCTCATCGACGAGGTCTGGGACGTCAACTGGTTCGGTTCGACCAAGACCCTGGACGTGCACGTGTCGGCGCTCCGTCGCAAGCTCGGTCAGCACGGTGAGGGCGCGTTCCGGATCACCACCCTGCGCGGCAGGGGTTACCGCTACGAGCCCGGCTGACCGTCGGGCGGATCGGCCGTGAGGCGGTGGCCCGGCGTCTACGGCGGCCTGGACTTTGATCCATGCCCTGCTGCGGGCTTCGCGCCCGCCGTCCGGGGTGGCGGGGCGCGCCGCGAGCGGCGCGCCCCGTTTCTTTCAGACGGTCTTATTTCTTTACCGTCATTCCCCCCGGGACATCGCACCGATTGGCGCCATCGGTGATCCAGACCGGGTGCCGGCCGGGCGGCTGGGATACCCGGAAGGACATCTGGACGTGGCCATTCTTGCCGATGCGTTGTGGCTGGGCGACCTTCGCCCCTTCGACCCAGAGTTGTGCGGTCTTCCTGGGACGAAGGCCAGTGGCCATGGCCTGTTCCTGCTGGCCCTTCCGGATGTGATCCGCCTTCAGCGAGCACGCCCTGACGGCCGCGCCCGGCCGCATGACGCCGGCGACCGTGTGGGCGCCGGCCTGCGCGGATGCGACTCCCGGCAGTGCGGCGAGCGCCAGGGAGGCCGGCGCGGTGAGGAGCGTGAAGGTCAGGATTTTGGTGCTGAGCGCTGGACGTGCCATTTTGTGTTTCCTTCGGCTAGACCAGAAGACTGTTTGCTTCTGTGGAGGAATCGGGCATTCGGGGTGCATACCATTTGAACCGACTCACCTCTCTCGGGTCGATCCGAGTGGCACCCGAAAGCCGTACGCCTACTGTTGGTTTCCGCGTTTCTCCCCGTCAAGAGGGTGCGGGCCGCTGCTTAATCGCTCATCGCCTTGGCTTGACCTGCCCAGCACCGTTCATCCGGCCGCGCCCCTCCTTCGCGCTCACGCCGGGCGGTGGGGGACCCGTCAATGGCGCGGGCTCAGGAGCGCTCGCGGACGCGGCCGGCGTGGGAGACATGTCCGACGGGCGCGCGCGAGGCCGGGCCGATTCGCCGGTACGGATCCCGGCCCCACATCGATGTGGGGCCGGGGGGTAGGGAAGGGGATGTGAACGAGACGGGGGCCATGCCCGATCGGCCGGGTGAGCTGGGCCCGCGCCGCTGGTGGGAGGCGATCCGGCGGACCGTCCGCGAGTTCCGCGATGACAACCTCATGGACTGGGGCGCGGCGCTCACGTTCTATGGGCTGCTGTCGCTGTTCCCCATGCTGGTCGTGGCCGCCTCGCTGATCGGCCTGTCCGGGGCGTCCGGCAGCCGGGCGCTCGCGAACAACGTCCGGCGCGTCGCCCCGCCGCCGGTGCGGGGGACCTTGGCCGGCGCCGTCGAGAGCCTGCAGGTCACCCGGCCCACGGCCGGGATCACCGCGGCCGCGGGACTCGCCGTCGCGCTCTGGGCCGCGTCGAGGTACATCGCGGCCTTCATCCGCGCGGCCAACGCGGTCTACGAGACCCCGGAGCGGCGGCCGTTGTGGAAGCTGCTGTGGCTTCGGCTGGGGCTGACCGTCCTCGTGGCGATCCTCCTGACGGCGAGCGTGCTGGCGGTCACCTTCACCGGCCGGCTCGCGCACCGGCTCGGCGACCTGCTCGGCCTCGGCTCGGCCGCCGTGACGGCGTGGGAGGTCCTGAAGTGGCCGCTCCTCGCACTCATCATCGTCGGGGTCCTCGCGGTCCTGTACCACGTGGGGCCGAGTGCGCGTCAGCCCGGCCTGCGCTGGGTCACGCCGGGAGGCGTGCTCGCGGTGATCACCTGGGCCGTGGTCACGGCCGGCTTCACCGTCTATGTGTCCCGCTTCGGGTCGTACAACAAGATCTACGGATCACTGGCGACCATAGTGATCTTCATGGTCTGGCTGTGGCTGTCCAATCTCGCCATCCTGCTGGGCGCGGAGTTCGACGCCGAGCTGCAGCGGGAGCGATTCATCGAGGCGCGGCGCGCGGGCACGGGTCCGGCCTCGGCGGACGACCACGGAGGCGCTCCCGGTGGCCCGGGCGGCCGCTCGGGATGTTAGCCCGGGGCCGAGCGGGTAGTCCCCGGAGCACAGCCGTCTCGGTACCGGAGGTCTCAGATGAGTGCCGAGCGACACCTTCGCCACCGCGACGAGCCGTGCGTCGTTCCCGTCACCGTGGTGATCGCCACCCGGGATCGGCGCGAGGAGCTGCTGCACACGCTGGCGCGGCTCCGGGCCCTGCCGGACCGCCCCGCCGTGATCGTCGTGGACAACGGGTCGTCGGACGGCACCGCCGAGGCGGTACGGGAGCGTTTTCCCGGGGTGTCCGTGCTGCGCATGTCCCGCAACCTGGGCGCGCTCGGCCGCAATGTGGGCGTACGGGCGGCCGTGACCCCCTATGTCGCCTTCAGCGACGACGACTCGTGGTGGGAGCCGGGCGCCCTCGGCCACGCCGTGGAGGTCTTCGCCCGGCATCCCCGGCTGGGCCTGATCGCGGCGCACACCCTCGTGGGTCCCGGCCGTGCCCCCGATCCCGTCAACGCGGCGATGGCCGACACGCCGCTGCCCGCCGAGGCCGGGCTGCCCGGCCCGCCCGTACTCGGGTTCCTGGCCTGTGCGTCCGTGGTCCGCAGGCAGGCGTTCCTCGAGGCGGGAGGGTTCAGTGAGGTGCTGTTCTTCGTCGGGGAGGAACGGCTGCTGGCCTACGACCTCGCCGCACTCGGCTGGGCCCGGTGCTATATCCCGGACATCGTGGCCGTCCACGTGCCCTCGGCCAGCCGGCCGCCGGGGCACTGTCGCCGCAGGGCCGAACTGCGCAATGACCTGCTCACGGCATGGCTGCGCCGGCCGGCCCGGCTGGTGATCCGCGAGACCTTCCGGCTGGTCGCCGGGGCGGTGCGCGACGCCGACTGCCGCGCCGCGCTGGCCGGAGTCCTCCGCCGGATGCCCGCGGCGCTGCCGCTGCGGCGGCCGCTGCCGCCGGCGGTGGAGCGGGCCGCCCGGTTGATCGAGGCCGGGCCGTGACCGATGACCGGATCACCGTGGTGGTCATCACCCGCAACCGGCGGACCGAGCTCCTCCGTACGCTGGACCACATGACCGCGCTCCCGGAGGGGTCGCCCATCATCGTGGTGGACAACGGCTCCGCGGACGGGACCGCCGAGGCCGTGGCCGCGTCCCATCCGGCGGTACGGGTGATCCGCAGCCCGCGCAATCTCGGTGCGGTGGGACGCAACCTCGGGGTCGAGGCCGCCGGCACTCCCTACGTCGCCTTCTGCGATGACGACACCTGGTGGGAGCCCGGCGCGATGGCCCGGGCCGCGGATCTGCTGGACGCCCATCCGCGCATCGCCTCGGTGACCGGTCGCATCCTGGTCGAGCCCCACCTCCGTGAGGACCCGATCACCCCGGAGCTCCGGGACTCGCCGTTGCCCGCGCCGGAGTGGCTGCCCGGCACCGCACTCCTCAGCATCCTGGCCGGGGCGTCCATGCTGAGGGTCACGGCCTTCCGCGCCGTCGGCGGTTTCTCCCCGCGGCTGTGGCTCGGCGGTGAGGAGGAGCTCCTCAGCCTGGATCTGGCGGCGAGGGGGTGGTGGATGTGCTGGGCCGAGGAGGTGGTCGTCCACCACGCGGCCTCGCGGCTGCGAGATCCCCGGCTGCGCCGCCGGCTCGGCATCCGCAACACCCTGTGGACGGCATGGCTGCGCCGGCCCGTGCGGGGTGCGTTCCGGCGGACCGTGGAGGTTCTCCGCTCGGTGCCACGGGACCGGGCCAGCGCGGCGGCGATCGCCGCCGCGGTCCGGGGGCTGCCCTGGGTGGTGCGCGAGCGTCAGGTGGTCCCCGCCCACGTCGAGCGCGGTCTGCGGCTCCTGGAGGAGCCCCAGCGGCAGTCCAAGGCGCGGCGCTACATCGGCTGAGACGCGAACACCTGCAAGATCACGGCGATGAAGGCGACCCGCGAGCGGGAGCGAGGAGGGAAGGCCCCGCGTCAAAGCGCCCGTTCTCCCTCCGTACGCGCGAACGTCTGCAAGTCACGGCCGGGAAGGGGCTCGCGAGCGGGCCGGCGTCGTCTGGACTGAGGAGTGAGGGAGCGAGGTACGAGCGACCGAACGACGAGGGAAGACGGCG
>DASYNF010000108.1:0-141660 GCA_036008685.1 Actinomadura sp. | reverse complement strand
GCCCACGACTACTACCTCCGCCAGAAGCGCTGCTCCCGGGTGGCGAACGGCTGGACGATCGTCGCCGACGTCACGACCTCACCTCCCAGGCAGGGCGACCTCACCTCGGGCTACTGGTGGTCGGAACAGATGAAGTACTGGTACCTGATGTTCGCCGACTACCCTCGCTTCGACTACCGCCACAACCACCTGTCCACCGAGGGCAACGTCCTCCGCGGCCTCCTACGGCGCCGACGCCGGCCATGGCGAGCCTCCATCCGCTCTGGAGCTCACGACCTCCGTGGCGCGGGCGCGTCCGCTGACGATCGATGAACCCCGGCGCGTACGGGGGCGACAGCGTACGAGACCAGACGTTTCACTTTCCCAGGAAAGGGACATAAGCCAGATCGAGGACTAATCGGGTCTTCAGGCGGCCGACACTTCCGTCCCTCCGTACGGCCCTGTCCCGCCGCCCGGCTCAGCCTCCACACCGCTTCTCCGCGCTTTTCCCCATGCTTTCACTGTGCTTTTCCCGGTGCTTTTTCTCGGTGCTTTTTCGGTGCTCTGCCGTCTGCGGAGGAAGCCATGTCAGCGTCATGCTCACGCCGCCGGTTCCTGACCTACTCGACCGCGACAGCGGCCGGAACGTTCGTTCTGAGCGACGGCGGCGTTCTCAGAGCGATGTCCCTCAAGGACGGCACCGCCATCGCCCCGGCCGGCGAGACCGACCTCGTGGTCCAGCCGACGCCGTCCCTCTATTCGGATGAACGGCGAGGATCTCCCCGTCGACCACGGCTACCCGTTCCGGGTCATCTTCTCCGGCTGGGGCGGTAACACGGCGGTGAAGTGGCTCGGCCGGATCGAGGCCTCGAAGCGGAGGCTCCCGGCGCAGGGCCCGCAGAGGGTCCAGGTGCTGATCAGCCCCGACTACCCCGAGCCCAAGCGCCCCACCGCCGGACCCATACGCAGTGCCATCGAACTCGACGAGGACGTCACCCTCATGCCGGGGGACCTGACCCTGCGCGGCCGCGCCTGGTCCGGAGCCGGGGCCATCGACCGAGTCGACGTCGCGATGGAGAAGCTCGTCTCCACCCGGAAATGGGTGTCCGCCTGGGACGGGACGTGGCGGACCGCGAAGCTCCTGGAAACGCCCGAACCGTACATGTGGACCCGCTTCGAGGTGCCCTGGACGGGCGTGCGCCCCGGTCATTACCGGGTCATGTCACGGGCCAGGGATGAGGACGGGAACACCCGCGCAAAGGATCAGCGCTTCGGGCCGCGAGCCCGTGGCCGGGGCCCTCACCCCGAACCGGGTTCCGGGACGGCCAGGCCGTCACGCCGGTGTGGGTGTTCGGCCGACACCGGCGTCACCACGGCCGCGGCCAGCGGAAACGCGACCACGGCGGCGAACGCGGCGGCATAGCCGGCCCCGCCGACCACGGCGCCGAGCACCGGCGGGGTCGCGACCGCGAAGGCGTTCTGAAGGGTGTTGTGCGTGCCGAGCGCCCGGCCCGCCCAGGACCGGCCGGCGTATTCGGCGACCGCGGTGAAGGCCAGCCCGTTCGGGCTCATCGTCATCACCGCGGCGAGCAGCAGCACCCCGATCGCGGCGACCGAGCCCGTAGAGGCGCTCGCCGCGAGGGCCAGCATCACGGCGCCGATCAGGACGGCCAGGAGCCGGTACGGGCGGAGCCTGCTGCCCGCGCGGTCGGACCAGAGCCCGACGCCGATCCGGCCCAGCGCCCCGCACAACTGGACGACGGCGAGCACCCGGCCCGCGGACGCGACGTCCCAGTGGTGGTCGTCCACGAGATAGACGAGCGCGAAGGTGGCCACGGCGAACTGCGGGACGACGAGAAGGGCACTCGAAGCGTGCAGGCGCCAGAGCACCGGGGTCCCGTACGGGGAGCCCGCCCGTTCCTCCGCCGCGCCGTCCGGCCGTACGGGATCACGTACCAGCAGCACCACGAGCAGGGACATCAGCAGGCACAAGCCCGCCAAGGCCAGCAACGGGGACATCAGGCCTCCTGCGGCCAGGGCCGGCAGGCACACGGCCGCGAGCGCCACGCCGAGGGGCTGTGCGGTCTGCCGTACGCCCATCGCCAGCCCCCGCTCACGGGGGGAGAACCAGCCGAGGATCAGGCGCCCGCTCGCCGCGTGCACGGACCCGCCGCCCGCGCCCGCGAGCACCAGGCAGGCGCCGAGCGGCACGACGCCATGGATCGCCGCCGCGCCCAGCAGGGCCGCCCCGGCGGCGGCGAGGCCGGTGCCCAGCACGACTCGTTCGCCCCAGCGGTCGGCCATGACGCCCCAGGGAATGAGGCTGATCGTCAGTCCGGCCATGGGACAGACCACGAGCGCGCTCGCCTCGCCCAGCGACAGCCCGTCCGCGCGCAGAGCCGGGATGAGGTAGGGCAGGCCGTACTGGAAAGCACAGCCGGCCGTCATGGCGCCGAGTCCGATCGCCAGCACCAGCCAGCGGCGCCGCGTGGGAGCAGATGTCTCCAAGTTCACCCTGTGAGACTAGTTGTCCATAATATGAGAAGCGACCAGGGTGGAGACGGATTGCCGGCCCCTCCCACGGGGCAGGAGACCCGGAGGGATGATGACGTATTCGGTGGTGGACTACGGCTCTGTCCGCGTGTCCTACACGGCCGACCTGGACGGTGGCGGCAACGACTTCGGTCAGGCCTACGTCCCCTTCGTCCAGGAGCACCTCGGACCGGTGGACAGCGTCTTCGAATGGTGTGCGGGCCCGGGATTCATCGGGTTCGCGCTCCTCGCCGCGGGCCTGTGCCGGTCCCTGGATCTGGGCGATGTGAACCCCGCCGCCGGGGCCGCGGTGACACGGACCCTCGAGCAGAACGGTCTCGGCGAGCGCGTGCGCTTCCACGAGTCCGACTGCTTCACGCAGATCCCCGGGGACCTTCGCTGGGACCTGGTGGTCGGCAACCCCCCGCACATGAACACCCCGGCGGTGTCCCCATATCAGCGCGGCCACTCCCCGCTGATCTGGCAGGACACGGCCTGGGGCATCCACCGGAGGTTCTACCGCCAGGTCCGGGACCGGCTACGGCCCGGCGGCAGCGTCATCATCCAGGAGAACCGCCATTTCTCGGGACCGGACGACTTCATGCGGATGATCGGGGACTCGGGCCTCGAAGTGGTCGGCGACCACGTATGCGGACACGGCCACGAGGACTACTACTTCCTCTGGTCACGGGTGCCGGGCGAGGCCTCCCCCGAGATCTCCGGCCGCATGCGACCCTCCGAGACGTGACCCTCCGAGATCAGAGTTCCGCGAGCCTCGCCTTGAGGATCTGACGCCGCCCGAAGGTGGATCAGAAGAACCAGTGCTGGGGCTCATGGCCGCGCACGGCGAGATCCGCGAAGCGGCCGCCGAGGAACGCCAGCGGCTCGCCCTCGCGGTCGCACACCCGCTCTACCCGGCCGAAGACCACCAGGTGGTCGCCGGCCTCGAACGACCGCTCGACCGTGCACTCGAGGTGGGCGAGCGCGTCCGGCACCACGGGGACGTCGTGCTCGCCGTACGCCGGCTCGAGGCCCTCGAAGTGGTCGGCGCCGCGGCGGGCGAACCGGAGCGCGATCGCCTCCTGCCGCGCGGACAGGATGTTGACCACGAACCGGCCCGCCTGGACCACCGCGTCGGTGGTCCGCGCGCCCGTGGTCAGGCAGACGAGCAGAAGGGGAGGATCCAGCGAGACCGACGTCAGGGAGTTGACGGTCATGCCGTGTGGCTCCTGGCCGTCGAGCGTGGTCACCACCGCCACACCGGTGGCGAACCGGCCGATGGTCCGGCGCATGGTCAGCGGATCGATGGTCGTGGCGGTGGACATGGCTGGCTCCTCTCCCTCTTTCATGCGGGGTAGCGCACCTCGAACGTAGTGACTCCCTCGTCCGTACGCCATGGGCCGTGGCGCATGCCCGGGGGACGGCAGGCGTACATGCCGGCGGTGAAGGTCTCACCGAGCTCGAGGTCGGTGAAGGACCCCTCGAGGATGTAGACCTCCTCCCAGAAGTCGTGCACCTGCACGCCGTTGGGGGTGGAGTCCGCTCCCGGCTCGTACCTCAGGATGCGGGTCGCGACGCCGGTCTCGGGGTCGCGGGACAGGATCCGCTCGGTGATCTTCGGGTCGTCGCCGGCGCAGACGGTGAAATCGACGCGGTCCACGGGGAAGAACTCGTACTCGGGTTTGGCCATCATTCACTCCAAGCTCTGGGTCGGTGCGGCCGGCGCCCGCCCCGGGGGGGACTGGGCGGCCGCCGGCCACGGCGGGCACGAGAGGAGGGTCACTCCACGTCGTAGCTCGCCAGGAAGGCCTCCACATCGGCCACGGGGGCGTCGAAGCCGTAGTTGCGGAAGGCGTAGCCCTTCACCACGAACGGCGCGCCGGCGTAGAACAGCTCGTACTGGTGGTGCCGGCCACCGAACTCGCTCCCGGTGGCGTCCCAGGCCAGCTTGAACAGCTTGACCCGGTCGACCGCGGGGGTGTTGGCCGAGAAGATGTAGCGGTCGATGTCGGCCCGGGTCTCCGGGTTGAGCATGTCCTGGACGCTCGAGGGCACCTGGAGCACACCGCCGCCGACGAGGTCGCGCAGGATCCCCAGGGCCCGCGGGTAGAGCTCGGCCTGCAGGCCCATCGCTCCGTAGACCGCGCGCTTGCCGGGCAGCCAGAGGCCGCTGTCGTCCGGCTCGGCCGTGTATTCGGCCGCGAGCACGCTCGACTCCACGACCGCGGCCAGGCTGGCGAGTTCGCCGAGCTTCTCGACCACGCCCGGGAACTTGTCGACCCCGTTGACCGCGGCGACCTTGCGCGCGAGCCCGGCGATGAACTGCAGCTTCACCGAGAACCGGATCTGCGCCTGCCAGTTGCCGAGGACGTGCGCGCCGGTGTCGAAGAACTGCCGGCGCAGGCCCGCCACATCACGGAAGACGAAGACGCTCTCCCAGGGGATGAAGACGTCGTCGAAGACCAGCAGCGCGTCGATCTCGTCGTAGCGGGTGCTGAGCGGGTAGTCGTAGCCGCTGGTCGCCGCGGGCGCGAACGGCCGCCGGCAGTAGAGCTTGAGCCCGTCGGCGCCGACCGGCACCACGAAGCTGAGCGCGAAGTCGCGGTCGTTCTCGGTGAGGGGCTTGATGCACGAGACCAGGATGTCGTCGGCGACGGGGCCGCCGGTGGCGAGCATCTGCGCGCCCCGGACGACGATGCCGTCCTCACGCTCCTCGACCACGCCGACCTGCACGAAGTCGCCCTCCCAGGCATGGGCGGTGGTGGCCCGGGAGACCTGCGGCGGGATGATCGCGTACGAGGCGTAGCGGCTCTCGTTCAGCATCTTCTGGTGGTAGGCCAGCACGTTGGCGGAGAAGTCACGTTCTCCGGCGGAGAACGCCTCCGGGTGCGCGGCGAAGCCGGCCAGGAACGCGCCGACGTGGTCGGGGCTGCGGCCGACCCAGCCGTGGGTGTGACGGGCCCAGGTGTCGGCGGCCTTCCGGTAGGCCGTGAGGTCCTCGCGGCTGCGGGGGATGCCGTAGACCCGGTTGGCCTCGGCATCGGTCTCCGGCGCCGTGAAGGTCATCTCCGATGCCGGGTCGGCCGCCAGGTCGAACAGCTCCGCGATCGTGCCGGCGATCGGCGCGAAGGCGGGATGCTTGGCCACATCGCGCACCCGCTCGCCGTCGACATAGATCTCACGGTCGTCGTCGAGCGCCGCGAGATAGTCCTTACCAGTGCGCATCACACGCTCCTCCTGCCGGTCGTTTCGTAGGCGTGGGTCAGGGAGGTTCCATCGCCGAGCTCGAACCGCAGCCGCCACTGGCGTCCGTAGACGAAACGGCCCGTCAGCAGTGGGAAGGTCCCGCCGAAGACGACCACATCGCCATCGGTGTCCGGCAGCGCCGCCGCGAGCCGGCCGAGCAGGTCGGCGGGCCGGCGCAGCCCGGCGAGGGTGCCTCGCTGGTACGGTTCGCCGTCGACCTCGCTGGCGGCGGTGACGGAATCCCAGTCGAACGCCTCGAGGTCGTCGGGCAGGGGCAGGACGACCTCGCCCAGCGGCTTGGGACAAGCAGCTTTGGATGAGGATATGTCCGTTTTCTCCAGCTCCCGGTCGGTGTGGTCCGAGCCGATGGCCAGATAGTGACGCCCGCCGTGCCGGATGATCACCGGCTCGACCTCTCCGGACGTGTCCTCGCCGTCGACGGTGATCACCGGGTCGGTGGTCAGCAGCGCCGGGTCGAGGTCATAGAAGGCGGGTACGGTCGGTGGCGGCGGCACACCGATATCGGCGAGCTCGGCGATGTGGGCCGCCACCGCCTCCTCGTCGCGGCCGGTGTAGCCGGCCACGATGAGACGGGTGGGTGCGATCTCCAGCGGCGCCGAAGTCGTGCTCAGCCGAAATCGCAGCGGAGTCGCTTCAGACATCTGTCAGACCTCTTTTTTCTCGGGCCTCGGAGCCTCGGGGGCTCGGGGCCTCGGGGGGTTGGGGCCTTGAAGGGCGAGGCGGCGGTCGGCCAGCACGGGAAACTCGGCCCGTGCCGCCGCGATCACCGCGGTGTCCACGTCGCAGAAGGTGATGCCCTCCTGCTCGCCGGCCTCGGCCAGGATCTCGCCCCAGGGATCGACGATCCTGCTGTGACCACCGAGCCGCACTCCGCCGGCCTGCTCCCCGACCGCGTTGCACGCGATCATGACGACCTGTTCCTCCACGGCGCGTGCGGAGGTGAACAGCCGCCAGTGCGCGAGCCGGGCCGCGGGCCAGGCCGAGCACACCACGATGGACTCCGCGCCCTCGTCGACCAGAGCCCGGTAGAGCTCGGGAAAACGCAGGTCGTAGCAGGTCGTGGTGCCCAGCCGGCCGAGCGTCGTCGGCACGGTGCCGATCTCCTCGCCCGGGGTGAGGAGCTCGGCCTCTCGGGACTTGTAGCCGAAGACGTGGATCTTCCGGTACGTGTGGAGGATCTCGCCGTCCGGGCCGATCAGGACGGCGGTGTTGTAGAGCCGGCCGTCCTCACCTCGTTCCAGGACACTTCCCATGTGCAGATGACAGCCCAGCCGGCGCGCCCACTCGCGTGCCGCGGTGACGGTGTCGCCGTCCAGCGGCTCGGCCGACTCCGGATAGGAGTCGAAGGCGAAATAACCGGGGAGCCAGAGCTCCGGGAGCACGACCAGGTCCGCCCCGGCCGCGTCGGCGACCATGGCGGCGACGCGCTCCCTGCGGTCCGGTCCCGGCTCACCGGCCGGGCTGGCCACCTGTACGAGTGCCGTTCTCACCGGGACGGGCCGCCCGCCGTCGCGAGGAAGTCGAGAAGCTCGTCGTTGAACCTCTCACCGATCCGCTGTACGGCGTGCGGGCTGCCGTCGAAGAGCACCCGCCGTGCCGGCAGCTTCTCCGCCAGGGCGTCGGCGACGTCCTCGAAGCCGGGAGTGCCGCCACCGGTGACGACCAGCTTGGGGAAGCCGGCCCGGGACAGCTCCTCCAGCGGGACGCCGGTCTCCCACGGCCGCTCGGTCCGCAGGTTGCCCACGGCCTCGGCCAGCGGGCCGGGAAGCGGCGAGGGGAGCTCCATCGAGACGTTGAGCGTCCGCAGGAATCCGGCCACGAACGACTCGAGGTCGTCGTCGCCGTGCTCCTCCCAGTGCCTGCGCAGGCCCTCGCGCAGCTTGTCGGCCTCGGGACGGCCGATGGCGTTGGGCATGGCCGGCGGTTCGATGACGGTGAGCGACCAGACGGCCTCCGGCGCGAGCGCGGCGGCCCGCATGGCCACCACCCCGCCCATCGAGGTGCCGACCAGGTGCGCTCCGGAACCGAGCAGCTCGACGATCTCCCGGGCGTCGCGGTCCGGGTCGATCCGGTCCGTCGCCGGGCTGGGGCTGTAGCCCCGGCGGTACGGCGCGATGATCTGGTAGCGGTCGGCGAGCACCTTCTGCTCGCCGAAGGCCGCCGCGGCCGAGCCGAGACTGCCGTGCACCATGACGATCCGCGGGCCGGAGTCGCCCCACCGCTCCGCGGCGAGTTCGCTCATCCGGTCCTCACTCCTGCGCGGCGGCGGCCGCGGCGAAGACGCCCGGGTCGACGTCGAGCTGACGCGACTCGAACTTCCAGCCGTCGGCCGTACGGACGGCGACGTCGTTGTAGACGCCGGTGGCGATGATGAACGGCGCCTTCTCGACCTGGATCTTGACGACCAGGCTGTAGACGGTGGCGCGGTCCCCGTCGCCCTCGATGACGTAGTTGGTCAGGACGTGGCGGGCGCCGTCCTCCTTGCCGGCCTTGATGTGGCCGCGGATGAACTCTTTGATGGCCTCATGGCCCTCGAAGGTGCCATAGGTCGCGATGAACCTGCCCTCGGGGATCCAGCAGCCGGCCCACGCGTCGACGTCGTGTGCGTCGAGGTACTTCACGTGGATGTTGGAGAGCTCCTGGATCGCGATCTTGTCTTCGACAGAGAGGGGCATGAACGACTCCTTCGCCGTGGTCTGAACGCCACCGAAACTAGTGCACTAGTGTGTTGTATACAAGCCCTCACCGTAACGGATGTGTAAGATGCCGCCCGTGTCCAAGCTCAGCGGAGTGTCCGCCGTCGACCGGCCACCCCCCCTCTCCCGAAGTGCCTATCTGCGCATCCAGCAGGCGATCAGGGATGGGGCGATCGGCCAGGGCACGCTGTACTCGGAGAACGAACTGGCCTTGACGCTCGGCATGTCCCGTACGCCCGTGCGCGAAGCGCTCATCGCGCTGTCCCGCGAGGGCCTCGTGGAGATCTCCTCCCAGCGCGGCTTCCGGCTCCGCCGGCTGTCCGCCGGGCAACGGCGGGAGATCTTCGATCTGCGCCTGCTGCTGGAGCCCTTCACCGTACGCAAGCTGGCCCTCACCGCGGACGCGTCGGACGTACGGCGGCTCCGGGAGCTCGTCGAGGCCCAGGCGGCGCTGTCCGGGGGAGGACAGCAGTCGGCGTTCCTCGCCCTCGACGAGGACTTTCACCTGCTGATCCCCGAGCTCCTCGGGCTCGAGCGCACCCGCGACACCATGGCCAGTCTGCGCGGGGCGATGTGGCTGATGGGCTTCGAGGCCCTGGCCCTCCCGCAGCGGCACACCTCCGTCATCGCCGAACACGGCGCCGTCATCGACGCCGTGGAGGCCCACGACCCGGACGCCGCCGCCGCCGCGATGCACGACCACATCACCAAGACCTCCGCCGCCGTCCTGGTGCCGGAAGACCCGGCCGCCGACGGCGAATAGCCGCCTCCCCGCCGGCCAGGAGGCCCGTCACCAGGCCCGTCAGGAGCCGTTCCCCTGCGACGGAACGTGCGCTCGGGCGAGCAGTTCCCGTTGCCGGCGCCAGGCGGCGACGGCGGTCGCATGGCCGGGCTCATCGATCCGGAAGGCGATGCCGCTGGTCACCGGCATGCCGGCGTGCGCGTCGGCCTCGACTCCGGTCACTTCGAGCTCGAAGCACTCCAGGCCCGTCGCCTCCGGCACCTCAAGGCGCACCGGATCCGCCCGTACATAGGTCACCGACCCGGGACCGACGGTTCCCAGCAGCGCGCTGCCACCACGCCCGAGGTTGCGTGCCGTACGGGAGCCGCGCCAGAGCGCCAGCCGGAGGGTCCGCCCGTCGCGTACGAGGAGTTCGCCGGCGCTGATCATGGACAGTCGCGGCGCTCCCCCGTCGTCCGTCGTGACCAGGAGGAAGGCGGCCTGGTCATGGCGGTCGAGCACCCCATCGTCCAGGGCCCGGACGAGCTCGTCGGGCAGCCGGTCTCCGAGCGATCGAGCCATGCCCATCACCCCTCAGCCACGACGCGGCGGCACGGCCGGGATCGCGGCCATGGTGGAGATCTCAGCGATGTCGATCTTGAACTGTGCCGGGTAGGCCGCCGGGTCGGTGGCGTAGGCGGGTTCGGTCGAGCGCCAGGAATAGACGCAGGTGTCGCAGACGTACATCTCCCACCGGCCGGGCACCGGGGAGGTCGTCAGGACCCGGACGTTCTCGGCGTCGCAGCGCGGGCAGACGGTGGAGTTCACTGTGGTCTCGTTCACTTGAGCAGTCCCTTGATGATGTTCTCCCAGGTGCCGGTCTCCGCGGGGTCGCCGACGACCTGGGAGTAGTGGCCGCGCTCTTCGGGGGCGATGGGCATCGTGGCGTCGAGGACGACCTTGTGGGTGATGCCGGCCGGGTCGGAGCTGGGGTCCAGCGCCAGCACGGAGGCGTTGGGGATCGTGACGATGTCGTGCAGCGGGTGGAAGCGGACCGAGAGCGCCCACATGACCTGCGCGAGGTTGAACGGGTCGACGGTCTCGTCGACCATGATGATCACCTTGCAGTAGGCCAGGCCATGGGGGGTGGTCATCGCGCGCATGCCGACGGCCTTGGCGAATCCACCGAAGCGCTGCTTGACGGAGACGATGGCGAGCAGGCCCTGGGTGTACATGGCGTTGACCGCCACGACCTCGGGGAAGTCGGCCTTCAGCTGCCGGTACAACGGCACGCTGGTGTTGAGCGCGAGGGTGTAGTCCATCTCGGTCCACGGCATGCCGAGGTACAGGTGCTCGAAGATCGGGTCGCGGCGGTGCATGAGCCGGTTGATCTTGATGACCGGCTGGCGGCGGGCGCCGGAGTAGTGGCCGGTGAACTCCCCGAACGGTCCCTCGATCTCGCGCTCACCGGCGATGATCTCGCCCTCGATCACGACCTCGGAGCCCCACGGGACATCCAGCCCGGTCAGCGGCGCCTTGGTGATCCGGTACGGCGCGCCCTGGATGGCCGCGGCCATCTCGTACTCGGACTGGTCGTAGGCCAGTGGCATACCGGCCACGGTCGTGATCACCGGCTCGTTCCCCAGGGCGATCGCCACCGGCAGGTTCTCGCCGCGCTCCTCGGCCCGCTGCAGGTGGAGCCCGATGTCGTGCGCCGCCAGGGGCTGGATGCCGAGCCGGTCCTTGTCCTTGACCTGGATCCGGTAGATGCCGACATTCTGCTTACCGAAGTTTCCGGGGTCGTCGGGGTCGCGGCTGATGACGCAGGCCTTGTCGATGTAGGAGCCCACGTCATAGGTGTTGAGCCGGAACAGCGGCAGCAGCTGGAACAGGTCGATGTCCTCGGTGAGGGTGATCTCCTGCCACGGCGCGTCGTCACGCCGCTCGATCGGGCCCGGGAAGGCGTCCCACCGGCCGGCGAACTCGAAGAACTGGTCCTTGACCGGGGTGTCCTTGTCCAGGCCCAGCATGAGGGCATGGTTGGGCCAGGAGCCGACGACGTTGAGGGCCACTCGCGCCTTGCCGGGTTCATAGCCGTTGATGTTGTCGAACACCAGAGCCGGACCGCGGTCCGTGAGGTTCGAGGTGGCGCGGGCCGCGGCACTCATGTCGGGCTCGGGGTTGACGGGTTCGGAGAACCCGAGCAGCTGACCGTTGCGGTCGAGCGTCGCGAGGAACTCCCGCAGATCGGCATAGGCCATGTTCGGTTCTTCTTTCGAGTTTCGGGTGCAGGGCCGGTGGACTGGGGCGGGCCGCGGCGGCTAGGGGATCTTCACTCGTCCCGGAGCGGCGAGGGGACCTGGCGAGTAGGGATCGGGGGCCGGCGCGGCAAGAGTGCCGGTCTCGTCCAGGTCGGGAGCCGGCGCGGCAAGAGGGCCGCTCTCGTCCAGGTCGGGAGCCGGCGCGGGGAGGGTGCCCGCCACGTGAAGGTCGGGGGCCGAGGTGACGGCCCGCGGGTGCTCGCCTTGGTGTCCCTGCCGCATTCCGGCCCAGCGGCGCACCGTCGGCAGGGTCAGCCCGAACTGGTCGAGCGTGCGTCCGACGACGTGCTCGACGACGTCCCCCACGCTCGAGGGGTGGTTGTAGAACGCCGGCGTCGGCGGCAGAACGGTCGCGCCCATCCGGGACAGGTCGAGCATGTTCTCCAGGTGGATGGTGGACAGCGGCGTCTCGCGGGCCACCAGCACCAGCCGGCGCCGCTCCTTCAGGGTCACGTCCGCGGCCCGGGCCACGAGGTCGTTCGCATAGCCGGTGCGGATGCCGGCGAGCGTCTTCATGCTGCACGGGACGACGACCATGCCATCGGTGTGGAACGAGCCACTGGAGATGGTCGCGCCCTGGTCGTCCGGTGAGTAGCTGACGCTCGCCAGGCCGGCGACCTCACGGACGGTGTAGGGAGTCTCCTCCGCGATGGTGGCGCGAGCCCACCGGCTCACCACCAGATGAGTCTCCACGTCGAGTTCACGCAGGGCCTCCAGCAGGCGGATCCCGATGATCGCCCCGGTGGCTCCGGTCATGGCGACGACGAGTCGCACGGCAACCTCCCCTGAACAGACGGGCACGGAAAGTTAGGACGTGGACGTCCTAACTGGAGCCAACAATACTCCGTGTACGTCCTAACTCCAATTCCGGGGGCGCACAGGGCAGACCGAGCCGGGTTCCATCACTGGTACGAACGCCGGCGTCACCGCCGGGCTCTACGCCGGCAGCGGGTTCACCTCTGGGTCTCGGCCTGGAGAACCCGGCCGGTCAGCCGGGAGAAGATCTCGCGCTCGTCCGGGGTCAGCGCCGCGAGCAGTTGTTCGTCCACCTCGGCCGCGAACGGCGCCGTACGGACCACGATCTCGCGGCCCTCGGGAGTGAGGTCGAGGAGCTTGCGCCGCGCGTCGGCCGGGTCCCGGGTGATGGTGAGCAGCCCACGACCGCGCAACCGTTCGACGATGGGCGCGGCGGTGGACTTGTCCAGACCCGCGTGACCCCCCAGAGTGCGCTGGTCCATGCTCCCGTGTATGTACAACGTGCCCAATACGGTGTACTGCGGGCCGGTGAGATCGGTGGGCACGGTCTCCTGCCACATTCGGGTCCGCAGCTGGAAGAGCCGCCGGATGATGTGCCCGGCACCGCTGGTCCCCTGATGGACCAGCGCCCGGATATCGGCCTCGGCGGCACCGGACGCCTGGCCGGAGCCGGCGACCCGGGGCATTTCCTCCGCACCGGTCATGTGGGGGCTCCTTCCGTGCGTTCGTCCGTGCACGGAGCATTTTAGGGCCCGGGTCGCGGCCCGCTTCCCACCTGTCGCGGCCCGCTTCCCGTCTGCGGAGCGGCGAAAACGACAGCGGACCGGCGGCGGGACACCTCCGCCGCCGGTCCGGGCCTGGCCGGGGGCTCAGGTCAGGTCGCGGCCCTTGGTCTCGGGGGTGAGCAACGTGGTGATCAGTCCAATGGTGACGAGCACGACCATGTAGAGGGCGAAGACCCACTCCATGTGCTTCGTGTGCAGCCAGGTCAGGACATACGGGCCCGTACCCCCGAACAGGGCGACGATGAAGGAGTAGGGCACGCCGACCCCGGACGCCCGTACGTGCGTGGGGAACAGCTCGGCGAAGTAGGCCGGCATGATCCCGACGAAGGCGCCGAGGAAGAACAGCGCCACCGCCATGATGATCCCGAGCCGTACGGCCGAATCGTTGATCGCCGCGGTCAGCGGGAAGGACAGGACCAGGAAGGCCACGCCGTAGGTGATGAAGATCGGCTTGCGCCCGAACCGGTCCGAGAGCTTGCCCCACAGGGGGAGCGTGCACATGAAGAACAGGTTGGCGAGGACGCTGGCCCACAGCCCGCCGGTCGTGCTGACGCCCTTGGTGCTGATGGCGAAGCCCGTGATCCCCACCGCCCACGTGTAGTAGACGACGGTGACGCCACAGCTCAGCCCGAGGATGCGGGCCACGCTGACCCTGTTGGCCACGAGCCCGCGCATCAGCTCCCGGCCGGACCTCCGGGAGGGACCCGTGGACTCCTCGAAGGCGGCGGTCTCCTTCAGGGTGCGCCGCAGATAGAGACCGACCAGCCCCAGCAGACCTCCGACCAGGAACGGCAGCCGCCACGCCCAGTCCCTCAGCGCCTGTTCCCCGAGCAGGCTCGAGGACGCCGCCCCGATGAGCGAGGCCAGCACGATTCCCGCGGTCACCGAGATGTACAGGCTCGTCGACCACAGACCCCGGCGTTCTCTCGGCGCGATCTCGGCGACGTAGGTGTAGGACGCCGCGATCTCACCGCCGTGCGCGAGGCCCTGCAGGAGCCGGGCGACCAGGAGGACGACCCCGGCGAGGGCCCCGACCGAGGAGTGGGTCGGCGCGATGGCGATCAGCACGCTGCCCCCGGCCATCACGAGCATCGAGGTGGTCATCGCGGACCGGCGCCCATACCGGTCCGCGAGCCATCCGAAGACGAACCCGCCGACGGGCCGCATGAAGAAGCCGACCGCGAACACCGCGAGGGTGGACAGGAGCGAGCTCGTCGCGTCGCCGCCGACGAAGAACTGCTTGGCGAAGAACGGCGCGAAGATCGCGTAGACACTCCAGTCGTACCACTCGAGTGTGTTGCCGACCCCCGCGCCGAAGAGGGTCCGGAAACGGCCCTGCGGGGCGGCGTCTCCCGGTCCGGGCGAGACGCGCTCGCCCACGGGGGGATAGGTAGGAGCCGTCATTGGCCCTCCAGGGGTCCAAACCGTCTTCGACGGCGAGGTGGGGTGTGAGTGGGTGTGGAAGGAGAGGTTCAGCGGGTGGCGTCGGCCTTGGCCGCCTCGCCCGCGGCGGTCTGGCCGGCCACCCGGCCGAAGACCATCCCGCGCAGCACGGAGGTGCCGCCCGGGTACTTGTCGTGATAGATGCCGGTGCACTCCCCGGCGGCGTACAACCCGGGGATCGGCTTGTGATCGGCGTCGACCACCTGGCCGGCCGCGTTGGTCTCGAGCCCGCCGAAGGTGAACACGATGGCGCAGGAGATCGGGTAGGCCAGGAACGGGCCCTTGTCGATCGCGACCGCCCAGTTGCTCTTCGGCGGCTCGAGCCCCTCCGTCCGCTTGCCGTCCGGCGTGCGCCAGTCGAACGGGCCGTCGGTGACCGCGGCGTTGAAGTCCGCGACGGTCCTGGCCAGGGCACCGGCCGGCAGGTCCAGCATCCGGGCCATCTCTTCGACGCTGTCGGCCACGATCGGCTTGGAACTCGTCAGGATGCCCCGAGCCCGCTCGGTCACCTCGGTGAAGCTCTCGTCGGTGATGAAGTAGGCCGTCCCGCCGGGCTGGGCCCACACGGCCCGGGCCGTCGACTCGTACGTCTCGTCCACGGTCCCACGGCCCTCGTCGATGAACCGCTCGGCGCGGTTGTTGACGAGGATGCCGTACGGGAACACCATGACCAGCGCCTCCGGGTCGGAGCTGCGCGGATCGACCGGCTCGGCGTGGAAACAGTCCCACTGCCCGCCCCGCTTGGCGCCGGCGTCCAGGGCCATCCGTACGCCCTCGCCCTTGTTGAAGCGCACGCCGGGGGCGATCGGGATCAGCCGCTCGACCTCACCGCCCGCGAGCTCCTCGGCGAGGTGGCGCTGGTCGCCCTCGAACCCGCCCGAGGCGATGATGACGGCGTCGGCCTCGATGGTCTGCTCGCCGTCGTCCCCGGTGACCACGAGGCCGGTGACCCGGCCCGCCTCATCGGTGACGAGCCGCTGCGCCGTCGTGCGGTAGCGGAACTCGACCCCCAGCCGCTCGGCCGCCGGCCGGAGTGCGTTGATCAGGCCCTCTCCCCCGCCGATCGGCTGCAGCCGGGGCCGGTTGCTGTTGATGAAGTACGTGGGGAGCTTGCGGAACCGGACCCCATGGGACTGCACCCAGTCCATGGTCTCGGGGACCCGATCGAAGAGCTCCTCCACGTACCAGGACGGAGTGCGGCCCCCGGAGAACCCGACGATGTCCGAGACGAAGTTGTCGCCCGGCTCATAGACGTCGTCGACCCGCAGGTAGGCCGAGGTCCAGCGGGTGAGGCCGCCGGCCTCGTGCTCGTCCGCGCGGTCCACGAGGATGACGGAGGTGGCCGGGGAGTCCCCGAGGGCTTCGGCCGCGGACACCGCGGCCGACAGTCCGGCGATGCCGGACCCGATGACGACGATCGACATCTCGGTTCCTCTCAGGCGCGCGGGTTGAAGGGGTCCTTGACGCCCTGGCCGGTGTCCACCCAGACGCTCTTCTCCTCGGTGAACTCGCGGAGGGCGTCAGGACCGTTCTCCCGGCCGAGGCCGCTCTGCTTGTAGCCGCCGAACGGGGTGGCGTAGCCGGTCTTGCGGTAGTTGTTGATCCAGACCGTTCCGGCGCGCAGGCGCCCGGCCACGCGGTGGGCCCGCTGGACGCTGTTGGTCCACACGCCGGCCGCGAGCCCGAACTCGGTGTCGTTGGCGATCCGTACGGCCTCGTCCTCGTCGCTGAAGCGGATCAGCGCCGCGATCGGGCCGAAGACCTCTTCCTGGGCGATGCGCATGTCGTTGGTGACGTCGGCGAACACCGTCGGCCGCATGAACAGGCCGTCCGGGAAGCCGTCCACCTCGGCCGGCTCGCCGCCGGCGGCGAGCCGGGCTCCGTCCTCGGTGGCGACCTTCACGTAGTGAAGGACCTTGTCGTACTGCGGCCGGCAGGCGACCGTGCCCATCTCACTGGCCGAGTCCTGCGGGTCGCCGACCTTGATGGCCTCCGCCCGCCTGACGAGCTCCTCGACGACCTGGTCGTAGATCCCGTCCTGGACGAGGATGCGCGAGCCGGCCATGCAGGTCTGCCCGCTGGCCCCGAAGATGCCGGCGATCAGGCCGTTGAGGGCGCTGGGGAGGTCGGCGTCGTCGAAGACGATGTTCGGGGACTTGCCGCCGAGCTCCAGGGAGACCCGCTTGAGGGTCTTGCCGGCCTCCGCGGCGATGGCCTGGCCGGTGGCGGTCGACCCGGTGAACGCGATCTTGTCCACGCCCGGGTGGGTGGTCAGCGCCGTGCCGGACGGGCTGCCCAGGCCGGTGACGACGTTGAAGACGCCCGGCGGCAGGCCGGCCTCCGCGGCGAGCTCCGCGAAGCGGATGGCCGACACCGGGGTGACCTCGGAGGGCTTGGCGATGACGGTGTTGCCGGCGGCCAGCGCGGGGCCGAGCTTCCACACCAGCAGGAGGAGGGGAGAGTTCCACGGCGTGATCGCCGCCACGACACCGAGCGGCTCCCGCACGGTGTAGTTGAGCATGTCCTTGACGTGCAGCGGGTTGGTGGTGCCCGTCGGCATCTGCGCGAGGCCCGCGTAGTAGTTGAAGTACTCGGGCATGAGCTTGGCCTGGCCGACCATCTCGCGGATGAGCTTGCCGTTCTCGTTGACCTGGAGCTGGGCGAGCTCTTCGGCGTTGTCGGCGATGGCCTGGCCGAACCTGATCAGGAACTTGGCGCGGTCCGCGGCGCGGAAGCCCGGCCAGTCACCCTCCTCGAAGGCCCGGCGGGCACTCGCCACGGCCCGGTCGACGTCGGCCGCCGAGGCGTTCGGAACCTGAGCCCACACTCGTCCGGTGGCGGGGTTGACCACGTCGAGGTATTCGCCGTCCGCCGGGCTCACCTGCCCGTTGTCGATGAACAGCCCGTAGCGGGTGACCTCCTCGCGGGAGCCGGGTGCGGAACCTGGTGCTTGGGACATTGGCGAACCCTTCGTACAGCGGTAAGACGGTAAGAACCTCGCGCCGGAGACCTGGGTCACCCTACGCACGACGCTGAGGTGGGACGTTAGGCGATTGTCCTACAATCGGTCAATAGGACAGAACAAGATTTCTGCTAGGGTCCGGCGAAGTGAGCACAGGAGGATCGATGAAGGTCACACACGTCGTGGCCCCCGTCCGCGTGCAGGCCGTGGAGGCGATCCGCGAGCAGATCATCAGCGGCGAGCTGGCCCCCGGACAGCGGCTGATCGAGCGCGAGCTCTGCGAACAGCTGGACGTCTCCCGCAACACTCTCCGCGAGGCGTGCCGCCAGCTGGAGGCGGAGGGATTTCTGTCGATTCCGCCGCACAAGGGCCCGATCGTGACGGCCCTCAGCGACGAGGAGGCCGCGGCGGTCTTCGAGGTCCGGGAGGCGATCGAGTGCTTCGCCGTCCGGCTGTTCGTCGAGCGCGGCACCGACGAGGCCCTGGCCCGGCTCGACAAGACGGTGGCCCGGCTGCGCGCCGCACACGACTCCGGCGACGTGCCGGCGATGCTCGCGGTCAAGAAGGACTTCTACGACGCCCTCTATGCGGGCGCGGGCAACGACGTGCTCTACGCGCAGGCCCGGCTGCTGCACGGACGGCTCGCTCAACTGCGCGCCCGTTCCCTGTCCAACGACGGCCGGCCCGCCGCGAGCATGGACGAGATCGAGAAGGTCCTGGAAAAGATCGTCGCCCGCGACGCCGACACGGCGAGCGCGCTCTGGCGCGAGCACATCCGCAACGCCGCGGCAGCCGCCCTCGGCGGCGCTCCTTCACCGTCGTGATCTTGCGGTTGTCCGCGGTCCGACGGCGCGAACGACCGCAGGGACAACGGAGGGCGCAGGTCGCGTTCTGCTCGTATGCGACTATGCCCATGTGACCGGTCAAACCTCGCGAAAGGCCATAGATCGGCACCTGTTCCGGGTGTTGTGGCTTTCCGTCGCGGCCGCCCTCGCCACCATCGCGCTCAAGACGTCCGCGTGGGCATTGACCGGGTCGGTCGGGCTCCTGTCCGACGCCGCCGAGTCCCTGGTCAACCTCGTCGCGGCGGTCATCGGGCTCGGTGCGTTGCGCTGGGCCGCCAAGGAGGCCGACCCGGAGCACGCGTACGGGCACACCAAGGCCGAGTACTTCTCCGCGGCCATCGAGGGCCTCATGATCTTCGTGGCGGCGATCAGCATCGCGATCATGGCGATCGGCCGCCTCGTACACCCGCGGGGCATCGAGGACGTGTGGCTCGGGCTGTCCGTGTCGGCCGGAGCGTCCGTCATCAACCTGGCAGTCGGCCTCCTGCTGATGCGGGAAGGTCGCAAGCACCGCTCGATCACGCTGGAGGCGGACGGCAAACACCTGCTGACGGACGTGTGGACGTCGGCCGGCGTGATCGTGGGCGTGGCGGCGGTGAGCCTGACCGGGTGGGAACGCCTCGACCCGATCATCGCGCTCGTCGTCGCCGCCAACATCGTCCACGTGGGCATCGGGCTCCTGCGGCGGTCGGTCGGCGGGCTCATGGACCGCTCACTCGGAGAGGAGGAGCAGCTGCTCATCCAGGAGGCACTGTCCGAGTTCGAGAGCGACCACGTGCGGTTCCACGCGGTGCGCACCCGTCAGGCGGGTCAGCGCGCGTTCGTCTCACTGCACATCCTCGTGCCCGGTGCCTGGACCGTTCACCGCGGCCACGACGTGGCCGAGGACGTCGAGGCGTCGATCCGCAGGCGCCTGCACTACGCGACCGTGTTCACGCACCTCGAGCCACTCGAGGACCCGCGCTCCTACGAGGACACCGGCCTCGACCGCGAACCACCGGCCGCACCGGCCTGACCCGGATCCCCCGAGCCCGCGGATCGGCCTGCGGAGTCGTCCAGCCAGACCCGCTGCGCCTCCGGAGTGACGGTCAGGCCGAAACGCTCCCGTGGGGGCCGGCCCGCGTCCACCCACCACTCGTACGCGGCCGCGACCTCGTCCCACAACCGGCGCGGTCCGTACTGCTCGACGAGGTGAGGGCCGCCTGCCTCGTAGTCGACGGACGCCCACGACCGCTCGCCCGGACCGATATGGACGAGCCAGACGGTGAACTCCCCCGGTTCGCCGGTGGAGTCGAACCGGTGCCAGGAGCAGTCGGGCACCCGGGTCCCGATGGCGAAGTCGACGTCCCCCCGGCCGAAGACCGTCCTCGGGTCCAGCCGGGTGCGACACCGCTCCGGCCGGTCCCCATCGTGGACGTAATCACCGAGCGGGCCGAGGATGACCCGGTCGTCACGCATCCACATGAACGCGGCGGAGCCGACGAATCTCCCCGACGCGGTCCCATCGGCCGCCACGGTCAGCCTGACCAGCGCGTCGTTGTGGTATCCGTTGCCCCAGGGGGTCACGATGACGCCGCCGGGTCTCGTCTGGGCCACCCAGGCGTAGGGCACCTGCCGCACACTGGCCGTCGAGACGACCCGGTCGTACGGGGCGCGAGGCTCCCATCCGGCGGCACCGTCGCCCACCGCCACCACGGTGCCTTCGAAGCCGGCCTCGGCCAGGCTCTCGCGGGCCCGCTCGGCCAGGCCCGCGTCGATCTCGACGGTCGTCACGTTGGCCGGCCCGACCCGGTCGGCCAGGAGGGCGGCGTTGTAGCCGGAACCCGTGCCGATCTCGAGAACCCGGTCGTCCGGCCGCGGGTCGAGGTGCCGCAGCATCCGCATGACCAGCCGGGGCTGGCTCGCGGAACTGGTGGAGTAGTTTCCCACCGCCCCCGGTTCGGGAGCGCGTCCGTCGTCCACCTGGGTCACGACGTATCCGTCACGGTAGACCAGGTCCCACCACTCATCGGGGCTGTCGTGCCGGGACAGCGGCAGCCAGCCCGCGTCGGCCTCCACCCACACGGTGTCGGGGATGAACAGGTGCCGGGGAACGGCTTCGAAGGTCGGCTTCCACCTGGCGGGGAGAGTGCCGGCCGCCTGGAGGTCGGCGGTCAGGCGGGCGTGCAGCCACTCCGGGCTCACTTCTCCTTGCCCGACCCGTGTTTGGGCCCGCCCGCTCCGTCGGACTGCTGCTTCGTCAGCTTGTCGTCCTTGTTGTCGTCCTGGTTGCCGTGCTTGCCCATAGCGCCTCCGTGCCCAGGAGTCTTTTGGTGGACGCTACTCACGCCTCGAGATCGCTGGGCGGGGGTTGGCACAAGCCGGCCACGGTTTCACGCCCATGACGCCACCTCGCCCGGCCGGGGCCGAACAACCGCAAGATCACGACCGGATGGGGAAACGCACCTCTTGACCGAATCCATCCGTAAGGCGAATCTATCCATTAAGTGAGTCTGTCGCGCGATCGCGTTTAGCACCGGCGCAGCGGGTAGGGCGCACGACTCCGGTTGAGAGGTGAAGGAGCCGGACCCCGGAGGGGGCGCGGCCAACGACGACGAGGAGGCCATGAGATGGCGGGAGACGACCGTACGGACAAGGACCGGCAGCTCGACGCCGACCGGACCGATCCGCAGGACGCCGTCCTCACCACCGACCAGGGCATCGCGGTCGGAGACACCGACAACTCGCTGCGCCCGGGAGAGCGCGGCCCGACACTGATGGAGGACTTCCACTTCCGGGAGAAGCTCACCCGCTTCGACCACGAGCGCATCCCCGAGCGGGTGGTGCACGCCCGTGGCGCCGGGGCCTATGGCCACTTCGAGCCCTACGACACCCGGCTCGCCGATGTCACCGCGGCCGAGTTCCTCACCACGCCGGGGCTTCGCACCCCCGTCTTCGTGCGCTTCTCGACGGTGGCCGGCTCGCGCGGCTCGGCGGACACGGTCCGGGACGTACGGGGATTCGCGACGAAGTTCTACACCCGCCAGGGCAACTTCGACCTGGTCGGCAACAACATGCCCGTCTTCTTCATCCAGGACGGCATCAAGTTCCCCGACTTCGTCCACGCGGTCAAGCCGGAACCGCACAACGAGATCCCGCAGGCGTCCTCGGCGCACGACACGCTGTGGGACTTCGTGCAGCTCCAGCCCGAGACCACGCACATGATGATGTGGCTCATGTCCGACCGCGCGCTGCCCCGCAGCTACCGGATGATGCAGGGCTTCGGCGTCCACACCTTCCGGTTCGTCAACGCCGAGGGCAAGGCGACCTTCGTGAAGTTCCACTGGAAGCCCAAGCTGGGCACGCACTCACTGGTGTGGGACGAGACCCAGAAGATCGCGGGCAAGGACCCCGACTTCAACCGCCGGGACCTGTGGGACGCCATCGACGCCGGGGACTTTCCCGAGTGGGAGCTCGGCGTACAGCTGGTGCCGGCGGAGGACGAGCACTCCTTCGACTTCGACCTTCTGGACCCGACGAAGATCATCCCGGAGGAGCGGGTGCCGGTACGGCCGGTCGGCCGGATGGTACTCGACCGCAACCCCGACAACTTCTTCGCCGAAACCGAACAGGTCGCCTTCCACGTCGCCAACGTGGTGCCGGGCATCGACTTCACCAACGACCCGCTCCTGCAGGCCCGCCTGTTCTCCTACCTCGACACCCAGCTGATCCGGCTCGGCGGGCCCAACTTCGCCCAGCTGCCGGTCAACCGGCCCCTCAACGAGGTGAGCAACCACCAGCGCGACGGCTACCACCAGACCGCGATCCACCGCGGGCAGGCCGCCTATCATCCGAACACGCTCGGCGGCGGGTGTCCGGTGCTCGCGGGCGACGGCACCGCGCCGTACGTGCACTACCAGGAACGGGTCGACGGCGACAAGATCCGCAAGCGCAGTGAGAGCTTCGCCGACCACTACTCCCAGGCGACGCTGTTCTGGAACAGCATGGCCGACTGGGAGAAGGAGCACATCGTCGCGGCCTTCCGCTTCGAGCTCGGCAAGGTGACGCACACGCACATCCGTGAGGGCGTCATCGGAAACCTCGCCAACGTCGACCACGAACTGGCCGTACGGGTCGCCGAGGGGGTGGGCGTGGAGCCGCCGGCGAAGCCGGCCGCGTCCGGCCACGACCGAGGGTCCCCGGCCTTGAGCCAGGACAACAGCCCCAAGGACGGCATCGCGACCCGCAAGATCGCGATCCTCGCGGCGGACGGTGTGGACGCCGGGCACGTCAGCGCGGTGGTCGAGGTCCTGACCGGCGAAGGCGCCACCTGTGAGGTCCTGGCGGCGCGGGACGGATCCGTCCGGGCGACGGCCGGGGACCCCGTTCCGGTGACCCGGGCCCTGACGACCGTCGGCTCGGTGCTGTACGACGCCGTCGTGGTGCCCGGCGGCCGGGACGCCGTGGAGGCCCTCGGCCGGGACGGCCAGGCCGTCTATTTCGTCATCGAGGCCTTCAAGCACGGCAAGGCCGTCGGCGCCGTCGGTGAGGGGGCCGGCCTGCTCGCACGCGCGGGGATCGGGTCCGTGCCCCCCACGGAGCCGGACGGCGCCCCGATCGCGGACGAGGGCGTGGTGACCGCCGGCGGATCCGCGGCCCGTGAGTTCGCCCAGGCGTTCGTCGGGGCCGTCGCGGCGCATCGCCATCCGAACCGGGAACTGCAGCCGGTGCCCGCCGGTTAGAGGAGCGGCCGGACATGCCGGGGCGCCGGGCCCGAGTCGGGTCCGGCGCCCCGGCATGTCCGGCGCTTCATGGTCCCGTGGCGGGACGTGGGCCGGAGCCCGTCAACAGGTGCCGAAGACCCGACAGCGCCGGATCGACGGCGAACCGGCGTACGGGCCCGCCGGCGCGGAGCGCGGCCCGGGCGGCGTTGGCGCCACAGGCCCCGTGCACCCCGCCGCCGGGATGGGCCGACGCGGACGCGAGATAGAGCCCGGCCACCGGCGTCTCCGGCCGGCCCGTCCCGGGAACCGGCCGCAGGAACAGCTGCTGATGTGGCGCGGCGGTGCCGCCGTTGAGCGCACCGCCGTGCAGGTTGGCGTTGTGGGCCTCCAGGGTCGGCGGCGCCAGGATCCGGCGCGCCACGATCCGGGCGCGGAAGCCGGGGGCATACCGCTCCACCGTGGTCTCGAGCCGGTCCGCCATCGCGCACTGATCCCGGTCGTCCCACCGGCCGGTGATCCCATCGGGGCCGGCGTCGCCGGAGATCCGCTGCGGGACGTGGGTGTAGGCCCACACCGACTCCGTGCCGGCCGGTGACCGGGACGGATCCGCGGTCGTCATCTGGCCGAGCAGGACGTACGGGACCGCGGGCACCCTCCCGGTCGCCAGGTGGGCGTTGTAGTCCGTCATGGCGTCGACGTCCCGTGCCAGGTGGACCGTGCCCGCCCGGGCCGCCCGCGGAGCCGCCCAGGGGATCGGCCCCGACAGCGCCCAGTCCACCTTGAAGGTGGCGAAGTCCCACTGGAACCGGCGCATGTCGTCGCGCAGCCGCCCGGGCAGGTGCTCCCACCCCACCAGCCCGCCGTAGAGGGCAGGCGCGGACACATCGGCCAGCACGGCCCGGTGCGCCCGCACCGCCTCGCCATCGGCCGTACGGACCCCGAGGGCCCGGCCGGCCCGTACCACCACGGAGGTCACCGGCACCCCGCAGCGGATCCGGCCGCCGCGGGACTCCAGACGCCGTACGAGCGCGGCGGTGAGCTCGCCGGCACCGCCCTTCGGCACCGGCCAGCCGTACTGCTGACCGAGCATCGTCAGCAGCCAGCCGAACGCGCCACTGCCGGCGGCCTCGGGGGGCAGGTCGACGTGCAGCGCGGCCCCGGCCAGAAGCAGCCGTCCGCCGAGGCCGGCGAACTCCTCCTCTCCCATCCGGCGTACCGGCAGCGCCATGAACCGCAGCAGCCGGAGCGCGTCGCCCGGCGGCCCGGCCTTCGCCGCCAGGGCGGTCGCGGCCCGTACGGGCGGGAAGGGGCTGAACAACGCCCGGATCAGTTCTTCGCCGACCCGCTCCCACCGGCCGTACAACCGGAGCCACGCGGCGCCGTCACCGCGGCCCAGCTCCTCGAGCGAGACGGCGGTCTGCTCCGGATCGCGCTCGAGCACGGCGCAGCGCCCGTCCGGGACCGGGTGCGCGAGCACGGCGGTGGCGTGGCGCCACTCCAGCCCGTACCGCTCGAGCTCGAGCCCGAGCATGGGCGGAGAGGCCACGCCGAGGGGATAGAAGGCGCTGCAGACGTCACTGACGTAGTCCGGATGGGCCCCGTGGTCGCTGCGCACCGAGCCACCGGGCTCGCCCTGGGCCTCCAGGACCTCCACGTCCCAGCCCACGTCGGCCAGCAGGTTCGCGGCGACGAGCCCGTTCGGCCCCGCGCCGATGACGACGGCGTCAACCACGGCACGACGCCTTGGGGGAGAGGTGACCCTGGTCTGTCATGGCTTGTCCCCTACCCGCCGGGCCTGTGGAGATCACACAGACGGGGGGTGTCGAACGTCTTCAGCCGGGTAGTCCCGCCACGTGCCTCCCCTCCTGACCACCGTGCGGACCGTGCTGCGTCGTCCAGGCCCATGGCGTCGGCCGAGTGCGCCCCGGCTGCGACGCCGCCTCGAACTCGGGCAGACGATCCGGGTCACGGTCGCGTGCGTGCTGGCGTGGTCGGTGGCGCAGGGGCTGCTCCACGTGACCCTCCCCGTCATGGCCCCGCTGGCCGCGCTGCTCACTGTGCAGGTGACGCTCTACCGCACCTTCAGACAGGGAGTCCGGCTCGTGGCGGGTGTCCTCGTCGGCCTCGTGGCGACCCTCGGGTTCGCCGGCGTGATGGGGATCAACACCTTCACGCTCGCCGTGAGCGTTTTCGCGTCACTGCTGCTCGGCCGGCTGATGCGCCTCGGGGACATGGTGAACCAGGTCGCCCTGACGGCCATGTTCGTGATCGGCCTCGGGGAGCAGGCCGGGTTCGCCCGGGTGTACGACTCGCTGATCGGCATAGCGGCGGGAATGCTGGTCAACACGTTCATCTCCGCACGGCGGGATCTCTCCGCGGCGACCGGCAGGCTGTCCGGGTTCTGTGACGAGCTCGCCGAACTGTGCGGGGACATGGCCGCACGACTGCGGGCCCGCGACTGGGACTCCGGCACCGCGGCCCGATGGCTGCATCGCGCCCGGGCCATCAGCCGGGACGCGGACGCGTTGTACGAGGCCGTCGACCGGGCCGAGGAGGGGCTGAAGACCAGCCCGCGGGGCGATCGGCTCAGGCCCTCGGTGCACCGCATCGGTGGGGCGGCCGGGTCTCTGGATCACGCCGCCCACCTTTGCCGCATGCTGATCCGGCGCCTCAGCGAACCCGCCCCCCTCACCGGCTCGGTCAAGGAGACCGTGAAGCCCTCCGGCGAGCTGGCGGACCTCCTCGCGGACCTGCTGGGCGACCTGCGCGAGGCGTTCCTGCTCTTCGGCCGGATCCACGGAGATCCATCCGAAGGGCGGCACGCCGACGAACTCCGCGCGGTCCTCCGGAGGGCCGAGGATCGGCAGCACAGTGCCGGCGACAGGCTCGAGGCCTCGACCACGCCCGGCCCGGAGAGGTCCATCGCCGCCCTCCTGGACGACGCCCGGCGTGTCCTGCACGAGCTCGATCCCGACGACCGCCCGCACCGGCAGGCCCTCAGCCACTGAACGCGGTGCCCCGTCCGAGGAGGCCGGCGGACCACCGGCGGAGATACTCCACCTGCACGGTCCGAGGACCTAACGTACCTCTGAATTGCACCGACGCCGTGATCGGAAATATAGAGGGCCATTATACCTGAGCCCTCGGAATATCGCTATTTACGGAGGACATGATGGCATGCCAGGCCTTTTACGGGCGTGATGGCGGCCTATGATCCGCGATTGAAAGTATCCGGTTAAACTGGCACTGCTAGTCCTTCGGCGGCACTCTCCGAGCCGCCGCCGGAACCGGAGTTGCACGACCGCGACCGTGCAGCCGAGCACAGCCACGCTAACGAGCCCTCGACTTCCCCACCGAAAGAGAATCGATGAGGCAAGCACCTTCGGCAGACGAGCACCTGACCGCCACGACCGCCACGATTTCATCAGTGGACACGAATCTGCTCCTGGACATCGTGCGGGGGCTCGCAACCCCACCGTACGAGATATACCGCACGGCAGTGGTGCCGTTCAACCGGTCCCGACGAGAGAATGACGCCGAACACTCCTTCTCACTCGGCCTTGTCGCCATGTGCCTGGCACCTCTGGTCGACGAGACACTGGATACGGGGCTCATCGCGAAATACGCTCTCATCCACGACCTTCCAGAGATCTACTCGGGCGACATCTCCGTCTATGCCGATGCGGCGACCCTGGCGAGCAAACCACAGCTGGAAAAAGAAGCGCGCGAGAAGATGGCGGCCGATTTCGGTGACAGCCTGCCGTGGCTGATCGACGTGATAGAGCGCTATGAGCGGCTCGAAGACGGCGAGAGCAGGTTCGTTTACGCACTCGACAAGATGCTGCCGCACGCCTTGATCGTGATCGGAGACCATCACCCCGTCAAACCTCGCTGGGACGACTACAAGGCAACGGAGGACGTCGCTCGGGCGAAGATCGAGAGGACGTTCCCGGCGCTCGTCGGCCCGTTCGAGGAGCTGTGTCGTGAATTCGCCAGAAGACCACATCTGTTCTCGAGCCCACCGCCGCGCTGACCCGCGGGTCAGGACCTACTTGTCGTCAAGGACGGTCACGATGGTCGCGTAGGACAGGAGAGCCGCGCCCAGTATCGACGCGAGGACTCTCGCCCTCAGGGACGAATGCTGACCGAGGATGGCCGGGAGGGCGATCAGGAACGCCCCCGCGCCGCTGGCGAACACCCGGGCGAGAAGCCTGGGCCTGGACCGTCTCACGACCACCGGGAAGCGCACATTGGTGGTCAGCGGGTCCGGCGGTCCCGTGGCCGCCGTGTCCCCCGCTCCGCCGAGCCGGATGGTCACCCGGCCCAGGGCCTCGAACGCGGTCGTGGACGGCTGGAGCCAGAACTCCACCGTGTCATAGCGCAGGCCGACGTCGTAGGTGTCATCCGAGGAGATTCGCAGGAAGGTGCCGTCGGTGGAGCACGACAGGAGCGTGCGGCCACTGTCGGAGTAACGTTCGGAGTAGAAGCTCACCGAGAGCTTTCCGGATTTCCGGTCGGACAGTGAGAGGCGACCCAGCGCGTCGAACTTCAGGCTCTTTCCGGACCTCAGGATCGGACTGTCGACCCGGGCGAAGTAACATCCCTCGAAAGTGGGATGCTGCGCGAGTCGCCTGGCGATCCCGAGCCAGTGCTGAGGATCACTCCCTGTACGCAGTCGCAGATCCGGAAACCTGGAGACGGCGGGATAGTAACGGCCGCCGTTCATCTCAACGATCTTGTCGATACTGCGCTTACCGGCCTCCCTGACCTGACCGGCGGAGAGCGGGAAGTCCTCGAGGTTCACGTATTCGCCGACCCGAAGACGCAGGACGAACATGTCGGCGACGCTTCCGGCCTGCACCACCGAGGCGAGGCGAACAGGAACGAGGAAGGGCACCTCCGTGTCCACATCCGCGACGAATCCCACGAGGGCCCGGGTCCGGACGATCGACTGATTGGCAATGGCCCGCTGCAGGGTCGGCGCGACATACTCGGCGTCGTATCGAAACTGAAGCACGGAGTCTTTGGGCAGCGCCAAGGTCGTGAGAACATCTTCCGCATATCTCCGCCTGAGGTTCGAGGACAGGAGGAGCACGCGCGGGGAGAGATCTTCAGACATGCCTACTTGCTTTCCTGTGGATGAACACCCGGAGCCACCCGCGCCGAGGTTCCAGCAAACCGGCCACGGCCACACTAGCGTCGCGTGCGAGTGGTTTCCATATCGAGGGAGTCACGTCTTCACCGCGGCGGCATCGCTCAACGCGAGAAAACGCCGCCAGACACGATCTTCGGGGAGCTCGTCGAGATCCAGTCGCGACCTCACCTCGTAACTCAGGCCCCGGGCGGCAAGGTCATCATGCCGATCGCAGAGTACTGAGCGCTGCAATCCCTCAGCCTGATCACAGGTCAGGTCGATCACCATCCGGCCCGCGTCGCGATGATCACCTATCTCCACCCAGCAGTGGTGATCAACGGACTTGACTCCCGGTAGCGCGACGCTCAGCCGGCCGTAACAATAGGTCGAGTTCATTCCGAACTCGCTTCGGAGCCTGCGGGCCAGCCAGACAGAGGAGACTCCGCATTGACCCCGCGGCCCCGTGACATCGGCGGCATCCATTGAGTATCTGGGATGCACGGTCTCGCGGGACCAGCACGACTCCAACGTTCTACGGTATTCGCCGAGCCGGCGCATGCAGCCCGGGTCCCGCATATCGAAGGACTTCAGCGCGACTATGTCCTTCCTCTGGTGAGCGACCGCGGGGACCTGACAGATCCGGCCGCTCGCCCGTGACAACCGTCTCTTGACATCCCGGGTGACACCGGCGGCGAGCAGCACATTGTTCGACACGTCGAGCCGCTGGGCGACACGCCCGCGGCCGAGCCGCCTCGTGGAGAAGAATCCCGACTCGTCGTAGGCGTAAACGACCGGCGAAAGAGCGAACGGCGAGAATCCCGTGGCATGAAATGTCGTGCCCTCGAATCCGAGCATCGGATTGAATGCGGTGACGACATATTTCACCGAGGTGTCCGCCCGAAGACGACGGACCGCCTGACCGATGGTGAGGCTCATGAGATTGCGCGGGATCCCGGGGAGCCCATGCATCCGGGTGAGCACCAGAACCTCTTGCGGGTTCGCGTTGATCCCCAGCGCACGCAGCGCGGCGATGATGTAGCTCCTGTCACACGGAGAGAAGGCGATATACGTGAGCGGCATGCTCGCGCCCGGGACATAGAGGCCGAACTCCAGAGAAGTGTCACCCCTCGCGCTCCGGAGATAGTGCAGGCGGGATTGCACGAAATTTCCGATGCTGGGGAGGACGGGTCCGAATCTGAACGGTACACAGTACTCATTGTCGCCGGTGAACGTGAGGTCCTTCCGGACCGTCTCCCCGCCGAGCAGAAGGGATAACTGGGCCTGATAGGCCGCGTCTTCCGACGCCTGCCTGATCTCGCCACATCGCACCAGCGCCGCGACGCGCACGGCTTCGTAGGTCTTTCTGCGGGGCCAGGTTCTGATCGCCATGCGGGGGAGCCTGGGAAGATGCAGGCGAACCTGCGTCTCGAAGGATCGTCTGTCTATCCCGACCAGCCGGGCGTCCGTACTGATGCGCCGCGCGGCGCTGCGCACGAACACCTCTATGTCCTCATCTCTCAACCCCGCTATCAGCTCCCGCTTACCCGGTATAGGCCGGATGTGCGGAACCTCTGGGCCAAAGGACGGAGCCTCCAAGATCTTGCGCACAAGACCCCCTCGGGTTAGGCGCACCGCGATTCCATTGCCCTTAATCGAGATTGTAGGATACGGAGCAGCCCGGGTTGAGCCGTGCGGAAATCCACGGGCACCCCACCGACTCCGGCTTTGTCGAAGAAATCCCGTTTTGGGCAACCAGAACACGGATAATCGTCCAGCCTCACGGGGAAGAAGCAGACGGGCCGTCGACGGACGTCCCGCACATCCCGGGTTCGATGACATAGCGGACCTCGGAGACCTCGACGCCGCTCACAAGGTGGCTTCGCGTCCGGCCTTCGGGTCTCCAGCCCACCGCCTCACAGAAGGCGCGCGCCCGGGAGTTGCCGGCGAGGAACCCGGAAGGCACCAGCCCCTGGTAGGCGGCGCGATAGGAGCCGAGGTGCAGCCGTGCGATCGCCGGCGCGTCACGCTCCTCGGCCCTTCGGATCCGCGTCCGCTCCACAGGCCGACTATCCTGCGGTCTGGCGACGAGGACATGCACCCGTGTCCACCGGCGGCGGGCCGCGCCGGTCCGGTCGGCCGGGTCCGGCCACGCCCCCGGATCGAGCCGCCACAGGAGGTGTGACGGAGTTCTCGTCCGCCGGGGTGTGAGATCCCACGGCCCTCGGGCAGGGAAGCGAAGGGCCGCAAAGGGCAAAAGCCCCGAACGTGGCCGACGTCCGTTATCCGGTGTTCCGGTCTTGAGAAGGGAAGTGAACGCCTCGCCCCCCGACGAGACGACCGGAACCTCTCCCCCCGACACCGCACAGCACCACCGACGGCTGCTCTGGCTCGACGCGCTCCGGGGCGTGGCGGCCCTGGTGGTGGTGTTCGAGCACATCCTGGACGCGCTGCTGCCAGAGGTCCGCCGGACCGCGAGCCCCTGGTTCGACTTCGGCAGGTACGGCGTCTTCGTCTTCTTCATCGTGAGCGGCTACGTCGTGCCGGCCTCGCTCGAACGGCGCGGGAGCGTACGGGAGTTCTGGATCGGCAGGATCTTCCGGCTCTATCCCCTCTGGGCCGTGGCAGGCGCGATTGGTCTCGTGTTCGCCGTGGCCGAGGTGTTCTGGGGCCTCCCGCGACCCCTGTCCGCACACCCGTGGACCTCGGCGCTGGCCCATCTCACCATGCTCCAGGACCTGCTGGGAGTGCCGAACATCCTCAACGTCTTCTGGACCCTGTCGTACGAGATGGTGTTCTACCTGCTCGTGACGGCGATGTTCGTCCTGGGCGGGCGCGGGGCCGGACCCGGCACGGCTCTGGGCTTCGCCCTCGCGACGGTGACGCTCGGTGTCGCGCTGCCGACGGGCCTGCTGTCGGCCGGCCAGGATCCGGGAGCGATCGCCGGGGTGAGCGTGTCGGTGCTCGCCGGCCTCACTCTCGTGCTCGTGGGACGCGAAGCGGCACGACGGTGCGGCGTCGTACTGCTGGCCGCGATCGCCATCGTCCTGCTCGCGCTCAACAGCCGGGTCGGCGCCATGGAGAGCTTCTCCATCATGGCCACCATGTTCGCCGGGGCGTGGATCTACCGGATCCGGCAGGGTGGGCCCGGCCGGCGGCGTGCGGACCGGCTCGTCCTGCTCGTTCCCCTGCTGACCATTGCCGCGGGCGCGTGGCTCGCCTCGGGCCAGGGGGTGCCCGCCGGCCACGCTGGCCTGTCCTGGGGATGGCCGGCCGCGGTCGCCGCGGCCTGGCTGACCTTCGGGATCGCCCTCGCGTTGCGCCATCACAGGATGCCGCGGCCGCTGCCCTGGCTGGGGCTCATCAGCTACTCCGTCTATCTCCTGCACCAGTTCCCGTTGCAGATCGTCCGGAGGCTGGCCGGCGACCCCGCGTCGCTGTCCGCCGTCGCACGCGCGGGCTGGGGGGCCGTGATCCTGGCCTCGGTCCTGCTCTGCAGCGCTCTGGCCCACCGGTGGATCGAACGACCGATGCAGCGGGCCGGCCGCCGGGTCGTCCGGATCGTACGCCGCCGTTGGCCCGACTCCGCCGCGGCACCGAGGCCGGTCCCCGAGGCCCCGCCACGCGAGACCCCACCACCGGCCACAGGCGTCACCGGCGAAGCCGATCGGTCCTCCTGCAAGGTCGCGTGAGACCACGTCGCGGGACCGGCGCCCGCGGGCCGGCGATGCGTGCCGCGTGTCCTGGCGGGTCAGAGGCGGAATGCGCCGGCACGCGGCCAGGTTGACATCGATGATGACCGAGGGACGCCCCGACGGCTCTTCGCTCGAAGAGCTGTTGACCGCCGAGTGCGCGAGCACCCTTGATCACATCGCGGCCCTGACCCGGGACTGGGAGGGCATCGTCGAGTCGTCGGCGCTGGTCGGCGTCGACGACGAGCACGATCCCGAAGGAGCGACGATCGCCTTCGAGCGATCGCAGGCCGAAGCCCTGATCCGGCAGGCGCGCCGGCGCCTGGCGGACCTCGAAAGCGCGCTCGAGCGGCTCCGGACGGGCGACTACGGCCGATGTGAACGCTGCGGCCGGGCCATCGCGCCGGCCCGTCTGGCGGCCCGCCCGGCGGCGAGAACCTGCATCACGTGCGCGGCCGCTCGTCCATAGCGCCATGTTTCGGAGCGCCATGGGACGAAAGCCAGATGACGGAGCGCCAGATGACGGATCGCCTCCGCACGGCTCACTCCGGACTCGGTTACACAGAGGCACGAATGCTACACTTATCGTGACAACGGCGGACGGGCCGACCTGGATCAGGAGGTGGAGCATGCTCCGGCATGAGCTGGTGCAAACACTCCGGCTTTTACTGGTGACCCACACCCGGTATCGCCCCCGGTGGGCCCGTAAGACCCGCGAGACGGTCAAGCTGGAACAGCGCGAAGTCGCCCGAGCCGTTCGTTGTCTCCCGGGGAGGTTCACCGACCGGCTCCCCGAGCGCACGCTTCAGCGCATCAGCATCGCGGCCAGCGGAGGACAGTGGGAGCGCGTCATGGCCGACCTGATCGCATCCCTTCGCGCGCACAACCAGCCCGTGACACCCGAGGAGCGCGACCGGCTCCGCACTCTCCTCGAGGCCCTGAGCCTGCCCACCGGCGCCCTTCACGACCTGCGCACCAGACAGTGATCTGCTCGGCCTGATGCTGACGCACCGGCCACGGAGGTCTGGCCGTGGCCGGAGGGCGAAGAGCCGCGGCGACTCCGGGCGAACGCACGCACGCGCCCGGCGGACCGAGCCGGCCGGTGTCGCCCTTCACCCTCCGCTGCCGTACGGACGGGTGAGGATTTCGAGATTGTGCCCGTTCGGATCGTCGAAGTAGGCTCCTCGGCCGCCATCACGGTGGTTGATCCGGCCGGCCTCCTGATGGGCCGGGTCGGCGTAGAAGGCGATGCCGGCCTCCCTGATCCGCCCGAAGATCGCGTCGAACTCGCCGTCGGACACCAGGAACGCATAGTGCTGTGGGGCGATCTCGTCCGCGTCCGTGTCCATGAAGTCCAATGTGACGCCGTTGCCGGTGCCGACGGGGACGAAGGGCCCCAGGGGTGCGCCGACCTCGAGCCCCAGGATCCTGGCGAAGAAGTCGGCGGCCGCCTTCTTCTCGCGGGCCGCGACGATGGTGTGGTTCAGCTCGACGGACATCCCGGACGTCTCCCCTCACGGTGCTGCCGGAGACATACCCGCTGCGACGAACGTCCACCGTCGCCACGCCCGCGTCAGCCCGGCTCGCGATCGACCGGCGCGCGGTCGACCGGCACACGGGGAGCCGGGCGACCGGTGAGACGGCGGCCGAGACGTTGCATCGGAACCTCGACGAGGCGGTGCGTCGTCCAGCTCACGGCCACGAGCGCCAGCATGAAGACGACCAGCTTGTGCACCTCGTCGCGTCCCGAGGTGCCGAAGAGCTGATCGGAGACCATCAGGAGCACCGGATGCAGAAGGTACAGCGAATAGCTGATCACTCCGAGGCCGGCCGGCCATCGTGGCATGCGGCGGCGCCGCAATGCCATGGCGCCGCCGAAGCTCACGCCCGCGAGCACCACGGAGCCGGTCCAGTACAGCTGGAAGGACCGGGCGTCCGCCGCCGTCATGGCCAGCCGGGCGTTCCAGCTCCCCGCGGCCAAGGCGGCGAACAGGACCCCCGCGAGCACGGCTCCGGCCGTACGCCTGCCGATCTGACCGTGTTCGGCCCGGTAGATCACTGTGCCGGCGAACATCACCGCAAGGCAGATGAGCCCCTCCCACGGGCCCGCCCGGCCGTTGAGCAGCACGAGTACGGCGGCGAGGGCTCCCCCGAGCAGCCCGCCGAAGACACGGAGCGTCCGCCTGCCGGACATGGCGGCCGAGACCGCCACCACCAGGACCACGGCGGCGAAGACGACGACCGGCCCGGTCCCCGCCGCCCGGGACAGGGCGGCTGTGGGCAGAAGCCCGCCCGCGAGGAGCGCACCGAGCGCCAACAGCACGGCGACCGGTGCGGAGCGGCGCTGCGTCCCGGTCACGAACATCGCCACGACCAAGAGATAGAAGGCCATCTCGTACGAGAGCGTCCACAGCACGTTGACAGTGCTGGGGACGGCGAGGAGGTCCTGCAGCATCGTCAGGTGGGAGATGACGGCGACCATCGGGTCGTACTGCTCGAGCCCCGCCCTGAGTCCTCTGACCCCGAGGAGGAACGGCAGCACGCTCCCGGCACAGGCCAGCATCAGGAGCGGATAGATCCGGAAGAACCGTCCGATCCAGAACCTCCGTATCTCCCCGTGCCGTTCCACGGAAGCGGGGATGATGTAGCCGCTGACCAGAAAAAAGACCAGCACGCCGTACTTGCCGGGGTCGAACCAGTGGAACAGGTGATAGCGCAGCTGGGGAAGGTAGTAATAGGTCGCGTGGTGCAGGGCCACGGCCATGGCCGCTATCCCCCGGAGCACGTCCAGCCACACCAGGCGGGTCATGGCGGAGGCCTCCAGTGGAGGCTCGGACCGTCGTTCCAGCGTCGCGGCAGCCATCAGGACACAGTACTGAGAACCGGGCGCCAGGACATGGCCGGTGCTTTACCGAGCAGGAATCCCACAGGACCCCACGGGCCAGGACCCCCGTGGCCCGGGGCGACACCTCAACGCCGGATGCGCGCCTCCTCGGGCGTGTAGACCGATTCGAGATCGGCCATCTCCCAGCCGGCCGTGATCCCCCCGGCCTCGTAAGAGCTCTGCAGGAACGCCAGCAGGGTCCGGCGGGGGTCGGCGCTGGTCCGTACGTCCTCCCAGGCGAGCACCGCCAGGTGGGTGCCGACCTCCGTAGGGATCCACCTCGCCTCCGCCGGCCGCAGTGGCCTGCGTGTGAGGTCGGGCGGCTCGGGATGGGTGTAGGAGTAGAAGGAGGCGTCCCCCGTGCCGCGGCCCGCGGGTGAGAACCCGAAGCCGATCACCTCGTGGGTGTACGACTCGTGCGCGACCGGATCGGCCTTGCCCTCCTCCTGCACCCGGCGGCCCGAATAACGCGTGACCGCCAGGTCGAAGTCGTGCCAGAACAGGTGGACAGGACTCGTCTTTCCGGAGAACCAGCCGGAGAACTCCTCGAAGACTCCGTCGACCCACGCGAGTACTCGCCAGAACCGCTCCGCCTGCACCGGGTCGTACGCCGAATGCTCGGTGTCCTCATCATGAGGAGGCGCCCCGGGGACGCCGACCGGCTCGGTCTCGACCTCCAGCCGGGCGCCGAACTCCTGGAGCAGCCCCAGCAGCGTGTCGTAGAAGTCCTTGACCGACAGGCCGTCCCGGAGGGCGAAGCTCTCGCTCCTCCCCACGTCGGTACGGAGGACCAGCCGGTGGTCGAGAAAGTCGAAGTCGATCGCGAAGGCCAGGCCGCCGTAACGCATCCGGCCGGTCGTGAGCCCCCGGATCGCGACGTACAGAGGGACGTTCCACCGGTGCGCGCGCGGGGCGGTCGCCGACTTCCTGATCTTTCCCACGACCTGGCAGTACAGGTGCAGGGTCTCCTTGGTCGGCCGCCAGGCGGCAAGAGGCAGTGGCGGGAGATCCCCGGCGCTCTGGGCTCGGTCGGCGTACACGGCCATCCCCCCGCCTGATCGGCGGCGCGGCCTCCCGCGCCGCCGCACCCGGGCATCCCCGCGGATGCTCGGCTACGAACGTTCGACGTTGGTGACTTCCTCGCTCACGGCGTTGGGCCCGTCGTATTCGCGGTCGGGGATATCGCGCAGGAGCTCGAGAATATCCTCCTCGGCTCCTTTCTTCTGCGCATGCTCGACCAATTGGTCTGGGGTCGCCGGATAGTCCATGCCGGAGAGGTATTTCTGCACCTCGGCGAACGAAGGTCGTCTACCCATCGGCACTCCTTTCCCGTGAGCCCGTTCGCCGCACACCCGCGTTCGAGTCCGTACCCGCAGTGCTCGATCCGTACCCGAGGGCCCCGCCCCGCACGCCGGTCGACGTCGGGTTTTTCATGTCCTCGGATCCGTGGCCATTACCGACTCGGCGTTTCGAATTTGCGTCACCATCGGTTTATCGCCGCCTCCAACGGTGACAAATGCCATATAGGTTACGCCGGAGAACCCACATGCCGCGGCGGCGGTGCAGGGTGATCGAACACAGGTAAAGACCGCGGCATTCTTCGGCCTTGACGCGATCTTCCACGACCCCACTCGGCGGGGACGCCGGCAGGCGGTGGTGGCGGCCGAAGGGAAGTAAGCGATGCGAGTCCTCATCACCGGCGGCGCCTCCGGACTCGGCGCCGCCATCGCGCGGAAGATCGGCGACGCGGGCGGGCGGCCCCTGGTCCTCGACCGCCATCTCCCCAAGGCCAAGGTCGAGCACATCCAGGCCGACCTGTGCGACCGGCGGGCCGCCGAGCGAGCCGTGCGATTCCTGGCCCGCTGCGCCGACGGGCTGGACGCGGTGGTCACGGCCGCGGGGATCGATTCCTGCGGGACGCTGTCGGCCGTGCCGGCCGAGGACTGGGAGCGCGTCGTCAAGGTCAACCTGCTCGGGACCGTCGCCGTCGTCCGGGCCGCGCTGCCCTATCTCACCGCGGCGGAGAACGGCCGTGTCGTCACCTGCGCCTCCACGCTGGGGTTGCGCGCGGTGAGCGACGCGACCGCCTACTGTGCCTCCAAGTTCGGGGTCGTCGGATTCACCAGGGCCCTGGCGGTCGAGACCGCGGGCCGGATCGGCGTCACGCTCCTCATCCCGGGAGGGATGGACACCGCGTTCTTCGACGGCCGGGACGCGCAGTACAAGCCACCACCGGACGCCAAGCTCAGCCGTCCGGAGGATGTGGCCGACGCGGTGCTGTTCGCCCTTCGCAGGCCACGCGGGTGCGAGCTCCGCGAGCTCATCGTCTGCCCGTCCCAAGAGCCGTCTTGGCCGTGATCGCGCTGCGGGCGCTCGGCCTGGGCGACCTGCTCACCGTCGTGCCCGCGCTCCGGGCCTTGCGGCGTGGGCTGCACGGTCACCGCATCACCCTCGCGGCGCCGCGCCCCCTGACCGCGCTGGCCGTTCTGACCGGCGCGGTCGACGATGTACTGCCGGTGCCACGCCTGGAGCCCCTGCGCTCGTACGGGTCCGTGGACATCGCCGTCAACCTGCACGGCCGTGGCCCGCAGAGTCATGAGGTGCTCCGCGAGCTCGGCCCGGTCGAGCTGATGGCGTTCGCGCACCCGGCCTTTCCCCGCCACCGGGGGCCGGTCTGGGACGCCTCAGAGCACGAGGTGGACCGCTGGTGCCGGCTTCTGTCCTGGTACGGGCTGCGGCCGCGATGTGACGACCTCGACCTGACGGTTCCGCGGAGCCCGTCCCCGGCGCCCGGCGCGGTGGTGGTGCATCCGGGTGCGGGCTCTCCGGCCCGTCGCTGGCCCATCGCCCGCTATGCCGCCGTCGTCTCGGCGCTTCGTGCCCAAGGCCATGAGGTGGTGGTCACCGGCGGTCCGGCGGACGCCGAGCCGGCCCGGCGGCTCGTCGAGCTCTCCGGGCTGAGGCCCGGCGCCGACCTGTCCGGCCGTACGTCCCTGTTGCGGCTCGCGGCCCTGGTGGCGCGAGCACGCCTGGTGATCTGCGGGGACACGGGGGTCGGCCATCTGGCCACCGCCTATCGCACCCCGTCGGTCCTGCTGTTCGGGCCCACTTCACCGGCCCTGTGGGGACCGCCGCGACGGCCCGAGCACACGGTGTTGTGGGCCGGACGCCACGGCGACCCGCATGGCCGGGCTCCGGATCCGGGGCTGCTCGCGATCACGACCGAACGTGTGACGGCCGCCGCACTACGAGCCCTGAGCCCCGCCCCGGACCGCCGAGCCCGGGCCCCCGCGCCCGGGGACCGGCCGGAGCCAGGGCGCTAAGGAGACGCGGCCGCCATCCAGGACGGTCCGCCGGGGGATGAGCCGTCCATCCGGCCCCCGACGGGGAGCCGCACCTCGATGCGCGCGCCGGTTCCTTCGGCCGGGTCGAGTACGGCCACCGCCCCGCCCCGCACGGCCACGTCCTCGTCGAGCGTGGTCGAGATCATGGCGTGCGGATGCCTGCGCTGCGGCGGCTCGACCGCCGTGGCGACCATCTCGGTCAGGTCCACGTCCGACGCGGCCTCCGCCCGTCCAGGAGCTCGGCCTTCGCGGGGTTCTTGGCCCGGACGGCGTTGGCCCGGGCCTGCAGCCACTTGACCGAACCCCGCTTGTCGGCGCCGGCCGACAGCCGACCGGCGACCCGGTCCACCCGGTGCTGCACCTTGTCGACCCGGGCGCACAGCCGGTGGGCCCGCGCCTTGAGCTGTTTCGGCGTGGCGCTCTGCTGTTTCGGCGCGGCGCTCTGCGTGGCCGTCGGCGTGGGCGTCGCGGCCTGCGCGGCCGGGACGGCGGTGAACACCAGCACGCCGGCGGCGCCGGCTCCGACGAGAGTCTTCAATGACATGATCAGCCTCCCGTTGATCGATATGCCGCGGACCATAGCCGGGGATCTTGGCAGAACTCTGAGAGATCCCCGTCCCGCGCTCACTCGAGCCCGGCGTCCTCGGGCGTCCCCCGGGCGAGGGCGGCGAGGACGTCGAGCGCCGCGGCCAGGTCCTCCATCGCCGGCGCGGCCAGGGCCAGCCGTACGGCGTTCGGAGCCTGCCCCGGCCCCACGGCGAACGCGGCCCCGGGCGTCACCGCGATGCCCCGGCGGGCGGCGGCGGCGACGAACGTGTCGGCTCTCCATGGCTCCGGGAGCTCCCACCAGCAGTGGTAGGCACACGGATCCGAGCGGACGGCGAACCGGGCGAGGCGCTCCCGGACGACCCGCTGTCTCGCCTCGGCATCACGGCGTTTGGCCTCCTGCACCGCGGTGGCCGTGCCGTCGGTGAGCCAGGACGTGGCCGCCTCCAACGCGAAGCGGGAGGCCGTCCAGCCGCCCGACCTGAGAGCCGCGGCGACCCCTGCCACGAGCCCCACCGGTGGCACCGCGAACCCGACCGTGAGACCGGGCGCGATCCGTTTGGACAGACCGTCCAGGAGGATGGTGTGGCCGGGCGCCAGCGCGGCGAGCGGCCGGACCCGGTGCCGCAGGAACGAATAGATCGCATCCTCGATCGCGTAAAGGCCCGACTCCCGGAGCACGTCGGCGAACTCGGCCCGCCGTTGTTCGTGCATGGTCACGCCCATGGGATTGTGCAGGGTCGGCTGGAGATAGACGGCCCGCAACGGCGCGGCCCGGTGCGCGGACCGCACCGCGTCGGGAATCAGGCCCGCCCCGTCCATGGGGAGCGGTACGAGCGTGACCCCGAGGCGCGCCGCGATGGCCTTCACGACGGGGTAGGTCAGCGCCTCGACGCCCAGCCGCTGGCCGGGCGGGACCAGCGCGGCGATGGCGGCGGCGAGCGCCTGCCTGCCGTTGCCGGCGAACAGCACGCGTCCCGGCTCGGGCGTCCAGCCGGCCCGGGAGAGCAGGCCGGCGGCGGCCTCACGGGCCGCCGGCGTGCCCGAGACGCCCACCGGCAGCAGCGCCTCCGCGAGGACGGCCGGCCGGGCCATTCGCTCGAGGCTCCGGGCGAGGAGGGCCGGCTGTTCGGGGAGCACCGAGAAGTTGAGCTCCAGGTCCACCCGGGCCCCGCTGGGCTCGGTGAGCGCCGGCTCCAGCGCCGGCTTGGCCGCGCGCACGAACGTGCCACGGCCCACCTCCCCCACCGCCAGCCCTCGCCGGACGAGTTCGCCGTAGACACGTGCCGCGGTGGAACTGGCGATGCCGCGCCGGCGGGCGAACTGGCGCTGCGCCGGGAGCCGATCGCCCGGCCGGAGACGGCCGGCCGCGATATCGGCCTCGATCGTGTCGGCGATGAGCCGGTAATCCTCCATCGGACCCCAATTGCACCGAGGGCGTTTTTCTTATTGCACCGAGATCTTGACCCTCATAGCATCGAGCCGTCAAATCGCAGCGAACCGGTAGGACACACCGGACCGCCACACCCGGGGAGCACAGATGACCATGGTGACGATCGACGGGATCACCCACGCATACGACGACAAGGGGGACGGCGAGGCGATCGTGCTCGTTCACGGGCACCCGTTCGACCGGTCGATGTGGGGACCGCAGGCCGACCACTTCAGCCGTTCCGGCTACCGGGTCATCGCCCCTGACCTGCGCGGCTATGGCGAGAGCACCGTCGTGCCCGGGATCACGCCGCTGGAGACGTTCGCCCGGGACATCGCCGGCCTGCTGGACCATCTGGAGCTCGGCCGCGTGGTCCTCGGCGGGCTCTCCATGGGCGGGCAGATCGTCATGGAGTTCCATCGCCTCTTCCCCGACCGGATCCGCGCCCTGGTCCTCGCCGACACCTCCGCGCCGGCCGAGACTCCGGAGGGCCGGGTCATGCGCACCGATATGGCCGATCGATTGCTCCGCGAGGGTATGGCGGGCCATGCCGGCGAGGTGCTCCCTTCAATGGTCGCTCCCGCCAACATCCAGGCGCTTCCCGCGGTGGCGCGCCACGTGCTCGGCATGATGACCGGCACGCCTGCCGAGGGTGCCGCGGCGGCACTGCGGGGCCGCGCCGAGCGTCCCGACTACGTCGAGACGCTGACGCGCGTCGCGGTCCCGGCACTCGTCGTGGTGGGCGGCGAAGACCGGTTCACGCCTCTCGGCGACGCGCGGCTCCTGCACGACCGCATCCCGGACTCCACCCTGGTCGTCGTCGACGGCGCCGCGCACATGCCCAATCTCGAGCGGCCGACGGAGTTCAACGCCGCCGTCGAGTCATTGCTCGCCACGCTCCCGCCGACGACCCTGACCTGACGCGGATCCCCCTTCGCTCCGGAGGGACAGGGACACTGCCACGGCGCCCCGGTCGCTCCATCCGATCGGCCGTGGACCTTGGGACCGGCCCGGGCCGGCGCCTCAGCCGGCCGGGGATGGCAGGACCCGGCCGGTGACCTCTCCGAAGCCGAGGCGCGTCCCGTCCGCTCCGGGCGCGGTGGCGGTGATGACGACCTCGTCTCCGTCCTCCAGGAAGCTGCGTCGCGTCCCGTCCGGGAGCTCCAACGGTGTGCGTCCCGCCCAGCTGAGCTCCAGCAGTGAGCCGCGTTGTCCCGCTTCCGGGCCGCTGACCGTACCCGAGGCGAACAGATCGCCGGTACGGGCGCCGGCGCCGTTGACGGTCATGTGGGCGAGTTGCTGGGACGCCGTCCAGTACATCGACGCGAACGGCGGCCGGGAGACCAGATGGCCGTTCAGCCGGATCTCCAGGGTGAGATCGAGGCCCCACGGTTCCTCCGTGTCGTCCAGGTACGGCAGCACCGGGGGATGGCGGTGCGGCGGCGCGACCCGCGCGGACTCGAGCGCCGCCAACGGCACCACCCACGGGGAGATCGAGGTGGCGAAGGACTTGCCGAGGAACGGTCCCAGGGGGACGTACTCCCACGACTGGATGTCCCGCGCGGACCAGTCGTTCACCAGGCAGACGCCGAAGACGTGGTCACGGAACGCCCGCACGGGGATGGGCCGCCCCGGTCGCGAGGGGACGCCGACCACGAACCCGACCTCGGCCTCGATGTCGAGGCGCCGGGACGGGCCGAACGTGGGGGCCGGGTCCGACCGCTCCTTTCGCTGGCCGGACGGCCGTACGACCGGCGATCCGGAGACCACGACGGTGCCGGAGCGTCCGTGGTAGCCGATCGGCAGGTGCCGCCAGTTCGGGGTCAGCGGCTCCTGATCCGGGCGGAACATCCGGCCGACGTTGGACGCGTGGTGCTCGGAGGAGTAGAAGTCGACGTAGTCGGCGACGTCGAACGGCAGGTGCAGATCCGCTTCGCCGCGCGGCACCAGGTGCGGTTCCACCGCGGCCCGGTTCGACACGTCCGTGAGCCACGAGGTGATCTCCGCCCGTACGGCGCCCCAGGTCTCCGGTCCCGCCGCCATGAACGGATTGAGCACCGGCCGGTCGAGGAGGTGGCCGAACGCCGGCGCGAGGGCTCTGGCCACCGGAGCCACGTCGAGCACGTGTTCGCCGATGGCGACGCCGATCCGGCGGTCACCGCCTCCGGTGGAGAAGACGCCGTACGGGAGGTTCTGTACGGGAAACGGACTGTCGTCGGGCAGCGGTGGCCAGGTCGTCAAAAGTCTTCCCTTCGGTGGTGCGGGGGTTCAGCGGGCAGTGGGTGCGTCCGCCGCCCGGTGGTCGCCGTAGCCGGCGGTGCGCACGACCGGCCACTTCCATGGCCTCCCCCATCCTGAGCCACAACGACGACGATGACTATGGCGTGCCGCCCCGCCTCCACGATCACGCGCACTCCCCCAAGTCGGGACCTTCGACCCTGGAGATGGCCTTGCCACTGGAAAAACGTGGAATGAGACCAATCTTTCTTCACGGGGGTGTTCCTCATGAGAGAAGCGCGCGATAGGCCAATGACAGAAGGCCATGAGCTGCGGTGGGGAGGGGCCGCGGGAGTGGGAGCCGTGGTGTTCGCGCTCCTCGGCCGCCTGGTGATGGGCAACCCACCAGCGATCACGGACTCGACGGGCACCATCGCGTCGTACATCTCCGGTCACCGAGGACAGATCATTACCGCGATGGTGCTCTTCGGCATCGCGATCGCGATGTTCGTGTGGTTCGGCGCCGCCCTGGCCACCGCCTTCAGGCGGGCGGAGGAGACGAGCGACGCGCCCGCGGTGCTCCTCGCGGGCACGGCCTTCACCGCTGCGATCGCCTTCGTGTCCGTGGGCCTGTTCGCCGGGATGACCTACGCCATGACCTTCCACCCGGGCATGCTCGCGGGCGCGTCCGGCCCGTACACCGCGATAACCGTCCTGACGACCCTGGCCGGGCTCGCGCTCGCGGTGCCGCTGATCGCCAGCGCCATCGCCATCATGCACACGGGAGTGTTCCCGGCGTGGGTGGCCGGGCTCGCCGCCCTGGCCGCCGCGCTCAGCGTCCTGGCGGCCATCGGGATCGCCAGCACCAGGGGCGCGTTCAGGCCCGGCAGCGCGCTGATGTACCTCCCGTGGGTCGTGACGGCAGTGTGGGTGCTCGCCGCCAGCGCTCTGCTCATCCGCGAGCACCTGCCGGCCATACCCGCGCGGGCGCCGCATGCGATGGGGCGAGCCTGACCCGTCCGGCCGGCCCGGCGCGGTCACCGCGTGAGTGTCGCCTCATCGACGTCGCTGACGCGGGTACGGCGCCGCCGGCTGAGCGGGAGGTTCGTACGGCTCTCCGCGTCCGGCCGGAGGGCACAGGACCGGCGGAGGGCGGCCCGCCGGCGCGGACGGGGCTCTCCCCGTCCTCCGCGGCGGGCTCCGCCGGCGACGCCGCGGCCCCGGCCCCCGGCGCGACCCGGGACAGCCCGATGGGCCGCGCCACCACGCCGCGAGCGGCGGGCCGTGACGGCTCACGGCCGGCCCGGCCCCGTACACCGGGACAGCCGACGTCCCGGCCCGGCGCCCCGGGGAGCGCGACCAATCCCTACCAGCCGCAGCAGGTGTGCGACTCGGGCGGTCACGGCGGGGGTTACTACGTGCAGCGCTCCTCGGCGTTCAGCGGCGGCCGGGTCTACAACAGCTCGGGCTACAACTGCGTCGTGACCATGAAGAGCTCCGGTCTGGGCAAGAAGACCAGCGTATGGGCACAGATCGAGCGCAAGGACGGCACCAAGGCCGCCGACCGGGGGGCTTATGCCTACTACGCCGGTCCGGTCTTCGTCTCTGCCAAGGGCCAGTGCGTCCGCTATACCGGTGGCACCGGCCAGGGCAGTGCCGGCGGGCCATGGGGCGACTGCGGCTAGCCGGCCGGGGAGGGCCCCACGGCGGGGCCGGCACTCCGGATACAGAGGTGGATACAGAGGTACGGCCGGTCGCGGGCGGCGTCCGGCCGTACGGGTCGACGCGGAGGCTAGGCGATCAGGTTGTCGAAGTCTCCGTCCTTGGCGCCCAGGATGAGCGCCTCGATCTCCGGCCGGGTGTAGATCAGTGCGGGTCCCTCGGGGTGCCGCGAGTTCCTGACCGCGATCCACTCGCCCGGGAGCTCGGCGAGCTCGACACAGTTCCCTTGAGAGTTGCTGCGGCGCGCCTTCTGCCACCTGGCCCCGGCGAGCTTGGTGGCGGGCATTCCGTTGTAGTTCTGGTGCATCTAAGTCTCTCTGAGAATTTCGCCGAGCAGCTCGACGGTGCCGTCCGGGGTCACGCTGTCGACGGCGAGGCGTTCCATCGCCTGCATGTAGACGTCGGCGTCGTCGCGCTTGTCCAGATAGAGGGCACCGGTGAGTGTCTCGACGTAAACCACATCCGGCAGGTCCGGTTCGGGGAACCGCAGGATGGAGAAGGCACCTCCCTCGGCGGCGTGGGCGCCGAAGGCGAACGGCATGACCTGAACCGTGACGTTGGGCATCTTCATGACGTTGATCAGATGCTCGATCTGACCACGCATCACGTCGGATCCGCCGACGGGACGCCGCAGGACCGCTTCGTCGATCACCGCCCACAGCCGGGGCGCGTCCGGGGCGGCGAGCCGCTGCTGGCGCTGCATGCGGAGCTCGACCCGCTGATCGATCTCTTGTCCCGGCGCGTCCGTGTTGCCGAGCCTGAAGACCTCACGGGCATAGTGCTCCGACTGCAGGAGCCCGGGCACGAACTGCAGTTCGTAGGTCCGGATCAGCGAGGCCGACTCTTCCAGTCCCACGTAGGTCTGGAACCAGTTCGGCAGCACGTCGCCGTAGCGATGCCACCATCCCGGCGCGTTGGCCTCCCTGGCCAGCCGCAACAGCGACTCCCGCTCGGACTGGTCGGTGACGCCGTACAAGGTGAGCAGGTCTGCCACGTCCCGCTCCTTGAAGCTGACCCGGCCGAGCTCCAATCGGCTGATCTTGGACTCCGACGCGCGGATGACGTATCCGGCCCCCTGCCGGCTCACGCCACGCGATTCCCGGAGCCTGCGCAGCTGTGACCCGAGCAGGATTCGACGCACGGTCGAACCGGCACCCGGCGATGTAGGAGTCACGTCCAACCTCCAAAGGTCATGGGCGGACCGCACAAGTGTGCCACTCCCCCTGTCGTCTTCGCGGCACCTCCCCTCGAGCCGACCGAGCTCGCCCAACCAGGAGCGAGATTCACCAACAAGTGCACGTGCATTTGGCCTTGCATACGCACGCTACGATGCGCAGGATAACGCACGGGACTCTGCGACACACGGCCACACGACGACAAGGACTTTGCGGGGTGGGCATGACATCAGGCCACGCGCGCGACGAGACACTGCACTGCGGTGCCGACTCGTCCGGCAGCCGGCAGTACGCGGATCCGCCGGCGGATCTGTACGACGCGCTGCAGGCCTTGGCCCATGACCATGGGCCCGCCATCTCGTTCACCGTGGCCCCCGAACCGGAATCGGTGACCTTCGCCCGTCATTTCACGGCCTCGGCCCTGGAGCGGTGGGACCTGCGCCCTCTGACCGACGATGTGGGCCTGGTCGTCACCGAACTCGTCACGAACGCGTTGCGCCACAGCCTGCCGCCCCGGCCGGCCGAGCCTTCGGGGCCCATCCGGCTGCGGCTCATCCGGCAGGCGCCCTACCTCCTGTGCGGCATCCAGGACGCGGGCACGGAGGTGCCCAGACGCCGGGAGCCGGATTTCATCGCCGAGACCGGCCGCGGCCTGCACCTGGTGGAGTCCTTCAGCAGCATGTGGGGGTGGGTGAGGTGCGCCGGCGGCAAGATGGTCTGGGCGCTGTTCTCCCTTCCCCCGGCTACGGACCACCGGTCCCCCAGAGGCTTGACCACCTTCGGCTGAGGCGGACCGCCGGAACATCGACGATCCATCCGTCAATGGCCGGCCTGTCGAGATCCGCACCGCTTGTGGATTACGCCCTGCCACGGATCGACCGGATGTGGCAGACCCCCTGTGCGGCGCGTTGACAGCCGGCCGCTCCGGAGAAACGCTGACGCAGCCCCCACCGAGATCACCCCTCCTGGAGGCGCGATGAAGCGTGCATGGGTTTGCGTTGCCGCCACGGCGGCGCTCCTGCTCGGAGCCGCTCCGGCCGACGCCGTGCCGGAGCCCCCCGGTCCGGCCCGCGGCCCGATGGACGTCTACACCGGCCGGCTCACCGCCGTCCAGCTCAAGCTCCTGAACAGCGCCGGACTCGATCACGAGGACGTCGTGGTCGGCACGACCCAGGGTGACCGGACCCAGGTCGAGGCCGTCATGAGCGACGTCCAGGTGCGTGATCTCGCGAGGCACGGCGTCCGCCTCGGCCTGAAGAAGATCAGGGGCATGTCCGCGGCCCAAGGGGCCGCCGCGGTGACGCCCAAGGTCTTCCGGCCCTACAGCGGGGCGGGCAACATCCATGACGAGATCGTCAAGCTGGCGGCCGACCATCCCTCGATAGCGGAGGCGGTCGACATCGGCACCACGGTCAAGGGCAAGCCGATCACCGCCGTACGGGTCAGCGAAGGCGTGGCCCACCTGCGGGACCGGGAGCGGCCGGCCGTCTTGTACATGGCCACCCAGCACGCGCGCGAGTGGATCACACCGGAGATGGTGCGACGGCTCCTGCATCACTTCGTGGAGGGGTACGGCCGCGACACCCGGCTCACCAAGATCATCAACACGACGGACGTGTGGTTCCTCCCGGTGGTCAACGTCGACGGTTACGACCTGACATTCGAGGACGGCTTCCGGCTGTGGCGCAAGAATCTACGGGACAACAACGGAGACGGCCGCATCACCGGTCAGGACGGCGTCGACCCGAACCGGAACTTCCCGTACAAGTGGGGCTACGACAACGAGGGCTCCTCGCCGACCTTCGCCGGTCAGACCTACCGGGGCCCGAGCCCGGGGTCGGAGCCGGAGACCAAGGCGCAGATCGCGCTCGCCGAGCGGATCCGGCCCAGGTTCGTCGTCAACTATCACTCGGCCGCCGAACTCCTGCTGCACGGTGTGGGGTGGCAGGCCCTCACCCGCAGTCCCGACGACGTCATCCACGACGCGATGCTCGGCGACATCGACCACCCCGTCGTGCCCGGCTACATCCCCGAACTCGCCGCCCAGCTCTACACCAGCAACGGTGACACCGACGGGCACCTGGACACCCTGTTCGGCGCGCTGAGCGTGACGCCGGAGATGTCGACCTGCGAGAGCGCCTCCGAGGCCGACCCGGACGACGCGTGGCGTCCGGAGGACTGCGGATCGGTCTTCGAGTTCCCCGACGACGAGGATCTCGTCCAGAGCGAATTCGCCAAGAACATCGCTCACGCCGTCGCCACGGCCCAGTCCGCCCAGCGCCCGGACCGACCGGTGTCGCCGGTCGGCCGGACCGTCCCCGACTTCGAGGTGGACGCGTTCTCCACCTCCTACGGCCCCGTGCAGAGCGCCGCCTCGGTGATCCGCCGGTCCCTTGGCGACAAGACGCTGCACTACCGGATCAACGGCGGCCGGACCCGTACCACCTCGGTGCGGGAGTGGCGCGGCGGCGAGCGGTTCGGCCAGGACGGCCGGACCTACTTCGCCGAATACCGCGGCACCGTCACCGGCCAGCGGCCCGGCGACAGGGTCGAGGCCTGGTTCAGCGGCTCCAGGAGCCACGGCGACACCGGCGGGCAGGACGACATCGCTGGGCAGGACAACAGGGTGCAGAGCGCCCACTTCACCTACACGGTGCGGGACCAGGCCGGGGCGACGGTGCTGGTGGTGGCCGACGAGGACTACAAGGGCGTCAACCCGGTCTATCCCGCCGGGACCAACGCGCCCGGATACGCCCGGCAGTACATGGACGCGATCGAGGCCAACAAGATCAAGTCTCTGGTGTGGGACATCGACAGGGACGGGGCGCCCCATGACCTCGGAGTGCTGAAGCACTTCGAGGGCGTGGTCTGGTATCTCGGGGACAACCGGCTGACCCAGGATCCGGCCGATGATCCCGTGCCCACCTACGCCGGCCCGTCCCAGGACTCGCAGGTCGCCGACCGGGCACTGCGGCTGGTGCTCAACGTGCGTTCGTATCTGAACGAGGGCGGGAAGCTCCTCTACACCGGTGAGACGGCGGGCTACTACGGGCCGCTCCACCAGACCAACGGCGGCGGGATCTACTTCGGGCTCAAGGGCCACCCGGAACGTCCCTGTGTCATCTCGAGCGATCCGCGCGCCGACTGTGAGCTGCTGTCGGACGACTTCACGCAGTACTACCTGGGCGCCTACGACCGGGCGCTCGTCCAGAATCCGTCCCGGTTCGCCGGCGGCGGCGACCCCTTCGAGGGCGTGAACGCCGACTTCGGCGGCGCGCCGGCCAACCCCCTCGACGAGGCGGGCGGCCTGCAGGCGACGAGCACGGTCCTGCCGGTGGCGCGGTTCCCGCAGTTCAAGAGCTGGAAGGCGGGCGACTACGCCGGCACGGCCGGCCCGTACGAGCCGGCCGAGGGTTCGTGGTACATCGCCGGCGGCCACGAGGACGGCCTGTACCGGCGGCTGAGCCGTACGGTCGACCTGTCGGCGGTGACGGCGGCGCAGGCGCCGGTCCTGCGGGCACAGCTGTCCTACAGCACGGAGGCGGGCTATGACCACGTCATCCTGGAGGCGCACACCCCGGGAGCGGATGACTGGACCACGCTCCCCGACCAGAACGGGCACACCCTCACCACGGTGCCGGCCAATTGCGGGCAGGGCTACCTCCTGGACCAGCACCCGTTCCTGCGCCACTACCTGACGGCCGGCCGCCCGTGCGGCGGCACGGGCACGAGCGGCCGCTGGAACTCGTTCACGGGAGGCTCGGGAGGCTGGGTGCCGGCCGCCTTCGACCTGTCGGCCTACGCGGGCAAGAAGGTCGAAGTGTCCATCACCTATGTGAGCGATCCCGGCAGCGGCGGCACCGGCCTGTTCGTGGACGACACCAAGGTGACCACGACCGGTGGGCTGCTCGACGCCGAGGGCTTCGAGTCCGGTTCCGGGCCGTGGTCGGTCCAAGGCGCTCCGGCCGGGAGCCCTGGCAACGCCGGTGAGTTCATCCGGTCCCAGGCCTTGATCGACTCGGTGTCGGCGGTCGCGACGGAGGACTCGCTCATGCTCGGCTTCGGGCTCGAGCAGGTGAAGTCCCCGGGCGACCGGGAGGTGATCATGGGCCGGGCACTGAAGCACCTGCTCGGCTGAGCTCCGGCCTCCACGACCACAGCGGCTGTGACGAAGGTCACAGCCGCTTTTGTCATCCTTTGACCGAATCCTTGCGTCTTAGTAAGGGAGAGCGCGACCGGCACCCGCGGATCGGCGGAGGAGCACACCAACCCGTTGCGCACTCATCTAGACCTTTTGACCGTTTTGTCTTATTTTGATGTGACAATGACTCTTCGAGGTGCGCCGGCTCAGTGCGCGCACCACCTCGTGACCCGGTCCAGCCGGAGCTGATCGCCGAGGCCATCCCCGTACGAGGGCGGAGAGTCCGCCCAGTCCCCAAGTTACGGAGTGATGATGACCACTATCGCCATGCCCACGCGCCAGGGACCCGCGCAGCGGGACCAGATCGAGCGCTACGAGCGTGACGTCCTGCCATTGGCCAGCCCGCTGTACGCCAGCGCGATCCGCATGACCCGCAACCCCGCCGATGCCGAAGACCTCGTGCAGGAGACGCTGGCCAAGGCCTACGTGAACTTCCACCAGTTCCAGGAAGGCACGAACCTCAAGGCCTGGCTGAACCGCATCCTGACCAACAACTTCATCAACATCTACCGCAAGAAGCAGCGTCAGCCACAGCGAATCGGCTCCGAGGAGATCGAGGCATGGCAGCTCACGCAGACCGAGTCCCACAGCCTCGGCCTGCGTTCCGCCGAGAAGGAGGCCCTTGACCGGATGCCGGACACCGACATCCTCAGGGCACTGCGGTCCCTGCCGAAGGAGTTCCGTCAGGCGGTCGTCCTCGCCGACATCGAGGGCTACGCCTACAAGGAGATCGCCGCGATGATGGGGTCGCCCATCGGCACGGTGATGTCCCGCCTCCACCGTGGCCGCAAGCAGCTCCGGGAGCTCCTGGGTCACCACCAGCACGTCCTCGCCGCCTAGCGAGGACGTGGCCGGAGGCCGCAGGGCGGCTTCTAGCCCGGCCCGCGCAGGTGGTGCATGAGCTGCTCATAGCGCTGCCAGCCCTCAGGGGATCGGCCGTCACCGAGATCGAACCACAGACCCGGTGATCGTGAGTCCCCGATCTGCCGGCCGGAAACCCCCGCCGGACCCGTTCCCACACCCATCTCCGCGCCGACGGCCATGCCGATCGGGGCCGGCGCACCCGTCCACCGCGGCTCTGTCGTGAGATCGGCCCGCCCGGGGCTCAGCTGTGCGAACAGTGAGGTCAGGCGGTGCTCCCCGGCGACCGCGCCGATCAGCGTGGGCAGGGCCGAGACCGGCGGAGCGTCTCCGGCCGGGAATCCCACGGCCAGCGTGACCGACTCCTCCACGCCCCCCTGGATCGCGGAGAACAGCATCGTCGCGATCACGGTCCGGCTGGGGGCGGCCGGCTCCGCCGCGCCGTCTCCCACCTGCTCAGCCTGCGGCTCACGCCCTCTCGGCGCCGTTCCTCCGCCGACCACCGCCAGCCATGTGGCCCGCGGCGCGCGGTGCCGGAACAGGCGGGTCATCTCGTCGAGATTCCAGAGGTTCGCGGCGGGCTCCGCAGTGCCCCAGCCGGCCGGGGCCCGGCCGACGAGGGACTGGCACAGATGCCCCACCACGCCACCCAGCAGTTCCTCCTGGCCGTGCCGTACGCGCAGGGTGAGGGTCAGCTGGGACCCGACCGGTTCGGCCGGAGGCGACTTGTAGCCGGCGGCATAGTCACGTGCCTCCGGGACGGGGGCGAAGGCCATGCCGTCCCAGCGCAGAGGCCGCCCGGACAGGCCGTCGTAGTAGGCGTCGCCGTCACGGACGACCCAGCAGGAACCCGGTCCGGTGAGGACGAGCCGCAGCGGGAGCGACAACCGCGACGTCACGGGCGTGACGATCTGCAGCGCCCGGCCGGACATGCCGCACACCCGCAGCGCGTCCGTCAGCCACTGGTTGAACGCCACCACGGGCCGGTCCTGGAGGACGACCATGGCCTTCGGGGTGATGGCGTCCACCGCCGGGTGCGGAGCCTGCGTCATGAACCCGCCTCCGCGTCCCAGACCAGCCCGCCCTGCCAATGGACGAGATCGTCGGCGAACCGGCGCGCCATACGGGTCGCGTCCGGCACGTCGGCGCTGGCCCGTACGTCCACCCACCAGATCGGCGCGTTGTAACGGCCCGCCAGCTCGGGACCGAGCATCCGCTCGATCTCCCCGGGGACGTTGACCAGCACCGGCACCTCGATGGAGACGATCAGCCGGCCGGACGGGTCGTACAGCTGTGTGACGCCCCCGTCGAGTTCACACGGCCGGAACTGCTGGCCGAAGGCGAGCATGCCATCGATCACGGTGCGGACGTCCGGCCGGTTGCGCACCAGCGCGACGATGTCGCACGTCATCGTCCCCCACCTCCCGTGATCGAACCGGCGGAAGTCCGGTTCCGCCCGAGGGCCCGCAGACCGCATTCCGGTCAGGCCGCGGCCCCCTCACCGCCGCGGCGCGTCACGGCGCCGAAGCATGCGGATTCGCGGACAGATCGGGTGCAAGCCCGGGGTGCGCTCGATCCTATCTATCCCTGAGGGCGTCGTTGCGCTCACCGGATCATCGCCGCCCGCCCGCCTTGAACGGATCACGCCGGTCACGAGCGGCCCGCAGGGCACCACCGGCCGCACCGATCCCTTACGCGGCGCCGGTGGCGCCCGCCGCGCTCCCTCCCGCGGTGCCCCCGGCGGCACCCGCCACCCCGGTCGTCCACGGCACCGCCCGCATCGTCCGCACCGGCACAGCGGGAGGCCACCGGGCGGAGTAGGACCCTCCTTTACGGGTAAGGCGCGCAAGGCAGGCGACCGGACGATGACACGGCGGGTGCGGCGGGTGATGACATCGCTCCGACGAGACCGCCACGCCGTCCCGTCCGGTGACCCGGCCAAGACGAGGGGAACACCGCCCCGGAAGGACAGCGGGGCCCGCTCCACAGGTAAAGAGGGCGCATAGTGGAGGAAAGCGGTTTTCGAGAGTCGGTGAACGCATCCGCCGGGGATAGCGTGAGAGACGTGCCCGCCGATGCCCCGCCCGTCATCACCAACGAACTCGCCATCGAGATCGCCCGGCTGGGGGTGGTCGAAAACTCCTCCGAGGTCGGCACCCTGCGAAGGGTGACCGAGCTCGCGCCACGCGCGGTGGTCGGCTGCGTCGGAGCGACGGCCGTGCGATGGGTCGTGCCCGCCTCCGGCCGGGATCGGCGCGAAGGGCCCAGACCCGAGCCACGGCTCGCCGCGGCGAGCCACCCGGATCTCGCCGACCTCGTGGACGATCAGCTCGACCGCGGGGATGGCCCGATCTTCGACGTGGTGACGGCCCGCGTGCCGGTGAGCTGCGCCGACACCCTCACCGAGCTGCGCTGGCCCGTGCACACCGCCGCCATGCTGCGGCGAGGGGTCCGCTGCTTCACGACGACGGTGCACGAGAACAAGGAGATGTCCGTCACTCTGACGCTCACTCTCTACGGCGTCATGCCCCGGGCGCTCGACTCCGGCCAGCTCGCGATGGCGGCACTGCTCGTCGCCCAGGGAGGCTGGGCGGTCACCAACAGCCGGCAGTACGAAGACGCGCACCGCACCGCCGTGCAGCTGCGGCAGGCGGTCGAGAGCCGGGCCGTCGTGGACCAGGCCAAGGGCATCCTCATGCACGCGCTGGGATGCGACGCCGAGGCCGCCTTCGCGGAGCTGCGGCGGATCTCACAGACACGGCATATGAAGCTCACGGCGATAGCACAGCGGATCGTGGCCGGGAACGAGCGTCTCCGTATTTCATGACGACGGCGCGGCTACCATTCAGCTCTGGGCCGAGACCCGTCCGCTGTAATGAGGATGCCGAATGTCTGATCATCTCGAACCCGAGGCCTTGATAGGGGAGATCCGGGGCCTGGAGGATCGCATCGGCGAGCTACGGCAAGCCGCGACCATGCCCGAACCGGATCTGCGCACCACGCTCGACGCCGCGCTGGTGGAGCTCGATCTCGCGCTGGCGGCACTCCGCGCGTTCGGATCCCACCAGACCTCCGCCGCGGGCCGGACCGCCGAGGCCGAGGCCGAGAGGCGCATCCTGCGCACCGTCTTCCAGGACGCCCCGGTGCCGCTCTTCCTCATGGACCACCACGGCGACGTACGCCGGGTGAACCGGCACGCGGCCGTACTCCTCGGCATCTCCCCCGGCTATGCGACCGGCAAGCCCTTCACCGTCTTCTGCGACCTGTCCACCCGGGCCGCGCTGCGATCGCAGCTCGCCGCCGTCGTCCGGACGGGTGAGCGTCAGCAGACCGAAGTGCGTTTCCTCGGCAAGAAGTCTCCGGTGCGAGCCGTGGTGACCCTTGGCCGGGCATGGATCCGCGGCGAGCCGCAACCCCTCGTCATGGCCGCGGTCACTCCGGTCAGCGGCCGGCTACCCGAGACCGGGCCGCTGGAGGCCGGTACGGCCGGAAACGAGGCGGCGGCCGCCATCGTGCATCACATGGACGTGCTCGCGGGCGCGACCGAGCTCCTGCTCCGGGAGCCCCTCTTCAACGAGGCGGTGACCACCCGGCGCTTCGCCCGGCTGCTCGTCACCGAACTGGCCGACTGGGTCATCGTCGACCTCGTCCACCAGGGCGAGCTCCGACGGCAGCTGGTGTTCGGTCCGGAGGAGGACCGCTGCAACGAGATCACGCAGGCGCTGGAGGCCGTGGAACCGGTGCCGGGCACACTTCCCCACACCGTGCACACGACTCTCGAGCCGGCCGTGCACGCTCATATCGAGGATCTCGAGATGCTCGGCACCGCGGCGGACGGCGCGTCGGCGTGCGGGATGATGGGCGCCACCTCCGTGCTCAGCGTGCCGATCGAGGACGGGGAGCACAGCCTCGGTGCCATCACGCTGGCCTCGAGCGGTGAGAACGGGCCCTTCGACCTGCTCGACCTCGGCCTCGTACAGCGGCTCGGACGCCATCTCGCACTGGTGATCCGCGCGGCCCGGATGTACCAGCGCCGGGCCGAGGTGGCGGAGACACTGCAGGCCAGCCTGCTCCCGCGTGAACTGCCCGCCGTCCCCGGGCTCAAGCTGGTCTCCCATTACGCCGCGGCGGCCCGGGGAACAGAGGTCGGCGGAGACTTCTATGACGCGTTCGAGACCCCGGCCGGCTGGGGCTTCGTGATCGGGGACGTCTGCGGCAAGGGTGAGGAGGCGGCCGCCGTCACCGCGACCGCCCGGCACGGGATCAGGCTCTTGGCCCGGTTCCACAAGGAGCCCGCCGACGTGCTCGCCATGATCAATCAGGCTCTCCTCTCCGAGGACCGGTTCGTGACCGCTCTCCTCGTCTACCTCGAGCAGAGGGACACCGGGCCGGCGTTCACCCTTGCCCTCGCCGGGCACCCTCCCGCCATCGTGGTCCGGCCGGACGGTGTCGTCCGGACCGCCGCCTGCGGCGGCGCGCCACTCGGCGTCTTCGACGACTTCGAACCGGGAATCGAGCCGCTCGAGCTCGGGGAGGGCGACACCCTGTTCCTGCATTCGGACGGGGTGGTGGACACCTGCGATCCCAGCGGTGAACGTTTCGGCGAGGAGCGGCTCATCGAGGTCCTGGCGACCTACAGCGCCCGTCCCGTCGAGGAGATGCTGGCGGCGGTTCAGCGGGTCCTGCTGGACTTCGGCCGGGGAGACTTCCGAGACGACGTCTCCATCCTGGCGATCCGGGTCCTTCCCCAGGCGTTCATCTGAGCACATCCTCAGCTCAACGGCACATTTGCAGCCCATTTGTCGGATTCGTTTGACCGTCTGGGCTTCTGGCCACATACTCAGGTTAGGTGCCTAAGAAGCAGGCACAACCCCATGGGACAGGTGTGTCCTGTCCATGATCTGGGAGTTGTGTGTGTGAGGCATCGGCGCGACCCTTTCGGCCTGTAGGCCGGCGGTCGCCGCGCGCACGCAGCGCCCCATAACAGCCGATCAACATCGCCGGCTTCGCGACGCCACCCGTTGAGGTCGGCGGCTTCCGTTACCCCTGGAATGCCGTACTGGGGGCACATTTCCAATGACTCTTCGCGAGGTTACCCCCATGAAGATTGCGATGATCTCTTTGCTCGCCAACCCACTCGCCCCGGACGGGTTCGGGCAGAGCGTCCATGTCGCAGAGCTGGCCCGTCAACTCGGCCGTGAAGGTCATCACGTCACCGTCTACATCCGGCGCGACGACCCGGCGGCGGCGGACAAGGTCCGATTGGCGACGGGCGTCACGGTCGAGCACGTACCCGCAGGACCGGCCCGTCCGATCGAGGATCCGCTGCCCCATGTCCCCGATTTCGGCCGCTACCTGGCCCAGCGCTGGGCGGCCACACGTCCCGACGTCGTGCACGCGTTCTCCTGGACCAGCGGCCTCGCGGCCCTGGCCGGTGCCAATGCTCTCGACCTCCCGGTGGTGCAGACCTACCACGCCCTCGGACTGGATCAGATCCGGTCCCGGGGGGTCAAGGACCCCGGCCATGTCCAGCGGATCCGCCTGGAGAAGGTCATCGGCCGCACGGCCGACGCGGTGATAGCCACCTGCGCGGACGAGGCCGCGGAGCTCCTCCGCATGTCCGTGCCACGCCCCCGCATCAACGTCGTGCCGTCCGGCGTGGACATCGAGCGGTTTTCACCGCAGGGGCAGGCCTGCCCCCGAGGTGAGGCCCCGCGGCTCCTCGTCCTGTCCCGGCTCGCCGAACGCAATGGGGTCAGCACCACCATCGAGGCGCTGGCCCGGATCCCCGACACCGAGCTCGTCATCGCCGGAGGCCCCCCGAAGGAGGAACTGGAGACCGACGACGCGGTCCACCGCCTTCACGTGGTCGCCAAGGAGGCGGGGGTGGCGGACCGGGTCACCTTCCTCGGCCAGGTCGCGCACAAGAACGTCCCCAAGCTGCTGCGCTCCGCTGACCTCGTGCTGACACTCCCCCGGTACAAGCCGTTCGGCAGGGTGCCGATCGAGGCGATGGCCTGCGGCGTACCGGTCGTGGCGGCGAATGTGGGCGGGAACGCCGACAGCGTCATCGACAACGTCACCGGCATCCATGTCCCCGTGCACAGGCCGGTGGAGATCGCCAGGCGGATCCGGGCCCTGCTCGGCGATGCCACGCAGCTCAACGCCCTCGGCATCGCGGCCGCGGACCGCGCTCGGTCCCGTTACTCGTGGGAACGGGTCGCTGGCGAGACCGTCCAGGTCTACGAACACGCGATCGAACGCAGAAGGCGCCTCGAGATGGCATCCGAGATGCAGTAGTGGGCTCCTGTGGACCGCTTCCGCCGGGAGCATGTGGGAGATCGGGGCCCTTACCGCGAAACCGAGAAGGAGCGGGTCGACCGCGAACTCCTGGAGCTGCTCCAGGAGTTCCGGGTCGCGGTCACCGGCGTGCAGGTCCTCTTCGGATTCCTGCTGACCGTCCCGTTCGCGCCCGGGTTCGCCCGGGTGGGGCAAGGGGGGCGCAACCTCTTCAATGTGGCACTGTTCGGCGCCGCGGTGGCATCGATCTGCTTCATCGCCCCGGTGACTCAGCACCGGATCCTGTTCCGGTACGGGCACAAGACGGTGCTGATCGAACGTGCCAATAAGTTCGGCATCTGGGGAGCGGTCGCGCTCGCCATCTCGATGACCAGCGCGACCGCTCTGGTCATGCACACCCTGGTGTCCTCATCGAGCGCCGCGGTGTCCGCCGTGGCGGTCGCGATCCTCTGCACCTGGATGTGGTTCGGCCAGGCCCTGCTGAGCCGGCACAAGGAACAGCTGGAACGCCGCCGCAAAGCCTGAACGGCGCCGAGCCGGGCGGGACCTCAGGCCCCGCCCGGCATCGGCCTCAGTAGCTCTTGCCGAAGAGCACACGCTTGCCGTAGACACTCGGGCGGCCGCACTTCACGCACTCGCCGGCCTCCGCGGGGGCCTCCAGCGGAATGCAGCGCGGCGTGGCCGCCGTGTCCGCCTTGATCTCGTCCTCGCACTCGGCGCGGCCACAGTGGAACGCACGGGCCCACCCTCCGCCCACCTGATCGGTGAACGCGTCCCAGGTGTCGACCGTGGTGGTGTGCTCCTCACGGAAGGCCTCGGCACGCCTCAGCAGGAACTCCTGGAAGTCCTCCAGGATGCCCGGCAGCCGCGCGGCGGCCTGGTCGAGCGGGAGCGGCTCCTTGCCCTGCCCCTCCACGGTCGGCAACCGCCGGGCCATCGTGGCCGCGCCGGCCTCGAGGTCCCGCGGTCCGAGCTCGAGCCGGATCGGGACGCCGCGCATCTCCCAGTCGTTGAACTTGAAGCCCGGGGACAGCTGCGGGCGATTGTCGTCGACGTGCACACGGATGCCGGCACGCTTGAGCTCGGCGCCGAGTTCCCGCGCGGCCGCGCCGGTGCGCTCCGCCAGCTCTCCGCGGCCGATCGGGACGATGACCACCTGGTACGGCGCCAGCCGGGGTGGCAGGACCAGGCCCTTGTCGTCACCATGGGCCATGACGACGCCACCGATCATCCGGGTGCTCATGCCCCAGGACGTCGTGTGGGTGAGGGCCAGCCGCCCGGCCTCGTCCTGGTACTGGATCTCGAAGGCCTTGGCGAAGTTGGTGCCGAGATAGTGGGAGGTGGCGGACTGCAGGGCCCGGCCGTCACGCATCATGCCCTCGATGGTGTAGGTCCGCACCGCACCGGCGAACCGCTCACCCGGCGTCTTCTCCCCGGCGACCACGGGGATGGCGGCGAGGTCGCGGGCCACCGCCGTGTAGGCGTCGAGCGCCCACATCGTCTCGCGCATCGCGTCGGCCTCGTCCGCGTGCGCCGTGTGCCCCTCCTGCCACAGGAACTCCGTGGTGCGAAGGAACATCCGGGGGCGCATCTCCCAGCGGACGACGTTGGCCCACTGGTTGAGCAGCAACGGAAGGTCACGGTAGGAGTCGATCCACTTGGCCATGTACTCGCCGATGACCGTCTCGGAGGTCGGCCGTACGACCAGAGGCTCCTCGAGCTCCTTGCCACCGGCCACCGTCACCACGGCGAGCTCCGGCGAGAAGCCCTCGACGTGCTCGGCCTCGCGCTTGAGATAGGACTCCGGGATCAACATCGGGAAGCAGGCGTTGTCATGCCCGGCCTCTTTGATCCGTCCATCCAGATCCGCCTGGATCAGCTCCCAGATCCGGTAGCCGTACGGCCGGATGACCATGGTTCCCCGCACCGGCCCGCGGTCCACGAGCTGTGCACGCAGGACCAGCTCGTTGTACCACGCGGAGAAATCTTCGCTCTGAGGTGTCACGCCTTCCCGACTCACCCACGAGAGGGTACTCGGTCGGCGTGCCCACATAGGCAACTCGCGAGTAACGGCACGGCAGATCACCGCGTCCGGAACGAATCCGGGCTAGAGGCCGAGGTCAAAGGCGATCTCGACCTCGTCGGCCAGCCTGAGCGTGCCGAAAAGGGCCGAGAACGGTTTGATCCCCCACCGGCTCTGCGCGAAGGTCGCCCCACCGTGGATCCGGCCGCCCTCCAGAGCCGCCCGTACGGTGACGGGCCGGCTCCGGCCCATGATCGTCAGATCGCCCTCGATGGCGAGGTCCTCCGGCGTGCCACTGACCCCGGTGGACCGGAAGGTGATCTCAGGATGGCGGGCCGTGTCGAGCACCTTCTGCCGGATGTTCTTCTCGATGTCGGCGCGGTCACCGCCGGTCAAGGGCATGACCCCACCGGAGCCCTCCCGTACCTCCAGGGACTCCGGGTCCAGGGTCAACGTGACCGACGAGGCGGCCGGGTCGCCCGGGACGACCTCCGCGGTCGCCTCCCACCGGGTGGCCTCGATCGTGAGATCGTGCCCGGCCCTGCGTCCCAGGCCGGTACGGGAGGTCCGCACCAGCAGGCGGCCGGACTCGGGTCCGAACCGGTGAGTGCCCTCGGTCAGGGTCATGCCTCGACGTTACGGCGGCGTGGCCTCCGAAGCCAGTGCCGCCCGGGATCTCGGGCTCCGGCCGTGGCCTCGTGGGTCCGGGCCGGACGTGAGGTCACCTCTGCCTGGCGCCCGCCCTCAGCCGCTCGGGATCGATCTCGCGCTCGGGCCTGCGGCGGAGGTATTCGGCCTCGAACTCGGCCATCCGCCGGGTGTGCTCGGCGAGCGCCTGATCGGCCGCGTGGCGCAAGGCGTCGAGCCGAGTGTCGTACAGGTGCTCCAGCTCACGCATCAGGTCCTCGTCGCCGAGGTCGCTCGGCGTCACGCCGGTGGCCATCGCAGCCCCTCTCATTCGGTTTCAGAGAGGGGCTGTACCCCGCCACCTCCGTCTCACACGGAAGCGTCTTTACTTGCTGGTGGCCTCGGTGTAGGCCGAGATCACGGCCTTCGGCGATCCGTCCATCCGGATCTGGCCGTCGTCCAGCCAGATGACCCGGTTGCAGGTCTCCTCGATGACGTCGAGGTTGTGCGCGACCAGGAAGACCGCACCGGCGTCCTTACGGAGTTCTTCGATCTTGGCCTTGCTCCGGCGCTTGAACTTGGCGTCACCCGTGGCGAGGGCCTCGTCGATGAGCAGGACGTCGTGCGTACGGGCCGCCGCGATCGCGAAGCGCAGCCGAGCGCCCATACCGGAGGAGTAGGTCCGCATCGGGTACTGGATGAACCCGGGCTTGAGGTCGGCGAACTTGACGATCTCGTCGTACTTCTCCCGCGTCTCCTGCGGGGTGAGCCCCATCGCCAGGCAGCCCAGGACGATGTTGCGTTCACCGGTCAGCTCGCGCATCAGCGCGGCGCTGACGCCCAGCAGAGAGGGCTGGCCGTCGGTGTAGACGCCCCCGCTGTGCGGTGGCAGCAGACCGGCGATCGCCTTGAGCAGTGTCGACTTGCCGGAGCCGTTGGTGCCGATGATGCCGATCGCGTCGCCTCGGTAGGCGATGAAGGACACCCCGCGGACGGCGTGGATCTCCTTCGTCTGCGGCCGGTTCTGGCGGCGGACGACCCGCATGAGGGCGGTCGCGGCCGAGCCCTTGTCGCCGCCCGCGCCGTAGACGCGGTAGAGGATGTGCAGGCCGTCGACGATGACGATCGGGTCCCGGGTCGGGTCGATCACCACCTCGGGCTGCACGATCTCCTGCGGCTTCTTGGGATCGGGGTTCTGGGACGAGGAGTCGGACACGGAAGCCTTCTCCTTCACGGCATCAGCCACGGCCGTACCTCTCCTCCGCGCGGTAGAAGTAGTAGAAGCCACCCATGAACGCGAAGACCGCCCAGCCGATGGCATAAATCCATACGGTCTGGTTCATGGTGACCAGCTCGGCGTGCTGGGCGCAATAACCGGACGCCTTCGGCCCGCCGGCCTCGCACAGCTTGAGGAACTCGGCCTGCTTGGCCGTCAGGTCGTCACGGTAGGAGGCCAGGAGACTGCGACGGGCCAGCTCGACGTAGACCGAGCCCGGGTTGAGCTCCAGGATCTTCATGGCCCAGGTCGGCGCCTTGGCGGCGAGCACCCACATGCCGAAGAAGATGCCGGAGAAGTAGAACCAGGTCCGCAGGATGAAGGGGAGCAACTGCTGGATGTCGCGGACGAACGCGCCCAACCGGGCGATGAACAGGCTGGCCCCGACGTTGAAGATCAGCTGGAGGGCCAGGGCCGGGACGATCAGGATCCAGTGCCAGGTGGGGAGCTCACCGAAGCCGAGCACGATGACGACCAGCACGCCCATCGCGACCAGCAGGTGCTGCAACTCCACGATCACGTAGGCGAACGGCAGCGACGCCCGCGGGAAGTGCAGGGCCCGGATCAGCGACAGGTTGTTGCCGATCGACTTGGCGCCGGCCGTCATCGACCGCTGGGAGAACGAGAAGACGAAGACGCCTGTGACCAGGAAGGGGATGTAGTCGCTGATCCCGCGCTTCTGCTGGAGGAGAGCACCGAAGATCAGGTAGTAGATGCACGCGTTGAGCAGCGGCGTCAGCACCTGCCACAGCTGTCCCAGTTGCGATGTCGTATACATCGACATGCTCTTGGACGACGCGAAGTTCCAGATGAACATGCGCCGTTGCCAAACTTCACGAATGTATTTCCCCAGCGGGGGGCGCGCCGCGCTCTGCGTCAGTCCATACCGTGAGGCGAGCTGGGCCAGGGATTCGCCGCTTTTCCCGTTCATGGGAGGGGGAGCTGCGATGGCACCGACATGCTCGCCACCCGAGGAGCTGAGCCGTTCCGGGTGACTCATATCGCGAAGCCTATTGCAGTTGACGGTACCTCAGGCACGTTCCTCCACATGTAGAGCCTGATCTGTGATCTTCGAGGCATCATGTCCGCTTCCCCGGGGATAACAGGCCGCATGTCGCTCAGAACCAGCCTCAACAAGCTGGACCGGCAGGCCTTCGAGGCGGTCGCCACGGCTCACCTGCCCGGTCTTGAATCCGTACTGCCCCGGCTCTCCCGCATGGCGAACAATTCGCTTCTGTGGTTCGGCACGGCGACCGCTCTGGGACTCACCCGCAGGCCGCACCTGCGCCGGGCGGCTCTGCGCGGTGCGATCGGGATCGCCGTGGCGAGCCCGGTGGCCAACCTGGCCGGCAAGCGCGCCTTCCGTCGTAAACGTCCGATCGTGGACCTGGTCCCCCAGGGCCGCCGGCGCTGGGCCCTTCCCACCTCGCCCGCCTTCCCGTCGGGGCACTCCGCCTCGGCCACGGCCTTCGCCACGGGTGTGGCACTGGAGGCTCCCCCGTATATCGCGGTCCCCATCGCCGGGCTGGCGGGCGCGGTGGCGTTCTCCCGGATCTATACCGGTGCTCACTACCCGGGTGACGTGCTGGCCGGCATCGGTATCGGCGCCCTGGCCGGGGTGGCGACGCGGCTCGCCTGGCCCACCCGCCCACCGATCTCCCATGTCGTACGGATGAGCCTGACCTCGGACGTCGCGCGCACGAGCGCGGACGGACAGGGGGTGGTCGCCATCGTGAATCCGGATGCCGGCCCGGGGTCGTCGGTCGCCGCCGCCATCAGCAGGCGACTGCCTGCGGCGGAGATCGTCGAACTCGGGCCCGGAGACGACGTCGGCACGATCCTCGACAAGGCCGCCGAGCGGGCCGACGTCCTCGCGGCGGCCGGAGGCGACGGCACCATGAACGCGGGCGCACGGGCGGCCCTGAAGCACGACGTGCCGCTCCTGCCCGTGCCGGGAGGCACGCTGAACCGTTTCGCCAGGACACTCGGTATCGAGACCGTCGAGGACGCTCTCGCGGCCTATCGCGAGGGCCGCGTCGCGCGCGTCGACGTCGGCCGGATCGAGCGGCCCGATGATGAAGACCTCGTCTTCCTCAACACGGCCGGTTTCGGCGCCTATACCCAACTGGTGGATCGGCGGGAGCGACTCGAGAGCCGAATCGGGAAATGGCCGGCTCTCGCGGTCGCGGCCACGCGCGTACTGCGCCACTGCGAGCCCGCCGAGGTCGTCATCGATGGACGGACACGGCGCGTTTGGCTGGCATTCATCGGAAATTGCGAATACGGGACCCGCGGCACCACTCCCACCTGGCGTGGGCGATTGACCGGCGGAAAGCTCGACATCCGCCTGATCGAGGCGAGCGGCGGGGCCGGCCGGCTGCGGGCGGTCGCCGCCGTCCTGGCCGGTCACCTCCGCCTCACGCCCGGATACTCGGCCTGGCGCTCGGACACGATGCGTCTCTCGGCTCCGGGCGGCCGGCTGCGCATCGCCACGGACGGCGAGACGAGCTCGGTCGCTCCGACGGTGGTGTTCGGCAAACGCCCGGCCTCGCTCGCGGTGATCTGTCCCTCCTGAGGGTGATCTCTCCCTCCCGAACGGACGCCACCCGGGAGATCGGGGCTTCATGGGTATTCAGAGCTTGATAGGTATGGAGACACATCCGTCTCCACGAAGGAGTTGCCATGGCCGGCCGGCCGCCGCTTCCCTATGACTTCCTGCCCTCGGTCCCATCCTTCGCCGTGACCAGCGACGACGTCACCGACGGGCAGCAGATGGCGAAAGCCCAGGTCTTCGACGACTGGGGCTTCGAGGGCGGCAACGTCTCGCCGCACCTGAGCTGGGAGGGCTTCCCCGCGGAGACGAAGAGCTTCGCGGTGACCTGTTTCGACCCGGACGCTCCGACGGGGAGCGGCTTCTGGCACTGGTCGCTGTTCGACATCCCCGCGGACGTCACCGAACTGCCGTCCGGCGCCGGGACCCCGGACGCCACTGTGGGCACGCAGGCCCGCAACGACTACGGCACCAAGGACTTCGGCGGGGCCGCACCGCCTCCCGGGGCGCCGCACCGCTACGCCTTCGCCGTGCACGCCCTCGACGTGGACAAGCTCGGCGTCGACTCCGACACCAGCCCGGCCGTCGTCGGCTTCAACATCACGGCGCACACTCTGGCCCGGGCACTCATCGTCCCGGTCTACGGCCACTGATCGGTTCACCTCGGTGATCGCCCGATCGACGGCGACGGGGCCATCATGACGCCGCCGGAGCCCTGGGGGGGAAGGCCCGGGGCCGCGTCCTCGACGCGACCCCGGTAAACCCCGTTTGCGCACCCACGGGGACTAGTGACGCCGAGGCGACGGCCCCGGCCCGTCCGGTCATCACGGTGCCCCCGGGCCCGGCACCCGCACGTCACGCCCACAGCGGACCGGCGCCCGGCTGCAACGGCCGCCGGTCCGTGTTGGTCAAGCGTGCGCAGCGGCGCTATCGATTCGCTTCGAAGCCGCTTCGCATCGGCTACCGCCCGGCGGGGGCCTACTGGAACGGAAACCGATCAGCGAAGGCCGGTGTGAGATCGTCCAGCCACACGGCCGCCGGATCGTACTTGGCGAAGAACGGCCGGTTCACCAGCTCGGCGTCGCGGCACTGGATGAAGTGCAACGCGAAGACCTTCTCCCCGAACAACTCCAGGACACCGTCGACGCACACCTTTCCCGGGGTGGCCGACATCGACGGGCCGCGCACCGTCCGGGCCAGCCCGGAGACGTTCTTGTACGCGTCCCGGAAGACCTCGTAGGCCCGGGCCAGCGGCACCGCGAAATAGTCCTGCGGGCCGGTGTCGCGCTCCACGAACATGTAATAGGGGATCATCCCCATCCGGAGCTGGCTCCGCCACATCGACTCCCACACCCGCGGGTCGTCGTTGATGGAGCGGATCAGCGGCGCCTGGGTGCGGATCGTCGCGCCGGTGTCTCGGATCCGGCGCACCGCTTCGGCGACGACCGGGGGCTCCATCTCGCGCGGGTGGGTGAAGTGCGCCATGAAGGCGAGGTTCTTCCCCGCCGCCGCGACCTGCTCGAACAGGCGCAACATGTCATCGGCGTCGGGGTCCGTGACGAATTTCTGCGGCCAGTAGGCCAGTGACTTGGTGCCGATCCGGATGGACTCGAGCTGCTCGAGCTCGAGCAGCGGCTCGATGTAGCGCCGCAGCACGGACTCCCCCATGATCATGGGATCGCCGCCGGTGAACAGGACGCTGGTGACCTCGGGGTGGGCCACCAGGTAGTTCCGGAGCCGGGCGACGTCGTCGCCGGCCATCTTGAGGCTGGGCTCCCCGACGAACTGTGCCCAGCGGAAGCAGTACGTGCAGTACGCGTGACACGTCTGTCCCTGCTTGGGAAAGAAGAGCACGGTCTCGGGGTATTTGTGCTGGACGCCCGGGAGGGTGCCGTCGCCGAAGCTCGGGATGTTGAGCTGCATCTGCCCGGCGGGATGCGGGTTGAGCTTGACGCGCACGGCGTGCGCGGCCGCGTCGACCTCGGCCTTGGGGGCGTCCTCCCGGAGGAGGCCGGCGATGCGGGCCACGTCCCCGGCGGGGAGCATGTCCTCCTGCGGGAAGACGAGCCGGTAGATGGGATCGTCCGGGGCGGCGGACCAGTCGATCAGCTCCTCGACGACGTAGCTGTTGGTCCGGAACGGCAGGACTGTCGCCACCGCCCGGGTCGCCAAGCGCTGGTCCGGCGACAACCCGGCCCGAGCGGTGAGCTCGTCCAGGTGCTTCACCGTGAAGGCGCGGAACTTGCGACCGGTGGATCGCACTGCGGAGGGTGCCGCGTCATTGACCAAAGTCACGTTGGCATAACTCCTTTGCATCGGTGGAACGCGGGCTCGAGCGTGCGTCGGCCGACATCGCCCTGGCCGAGGTCCATCGGTGGTACGAGCAGGTCAAATGACGCACGGTCATCATCTGGGCATGACCCCGAGGCTTCGCGGGTCGGTCGTGGCCTCCTCACCACACGGGCTCCGTCGCAGGTCCGGCGCAGGTCCGGCACCGAAGCGAGCTGCGCATTCCCGCTCCCATTGATACCGTTTCCGCCCTGTTTTCACCGAGTAGGTACCCGTACCGAATCTCAGCGACGCCACTGCGGAGCCGCATCCCGGCGCCCCTCCTGAGGCGCACCGTAGAGTTCTCGTCGGGACAATGTCCGTTCGCCGCGCGAAGTTTCGTCCCGACTGTCCGAATACCACCACACGGGCGGAATGTCGCACAACCCATGGTTCTCGAGTCCCCCGCGGGGGTGCGCGGATCACCTGCGGTCCGCCGTACATATCCTGAGTCCCGGCATGTGGTCTGAAACATGCGGAGGGAGGCGGCGGTGAGCTCCGGGGGACGTAGGGCCGGGCCCGGGGTCGTGCCCCCGTTCGCCGCCGTCATGGCGGCCATCGCCGGGATCTCCTACTCCTCGTTCCTGCTGGAGTCCCTGCTCAGTCCGGACCTCGACGTCATCGACGGCTACGCCAGCGAGCTCTCGGCCGTCGACCAGCCGTTCCACTGGGCCTACAACGCCGGCGACTACATCACCGGCTGGCTCACCATCATCGTCTCGGTCACCGCCCTGGTGACCCTGCGCCGCAGGCCATGGGCATCGGCCGGATGGACGTTCCTGCTCCTGTTCGGGATCTCGGTGCTGGGGGACGCCACCTTCCCGCTCGACTGTGCGCCGAGCCTCGACACCACCTGTGCCCTGCGGGAGCGCGCCGACCACGTCTCCTTCTCCCACCAGTTCCACGCCGTGACCAGCGGCTCAGTGATCGCCTGCGCCATCATCGCGCTGTTCGCGCTGTCCATCGCCGCCCGCCGTTATGGCTGGTGGCCCGCTCTCGCCCGATGGGGATGGGCGCTCGCCATCGCGGAGGTCGTCTCCGCGCTGACCACGCTCTGCCTCATGGTGGCCGGTGCCTGGCTGGGACTGGCGCAGCGCATCCAGATCATCGTCCTGTCTCTCAGCCTGTTGACCATCGCCTGGGCGCTGTACGCGGACCGCCGCGACCGTGGACGAGGCGCGACGATCCCGGCCGGCGCGCCCGAGGCGCCCTCTCGCCCGGCGCAGCCGTACGAGCCGCCCGAACCGGCCGAGGTCCGGGCACAACAGCCCATACCGCCGAGCGGAGCGAAGCCATGAGCCGAGTCGGTGAGTTGATCGAGGTCGACGGCGAGCGCGTCCACGTGGTCGAGACCGGCCGCAAGGACGGCCCGCCGCTGCTGCTGAGCACCGGGCTCGGCGGTGCCTGGTTCGACTGGGAACGGGTCGTGGACCTGCTGGCCGGGCGGCACCGGGTCATCGTGTTCGATCGGCCCGGGCTCGGAGCGAGCCCGGTCGGGCACAGGCCCCCGAACCTGCGCGCGGAGGCCGGCCTGCTCGCCGCGCTGGCCGAGTGGGCGGGCGCGCCCGTGACCGTGGTGGCTCACTCCGTGGCCGCCTTCCACGCGGAGGCGCTGGCCCGGACCCGCCCCGACCTGGTGGCCGGCCTCGTCCTGGTGGACCCGAGCTGTGAGCGAGACCAGAAGCCCGGCGTCCGGCTGCCGGCCGTGCTCGTCCCCCTGGCCCGGGCCGCCGGAACGCTGGCGCAGATCACCGGCCTGTCGCGGCTCCTCGGCCCCTGGGCCTACCGCCGGGTCCTGGGCGGCATCAGCCGCCGTGGCCAGGTCGTGCCCGGTTCCGTCGTACGGTCGGTCTACGGGCGCGGGCAGGTGCTCGGCACCGTGCTCGCCGAGTACGTCGCCTACGGGGAGATGGCGGCGGACCTGGCGGCTCTGCGTGAGCACCGGCGCCTTCCCGCGGTCCCCCTCGTCGTGCTCACCGCGCTCGGCGACCTGCCCGCTCAGGAGGAGGCACGTCGCTGGTCGGCGTGCCATGCGCGGCTCGCCGCGATGAGCCCGTACGGCCGGCAGGTGCGGCTTCCCCAGTGCCCGCACATGGTCCAGCTCGACCGGCCGGACGCGGTCGCGGACGCCGTCGGCCAGGCCGAGGCCCAGAGGACGCAGGGGGCCGTGTGAGGACCATGCTCCTGACCGTACTGATGATCCTCGGCCTCTGCGGCTGCGGCGCGATGCGGGACATCTCCGAGAAGGCGTTCGGCACCGCCACCGCCACCGGCGCCAGGACCGAACTCGGCCGGGCCGGCCATCCCGTGCGCGGCACGATCGCCTGCACGCTGCCGCGGGACAACACGCCCTCGGTCGTACGGGTCCACTGCACCGGCCGTACCGTTCGGGGGGAGCCGATCCGGGTACGGGGGATCGCCCGCGACGCGGACACGCCGAACCCCCGCCAGGAGTTCGTGGTGACCGTGGCGGGGCGCGAGGTGCTGCGTAAGGCCTGTCTCGGCCTGGGTTGCGGCAAGGGCCCGGCGAGCTGAGGTCAATTCGGGGGAAAACCCGCCCGGCACGCCGGGCGTGCCGCTCCGCGAGGCGCGACGCTTGACACTGTGAAGATTCCCGTCGCCGCCGCCGTCGTCACCTCGATCGGCCTCGGAGCCATCTGCGCGGCCGTCTTCGGGCTGCTGACGATCTTCGGCGGCAAAGAGCTCCGGCACAAGACGCAGACGGCCCTGCTCATCGCCACGCCGATGACCGCGAGTGATGAGCTGCGCTCGCGTGGACACTATCTCGTCAAGCCGCTGACCTGTCAGGACATGCCCGGCTTCACCAAGCGGCGCATGCGGGTGAGCTGCCTCGGGTCGACCACGGACGCCAAGCGGGTCCAGGTCATCGGGGCCGCGGAGGACAGGGTCAAGGAGGAGTACTACACCATCCTCCTCAACGGCCGGCCCCTCGTGCAGAACGCCCACTGCCTCGGTAGGGACTGCCGCCGCGGGAAGGACTGATCACCGAGGGTCAGAACCGGTGATCAGGGGAAAGGCTGGTGGCCCTACCATGATTTGAGGCGCACGATCGGCGCTGACACCCTTCCCTTCCTGATCCAGGAGCACCGCATGCCCGGCAGCGCCGCACCGCCCGGGCCGGTCGCCGTGGACACGATGGGCGGAGACCACGCCCCAGAGGAGATCATCCAGGGGGCCGCGGCGGCCGTACACGAACACGGCCTGCGGCTGATCCTGGTCGGCCAGGCGCCGCGGATCAGGAGGGAACTCGATCGGCTCGGGGTGGGCGGGGAGGTCCAGATCGCGCACACCGACGAGGCTCTCGCCATGGACGAGGGCGCGCTGGCGAGCTGGCGCACGCCCCGCTCCTCGGTGGCCATCGCCTGCCGGCTCATCCGTCAGAACAAGGCCTCGGCCCTGGTGTCGGCGGGAACGACGGCCGGTGTCGTCGCGACCTCCCGGTTGCGGTTGAAGGGGCAGCACGGGGTGATGCGCCCCGCCATCGCCGTCACGCTCCCGACCCACCCGCGCCCGACGGTGCTGCTCGACGCCGGCGCGACCGCCGACGTGAAACCCGAGACGCTGGTGCAGTACGCCGCCCTGGGCACGGCCTTCGCGCAGGTACGGCTCGGAGTGGAGCGTCCGCGCGTCGGTCTGCTGACGATCGGCGCCGAGCCGGGCAAGGGCAACAAACTGGCCCGGCGGGCACACGAGCTCCTCAGTGCGGGGCATCCGGGCATCGATTTCGCCGGCAACATCGAGGGCGACGATCTGCTCGAAGGCAAGGTCGACGTGGTCGTCACGGACGGCTTCACCGGCAACGTGGCCCTCAAGACCATGGAAGGCGCCGTGAAGCTGGCCTTCGGCGAGGTGCAGGCGGCGATCGCCTCGAGCCGGCGCGCCAAAGCGGGCGCGCTGATGCAGCGCCGCCCGCTGCGGGAGCTACGGGAGCGGCTCGACCCGGGGACCTACGGCGGCGGGGTGCTGCTGGGACTCAACGGCACCGTGGTGATCGCTCACGGCGCCTCGGACGCGCGGGCCATCACCTCGGCCTGTGTGCTCGCCCACGATCTCGTGGCCGGAGACATCGTCGAGCGGATCCGCGAACAGGTGTCCGCGGCACGCACCTCCCGCTTCGGCCGATGGCACGGTGATCGCGACCACCCGGCCTCCGAAAAGGAAGACGTCGTCCCCGAAGCGGAGTGACTGTACCCATGGCCGCGCTCCGCGCGGCGGCTCGCGGGCCTGTACCCCATGGCCGCGCTGCCGCGCGGCGGCTCGCGGGCGCGTTTACGCGGGGTCTTCCTCGCTCCCGAGCGCTCGTTCCTCGCACTCGCTCACTCGTCAGTCCAGACCCCGCGCGCCCGCTCGCGGATCGCCTTCATAGCCGTGATCTTGCGGTTGTTCGTGCGGACACCCGCAAGATCATGGCGGCCGGGTGCCGGGGAGGACTTTATCTTCACCAGTTCACACGGCCGCGCCGATAACCTTGGAACATGCCCGATCCACAATTCGTTCTCGCCGCCCGGGTCCAGGCCGCGATCACCGCCGCCTTCGGACCGGACCACGCGGACACCGACCCGGTCATCCGGCCGTCGCAGTTCGCCGACTTCCAGGCCAACGTGGCCCTGCCGCTGGCCAAGAAGCTGGGGCGAAAGCCGCGAGACGTGGCGAACGAGATCGTGGCCAACCTCGAGGTCGGCGACGTGTGCACGGGGTTGGAGGTCAGCGGACCGGGCTTCATCAACCTGACGCTCACCGACGCGTGGATCGCGCAGCAGGCCCAGGCCATGCACGGCGACGAGCGGCTGGCCGTGCCGGAGACCGACGAGCCCCAGCAGGTGGTCGTCGAATACTCCTCGCCCAACGTGGCCAAGGAGATGCACGTCGCGCACCTGCGGACCACGATCGTCGGCGACGCGATCGCGCGGATCCTGGAGTTCCTCGGCCACACGGTCGTCCGGGACAACCACCTGGGCGACTGGGGCACGCCGTTCGGCATGCTGATCGAGCATCTGCTGGATGTGGGTGAGGAGTCACCCGAGGCCAGACTGCTGGAGACGGACCCCAACACCTTCTACCAGGCGGCCCGGGTCAAGTTCGACACCGACGAGGCCTTCGCCGACCGGGCGAGGGAGCGCGTGGTCAAGCTCCAGGGCGGCGACGCCGGCACGCTGCGGCACTGGCACAAGGTCGTCGACCTGTCCAAGGAATACCTCCACCGGATCTACGGCCGGCTCGGCGTCAGCCTCACGGACGAGGACATCCGTGGCGAGAGCTTCTACAACGACATGCTGGCCCCCACCGCGGCGGAGCTGGAGCGGCAGGGCATCGCCGTGATCAGCGACGGTGCCCTGTGCGCGTTCCCGCCCGGGTTCACCGGCCGTGAGGGCGAACCGCTACCGGTGATCATCCGTAAGCGGGACGGCGGCTACAACTACTCGACGACCGACCTCGCCACCATTCGCCACCGGGTGGACGAGCTCAAGGTCGACCGGGTCGTCTACGTGGTCGGTGCGGCGCAGGCTCTGCACTTCCAGATGGCCTTCGCCGTGGCCCGCATGGCCGGATGGGTGCCGGAGGACGTACGGCTCGAACACGCCCAGATCGGCAACGTGCTCGGCACGGACGGCAAGATCCTGCGGACCCGCGCGGGTGGCACGATCAAGCTCAGTGCGCTCCTGGACGAGGCCGTCGAGCGGGCCGGCCAGGAGTTCGAGAAGATCGAACACGATGAGCCGTTCGACGAGGAGACCCGGCGGGAGATCATCGAGACCATCGGCATCGGGGCGGTGAAGTACGCCGACCTGTCCGTGGCCCTGGACAGCGAATACATCTTCGACTTCGACCGGATGGTCCCGTTCAAGGGCAACACCGGCCCCTATCTGCAGTACGCCACAGCCCGGATCCGGTCGATCTTCCGGAAGGGCGGCGTCGATCCGCAGGACGCCTCAGGGCCGATCCTCACCGGGACGGCCGCCGAGCGCGCACTGGCCCTCCGGCTGCTCGGATTCGGCGCGGCCGTCCAGCTCGCCGGCGAGACGGCGGAGCCGCACCGGCTGTGCACGTACATCTTCGAGCTGGCCTCGGCCTTCACCACGTTCTACGAGGCCTGTCCCGTGATCAAGGAGGGTGTGGAGCCGGAGGTGCGGGCGTCGAGGCTCGCGCTGTGCTCCCTGACCCTCAACACCCTGGTGCGGGCGCTCGACCTCCTCGGCGTCGGCACGCCGCAGCGGATGTAGCTCCGCTGAGCTCCCGGCCCGTCCCGGCCCGGGCGGCGCCGCGGGGCCCCGCGACAGCGCCACCCGGGGTCATGACGTCAAAGGATCGGGAGCCGGTGGCGGAAACCTCGCCCTCCCTCGCTCCCACCACCGAACCGGTCGGCCGCATGGGTCTGCGGCGACGGGCATCGGCTGCGGAATGGAGGAAGCATACGGGTGCTCCTCGGCACGATTGCCGGCCCGCGACCCATGTGGTCACACTGGGGAGTATCCGGAAGCGTACGGCCGTGCGCATGGGGGCGATCCCCGATGTGGCTACCTATCTTTGCCCGGCCATGGCTCAGCGAGGCCTGGGAGCCTCCGGCTTTGGCCGGCCTCCGGTCTCAGAGCGGGACCTGGCCTAAGCCGGCACCCGGGCGACGCACAAGACGGTCTGGCCGAACGGCGGCTTGATCAGCCGCTCGATCGCCCGCGTGGTCGGGACGACCGTACGGTCATAGATCTTGACCAGCCGGGGGTCGGGATATCCCGCTCCACCACGGCGGACGGCGATCCACCAGGCGATGCCGCCGAGGAAGTTGATCGGCTTGAGCACCTCGGCCTCGAGCCCGGCGGCCTGGACCGACTCTCCGAGGGTCTTGGGGGTGTAGCGGGTGACGTGCCCGACCTTGCGGTCGAAGTCGCCGTAGAGCTGCATGTAGCCGGGCACCCAGATGATGATCCGGCCGCCGGGCTCGACGATGGAGGCAAGGTCCTTGAGCGCCTGGACGTCGTCCTTGATGTGCTCGAGAACGTTCATCATCACGACGGTGTCGACCTTGCGCTTGATCTCGATCTCGGCCGGCAGGGCCAGATCGAGCACCTCGACGTCGTCGTTGCCGGCATAGCGCTTGCGGAGTTCGCCGACGCAGAAGGGGTCGTTGTCACTGACGACGAGATAGTCCAGCCGCTTGGCGAACTGCTCGGAGAAGTGCCCGAGCCCGGAGCCCACCTCGAGCAGCGACCGGCCGACGTGCGGGGCCACCATGTCGTATTCGTACTGCCGGTAGTTGCGGGCCTCGTCACCACCGAGGTGGTTCTCGAGGGCGTCTTCGCCGGCCGCCGGTTGGATGATCTCGCCGTCGCCGGCCGTGGGGGAGGACGGCCCAGAGCTGCTGCCGAGCAAGTTGACGAGGTTACGGGCGAGGATGTTCTTTTTCGGTGCTGACTGCATAGGTTCCGCTCGCTGAGTGCGCTCTTCGGACGCCCGAGGATATGCCGGATCTGCCGACGCGGCCGGGCATCGCGCAAGACTATCGGGAGCCGGACCCCACCGGGGAACGTCAGATCACGTGATCCTCGTCCTGACCCGAGGCCATGGGGGGTCACAAGCGTGCGAGCGCGATGGACGGAGTCCCTCACCGAACGGTAGGAGTTTCATATCGTGAGAGAAAGGGCCCTCTGCAGCCGCGCGGCGGTCGCCCGCATGCTGGGCAACGAGGCCTCGATCTTCGAGAGCCTGGTCGCGCGGCAGGACACGGCCAGTGTGCCCACCACCGTGTTGCCGGCGTCGGTCACCGGAACCGCCGCGCAGCTCGTGCCGAGGGCGTATTCCTCCCGGTCCAGGATCAGGTCTCCCGAGAGTCGCAGCCGCCTCGCCAGTTCCCGCGGATCGGTGATGGTGTGGGGCGTCAGATCGACGAGCGGATGCCGTGCGAGGTAGTCCCGCCGCGTCTGCTCGTCGAGCTGGGCCAGCACGCATTTGCCGATGGCGGTCGCGTGCGCGGCCTCGTCGAACCCGACCCACAGGTCCACTCTGGGCGCGCGCGGACCGTCGGCGATGTCCATGACGCGGATCTCGCCGTCCTCGTGAAGACCGAAGTAGGAGGCGACGCCGAGCTCGTCGCGCAAAGCCACCAAGGTCGGCCGGATCCGGGCCCGCAGCGCCTGCGAGCGGCTCTGGCCGTGCAGCGCCTCCAGACGGTCGCCGAGCACCCAGAGGCCGTCCGACAACCGGCTCGCGTAGCCCTCGTGGGCCAAGGTGCGGAGCAGGTGGTAGGTGGTCGCGAGCGGCAGTCTCGCCTCGCGGGCGAGCTGCTTCGCCGGCGCTCCGCCGGAATGCGAGGCCACCACCTCCATGAGGTGCAGCGCCCGCTGCACCGAGGCGATCAGCGTGGGTCTGCGGGCCTTGTCCATCACGGACAGCGAATCCCGCTCCCCCGTCGAGGTCAAGCCCTTTGCGAATACTCGTCCGTTACTCGTCCGTCCCGGTGGCCCAAAGCCTGGCGGAAAAACCGAATTCACTCGCCTACTCGCGGGTATAACTCCTGAGTAACTTATCCCTGCACGTGAGTTCCGGCCCGAGGAGGTCGGCATGAACCAGCACAGCGGGACCGTAGACGAACGCACCGCGCGCAAAGTGGCCGAGGAGGCCCGGGAGGCCGAGTGGCGCCTGCCCAGTTTCGGGAGACAACTCTTCCTCGGGAACTTCCGGCTCGACCTGATCCATCCGCATCCATGCCCGTCCGCGGCGGCACAGGACAAGGGCGAACGGTTCCTCACGCGGCTGCGCGAGTTCTGCGCCACCAAGGTGGACCCCGTCGCGATAGAGCGCGACGCGCGGATCCCGGACAAGGTGATCAAAGGCTTGAAGGAGATCGGGGCCCTGGGGATGAAGATCCCCGAGGAGTACGGCGGCCTCGGGCTCACCCACCTCTACTACAACCGAGCGCTCATGATCGCGGGGTCGACCAACTCGGCCCTGGGCGCGCTGCTGTCCGCGCACCAGTCGATCGGCGTCCCCCAGCCCATCGCGCTCTTCGGCACCCCGGAGCAGAAACAGGCGTTCCTGCCCCGGTGCGTGGAGGAGATCAGCGCGTTCCTGCTCACAGAGCCCGACGTCGGCTCCGACCCGGCGCGGCTGCGCACCACCGCGGTCCCCTCGGCGGACGGCCGGGAGTACGTGCTCAACGGGGTGAAGCTCTGGACGACCAACGGCGTCATCGCCGATCTGCTCGTCGTCATGGCCCGGGTCCCGAGTTCGGAGGGCCATCGGGGAGGGATCTCGGCATTCGTGGTCGAGGCGGCCGCGCCCGGCATCACCGTGGAGAACCGCAACGCCTTCATGGGGCTGCGGGGGATAGAGAACGGCGTCACCCGCTTCCATGACGTACGAGTGCCGGCGGCGAACCTCATCGGCAGGGAGGGGGCGGGGCTCAAGATCGCCTTGACCACGCTCAACACCGGGCGGCTGGCGCTGCCGGCGTTCTGCGCCGCGGCCGGCAAGTGGTCGACCAAGATCGCCCGTGAGTGGTCCAAGGTCCGGATCCAGTGGGGACGCCCGATCGGCCGGCACGAGGCGATCTCCAAGAAGCTCGCCTTCATCGCGGCGACGACCTACGCTCTCGATGCGATGGTCGAGTTGTCCAGCCAGCTGGCCGACGACGAGCGCAATGACATCAGGATCGAGGCCGCGCTGGCGAAGCTGTACGCCTCCGAGATGGCCTTCAAGATCGCCGACGAGCTGGTGCAGATCCGCGGCGGCCGGGGCTACGAGACGGCGGAGTCGCTCGCCGCGCGAGGCGAGAGAGGGGTGCCGGTCGAGCAGGTGCTCCGCGACCTGCGGATCAACCGGATCTTCGAGGGGTCTTCGGAGATCATGCGCCTGCTCATCGCGCGTGAGGCCGTCGACACCCACCTCTCGGTGGCCGGCGACATCATCGATCCCGAGGCCTCCAGGGGGCGGAAGGCCCGGGCCGCGGCCAGGGCAGGCGGCTTCTATGCCAAGTGGCTCCCCACGCTCGTCCTCGGCCCCGGGCAGAGCCCCCGGGGATACGCGGAGTTCGGGCCGCTGGCCGGGCACCTCCGCTATGTCGAGCGCTCCTCCCGCAGACTGGCCCGGTCGATCTTCTATGCGGCGGGCCGCTGGCAGGGAGGGCTGCAGTACCGGCAGGGCTTCCTCGGCCGCATGGTGGACATCGGCGCGGAACTGTTCGCGATGAGCGTGGTCTGCGTACGGGCCGAGCGGGACGCGGCGGAGGACCCGGCACTGGCCACGTCGGCCTACGAGCTGGCGGACGCGTTCTGCGCGCAGTCCCGGCTGCGGACCGACGACCTGTTCGGCCACCTGTGGCACAACACCGACGCGCTGGACAGCCGGTTGGCCAAGCGGATCCTCGACGGCCAGTATGCGTGGGCGGAGGAAGGCGTGCTCGACCCGTCCATTCCCGGCCCCTGGATCGCGGAGGCCGAGACAGGTGCGACCGAGCGGGAGAACGTGCATCGGACCATCGGGTGAAAGGCGAACATGTACGAGGCGATCGACTACCAGGCCCGTGAGCACATCGCGCGGATCACGCTGAACAGGCCCGGAGCCCGCAACGCGCTGAACGACGTGATGGTCGAGGAGCTCCTGGACGCGTTCGCGCGGGCCAAGGCCGACGACGAGGTGCGCGTCATCGTGCTCACGGGGGCCGGCGACAAGGCCTTCTGCGCCGGCGCGGACCTCGCCGGCGCCGACGCGTCGCGGCGCGCGGGCCGCGACGTGGCCGGAGTGAACGCATCCCGGCACCCCGGTCCCTCGGCCACCGGAGCGGACATGTTCCGGCACGCCGGCCCGCCCGTGACCGGATCGGCCATGAACGGCGAAGGCCGTGGCTCACATGACCGCCGCGTCTCGGGGGGCGGCCACACTCCGGTGGGCGCTGCCGCCACAGGCGATTCCTTCCGCGACAGCGCGCCCTACCGGCTCTTCACGGCTTTTCCCCGGCTGGGCAAACCGATCATCGGCAGGCTGGCGGGGCACGCCATGGCCGGAGGGCTCGGCCTCGCCGTCTCCTGCGACATCGTGATCGCCGCCGACGACGTCAAGCTGGGCACCCCCGAGGTCAACGTCGGGCTGTGGCCCATGATGATCATGGCCGTCATCAACCGGAACATCGCGCCCAAGCAGGCGTTCAAGCTCTACTACACGGGTCAGACGATCAGCGCCTCCGAGGGCGTCCGGATGGGCCTGATCACCGAGGCGGTCCCCCGTGGCACCCTGGACGAGCGCGTGGACGACCTCGCCCGCACCATCGCGGCCAAGAGCCCGATCGGGCTACGCCACGGCCGTGACGCCTTCTTCGCCATCGAAGGCCTGCCTTTGCCCGACCAGATCGCTCACCTGCTGGAACGCCTGGTGGTCCTCGGCGAGACCGAGGACGCCAAGGAGGGCATCACGGCCTTCCTGGAGAAGCGCCCTCCCCGGTTCACCGGCCGCTGACCTCCTCCGCCGTGATCTCGCGGTCGTTCGCGCCCGTGGCGCCATGACGCCCGTCCAGGCGTGATCTTGCACATGTTCGCGGTCGATGGTTCGGATGCGGCCCGTCAGCCGTGGCGGCGGGCGTAGTGTCGGCGCGCCTGGGGGGAGCACAGCTTCCTGCGGGCCCTTGATCCGGTCGCCGTCTGGCGGGACTACGCCGAGGACGTGAGCGGGACGGTCATCGAGGACTGCGGCCACTTCCTCGCCGAGGAACGCCCCGCCGAGATCATCGAGGAACTGACCGCGTTCCTCCCCTCCCACGCGTAGCCACGCGGGCCGGGGCCCAGCATGATCCTTGGGTTCGGTGGCCCCCCGGGGGGCCACCGAACCCAAGGATCATGAAGAGATCTCGGCTCAGACGCGCTCGATGATGGTGGCGTTGGCCTGGCCGCCGCCCTCGCACATCGTCTGCAGGCCGTAGCGGCCACCGGTGCGCTCGAGCTCGTGCACCAGCTTGGTCATGAGGATGCCGCCGGTCGCTCCGAGCGGGTGGCCGAGAGCGATGGCACCACCGTTGGGGTTGGTCTTCTCCAGCGAGGCGCCGGTGTCCTTGGCCCATGCCATGGGAACCGGGGCGAACGCCTCGTTGACCTCGAAGACGTCGATGTCGTCGATGGAGAGCCCGGACCGCTTGAGCGCCTTCTCGGTCGCCGGGATCGGGCCGGTGAGCATGTACACCGGGTCCGAACCGCAGACCGCGAGGGTGTGGATGCGGGCCCGGGGAGTGAGGTTGTGCTGCTTGACGGCCTCCTCCGAGGCGATGAGCAGCGCGGACGCGCCGACCGAGATCTGCGACGCGACGGCGGCCGTGATGTCCCAGCCGTCACGGAGCACCTTCATCCCGGCCATCTTCTCCAGGGAGGTGTCGGCGCGGGCGCCCTCGTCCTTGGCCAGGCCGGCCAGGGGCGCGATCTCACGGTCGAAGTAACCCGCCTCGATGGCCTTGACCGCGCGCCTGTGGCTCTCCAGCGCGAAGGCCTCCAGGTCACCGCGCTTGAAGCCCCACTTCTCCGCCATCAGCTGTGCACCGCGGAACTGCGAGATCTCCTGCGAGCCGTAGCGCTCGGCCCAGCCCTCACCCCACGGCAGGCCCGTGTTGGGCGCGACCGAGGCGCCCATCGGGACCATGGCCATGTTCTCGACGCCCGCGGCGACCACGAGGTCCTGCGTGCCCGACAGCACGGCCTGGGCCGCGAAGTGGATCGACTGCTGGGACGACCCGCACTGACGGTCGATGGTGACACCGGGAACGTTCTCCGGCAGGCCCGCGGAGAGCCAGGCGGTACGAGCGATGTCGAGGGTCTGCGCGCCCACCTGCATGACGCAGCCCATGATCACGTCTTCGACGGCCGCCGGATCCACCCCGGTGCGGTTCACGAGCTCCTTGAGCACGTGAGCGCCGAGGTCGGCGGAGTGAACATCCTTGAGAGCACCCTTCTTGGTGCCCACGGGGGTACGGACCGCGCCGACGATGTACGCCTCGGCCACAACGCCTCCAAGTCAGGATAGGGATTCGATCCCGGAAACCGAGCGGGATTCGGTTGAGTATGAGGTTACCCCGAGCCCGCCGCAACACCGTGTGAGCCTCATCTCGAAGCCTCACCTCGCGACAGCCCGAGGCCGTGTCCGCGCACGGACTCGGAAGGTCGGCGCCGTCCCGGCGCGACTCCCGCGACAGCCGGACGAGGAGCTCGGGAGAGTCCTCTGGAGACCATCCCCGGAGAGGCCGCGCCATCGTATCCGCATGCTGCGGTACGACCGCTCCGCGACCACCTGACCGGCATCGATGATCTGGGTCTGCTCGTCCGTCCGTACGACCGTCCCCCCCTCCCCCGGTGACGTACCCCAACGGCGGGCCTGCCCACTTGTCCCGCCGTCCGGGGTCGGGCCGGCCGGCCTCGCCCGCGGCCGGACAGAACGGGATCGACGCGACACCGGTGTTCGGACTCCGAGCGGCATAAGGTGGCGGGCAGACGAGTGCGAAGGAGGCGGCGCCACCGTGGGCAGACCGGATGAGCCGTCAGGCGTGGGATCTCCATGACGGGGGTCATCACGCTCATGGTGCTGGCGTTGCTGTGCGCGTTCGGCATCCGATGGATGAGTCAGCGCACCCGGATGCCCGTGCCGACCCGGATGGCGGTGGTCATCGTCTTCGTGCTCGTGGTCCTGGCCCTGTACGGCCAGACCCTCGGCTGAAATCCCGCTCCCCCGAACTTCCGCGTCATCCTCGGTGTCATAGATCCACGAGGGCTCTGTGTCATTGACAAGCGCGTCATTGACAAGCGCGTCATTGGCAGCGGGCCATCGACAAGCGGGCCACTGACGAGGGGAACGGGACGTGCCGCAAAGGAGCAGGACCGGTGCGGTGAGCGCGACACCGGACGGTGCCCTGGACAACCGCCTCGGGCGATTGCTCGACTTCGCCGAGCCGACCTCTGAGGACGTCTGCCTCGACCTCGCCTACGGCGGGGAGCCGGCGGCCGAGGCGATGAGCTCACGCGCCGGATCGGTGACCGTCGCCGACGTCGCCCCGCGGCCGGCGCCACGGGACGACCTGTCGGCGCCCGCCGTACGGGCGGACTCCCGCGCTCTGCCCTACCGCGACGGCGCCTTCAGCCTGATCATGGTCCGGTTCTCGCTCTTGCGCCTGCCGGACCCCGTGCGGTCGCTCCGCGAGATGCTCCGCGTATGCCGACCCGGCGGAGAGCTGATCATCGCTGACCTGATCAGGAGAGCCTGCACGGCCGTCGACCGGGACCGGCTGGAGCGGCTGCGCGATCCGGGGCACCCTGCCATCCCCACCCTCGACGGCCTCACGGAACTGCTCGCCGATGCCGGCGCAGAGGTCCGCCGGCTCGAGGTCTTCACGGTGGAGTCGCCTGCGGAGCCGTGGCTCGCCGGCGCGAACGACGCCCGGGCCACCGTCCAGTTGCGGCAGGCGCTGACCGCCGAGGTCGACGGCGGACCTCGGACGGGCGCGCGGCCGAGGATGATCGGCGGAGAGCTCTGGTTCACCCGGACGCTGGCCCATATCGCCGCCGTCCCGGCGCCACCCGGATCCGCGGACCGGCAGGGTGCCGCCGCGCGTACCGGCCTGGCCGGCAGGCTCAGAGCACCAGAGGCCCCCCCGCCCGCCGGACCCGCTCGGACACCGCCGGCAGGCTCTAGACGACCAGGACCGCCGCCCCGTTGACCTTGCCGGCGGCCAGATCCGCGAGGGCACGGCCGGCGTCGGCGAGCTCGTACGGTGTCGTCGCGACCTTCAGCCGAGGACGCCGGGCCGGATCTGCGAGCCGCTGGGCGAGGCGCAGGAACTCCTCGCCGTCCCCCCGGGTATTGGCGGTCACCGAACGGATCTGACGCTCCTGGAACAGGTGCCGCTGGTAGTCGAGGGCCGGCACGTCGGTCAGGTGAATGCCGGCGATGGCGAGCGTGCCTCCCCGGTCCAGTCGTTCCAGCGCCGTCGGGACCAGCTCGCCCACCGGCGCGAACAGGATCGCCGAGTCCAGCGGCTCGGGTGCGGGATCGCGGGAGTCTCCGGCCGACGCGGCGCCGAGCGACAGCGCCAGCGTCCGGGCCTCGGATGATCTGGTGAAGACGTGCACGGTGGCCCCTTCGGCCACCGCGACCTGCACCGTCAGGTGCGCGGAGCCACCGAACCCCCAGATGCCCAGCCGGCCTCCCGGCGGCAACGCCGCCCGGCGCAACGAGCGATAGCCGATGATCCCGGCGCAGAGCAGGGGCGCGATCTCGATGTCGTCCCAGGCGGACGGCAGCGCGTAGACATAGGCCTCCGGCGCCACGGTGTATTCGGCATAGCCTCCGTGCGCGTCCCAGCCGGTGTAGGCCGACGACGGACACAGGTTCTCCGTACCTCGCCGGCAGTACGAGCAGGTGCCGCAGGTGCTCCGCAGCCACGCCACCCCGACCCGGTCACCGGCCTTGAACCGTCGCGCTCCCGGGCCGACGCCGGCCACCTCACCGGCGATCTCATGGCCGGGGGTGACGCCGGGCAGGTGCGGCGGCAGGTCTCCCTCGGCGATGTGCAGGTCGGTGCGGCAGACGCCGCAGGCCCGCACGCGTACGAGCAGCTCACCGGGTCCCGGCTCCGGCACCTCCCGCCGGACGATCCGCAGCGGCCCGGTTCGGACAGGCCCCGGCCTCGCGACCACCCAAGCCCGCATACCCCCACCGTACGGCGCCCCACCCCCACCCCACCGAGACCGGCCCGGTCAGAACCCATCCTGAAGGCCCCACGGCCGACTCACCGTAGAGGACCCGCGAGGAGCGCGGCGCTGTCTGGAGCGAGGAGCGAGAGAGCGAGGTACGAGCGACCGAGCGACGAGGGAAGACAGCGCCTCGAAGCGCCCCGAGGCCCCGCGCGGCAGCGCGGCAGCGCGGCGGTGACACAGCCCCGCGAGCGGGCGCGCGGCGTCTGGACTGACGAGCGAGCGGGAGCGAGGAACGAGCGCTCGGGAGCGAGGAGGGAAGACGCCGCGTCGAGCGCCCGCGAGCCGCCGCGCGGAGCGCGGCAATGAGCACAGCGCGGCAGTCAGCAGAGCGGGATCTCGAACCAGACCGCCTTGCCGTCGCTGGTCGGTCGCGACCCCCACCGGTTGGCGAGCTGATCCACCAGGTAGAGCCCGCGTCCGCCCTCGTCGGTCTCACCGGCACTGCGGATCCGCGGCAGGCGCATGTCGGAGTCGAAGACCTCGACCCAGACCGCCTCCGCGCCGCGCCGCAGCCTCAGCCGGAACTCCTTGGAGACGGGCTCCCGGCGGTGCAGGTCCGCACCGAGGTCCAGATCCAGGTCCCAGGAGGACTCGTCGAAGGAGAACCCCGGTGGGCCCTCGGTCACGAACTCGCGGCGCGGCGCCGGCGTGGCGGCGTGGAGGACGACGTTGGTGACGACCTCCGACACGAGCAGGCACGCCAGCTCGGCCTTGTCGTCGATCATCCCCCACGACGCGAACGTCTCGGCCGCCATCCGCCGGGCCTCGGAGACCATGATCGGCTCGGCGGAGAACGTGCGCTGTTCGACGGCGAGCTCCTCCGCGGACGTCCGTACGACCACGATCGCGGTGTCGTCGTCGATGTCGCCGGGCACGGCCTGATAGGCCGCTTCGGCGATCGACTCGACGTCCCGTCCGGCCACCGCGGCCACCGCCTCACGGAGCATGAGCCGGGACTGCTCGCGGGTGTAGTAGTCGCCGTTCTCCTTCGGACGCCGCTCGATCAGCCCATCGGTGTAGAGCACGAACGTCGAGCCGGGCTTGAGCTCGTAGGTCTCCTCGTTGAACAGGATCTCGCCGCCCACACCAGGGCTGCGCACCCCGAGCATCGCGCCCTTGCTGTTGAACTCGAGATCGGACACCTCACCGTCGACGATCAGCAGCGGCGGATCGTGACCGGCGTTGGCGAACGACAGAGTGCGCGCCCAGGCGTCGTAGACGAAGTAGGTGCACGACACCAGTGGTACGCGCGCGGCCTCGTCGCTGTGATGGGGTTGCTCCGGACGCACCATCGTCCGTACCCACTCGTCGAGCTTGCGGAGGATGTCGGCCGGCGGCTTGTCATCCTGGGCGAAGGCCCGCAGCGCGGCTCGTAGCTGGCCCATCACGGCCGCAGCGCGGGCACCGCGCCCTTCGACATCACCGATCACGATGCCGACCCGGCCGGCCGACAGCGGGATGACGTCGTACCAGTCACCGCCGACCTGTGTCTGGATGCCGTGTCCGTGCGACTCCAGCGGCTTGGCCGGCTCGTAGCGCCAGGCGATCTGCAGCCCGTCGAGCTTGGGGGGCAGGTCACCGGGCAGCAGGTTCTTCTGGAAGGCCAGCGCGGTCTCGCGCTCCTGCTCGAAGAGCATCGCGTTGTCGATGGCCAGTGCGACCCGGCCGGCGATCGCACCCACGAGATCCCGGTCGAAGCCGTCGTAGTGCGGGTGGGGACGCTTGGTCAGGTTGGACAGGGCCAGGCTCATCACGCCGAGAAGCTCACCGCGGGCGAGCAGCGGTGCGGCGATCACCGAGGTGATCCCCATGTCGTCACCGAGGCGCTGGCTGGACTCGGTGGGTGCCGAGAAGCGGTGCTGCACCATGTCCTCGACGAGCACGGGGTCACGCCGGCCCATCGCCTTGGCACAGAAGTGCTCGTCGGGGTAGAAGATCGGCTCACCGATCTCGGCCCAGGTGCCCGCCGGAGGGCTCCAGCTCCCGGCGTGCCGGGAGATCCGGCGGAACAGCCGGTCGCCGGTGAACAGGTCGATGAAGACGTGGTCGGCGAACTGCGGCACCAGGATGTCGGCGACCCGGCGCAGGGTCTGCTGGAGCTCGACGGAGCCGGCGAGCCGCTGACCGATCCGTTCGAGCAGGCCGTAGCGATCCTGCTCGCGCTGATTGCTGCGGAGCGCCTCACGGGCGAAGATCACGATGCCGTCGATGGCGCCGGAGGGATGACGCAGGGGAACGGCGTGGGCCCGGGTGTAGACGCTGGTGCCGTCGGAGCGCACGTTGGAGAACGTGCCCTCCCACACTCCGCCCTTGAGCACGTGCCGGGCGAGCTCGGTGGCCTGGTCGTGGTCCTCCTCGGCGATGCCGAGAGAGAGCACGGAGTGCCCCACGAACTCGTCGCCGAAGCCGAAGAAGTCCCGGGCGAAGGTATTGCCGTAGAGGACGTTGCTGAACCGGTCGCAGACGACGACCGCCATCTCCATCTGGCCGAGCACCGTCTCAGGCGGCAGCAACGCCTCGAAGGGCGTTTCCCCCCAACGCTTCATATGGCTGTCACCTTGCCATCGATCACCAGGCGCGACATCACGGACACTGCACGAGCCTCACCTGTATTGAACGACGGCCCGGCCGTCCGGATACGTGACAACGACATCTCCGCAAGGAGATTCTCGATAGAGAAGGGGGGCGCCAAAGGGAGATTCTCAGCGCTTCGTGACGAACACGTGTTCGGCGATATGACGGGATAGCTCTGCCGCAGGGCTGTCTGCCTGGTCGTCACGCGTCACTCGCACACCGTCGTCGCTGGCCGCCAGGATCACCTCACGACCTGGTTGAATCCCGATCAGCTTGAGCCTGAGCATCAGGTCGCTGTCGCTTTGGACCTGTTCACCGATTCGCCTGACGACCGCCGGGGCACCGGCCTCCGTCGCGGCCCGGGCCATGGCCATCAGCGGCTCCTTGGAGATCTCCTCGGAATGCCCGCCGAGCTCGTCGAGACCGGGGATCGGGTTGCCGTGCGGGCACCGGGTCGGATTGTCGAGCAGGGCCACGAGACGGCGCTCGACCTCCTCGGACATCACATGCTCCCAGCGGCACGCCTCGATGTGCACGTCCTCCCAGGGCAGCCCGATGACGTTGACGAGCAGGCACTCGGCGAGACGGTGCTTGCGCATCACCCGAACGGCGAGGTCACGGCCGGAATCGGTCAGCTCGAGATGCCGGTCCCCCTGGACCCGGAGCAGTCCGTCGCGCTCCATGCGCGCGACCGTCTGACTCACCGTCGGACCACTCTGCGACAACCGCTCGGCGATGCGCGCGCGAAGGGGAACGATCCCCTCCTCTTCGAGCTCGAAGACCGTACGGAGGTACATCTCCGTTGTATCGATCAGGCCGTGTGAGGTCATTTCCCTCCAGTTCTCGCACTGAGAGTCTACTTCCTCATGACACTCGCCGTGGGCGCCCGACGGAACGTCCGGGAGCCTCCGAAGCGATGATCCAATCGCGCGGGCCGCCGTACGGCCAAGGCCTACGGTCGAACGGCTATACGGCTATGGGGACAGCCGCTCGACCACCCACTCCGAGCCGGAGCGGCGGTAACGGAGCCGATCATGGAGCCGGTCCCGCCCGCCCTGCCAGAACTCCACCGTCGTGGGGACGACCCGGTAGCCGCCCCAGAAACCCGGCAGCGGGACCGCCCCGGACTCCGGCCAGGACTCGGCGGCCCGGAGGTAACGGGCCTCCAGTTCCCCGCGGGAGGAGATGACGGTCGACTGCTGTTCACTGGCCCAGGCGCCGAGCTGCGAGCCGTACGGGCGGGAGTGGAAGTAGGCGGCGGACTCCGCCTCCGGGAGCCGCTCCACGTCCCCCGAGACGATCACTTGGCGGCGCATCGGGTGCCACGGGAAGAGCAGGGTCGCGCGGGGATTCTCCAGAAGATCCTGTCCCTTCCGGGAGGTGTGGTTGGTAAAGAATCGGAAACCGTCCGTCCCATGGCCTTTGAGCAGGACTGTGCGCGCGCTCGGCTCGCCGTCGGCCGACGCGGTCGACAGCACCATCGCGTTCGGCTCGGGCAGGCCGGCGTCCACGGCCTCCTGGAACCAGGTCCTGAACTGCTCGAACGGATCGGCGGCGAGGTCGGACTCATCCAGACCTTGGCCCTCATAGGCTCGGCGGAGATGAGCGGGGTCGGATATCGGGGGCTCCACAGTCGGACAGCCTCTCACCTGGGCATTACCAATCTCACACACCCCGGGGTACTGAGCAGTAACCCAGACAGGGTTCAATAGCTCGTTAACGTGTTTTCAACACAAGTGGGGACGAAAGGACGAAACATGTCCGACTTCAAACCCGGCCTCGAGGGAGTCGTCGCCTTCGAGACTGAGATCGCCGAGCCCGACAAAGAGGGCGGGTCTCTCCGCTACCGCGGGGTTGACATCGAGGATCTCGTCGGCCGCGTCTCCTTCGGAGATACGTGGGGCCTCCTGGTCGACAACAGCTTCGCCCCCGGTCTCGCCCCCGCCGAACCACACCTGCTCCCGGTCCACACCGGCGACGTCCGCGTGGACGTACAGAGTGCCCTCCCGACCATCGCACCCCTGTACGGCATGCGGCCGCTGCTCGACATCGGCGACGAGGAGGCCCGCGAGGACCTCGCCCGTACGTCCGTGACGGCTCTGTCCTTCGTCGCCCAGTCCGCCCGCGGCCTCGGCCTTCCGGCCGTGCCGCAGGAGCGCATCGACCAGGGCGCCACCATCACCGAGCGGTTCATGATCCGCTGGCGGGGCGAGCCCGACCCCGAGCATGTCAAGGCCATCGACGCCTACTGGACCTCCGCCGCCGAGCACGGCATGAACGCCTCCACCTTCACGGCCCGCGTCATCGCCTCCACCGGCGCCGACGTCGCCGCGTCGATCTCCGGCGCCATCGGCGCGATGTCCGGACCGCTGCACGGCGGCGCACCGGCCCGCGTGCTGCCGATGATCGAGAAGGTCGAGCAGATCGGCGACGCCCGCAAGGTCGTCTCCGACATCCTGGACAACCACGAGCGGCTGATGGGCTTCGGCCACCGGGTCTATCGCGCCGAGGACCCCCGTGCCCGGGTGCTGCGCCGCACCGCCAAGGAGCTGAACGCGCCGCGCTTCGCGGCCGCCAAGGCCCTCGAGGACGCCGCCCTCACCGAGCTGCGCGAGCGTCGCCCGGACCGCCCGATCGAGACGAACGTGGAGTTCTGGGCCGCGGTGATCCTGGACTTCGCCGAAGTGCCCCCGGCCATGATGCCCGCGATGTTCACCTGTGCCCGTACGGCCGGCTGGGCCGCGCACATCCTCGAGCAGAAGCGCACCGGCCGGCTGGTCCGGCCGAGTGCCAAATACGTCGGACCGGCCGCCCGCGAGGTCGGCGACGTTCCCGGCGCCGACACGGTCCGCAGCGCCTGATCCCTCGTCCCCACCACGAATGACGGCCACCGGGCCGGTCCCGAGCACACGCGTGGAGCTCCACGCGTGTGCTCGGGAACCCCGGCTCCCCGGGGTTCGCGGGCCCGTCCCGGTCAGGACCGGTGCGGGCACTCCACCGTCTGCCCGCCGCCTCTGACGAGCCGGCCGCATACCGCCCGTACCTCCTGAGCGCCGTCGGGCCGGATCGTCACGAGGAGGACCGGCTTGTCCACCACCTCGTGCCCGTCCGTCCGCGAGCCGAAGCTCAGTAGCCCGCTGGCCCCCTGCGGAGGCGGTGCGGACTCGTTCGGCTCGGTGAGGGCCGCGAGGATCGCGCCCGCCGTGGGCAGGGCCCGGCTCTGCTCCCCATAGATCTGCTCGGCCACGCTCGTGATCAACAGTGCGGCGTCATAGGCGATCGCCGCGTGGGTCCGTGACGGCCGGACGTTGGCCGAGGCCTCCTTGCCGACGAGCTTGTCGACCACGGGATCGAAGTCCCGGTAGAAGATCGGCAACGGCTCCCGCGCCACCCACCGCGGCTGCCACGCCTCCCGGGCGGCCAGCGGGGTGAAGAACAGCCGGACCGTGTCGGTCTGGCCGATCTGGGCGGCGTTGTCGCTGACGTACTTGGTCACCTCGTCTCCCGCCAGCACCACGCGGCGCCCGCCACAGGACGTGGTGGACAGCTTGGTGATGAAGGAGCGGAACTCGTCGGACCGGCCGGCGTAGTAGAAGATCTGGGCCGGCCTGGCACACGCCTCCAGCACCTTGCCGGGGATCTGGCTGGGGTCGGTGTAGGCGAGCATCTGGACCTTGCCCGGACCGAACTCGGCCGCGAAGTCCTTCGCCAGGTTGGTGCTGTAGGTGTCCTCGGAGCTCGCGTCGTAGAAGACGACGGCGGTCTCCGCCCGCTCACCGAGCCGTCCGTTCCGTGCCCAGTACGCCGCGTGCGCCGCGAGCCTGCGGTTGGGCGGGGCGAGCCGGTAGTAGTACGGGGAGAAGGTGCCTCCCCGCTTGGCGGTCTCGTCGTAGGTGTTGGTGGTACCGATCATCGGAAGCGCCGCCCGGGACAACACGTCGATGGCGTCCTGGGTCGGCCTCCTGCTCTGGCCGAACCCCACCGCCGCCACGATCGTACGATCCTGGGCCACGCGTTCCCTGACCCGCTCCGACACCTCCCGGCCATACCGGAACCTCGAGCCCGTGTTGGCGAGCAGGAGGCGGAGCAGCGGCTGGCCGCTCGCGGAGTTGTGCGTCTCCTGTGCGATCGACAGCCCCACGAGCTCGCCGTGGACGCCCGCGAGCAGGTCGGCCTGGGGATTGCCGGCCGCCGGATCGACGGTCATGGGGCCCAGATAGACGACGGTGATGTACGGCTTGCCGGAGCTCAGCACGTCATCGTTGAGCTGCTCGATGCGCTTTTCGACCCCGGCCAGGCGTCCGCTGAAGACATAGGACCCGTCCGAGAGCCCGACGCACTCACCGTTGCGGGCGTGCCACACCGCGTGCGGGTCGCAGTACTTCACGGTCTCGAGGGAGATCACGCTCAGGGAGGCGGCCAGGATCGTGCCCATCACGAGCCAGGGAAGCGCGGGGTGCGCCGGCCCGGGCCGGCGCCGGGGACGGTGGATCGGCACGGTGTCGGACCCGTCGCCGGAGCCCGTCCTCACCCGCAGTTCCCGGTGGGTGCTCAGCACGGCGACCCGCCGCTGTCCCTCCAGATGCTCCTCCCACGCTCGGGCGACCCCGGACAGGTCCACCTCTCCGGCGGACGTGCGCACCTGGATCGCTCCGGACAGATCGTCGGCGAGCGCGAGATCCTCCGCGGCGTCGATGCCCACGGCGATGACCAGCGGATCGAAGATCTCCTTCGTCGCCCGGACCCTCTCGATGAGCTGGATCAGCCTCAGCGAGACGTGATCGGCGCGGACCCGGTCGAACACGAGTGCCGGATAGCGGACCCGCGCCCAGTGCGCCCGCAGGACCCCCCGCCTGTAGGCCTGACGCAGATCCTCCAGGAACGCGGCCACGAGGAGCAGGTCGAGCTGCTCCTGCACCCGGACGCGCTCCTCCGCGTCGCCGATGTTGTCCACGTCACCGAGATCGAAGATCCCCATCGCGAAGCGGAGGAACGACCGCGTGCCCGCGAAGTAGGGCTGCCGGGTGAACCAGCGATAGCGCCGCCGGCCGGCCCAGTCGCGGGTGCGCGCCAGGAACTGACCGGCGATGAGCGAGAGGCCGAAACCGGCCGCCAGCATCGCGGCCGCGAGGTCGAGCGTGCTCGCCGCCGTGGCGCTGAGCAAGGCCACCCCCGCCACGCCCAGCGGGGCGACCTGCTCCACATAGGTGAACAGCGTGGCGACCTTGCCCCTCTCCCCGGCCTGGTCGGCGGGCAGCACGACCCGGCCACGTCGCCGGATGCCCCTGCTCAGGACCTCGCGCCGGCGATGGTCCTCGTCCATGGCGATCAGCTCGGCGACGAGCTCCCGGTTCTCCTGCTCGTCGCGGCTCGGCCGGCGTGGCCCGTGGTCGCCGAGATCGCCCCGCAACCGGACCTGGCGCAGTTCCTGGAGCCACAGCGCCATGCTCAGGAGCGGGAACCTGATGGCGGGTTCGTGCCGCGGATGGTGCCTGGAGATCTCGCGGCTGATGTAGCGGAGCAACAGTGACACGTCGCCGGCCCCGACGGCGGAGGAGACGTGCGCGTGCGGGTCCCGCCCCTCCTGGCACCGTTCGACGAACAGATGCGCGAGCTGGCGGTTCTCCGCGTGCTCTCCGACCATGAGCAGCAGTGGGCGCATGTGATCGCCCGCCCGCCGCCGCGGCCGCTCCCTTATCCGCTCGAAGACACTGAGCAGGCCCTCCCAGCGAGGATTGATCTGAGACTCGCCGCCACCTGAGCCCACGCCCCACCTCCTGATGCCGTCGATGCCACAGACAGTGAAAGCGTTCGATGGCCCTCTTTGGAACCCCTTTTGCCATCATGGGGGGCGTGGACGAGGACGCACAGGCGGCGAAGGCGACGGAACTACAACGCTATGAGGAGGAGCGGGAGCCGCGAGATCACCGGTGGTACGGGGCGAAGCACGATCTGCACGCCAGGTCAACTACGCTTTGGCGAGTGACCGAAATCGTTATCCCAGACGACATCAAGCCCGCCGACGGCCGCTTCGGGTGCGGTCCGTCGAAGGTCCGCCCCGAGCAGCTCGCCGCTCTCCAGGAGTCGGGTGCCACCTACATGGGGACCTCGCACCGGCAGAAGCCGGTCAAGTCACTGGTGGCGCGCGTACGCGAGGGCCTGTCCCAGCTCTTCTCCCTCCCCGAGGGCTATGAGGTGCTGCTCAGCAACGGCGGCACGACGGCCTTCTGGGACACCGCCGCGTTCGGGCTGGTGCGCAACAGGTCCCAGCACGTGACCTTCGGCGAGTTCTCGAGCAAGTTCGCCAAGGTCACCAAGGGTGCGCCCTGGCTCGACGATCCTTCGGTCATCTCCTCCGGCCCCGGCACGCATCCCGAGCCGCGCGCGGAGGAGGGCGTCGACGTCTATGCCCTGACGCACAACGAGACCTCGACCGGTGTGGCCATGCCGGTCAGGCGTGTGGGCCAGCCCGGTGATCTGGTGCTCGTGGACGCCACCAGCGGTGCCGGCGGCCTCCCGGTGGACGTCAGCGAGTGCGACGTCTACTACTTCGCCCCGCAGAAGTGCTTCGCCGCGGACGGCGGCCTGTGGGCCGGGCTCTTCTCACCCGCGGCCCTGGCCCGCATCGAGGAGATCGCCGCGACCGGCCGCTACATCCCGGACTTCTTCAACCTCCGGACGATCGTCGACAACTCGGGCAAGGACCAGACCTACAACACTCCCGCGGTGGCCACGCTGCTGCTCTTCGCCGAGCAGATCGAGTGGATGCTCGAGCAGGGCGGCCTGGAGTGGACGACCGGCCGGACGGCCGACTCCTCCCAGCGCCTCTACACCTGGGCGGACAAGTCCTCCTACGCCACGCCGTTCGTGACCGACCCGGCGCAGCGCTCCCAGGTCGTCGGGACGATCGACTTCTCCGACGACGTGGACGCCGCGGCCGTCGCCCGGACGCTGCGGGCCAACGGGATCGTCGACACCGAGCCCTATCGCAAGCTGGGCCGCAACCAGCTGCGGATCGGCATGTTCCCCGCCATCGACCCCACGGACGTCGAGGCGCTGACCGCCTGCGTCGACCACGTGGTCGAGCGCCTCTGACCGACGGCACCGCGGCGACCGCGAGATCACGGCCGGACGGGCCGTGACCTCGCGGTCGTCCGCGTTCCGGGACCGTGCGGGCCGGCGTCGTGTGGACTGAGGAGCGAGAACGGAGACCCCGCGTCAAAGCGCCCGTTCTGGCTCGGTACCCGCGAACGTTGCAAGATCACGGCCGGGAAGGGGCTCGCGAGCGGGCCGGCGTCGTCTGGACTGACGAGCGAGCGAGTGCGAGGAACGAGCGCTCGGGAGCGAGGAGGGAAGACGGCGCCTCGAAGGCCGGCGAGCCGCCGCGCGGAGCGCGGCAATGGGTGGAGCGCGGCCAATGGGTACAGCTCAGAGTTCGGGTGGCGGAGATGCGGGCAGGCCCGCGTCGGGCGGTCCCCAGGGGAGCCCGAAACGCTCGCACGCCCTTCGCAGCCTGACGAGGTCCGGCGGGAAGGCGACCCGGCGCAGGACCCGGCCCGCCGGGCTCCAGACCACCAGGCGCGCTCCACCGTCCTCGGACTCGTCCAGGCCCACGCCGCCCACGGCGTCACGGCGCAGGTTCCAATCGATGCGGCCGAGCCGGGTGACCCCCATGATCCCCGTGGCCGAGACCCGTAGCTGGGACCGGTTCCGGTCGTACATCCACGCGCCGGCGAGGCCGAGCAGCAGACCGGCCGGCGCCGCCCAGGCCAACGTCTGGAGCGGTCCACCGAGGTCCCGGCCCAGCCATACGGCGCCGAGCAGGGCGACGAGCTCGCACATGCCCGCGGTGAGGCCGTACGACCACAACCGGGACCGGCGCGGGACGTCCAGCAACACGCCCGGGTCCGCCGGGGACACGGCGGCCGCGGGGCGCATGGACGGCGTGGGCGGGACCACCGCCGGCCGCGCCATGGCGCCGTGGAACGTGGCACTCAGATAAGCGTCGTATTCCGCGTCGGTGACCGGCAGTCCCGCCCGGCGGGCGGACTCGCGCAGGTCGGTACGGGCGATCCGCAGTGCCGTCAGGGGAGCCGCGAAGAACTCGTCCCCGTCCGAGTCGTACACCCGCAGCCAGGCGTGTCCGCTGATGGTGAGCAACTCGATGCCGCCGATCCGGTCCTGCGGCATCCTGAGGACGACCTCGCCGGCCGCGTCGGCCCAGCCGAGCCCCTCCTCGGCCACGATGAGGCGGCCCCCGGGCACCTGGGCGAAGATCTCCGGTAGCCCGTCCAGGCCGTACTGCGAGGGGCGGAGCGTCCGCGCGTCCGGCGTCAGCACCTGGTAACCGTGCTCGTCCAGCACATGGGCGAGCTGAAACCGGTCCAGCCCGCGGGCCGGCAGCCGGGCGAGGAGCCTGAGCCGATGGTCGAAGGCGAGGACGCACAGCGAGCCCGCCACCGGCTCTCCCGTGATGGGGTGCGGGGTCACGCCGGACCCGAGGACGAGCGCCCCGACATCGGCCGCGCGGACCTCCTGCCCGTCCGTGCGCAGCGTCTCAGCGGTGATCGTCCAGCGGATCGGTACGGTCCGGGACAGGCGCCGCCAGGCGGCGAGGACGGCCACGGCGCCCGCGACGGCCCAGCATCCGGCCGTCATGCGGTCGGTGAACCCGAACCGTCCCTCCAGCACGATCCTGGCGATCATGGCCAGGGACAGCAGGGCCGCGAGGGCCCCCAGCGCGGCCGTGCGGCCCCGTCCGGGCTCCGGCCGCGCCGACTCCAGGCGTACGGGCTCGCCCCGCGGTTCGGTGGGCTCGTGGACGGCGGCGAGGAGTTCGGCCTCCCGATCGAGAAGTCGCTGCCGGGCACCCTGCCCGGGCTGCGGGGACTCGTCGTCCTTGAGCGCCGAGCTGTCCCCGTCGAGCACGTGGATCGGGATGCCCAGGCGCCGGGCGGTGAGGAAGAAGGTGAGCGGCTCGAAGCCCATGCCCGCCAGCCGGCCCGCCTCGGTTCCGCCGAACTTGTGGAAGAGGGTGAGCTCGCCGTCCCGTGCGGTGATCGCGAACTCCTTGATCCGTTCACGTTCGTAGCGCGTCCGGATGTCACCGGCCGGACCGATGTGCTCCAGCCCCGCGGCGGACAGCCGCCAGTAGGCCATCGGACGCCCCGCCCTGACCCGGCCGAGCACCCACGGCACCGCGTTGGCGGCCACGATGAGCCCGGTCCACAGCCAGAGCGGCCGGATCGGGGTCAGCGCGACGACGAAGGACAACAGGGCGAAGGGTCCGCCTGCCACTGGGCTGATCCGGCGTCCGCCAAGCACCCGCAGGCCGATGAGCTCATGGTCCACAGCCACAGATCCTGACATGTCCTTCAATGGGTTCTCGCACCTCTTGACCCGGGGACTGCTCCGGCATGTCTCCGTGCCACCCGGTGTGATCCCGTGCGGGCGTCACCGCCCGTGCCCGCGATAGCGATCCGGCTGGGGTCACGAGCGTCTGCGCAGGAACCTGTATCCGATGGCGCCCGCGATGCCGACCACGATCAGCACCGCGAAGCCTCGCCTTCCCGTCGGGGCCGGGTCCGCCTCCGGACGCTCTCCGGCGGTCGTCCGCAGGCCGTCCGGGCCCCGACGGGAAGGCGGGGCCGGCGCGTCGCCCAGCACCGGCACCCGCAGGACCGGCTGCCCGGGGCCCTCGGAGCCGGCGAGCAACGATCTCCCATCGGGTGTGTAGGAGACCGACTCTCCCTGTTCCTGGCTGGGCAGCGAGATGATCCGCAGCAGCTTGCCCGGCTCCGTATAGATGTGGGCGGCGAAGTAGGTCCGGATGACGAAGCTGCGGCCGTCCGGGGCGTAGGCGCCGTCGGTGGCCAGCAAGGGCGCCCGGCCGACCCGGCGGAGTACGTTCAACCGGTCGGTCCGCAACCGCGCCGGTGCCTCGTAGAGCCCCCCGCCGACCTGTTTGCTGGCGATGTAGAGCCGGTTGGTGCGGGGGTCGACGAGCACGGATTCGGCGTTGCGCGGCCCGTCCTCGTACTTCAGCCGGAAGGCGGTGGCATGCAGCGTCTGATCACGGATCTCGGTCGGCTCGGGCACCCGGTAGACGGTGACGTAGGGCCAGGCTCCACCGAGGTTGTCCCCGATGTCACCGACGAACAGGGCCGGGCCCGTCTCGTCCCGTCCGAGGGCGATGCCCTCCCAGTCGCGGGCCCCGGCGTTCCCGAGCGTGAATGTGGCCTTGGTACGGCCATCGGGCCCGACGGCGAAGATCAGCGGCGACCCGCCCGAGTCGTTGTGGGTGTAGACGATGCCGGGATGGCGCCTGCTGGCGGCGAGCCCGCTGGACTCGGAGATCCGCCGGTCGGAGATGGTGAAGGCCACCTGCGGGCCAGGGGCGGGGTCGGCATGGGCGACGCCCGGCCCTAGCAGCAGGAAGGCGCTGACCAGGACCACGAGCACTCGCATGTGTCGATCTTCCCCAATCGCCGTCACCTCGACACGCACCGCTGAGCGCTCAGCTGAGCAGTGTTCCGACGATCACGGCGAGGATCAGCGCGGCGAGTACGGCGGGCAGCAGCCATTGCGGCGGACGGTTCACGATCCGCAGCCTATTGCCCCGGCACGGGTGCCTGACCCGCTCTCGTCCTGTCCGGGCGCCCTGACCCGCCTCGGCGCGGAACCGGCCGTCACCCTCCGGCGACGGGCCCGCCCCCGGTGCTCTCGGGGCGTCACGATCGCCGGGCCGCCGTCACGGTGCCCTGGCCGGTCGCGCCGCGCGCCGGTCATGGGGAGCGCCTCAGCTCAGCGGCCAGCTCTTCAGGGTCTCGTAGTGCAGCTGGGGGGTCTGGTGGCTGCGCATCAGGGAGACGGCACCGGCCGTCCACGGGCTGCCGGCGAAGCCGACCATGTCCTCGATGAGCGGCCGGATGTCCGCGGGAGGGCGGCACCGGGCCAGGGTGAGGTGCGGCCGGAAACCCTTGTGTTCGTCCCGGGGCACCCCGGCCTCGGCACCCGCTGTCCCCACCGCCGTGGCCAGCCGGCCCAGCGCCTCACGATCCCCTTGGACCCCGGTCCAGAGCACGCGGGCCTGAGCCCCGCCGCCGGGAAACGCTCCCGCACCCCCGAACGAGAGCTCATGCCTGCGGTGATCGGCCGCCACCCGCTCCAGGCCCGGGAGCAGCCGGTCCAGTGTCTGTTCGCCGACCTCACCGTAAAACGCGAGCGTCAGGTGGAGCAGGTCTCGCCGCTGCCATCGAAGGTCCGGCCGGCGGGCCCGGAAAGGGGCGGTGAAGTCCTCGAGCTCACCGAGGATCTCCGGCGGCGGCACCAGCGCCGCGAACAGCCTCATGAAGAGGAAATCCGATAGGTCACACCCGCAACCCTGTCAGGCTCCCGGCCGGCTTGTCACGCCCGCTCGAGGCCCATCGCCGCCGGGAGCGAGCGCAGGTGGCGCATGAGGGAGGACAGCGGCACCATGATCACAATCACCGTGGCGGCGGCGACCATGGCCACCAGGCCCCCGATGACGATGCTCATGCGCGGCCCGAACTCCTCGGCCATCCAGCCCACCAGCGGCGCGCCGAGCGGGTTGGTGCCGAGGAACACGAACATGTAGAGGCCCATGACCCGGCCGCGCATCTCCGGTGCGACGGTCAGCTGCATGGTGGCGTTGGCCGCCGTCGTGAAGGTCATCATCGCCATGCCGGTCGGCACGAGGAGCGCGAGGAACGACCAGTACGTCGGCATCAGTCCCGTGATCATCTCGAGGACCCCGAACAGCACGGCCGCCGAAAGCAGCATCCGCCGGCTCGGCTCGACCCGGCGGGCGGCCAGGAGCGCGCCGGCGAGCGCGCCGACCGCGAGCATCGTCGAAGCGAGGCCGAACGAGGAGGCACCGCTGTGGAAGACCTGCCGGGCGACCAGCGCCGTGGTCATCTGGAAGTTCATGCCGAACGTCGCGACGAAGCACACGAGCACGAGGACCATCACCAGATCACGGCGGCCCCTGACGTAACGGAGGCCTTCACGGAGCTGCCCCTTGGCGCGCGGGACGGGTTCGGGGGCGCGCAGGTCCGCCTCGTTCATGGCCTTGAGACCGAAGAGCACGGCACCGAAGGAGGCAGCGTTGATCAAGAACACCGGCCCGGTGCCGACCAGCGCCATCGCGACCCCGGCGACGGCGGGGCCGAGGACCCGCGCCCCGTTGAACATGGCACTGTTCAGAGCGATGGCGTTGGGCAGATCGGCCTTGCCGACCATCTCGACCACGAAGGTCTGCCGGGTGGGGTTGTCCACCACCGTGGCCAGGCCGAGCCCGAACGCCAGCACATAGACATGCCAGACCTGCGCCATGCCGGTGAGCACCAGCACGCCGAGGATCAGGGCGAGAACCCCCATCGATATCTGCGTGAGCATCAGGACCCGCCGCTTGGAGTAGCGGTCCGCGATCACCCCGCCCCACAGCCCGAACAGGAGCAACGGCAGGAACTGCAGGCCCGTCGTGATCCCGAGGGCCATGCCGCTGCCGTGGGCGAGCTCCAGGACGAGCCAGTCCTGCGCGACCCGCTGCATCCAGGTGCCGGTGTTGGACACCATCTGGCCGGCGGCGAACAACCGGTAGTTGTGGTCGCGCAGCGACCGGAACATGCCGGCGCGGGCTAGGCCCGGCTCAGCTTCTCCAGGATCGGCGCCGCCTGACGCAGGATCGCCTGCTCCTCTGGGGTCAGCTCCCCGAGGCGCTGCGAGAGCCACGCCTGTTTCCGGCGTCGCTGCTCCTTGAGGAGTTCCCGGCCCTTGTCCGTCACTTTCAGGACCACCTGCCGGCCGTCCGTCGGATGAGGAGTGCGCAGGAGCAGTTCCTGCTCCTCGAGCGCGGCGATCACCCTGGTCATCGAGGGCGGCTGGACCTTCTCGTGATCCGCGAGCTCGCGCGGGCTCATCGCATGGTGCCTGTCCAACGCCGCGAGGGCGGCGTGCTGGCCGACCGAGAGCCCACTTGTGCTCTGCGCGCGCAGCCGGCGGGACAGGCGCGCCATCGAGATGCGCAGGTCCTCGGCCAGCCCTGCGCGGCTTTTGGTCTGCGACATTGCCATGTTCATTCGCTGAAGTCATTACTCTTGCTAACGATACGCCGATTCCGACTATTCCGGCAAACCGTTAGCAATGCGAACAACCTCGGCTTCCTCCGATCGATCGCCTCGGCGCTCCGTGCTCAGCCGGCTCCGAGCAGCTTCTTCACCGGGTCGAGCGCGAAGTAGATGATGAACAGCACCGCGATGAGCCACATCAGCGGCGGGATCTCCGAGAACCTCCGCCGTGCCGCCTTGATCCCGACGTAGCTGACGAACCCGGCTCCGATCCCCACCGTGATCGAGTAGGAGAACGGCATCAGCACGATCGTGAGGAACGCCGGGATCGCGACGTCGTAGTCCGAGAAGTCGATGTTGCGGATCTGCGTGATCATCAGGAAGCCGACCACCACGAGCGCCGGAGTGGCCGCCTCGAAGGGAACGACCGACACGAGCGGGGCGAAGAACACCGCCACGAGGAACAGCAGGCCCGTCACCACGCTGGCCAGTCCGGTCCGCGCGCCCTCGGCCACACCCGCCGCCGACTCGATGTAGGTCGTGTTCGAGGACACCGACGCGGCCCCGCCCGCGGCGGCGCCCAGGGAGTCCACGAGCAGCACGTTGCGCACGCCGGGCAGGTCGCCCTTGTCGTCGAGCAGGTCGGCCTCGGCGCCCACCCCGACGATGGTTCCCATGGTGTCGAAGAAGTCCGCCAGCATGACGGTGAAGACGAACAGCAGCGCGGCCACGGCGCCGACCCGTTCGAAGCCGCCGAACAGGCTGAAGTCCCCCAGCAGCCTGAGGTCCGGCGCGCCGGCGATGTGCCCGGGAAGCTTCGGGACACCGAGCTGCCAGCCGTCAGGGTCGATGATGGGCTTACCGTCCGGTCCCGGCCCCTTGTTGTACGGGCCGATCTCGGCGAACCACTCCACCACGACCGCGAGCACCGTGCTCGTCACGATGCCGATGAGGATCGCGCCCTTGACCTGCTTGGCGACGAGCAGGATGGTGACCAGCAGGCCCACGACGAACACCAGGGTCGGCCAGCCCGAGAGGCTGCCGGTGGCGCCGAGCTGAAGGGGCACCGTCCCCTCCCCGGCCCCGCCCGGGATCCGCCGCACGAATCCCGCGTCGACAAAGCCGATCAGCGCGATGAACAGTCCGATGCCCACCGCGATCGCGGTCTTGAGCTCTGACGGGATCGCGCGGAACACGGCGACCCGGAACCCGGTCAGCACCAGCACCGTGATCACCAGGCCCTCGATGACGACCAGGCCCATCGCGTCTTCCCAAGACATGTCCCCGGCGATGCCGAACGCGACGACCGCGTTGAGGCCCAGCCCGGAGGCCATCGCGAAGGGATATCTCCCGATCACGCCCATGGCCAGCGTGAGAAGGCCCGCGACCAGCGCGGTCGCGGCGGCCACCAGCGGGATGGCCGCGCCCGGCTCGGCGAGGTCTCCGAGGAAACGCCCATCGCCGTCGGCCACCGTGCCGAGGATCAAGGGGTTGAGGACGACGATGTAGGCCATCGTGAAGAAGGTGGCCAGTCCGCCGCGCAACTCCTGGGGCACGGTCGAGCCGCGCTCTGAGATCTTGAAGAATCCGTCGATCCTGCTCACCGGCGCGCCGGTCCCGTCCGCTTCTTTGACCCTCACGGCCGCGGGATACCAGATCGCTCGAAAGCCGAGAAAACGCTCATCTCTCCCAAATTCACGTCAGAAGGATAAGGGCAGGAGGGGCGACAGGTGTGACCGGTCGGCCGCATGCCATCCCGGACCGACGTCTCATGACAGGCCGTGAGCCTTCGCGGCGGTGCCTTCGCCCAGGGAGGGAGACCTGAGGGCGTTCCTCTAATCTGAGTGCATGGCCCGACCGCGGCGCCCCTTTCCGCCTCTCATGCAGACCAACGACGTGCGTGCTGCCGCCGTCGGCACCGCCGCATGGGCCGTGACGCTGATCGTCCTGCTCCTGCTGCGGCTGCCCGCACGGGACCGCTGGTGGCTCTGGGTATGCGTCACGGGCATGGCGATCGGTCTCTTCGGGGTCATGTACATCCCGCGTCTGCAACGCCGGCGGGCCGCGCTCCTGGCCCGCCACGCCACCGCCAGGCGGGGCTCGCCCGAGGCCCCGGCGGGACCGCCGGACAAGGAGGGTGCGGACCCCGGCCATGACGACACGGTCCATGACGACACGGGCCATGCCCCCAAGGACGCCGGGCCGCGCCCCGGCTAGGCCGGCGGGTCCAGGTCCGCTTCGGCCAGCAACACGGGCACGTCCTCGGGAGCCCGTAGCGCGGCCTCGACCAGCAGCCGGTCCGGCCAGCGACCGACGGCCCACGCCAGGCCCCGGGCGAGGCCTTCCAGACCGGCCGCGTGCACTCGCTCCCCGTCATACCGCCACGGGACGGCGACCCCGTCCACGATCAGCCGGTCATGCCCGACGTAGGCCTCCGGCGCCCCGGGCAGGACCTGCGCCACGACCCCGGGCACGGGGACCTCACGGCCCACGGACTCGACCGCCCCCTGGAACTCTTCGGCGGCCAGCGGGATCTCCAGCAGTTCGGCGAGGGGGACGGCCTCCTCGTACCCACCGATGATCAGCGGCTGGCCGTTCAGGAGCGGGAGCAGGTCCGGGCTGTCGAGGACGAGCGCGTCCTCGGCCGCGACGACCTCCAGCACACCGTCGGTCACGGCCCGGACCCGGGCCGGGGGCGGGAGGTCTCCCGGCTCGGTCAGCGCGAGCTCCGACCAGAGGGCCCGCAACTGCTCCCGCGTGACCGTACGGGCCGGTTCGGCCAGCAGGGCCAGCAGTTCCTCGGCTCCCCCGGGCTCGTCGAGCAGTTCGGCCAGCGTCGTACGGATCCCGAGGGCGTGCAGCAGCCCGGCGTCCAGGCCGGCCGGCGCCGGGTCGTACAACCCGGCCAGCAGGGGGTCACCACCGGGTGCGGCGAGCTCGGCCGGCCGGCGCCCGGCGAGGACCGGGTGCCGGCGCAGCCACCAGGCGGTGTAGGACGGCACCGCCACCCGCCGTCCGTCTCCGAGCACCACATGGGCGGGCTCCACGAGAGCCGCGCGCAGTGGAGGCTCGGCCAGCATCGCGAGCGCGGTCTCCCAGTGCTGGACGAGCTCCAGATCCCGTACGGCCACCAGCTCGGGGAGCATCGGAGGCACGTCCTGGTCCGGCAGCCCCGCGAGCACATCTTCGGCCCAGGCCTCCTCGCCGTCCAGGTCGAAGGCCAGATCGGTCAGGGGGACGTCGTGCTCCCGCACCATCCCGAAGGTGCGCAGCACCCCGACGGCCTCGAGAACCTCGGCGCCATGACGCTCCACCAACGTGGGGTCGGCCACCCCGAAGGGCGCGTCGCCGACCACCACGGCGGCGAGCGGACCTCCCGGCAGCAGCAGCTCCCCCGCCGCGTAGACCTCACCGTCCTCGCCGAGCAGCGCGAGATCCGCAAGCCACGGCTCGGTGCCGGGCGGCGGCTTGGCCGCGGCGACGAGGCCCAGCACGGCCTCGGCGACGGGCTCGGGATCATCCGCGTCGTACGACCTGGCCACGGCCGCCCGTACGGCCGGATCGGCGAGCAGGGCGCGAGGGCTCGCCTCGATCGCCCCGAGCCGGCGCAGCAGCGGATGCGCGGCCTCGGGGTGTACGAACCGCAGCTCCAGCGCCGCCAGTTCGACGGGATCCACGCCGGGCTCGGCGATGAGCAGGCCGCGTGGGCCCCGGGTCATGCGCACAGGCCGGGTCCCCGCCTCGGCCCCGGTGTCTCTGAGAGGTCCGGTGTCTCCGGGGGACACGGTCTCCGCGAGAGGCACCGGGAGTGCTCCGAGGGCATCGGCCGGCGCGCCGGTGAGGGCTTCGTAGACCCGGTGCCACCAGGCGGGCTCCCGGTCCAGCCCGGCCAGCGCGTCGACCACGTCGGCGAGCTCCATCCGCCGCACGCCCAGAGCCGTCAGAGCGGGATGGCGGACCGGCCACTCCACCGGAAGCAGGCCGGGGAGCACCGGAGCGAGCAGTTCGATCAGTTCGCCGGGCCCGTCCACGGCCACGGCGTCCCGGCCCCGCTGGACCCGCACATCCGCGAGATCATCGTCCTGCGGATGAGGAGCGGCCGGCAGCAGAGGGGTCTCGGGGAGGACGGACAGGACGACCCTCCGGAGCCTGGCGTCCAGCTCTCCGGCGGCGATCCGACCCGGGATCAGGTCGAGGAGCCGGGGCGTGGCCGGGAGACCGCGCAGGAGCTCGACGTAGGATCGCGCCGCCTGTTCGACGAGGAAGTCGGTGAGCGGCCCCGGAGCGACGTGGCGGCGGTCGGGCGCCAGCGGGAACGAGGCGATCAGCAGGGCCGGCAGGCCCAGCGGCTCATCGCTCGGGGTGGGCGCGTGCACGACCGCCGGGACGCCGTCGGGCAGAGCGGATCCCGCGCCGGGGACGGCCCACCGCAGCCGCCAGTAGGGCCGGGTCCGTTCCTCGGCCGGCCGGTCGGCGAGCAGCTCCGGCGGGATCTCCCCGTGCGCCTCGACGGTCCGCCATCGCTCCCCGTCGATGGTCGCGGTCCCGTCGCGGTGCACGGCGGAGAGGGTTCTGGTGGCCCCTTCGATATCGACGCGGATCTCCTCCAGCGCCGGAAGAGCGAGCATCAGGGCCGGCCCGACCTCGTCGAGCGCGCGCCGGACCCGGTCCACGGACTCGGGGTCCCGGAGCGGCAGCCGGACCACGGTGTCGTACCGCTCCGCCGCCGCGTCCTCTTCCCGCGGCGCCATCGCGGCGCCGCCGGGACGGGCGGACCCGCGAAGAACCGCGAGATCACGGTCGGAGGGCGTGGCCGGGTAGGGCAGGCGCAGGACCGGGACGCGGCCGCCGCGGCGGGAGAGCTCTTCCGCGAGCTCCGGTGCCGCGGACACGATCTCGCGTGTGCGCACGGCCGACCACCGCACTCCGGCGGTACGGTCCGGCCTGCCGGTGGCCTCATCGCGGCACAGGACCGATGACATCGACGGCTCGTCGCTCACCGCGACCACGGCGGCGAAGCCCACACCGAAACGTCCGGCCGCGCCGTGCTCGTCCCGCTTCGCGGACGCCCTCAGCGTGGACAGCGCCTGCACACCCGCGGCGTCGAGGGGCGCGCCGGTGTTGACCGCCGTCAGCACCCCGTCGCGCAGGCTCAGCCAGAGCCGCCCCGGCACACCCGCCCGGACGGCGGCGTCCGCGGCGTTCTGCGCCAGCTCGACCACGACCCGGTCGCGGTAACCGCCGAGTGCGTAGTCCTCCTCTGCGTTGGCGTCCTCACGGAACCGGGCCGGGGACGCCGTCCAGCCATGGAGCACCCGCTCCCGCAGGTCCGCGGTCCCGAACACGTCGTCTGTGGTCACGTCGCCGTCGATCCCCCGTATAGGCCGCGGGTATACCGCATGTGGACGCCGGCGGCGAGTGCGAAGGCAAAATCTCGCCGCCGGAAGATCTTCCGAAAGGTCGGCTGCACCGGGGTCAGCTGTGGCCGAGGGCCTCTTCGTCGGCCGTCCCCTCGGACGGCATCATGTCGTAGCCCAGCTCATCGACGATCGGCGGGGCGTGCTCGACCGCCGACGGCGCGACGACCGCCTCGGAATGCGCACCACAGCCATGATCCACCGAGACGACCTTGCCGTCGTCCGGCGCGTACTCGTTGGAGCAGACTCCGAAGACCTGCCGGAGGGGGCCGGCGAGCAGGACGAAGAAACCGCAGGTCGAGCAGGGGGCGGGCGCGGAGGCGGCGATCGGCGAGCGCGGTCCTGCCGTCCCTTCGTACCATCGCGTGGCGGCCTCGTCACGTCCCTCGGCGGACAGCACCCGGACCCGCCCGAGCCCGAGCTCCCACAGCGTCTGATGATCGGCTTCGTCATCGACCTCGGTATGTCCGGGCGCCAGCCGTACGTCGTCGGCCGCGGTCGGGAGGAGGTCTCCGGGGCCGAGGTCGCCCGGGCGCAGCCGGTCGGCCCACGGCACCCACTGCGGGGCCATCACGGCATCCTCGCCGGGCAGGAGCACGCATTCGCTGACGGTGACGACCTTGGCCCGGGCGGCGCGGGCCACCGTCACCGCCCATCGCCAGCCGTCATAGGCCGGGTCCAGGCACTCGAAGTAGTGCGTGACGACACGGTCGGCCTCGACCTGCAGACCGAGATGTTCTCCGACGGGCCCGGGCCAGGCCGTCTCCTCCGCGGCCGCACGAGCGAGCTCGGCCGCTTCCGCACACGCGGCATCGACGGCGGAGGCGCGGGTCCGCCGAGCGGGCGCGGCGTTGGACCGAGAGAGTGGGCTCACATACACGATTGTCCCCCATGGAAAGCCATGGCCGAGCCCCACGGGCGCCGTTCGGACATGCATTCCACGAAAGCACCAGTCTCGGAGAGACTGATGAGATGGGAGTGAGGGTGTACATCACCGGTGCCGGGCGGTCCGTACACGTCGCCACCCGGCGGATGGCCCGGATGACCCGGCGAGTGACGCATGCCCATGGAGCAGGGCACAGCGGCCTCGGCAGCCTGATGGAGGCACAGGCCGCCAACAGCGCCGCCGACGCCCTCGTCGCCGTCGCCCTGGCCGGAACGATCTTCTTCGGGCTCGACGTGAACCAGGCTCGGGGACAGGTGGCCCAGTATCTCCTCGTCACCATGGCCCCTTTCGTCCTCATCGCCCCGCTCATCGGGCCGGCGCTCGATCGGATGCGCTCCGCCCGGCGTGTGGCCATGGCGGGCACGATGCTGGCCCGCGGGCTCCTGTGCTGGGGCATGGCCGGGGCCGTGTCCCACGGTGACCAGGTGACGTTCCTGCCGGCGGCGTTCGGGGTCCTGGTCCTGTCCAAGGCGTTCGGCGTCCTGCGCGGCGCCGTCACGCCCCGGGTGCTGCCGCACCAGATCACGCTGGTGACCGCCAACGCCCGGGTCTCCTTCGCCGGACTCATCGCCGCCTCGGTCATCGCACCGATGGGCGCGGGCCTGGGCATGCTGATCGGCCCGGACTGGCTGCTGCGCGTCGCGATGCTGGTGTTCGTCGTGGGGGCCGTCCTCGCCGTGCGGCTGCCGACGCACATCGATGCCCCCGAGGCGGCCACCGAGCCGGAGCGACCCGGGTCCGGGACCCGATGGCGGACCCTGCCGCGCGTCGGACCCGCCGTGGCCGAGGCGATGTACGCCAACGCGGCCCTGCGCGGGTTCTCCGGCTTCCTGATCCTCTACCTGGCCTTCCTCCTGCGTGAAAAACGCTTCGACCCGCTCTCGCCCAACCTGGCGCTGGGTCTGCTCGCCGCCTGCGCCGGAGCCGGGGGGCTGGTCGGAACGGTGCTCGGAGCCCGGGCCAAGGCGCGCGCGCCACAGTTCATCGTCTTCGCGACGCTGGCCGTCACCACGGCCGGCGCCGCCGTGGGAGCGGTGTTCTTCGGCCTCTGGGCCGCGCTGGCCGTGGCCTTCGTCGGAGCCTTCGGCCAGTCCCTCGGCAAGCTGTCGATGGACGCGACCGTGCAACGCGAGATCGGCGAGGAGGTGCGCTCTTCCACGTTCGCGGTGTCCGAGACGCTCCACCAGCTGGTCTGGGTGCTCGGCGGGCTCACCGGGCTGGGGATGTCGACCAGCCTGGACGGCCGCGCGGCCCTGTCCGCCGTCGCGGCCGTGCTCGGTCTGTCGCTCGTGCTCCTGCTGACCCGGCGGGTACTGCGGCGCGGCACCGAGAGCCGGAGATCATGGCGTACGCGGGGTGAGTCCGCGGAGATGACGGCGAAATCGCCCTGAGGACCACGACGCCGGAGGCCCCGGAGCCGCGGAGGCTATGCCGAGAGGTCGTCGGCGACGGCGCGCAGAACCGTGGCGATCTTCTTGGCGTCGGCGGGGCCCGGGTGCTTGCCACGCCGGTAGGTGTTGGAGATGGAGTCCAAGAGCTTGATCAGGTCCTCCATGATGAGGACCATCTCGTCGGGCTTCTTGCGACGGGCCTTCGCGACGGACTTCTCGACCGAGGGGAGGGTCTCCAGTGGCCGGAGCGAGAGCGCCTGCTGTCCCCGGCGTCCTTCGACCACGCCGAATTCGACCCGCTGCCCCGGCTTCAGCGACGTGACTCCGCCGGGCAGCGCAGAAGAGTGAACGAAGACCTCGCCGCCGTCATCGCGGGTGAGGAATCCGAATCCCTTGTCGGTGTCGTACCACTTGACCTTGCCAGTGGGCACAGGTGACCTCGTCTAGCTCTCGTATGAATTGTCTCAAGGTTAGTGCCTCGGCCCCAAAACGGTGAACACGGTATCGCGGATCAGGCCGCCGAGCGATGATCGGCGAGCCAGTCCGGAAACGCGAGCAGATCCGGCAGCACGGCGTCGGCGCCGTAGGCGCGCAGGGCCGCGAGGTCGTACGGTCCCGTGGCGACGCCGACGCTGAAGGCCGCCGCGGCCCGGGCGGCGTCGATGTCACCGAGATGATCCCCCACGTAGGCGGCCGCTCCGTGCTCCTTCAGCGCCACGCCCTTCTCGGCGGCCCACAGCGACCCGGCGATGTGGTCGACCGGGAGCCCGAGATGACTGATCGTCCGCCGCGCGTCGCGTTCGTTCTTGGCCGTGACCACGACGACCCGGCCTCCCTGGGCCCGTACGGCCCCGAGGGCGGCTTCGGCTCCGAGCATGGCCACCGTGGCCGGGACGGCGATGGCGGGATAGAGCTCCCGGAAGCGCGTCACCATGGCCGGCACGTCCTCCAGCGGAAACCAGTTGGCCAGCTCGATGGCGAGCGGGGGTCCGAGTCGTGAAACGATCAGGGCGCTGTCGATGTGGACACCGCTCTCGACGCTCAGGGCGTCGAGCACCGCGCCGATACCCCGTCTGGTGTCGGCGAGGGTCATGTCGAGGTCGAAACCAACGGTGAAATCCCGGTCAGGCACGATCCATAGGGTATGGGGCACCTATGGTGGATATGCCGCCTATCCCGGTCCGGGATGTGCGCACACGCACCCGCGCCCCCCTGGTAGTGGCGATGCGACGGGATCCGAGTAGGAGGGCGCGGGAGTCTGGCGCGAAATGGATTTTCTTCCACCGACCGAATCTGGCGAATCCGATCGACCGAAACAACGGTTTCGTGATCCGGGATATACCCAGTAGCCGACCCGTGAACCGCGCCGAATCTCACCGGTCGAATCCGAGAGGAACAGCCATGGCGGAACACCCGCACGACGATCAGGCCGGCGACCGGTCCACTGAGCCGGAGGATCGGACGCGGGCCCAGAGTCCCGCCTCCGGTCCCGCCTCCCCGCCCGGGGCACAGAGTCCTTCCTCCCGGCCCGGACGCGCCCGGTTCGCGGCGCGGGCCGGCGCCCTGCGCAAACGTGTGGTCAGTGTGATCGCCACGGGCGTCTCGATCCTCACCATGCTCGTGGTCGCCGTGCTGGCGGTGCACATCCTCTTCGCCGTCTTCGAGGCCAACGGCTCCAACGCGATCGTGGTGGCCGTCAGAGAATGGGCCGATCGGCTGGCATGGGAGTTCAAGGACGTCTTCGCCCCGCGCGATCCCAAGGTGTCCGTGCTCGTGAACTACGGCCTGGCCGCGGTCGTCTATCTGATCGTCGGCCGGATCATCGTCGGACTGGTCCGCCGGGCGGCCTGACGGTGGCCGGGGTGCCGGCCCGGCCGGCGGGGACGCCGGGGCGAGGGGCGCCGTGGGACATGCCCGCCGGATCACGCCGGCGGGTCACACCGGGTGGATGATGGCCGGCGCGTCTCCGCGGTCGATCGACGGCAGCGCGTGCCAGTCCTCCCATGAGATGTCCCGTCCGGGAAAACGCACGGTCGTGAACGGCCAGGTGGTCGTCACCCACTCGCGGACGAACTCCTCGAGTTCCTCCTCCACATTCGAGCCGTCCTCGTCACCGCGCACCCAGAAGGTCGTCTCGGCGTCCGCGCCGGGCCTGGCCGGCGGATCGATACGGACGGAGCCGAGCAGACGCGCCTCGTCGGTCGTGAGGACCGCGAAGCTGAACGAACGCCGGAGTTCACCCTCCCGCTGACGCCAGGCCAGATCGACGAGGACCTCCTCCAGCGTGAGCTCCGGCCGGCCGGCCGGCTCCTCGCGCGGCCATCCCGCGGCGCCGCCGAAATGCTCCCGGAGCCGGTCCCGGCTGGTCATGATCGCGTCGTAGGTCTTCACGACGTCGTGCACGGTGATGGGCCGAATTCTGAATCGCAATCCGGCGACCAATGTGGGCACAACGAAGTCTTCGGGCAGGAAGGCCACATCGACCCCTTTCATCGGCAGGGATGCGGTGCCGAAACTCTAGTGCTCCGATGGCCGGCCACGGGAGATCGCCGCAGCAACCGCGCGCGATAGTCCGTGCGAGCGCAATACAGGGCGGTGCCGTCCGGAGTTCCCGGCCTCGCCGCGGGCTTATCCGGGCCGCGAGTCACCGAGCCCGTGGACGCATATGTCAAGGATCACGCGACCGAGCCGGCTCGCGGGTAAAAGTCTCCCGCGACAGCAGTAGTGTCTTGCCGGAGGCAGAAAACCATGACGAGATCCACGCGCGAGCGGATCGTGGCCGAGGCGCTCCGGCTGTTCGCCGATCGCGGCTATGCCGCCACCTCCGTGGCCGAGATCGAGGCGGCCTCGGGCCTGTCGCCCGGCGCGGGTGGCCTTTACCGGCATTTCCGGTCCAAGGAGGAAGTGCTCGGTGCCGCGATCCGGGAGCACATCGCCCGGACCCGCGAACAGCTCAGCACCTACCTGCAGCAGGCCGGTGCGCTGCACGACCAACCGCTGGCGTCACGCCTGAGCCTCGCCTGCCAGGTCGGCCTGGCCAAGATGCGGGAGGAGCAGGACCTGATCAGGGTGCTGTTCCGCGATCTCGATCAGTTCCCCGACCTGGTGGCCGAAATGCGCGAGGGCATCGTCAACCCGCTCTATGACGGCATCGCGACATGGCTGGCCGCACAGCCCGAGTTCGCACACGCCGATGAGGACTGGGCCGCCATCGCCTCCATCCTCGGCGGTGCCGTGGTCAACTACTGGCTGGCCAACGAGTCGCTCTACGAGCCGCCCAAGCGCATCGACGAACAGCGCTTCGTGGCCGCCTGGGCCCGCCTGGCCCTCGGCCTCGTCACCGTCGACCGGACACCGGCCTGACCGCTCCGGAGCCGCCCGCCCGCGGTGAGCGCGCTCTCGACGTCCGCCGCGGACCTGTGAGACCGGCCGTCCGGCCGGGATCGTCTGGGACGGACCGATCGGCGCTTCCGTCCATGAGGTGGCACTGCCGCACCAGAGACCGTCACGGCCCGGTTAGTTTGTACGGATGGACTCCTACGCGGATTGGTTGCGAGCGCGCGATGACCAGGAGTTGCGCACCATGCTCGCCCTGCGGCCGGAGTTGGTCATCCCCGTCCCCGCCGATATCGGCGCGCTGGCGGCCCGGGCCGCGGCGACGCCCTCGGTCTCGCGAGCACTGGACCGGCTGGACCAGTTCACCCTCAACGTCCTGGAGACGTTGATCATCTCCCCGCAGCCGGTGGCCTGGCAGGCCCTCATGGCCCGGCTCCCCGGAGTGGCCGAGAGCGCGGTCGAGGCGGTGATCCACCGCCTCCGCGCCAGTGGCCTGACCTGGGGTGGACCGGACGGGTTGCGCACCGCTCCGGGGGTGCGCCAGGCGTTTCCGCATCCGGCCGGTCTGGGCCCGCCCGCACGCGAGGCCTTCGCCTCCTATCCCGCCGACCGGCTACGCGAGCTCATCGACGCGCTGGGACTCCCCACCCCGACGGCGTTCGCCGACCCCGCCGAGCTGGCCACCATGCTGGCCGGACGGCTGGGCGACCCGGCCGACCTGATCGAGGCCGCGGGCCCCGCGGCTCGTGCCGCCCTGAACGAGCTCACCTGGGGCCCGCCGGTCGGCCGCGTCGACAACGCCCGCCGGCCGGTGCGCATCGACACCGCGGGCAGCCCGATCGAGCGGTTGCTGGCGCGCGGCCTGCTCGCCGCCACGGACGACCGTACGGTCACACTGCCCCGGGAGGTGGCCCTTCACCTGCGGGGCGGCCGGATCTTCCGTGATCTCACCACCGAGCCGCCGCCGCTCGACGGACCCGTGCGGGCCCCCGAGCTGGTCGACCGTACCGCCGGTGGACAGGCCTTCACCTTCGTCCGCCTGGTCGAGGACCTGCTCGAACGATGGGGCATCGACCCGCCCGGAGTCCTGCGCAGCGGTGGCCTGGGCATCCGTGACCTACGGGCGGCCACGACCCTGCTGAACGTCGAGCAATGGGGCGCGGCGCTGGTCGCCGAGGTGGCCTACGCGGCCGGGCTCCTGACACGGACCGGCGACGCCGACGGGGAATGGCTGCCGACCAGGGGCTACGACCTGTGGCGGACGCGCGACGTCGGGGAGCGATGGACCGCGCTGGTCACGGCCTGGCTCGGCACCGACCGCGTCGCCGGGCTGGCCGGAGAGCGCGACAGCCGGGACAAGACGGTCAACGCGCTCGCCGACGAATCGGTCCGGACGATCGCCGCCGATACGCGCAGGGCCACGTTGGGCGCACTCGCCGGGACCCCGGCGTCGCCCGGCGCCGAGGCCGTACTCGAGCATCTGGCCTGGGGAGAGCCACGGCGCGGGCGACGGGTGCGCGACCGGCTCATCGAGTGGACCCTCCGGGAGGCCGAGATACTCGGCCTGACCGGGCTGGGGGCGTTGTCGGCCCATGCCCGCGCGCTCCTGTCCGGCGACGATCCGGCGGGCCTGCTGACCAAGGTCCTCCCGGAACCCCTCGATCACGTACTGATCCAGGCCGATCTCACCGCGGTCGCTCCGGGGCCGCTGGTCACCGAGCTGGCCCGGGATCTCGCGCTCATGGCCGACGTCGAGTCGACCGGTGGCGCGACGGTGTTCCGCTTCACCCCCGAGTCGGTGCGCCGCGCCCTCGACGCCGGACGCACCGCGGCCGAGCTGGCCGATCTGCTGAACCGGCACTCCACGACGCCGGTCCCCCAGCCGCTGTCCTACCTCATCGAGGACGTCGCCCGCCGGCACGGCCACCTGCGGGTCGGCATCGCCTCTTCGTACGTGCGCACCGACGACCCGGCCACCCTGGACGAGCTGATCGCGGACCGGAGGGCCGGAGCGCTGCGGCTGCACCGGCTCGCGCCGACCGTGATCGCCTCCCGGCTGCCGCGGCCGGACCTGCTCGAGGAGTTGCGCGCCATGGGGTTCGCGCCCGTCGCGGAGTCCTCGGAGGGCGGCGTCGTGATCACCAGGCTCGACGCCCATCGCGCCGAGCGATCCGCGCGTCTCTACCAGGAGACCACCACCGACACCTCGCGGCTCTCGCCCGGCGGGTCGGTGATCACAGCGGCCGTACGGGCCGTGCGCGCCGGCGAGGAGGCCGCCCGGGTCGTGGCTCCCCGTACGACGCCGCCGCGTACGCCCTCGATGGCCACGGTCGACGAGCTCCGCGGCGCGGTCCAACGCGGCGCCCGGGTCTGGATCGGCTATCTCGACCAGCAGGGGCAGGCCTCCAGCCGCATCGTCGAGCCGGCCCGGGTGGAGGGTGGTTTCCTGACCGCCTACGACGCCACGCGCGCCTCCGTGCAGCGCTTCGCCCTGCATCGCATCACCGGCATCGCCGAGGTGGAACGCACCGACCCCGGCCTCTCCTGAGCGGCCCCGCCGTCCACGCGCCGTGATCTTGCGGCGGTTCGCGCGGACGACCGCAAGATCACGGCAGGATGAGGGCCGGAGAGACCGGCGGCCGGAGAATCCTCCGCCCATTCCGGCTCTTGGTGGCGGCGAGGTAGTAGCCTGCGTGTCGCAGTCTGTGAGGGAGGCCCGTTTTGAGTGGCTATGGCGGACAACCGCCCGGTTGGCAGGATCCCTATGGCCGGCCCGGCCAGGATCCGCAGGGCGCTCACACGCCGCAGGGATGGCAGGATCCCTACTCCCATCCGGGCCATGGCTACGGACCTCCGGGAGTCCCTTCGGCCTCGGGACCCAGCGGCTCCACGATCGCGGCACTGATCTGCAACCTCGTGTCGATACTGGTCTGCTGCAACCTCCTCGCCATCCCGGGCGTGATCACCTCGGCCATCGCGATGAGCCGGTCCACCACCGATCCCGGGTCGGCGCGGACGCTCACACGGTGGAGCTGGGGGCTGTTCATCGGATCGATCGTGATCACGGTCCTGCTCGCCGCCGTGTATGTCATCCTGATGGTCACGCTGGGCAACGACGTCTCGGCTACGGGGACCGACACCAGCTTCTGAGTCCGGTCCCACGAGAGGGCACGGAACGGGAAGACACAGAGGTCCTCGGCTGTTGCACACGTGTCGTCCTCAGTGGAAAGGCAGCCAGTGACCGACGGTCCGCTCATCGTCCAATCCGACAAGACCCTGCTGCTCGAGGTGGATCACGACCTCGCCGACCAGTGCCGCCGGGAGATCGCCCCGTTCGCCGAGCTCGAGCGGGCGCCCGAGCATGTCCACACCTACCGCGTGACGCCGCTCGCGCTGTGGAACGCCCGCGCGGCCGGCCACGACGCCGAGCAGGTCATCGACGCGCTCCTCAAGTTCTCGCGTTATCCGGTTCCGCACGCGCTGTTGGTCGACGTGGCCGACACGATGGGCCGGTACGGGCGGCTGCGGCTGGAGAAGCACCCCACCTGCGGCCTCGTTCTCGTGTCGACCGACCGGGCGGTGCTGGAGGAGGTCCTGCGGGCCAGGAAGGTCAAGGGGCTCATGGGCGCCCGCGTCAACGAGGACACCGTCGCGGTGCACCCCTCGGAGCGGGGCATGCTCAAGCAGGCGCTGCTCAAGCTGGGCTGGCCCGCGGAGGACCTGGCCGGCTACATCGATGGCGAGGCCCACCCGATCACGCTCGCGGAGGACGGCTGGGAGCTGCGGCCCTACCAGAAGCACGCCGCCGACGCGTTCTGGCACGGCGGCTCGGGCGTGGTCGTGCTGCCCTGCGGCGCGGGAAAGACGATCGTCGGGGCGGCCGCGATGGCGCATGCCGGCGCGACGACCCTGATCCTGGTGACCAACACCGTCTCGGCCCACCAGTGGAAGCAGGAGCTGATCAGGCGGACGTCCCTCACCGAGGACGAGATCGGGGAGTACACGGGGGCCAAGAAAGAGGTCCGCCCGGTCACCATCGCCACGTACCAGATCATGACCACCCGCAGGCAGGGGACCTACCGGCACCTGGAGCTGTTCGACGCGCGTGACTGGGGGCTGGTCGTCTACGACGAGGTGCACCTGCTCCCCGCGCCGATCTTCCGGATGACCGCCGACCTGCAGGCCCGGCGCCGCCTCGGCCTCACGGCGACCCTGGTACGGGAGGACGGCCGCGAGGGTGACGTCTTCTCGCTGATCGGCCCGAAGCGTTACGACGTGCCGTGGAAGGAGATGGAGACGCAGGGCTGGATCGCCCCGGCCGACTGCGTCGAGGTCCGGGTCACCCTGACCGAGTCCGAGCGGCTGGCCTATGCGACCGCGGAGCCCGAGGAGCGCTACCGCTTCTGCGCGACGACGGACACCAAGAACGATGTGGTCCAGGCCCTCGTCGAGCGGCACGCCGGAGAGCAGACGCTGGTCATCGGCCAGTACATCGACCAGCTCGACAATCTCGGTGAACGCCTGGGAGCCCCGGTCATCAAGGGGGAGACCAAGGTCCGGGAACGCGAGCGGCTGTTCGACGCCTTCCGCTCCGGTGAGCTTTCCTGCCTGGTCGTCTCCAAGGTGGCCAACTTCTCCATCGACCTTCCCGAGGCGTCCGTGGCGATCCAGATCTCCGGCGCCTTCGGATCGCGCCAGGAGGAGGCCCAGCGACTCGGCCGCGTACTCCGCCCCAAGGCGGCCGGGACCGGTGCCCGCTTCTACGCGGTCGTGTCACGGGACACCCTCGACCAGGACTACGCGGCCCGCCGGCAGCGCTTCCTGGCCGAGCAGGGCTACGCCTATCGCATCGTGGACTCCGACGCCGTGCTGGCCGGCGAGGAGATCTGAGATGTCCACGCTCGACGTGGTCGGCTGGGTGCAGGTCGTGGACGGCAAGATGCTGGCCGTCCGGGCGCGTGGCCGGGACCTGCTCTACCTCCCCGGCGGCAAGCGCCGTCCCGGAGAGAGCGACTGGGCCGCGCTGTCCCGTGAGGTGCTCGAGGAGGTCGGCGTCGAGCTGCGGCCCGGCACGTTGCGCCCGCTCGGCGTCGTCGAGGCTCCCGCACACGACCACCCTGACGGGACCCGGGTGCGGATGGCCTGCTTCACCGCCGCTCACACCGGTGCGCTCACGGCGAGCGCGGAGGTGGACGAATACGTGCTCGTAGGCCCGGAACAGCGGGGCCTGCTGGCCCCCGCGACGCGGCTGGCGCTCGACCTCGCCTGTGCACGCGATCTCGTGCGCGCGTCCGCCCACGAAGGCTGAACCTCCCAGGCCCCCTCAGGGCGACCCGCGAGCCGCCGCGCGCTAGCGCGGCAATCAACGCGAAAGGGGCGGCCCCGGTCGGGACCACCCCTCTCTCGCGCAGTCGTACGGCGTGGGCTCGCTCAGAAGTCCATGCCGCCGTCGCCGCCCGGCATGCCTGCCGGGGCCGGGTTCCTATCCGGCTTCTCGGCGATGACCGCTTCGGTCGTCAGGAACAGCGCCGCGATCGACGCCGCGTTCTGCAGCGCCGAGCGGGTGACCTTGGCGGGGTCGATGATGCCCGCCTCGAACATGTTGACGTATTCGCCGGTGGCGGCGTTGAGGCCGAGGCCCGGCTCCAGGGAGCGGACCTTCTCCACCACGACGCCGCCCTCGAGGCCGGCGTTCACGGCGATCTGCTTGAGCGGCTCCTCGAGCGCACGACGCACGATGATCGCGCCGGTGGCCTCGTCACCCTCAAGGTCGATCTTCTCGAACGCGCTGCGGCCGGCCTGCAGAAGCGCCACGCCCCCGCCGGGGACGATGCCCTCCTCGACGGCCGCCTTGGCGTTGCGGACGGCGTCCTCGATGCGGTGCTTGCGCTCCTTGAGCTCCACCTCGGTGGCAGCACCGGCCTTGATGACCGCGACGCCGCCGGCCAGCTTGGCCAGCCGCTCCTGCAGCTTCTCGCGGTCGTAGTCCGAGTCGGTGTTCTCGATCTCGGTACGGATCTGGTTGACCCGCCCGGCGATCTCGGTGGGGTCACCGGCACCGTCGACGATCGTGGTCTCGTCCTTGCTGACGACGATCTTGCGGGCGCGACCGAGCATGTCGAGCGTGGTGCTCTCCAGCTTGAGGCCGACGTCCTCACTGATGACCTGACCACCGGTCAGCACCGCGATGTCGGCCAGCATGGCCTTGCGGCGGTCGCCGAAGCCCGGGGCCTTGACGGCGACGGACTTGAAGATCCCACGGATCTTGTTGACGACCAGGGTGGCGAGCGCCTCGCCCTCGACGTCCTCGGCGATGATCAGCAGCGGCTTACCGCCCTGCATGACCTGCTCGAGAACCGGCAGCAGGTCCTTGTTGGCCGCCACCTTCGAAGCCACGATGAGGATGTAGGGGTCCTCCAGGACCGCTTCCATCCGCTCCGGGTCGGTGACGAAGTACGGCGAGATGTAGCCCTTGTCGAAGCGCATGCCCTCGGTGAGCTCGAGCTCGAGCCCGAAGGTGTTGCTCTCCTCGACGGTGATGACGCCTTCCTTGCCGACCTTGTCCATCGCCTCGGCGATGATCTCGCCGACCGAGGGGTCAGCGGCGGAGATCGAGGCGGTGGAGGCGATCTGCTCCTTCGTCTCGACGTCCTTGGCGGCCTTCCCGAGCTCCTCGGAGACCGAGGCCACGGCCGCCTCGATGCCCTTCTTCAGCGACATCGGGTTGGCGCCGGCGGCCACGTTGCGAAGACCCTCGCGCACGAGCGCCTGGGCGAGCACGGTGGCCGTCGTCGTACCGTCACCGGCGACGTCGTCGGTCTTCTTCGCGACCTCCTTGACCAGCTCGGCCCCGATCTTCTCCCACGGGTCCTCGAGCTCGATCTCCTTCGCGATCGACACGCCGTCGTTCGTGATCGTCGGCGCGCCCCACTTCTTCTCCAGCACGACGTTGCGGCCACGCGGGCCCAGCGTCACCTTGACGGCGTCGGCGAGGATGTTCATACCTCGCTCGAGGCCGCGGCGCGCCTCCTCGTCGAACGCGATCATCTTGGCCATGCGTCTGTGTCCTCCGATGAGATGGACCCCGTGACGTCGCACGCGACGTCACCGGTAGCTGTCGATCGGAGTCGGTGCCCGCGACGGACGGCCCCGGCCCCACGGCGCACCATTCGCGTCGCGGCCGGCGACCTCACCTCTCCGACCTGGCACTCGACAGAGCCGAGTGCCAGTCCAAGGTTTAGCACTCTGACCCCGAGAGTGCAAGATTCGCGGCGCCTCTCAGGCGGCGAGCGCGGCGGCCAGCTGCGGAGTCGAGACGGGCTCGGTCCGGGCCCGCAGATCGGCGTACGTGAGCACGGTCAGGGGCGCGGTCAGGACGCCGACCACGGCGACGGCGAGCGAGGCCAGCAGGCTGCCGAAGACCGTCGCGAACAGCACCGCGCCGAGGCCCGACCCGACCGCGAACACGATCAGCACGACCACCGCGGTGATCACACCGCCGACGACGCCGGCCGCGAGCACCACGCCACCGATCGTCGCGGTCCGCGCCAGCGCGGCCCCCGTGTCGGCGTGGAAGAGCCGGAAGCACCGCGGTATCGGCGTCCCGCGCTCGAACGCGACCACCGGGGCCAGCAGCGTGAAGACCAGCGAGAGGTAGATGCCCGGCAGGAAACACGCGCAGATCCCGGCGAGGATCGCGAGGCCGCTGAGGAACGCCCACCCCGTGAGCGCCAGGAGACGCGAGCGGGCCGCGCGCAGCGCGTCCACCGCGCCGAACTGCCGCCCCGTGGCGGCGGCGACCACGACGTAGACGCTCGCCAGGGCCACCAGGGACGTGACGATCAGCTGCAGCGGGTACAGCGCGACGGGCAGCAGGATCTCGCCCAGGGCCTGCAGCGGGTCGGTGCTGGGCACCGAACCGGGCCCGAGGTCGGCCAGCGCCGCGGCGTCGCGGGCACGGCGGTACCCCGGCACCACGTTGATCAGCAACGTCACGACCGCGCCGAGGAGCTGGAGGGTCAGGAGCGGGCGCCACGCGCGCTTCGCGAGGGCGACGCCGCGCGCCCACCAGCCGTGGTAGTCGACGCTCACGAGGGGGTCGCCGGAGTCGACGGGCCGGCCGTACTGCGGCTGCCCGTACTGGGGCTGTCCGTACTGGGGCTGTCCGTAGCCCGGCTGCTGCCCGTACTGGGGCTGGCCGTACTGCGGAGGCTGACCCTGCGGCGGCTGGCCGTACTGCGGCGGCTGACCCTGCGGCGGCTGCCCCTGACCGTACGGCGGCTCCTGCGGCGGCATGCCGGTCGGCTCGGTCATCGGTCTGATCCCCCAGTGATCGGGCTGCAGGGCGCAGCGTGACGGTCGGGGCGACCGTAGCAGCGGGGGCGTCCTCCGAGCGGTGCACGGCGCAGCGCCGCGGCGCACGGACCGGGAAGACAGCACGCCCCGGACGACGCGGCCGTGGCAACGCGCCCGGGGCAGCTCTCCCCGGCACAACAGACTTCGGCACAACAGAGCCGGACGACAGACGCCAGGACCACAGACCCCGGCGGGACAGCCCCCGGGACGACGGAGGCCCGCTCCCCGTGAGGGGGCGGGCCTCCGTGGAGACCGGGAGGTCAGCCGACCAGGCGCACCGCGTCGGCCTGCGGACCCTTGTTGCCCTGGGTGACCTCGAACTCCACCCGCTGTCCGTCCTCGAGGGACTTGTAGCCGTCCATCTGGATCGCGGAGAAGTGAACGAACACATCCGGTCCGTTGTCGACGGCGATGAAGCCGTAACCCTTCTCCGCGTTGAACCACTTCACGGTTCCCTGAGCCACTGCAGCACTTCCTTCGGCTGATGCGGCGGGCCGCGCCCTCACGCGACCCGGGTCTTCGTCCCGGAACCCGCCGCACTGCGGTAGAGACGAACGGTTGCAACTTCTTCGACCGGGCCACACGGTACACCGGAGGAGCACTCCGTCAATAGGCCGGAAACACCTGATTTCGCTTCACTGAAAAGGCGACCATGGAGCCGTGGACAACACACCCGGGACACCAGAAGACTGCAATGCGGAAAGCCTTGCCGAGCGCGTCGTCGTGCGCCGGATCCGCAGTGACGACTGGCCCGGTCAGCGTGCGCTCCGCCTGGAGATGCTGGCGGACACCCCGATCGCGTTCTTGGAGCACCTGAAGACGGCACGCGCACGGCCGGACGAATACTGGGTCGCACGCAATTCCGAACACGCCGCGTCGACAACGAGTGCACAGTGGGTATTGGACACCGGCGACCGTCTCGTCGGGACGATGGCGTGCTTCGAGGACGACGAGGGGCGCGTCCATGTCGTGTCGGTGTATCTGTCCCCGGCATATCGCGGGAGGGGCTTTCTCGACCGGCTTCTCGCCGAGGTCGTGAACTGGGCAGATAAACGTGGCGTCACGATGCTGGTACTCAGTGTTGCTAAAGAGAACCGTTCAGCCGTCGCGGCGTACCGGCGGCGCGGTTTCGTGCCCACCGGGCACACGTACCCGCATCCGCTGTACGGGGATGTCACCGAGGTGGAGATGCACTGTCCTGTGGACGAGATCCGCACTGTGGACAACCGCGGAGAGGGGCCTCCGGGCTGAGACGATCACCCCATGACGAGACGGGAGCGAGCGCGGTGGCTGGTGGACCGGCTGGGTCTCACCACGCTCGCCGGCTTCCTCGTGGCGTGGCTCGGCGGCAGCCGGCCGCGCCGGGCTCCCGGCGGGCCCCACGCAGCCCGCGGCAGGCCGCACCTCGTCCCCGGCAGGCCGTACACAGCCCTCCGCGGGCCGTACATCGATCCCTGCGGGCCGTACATCGCTCCGCGGCGGCGGATCCGTTCCCCGCTGTACTCGCGGGCGGCCGGCGGGGACCCGGCGTCACCTCACGCGTCGGAGCTGCGCGCCGCCCTGGCCGACCGGGGCCATCCCCGCCGGCCACTGCGCGGCGCACTGCGGTGGGCGGCCCGGCGGACGGACACGCCCCCGTGATCAGTCGAGGAGGCCGGCCTCGCGCGCCGACCGGAGCGACGGCGCGATCCGGTGCGTCCACGACACCGTGAGGGCGTCGATCGTCTTGAGGCCCTCGCCGGTGTTCAGCACGACCGTCTCGGCGTTGCGGTCGATCTGGCCGGACTCGACCAGCTTCTTCAGCACCGCGACCGTCACGCCGCCCGCCGTCTCGGCGAACACGCCCGTCGTGCGGGCGAGCAGGAGGATGCCCTCGCGGATCTCGTCGTCGGTCACCGACGCGATCGCGCCGCCGGTCCGCCGCACCGCGTCGAGCGCGTACGGGCCGTCGGCGGGGTTGCCGATGTTGAGGCTCTTCGCGATGCCGGTCGGCTTCACCGGCTGGACCACGTCGTGGCCGGCCTCGAACGCCGTCGCCACCGGGGAGCAGCCGGCGGACTGGGCGCCGAAGACCTTCCACTCGGTGTCCGGCACGAGGCCGATCTTGGCGAACTCGGAGAACGCCTTGTCCACCTTGGTCAGCAGCGACCCGGACGCGATCGGGATGACCACCTGCGCCGGGATGCGCCAGCCGAGCTGCTCGGCGACCTCGTACCCGACCGTCTTGGAGCCCTCGGCGTAGTACGGGCGGACGTTCTGGTTCACGAACGCCGTGTCCTCGTACTCCTCCGCCTCCTGCAGCTCGCTGGTGAGCCGGTTGACGTCGTCGTACGAGCCGTCGACGGCGACCAGGCGGGGGCCGTACACGGCGCTCTGGACGATCTTGCCGGGCTCGAGGTCACTGGGGACGAAGACCGTGGCCCTCAGGCCCGCGCGGGCGGCGTGCGCGGCGACGGAGTTGGCGAGGTTGCCCGTGGAGGCACACGCGACGGAGGAGAAGCCGAGGCCACGCGCCGCGGTCAGCGCCATCGACACGACCCGGTCCTTGAAGGAGTGGGTCGGGTTGGCGCTGTCGTCCTTCACCCACACCGGCGCGGTGAAGCCCAGCTCGGCGGCGAGCCGGTCGGCGCGGATGAGCGGGGTGAGGCCGGGGTTCAGCGTGACGCGCGAGGCCGGGTCCTGGCCGACCGGCAGCAGCGCCGAGTACCGCCAGATGTTGCCCGGCCCGGCCTCGATCTGCGCACGGGTGACGGCGCCGAGGACGGCCGGGTCGTAGGCGACCTCGAGGGGGCCGAAGCACTCGGCACACGCGTGGACCGCGATGAGCGGGAATTCCGCGCCGCAGTTGCGACAACGCAGGGAGGACGCGGGCGACGGCGGGATGGCGATCGCGGCATCGAGCAGAGACGTCATGTGTGAGGCCTTCCTCATCTTTCCCGCCGTGGCGGGACGGACTTAGCACCTGTCGCGTGCGGCCTCGTACGACGAGTACTCACACGATGGTTGCCGGGGCTTCACCGGGCCGGTCCCTCTGCCCCTCTGGATGAGACGTACATATTCGGTTGTGAGTCGAAGTGTACGGGACGCGCGCGCCCCCGTCTGCGGGGGTACGAGCGGTGCCGCGTGACCTGCGTGACAGGGTGACGGGCGTGCACCCCGCCGCCCGGAGCTGGTTCGACCGGCGTACCTCCGCGAGCGGCGACTGGCCCGTGCCCGAGCTGATCGAGCGCAAGGGCGCCACCACGGTCAGCGTGGTGCTCCCGGCCCTCGACGAGGAACCCACCGTCGGGGGGATCGTCGAGGGAGTCCGCCGCCTCGCCGAGGAGACCGGGCTGGTCGACGAGATCGTGGTGGTCGACTCCGGCTCCACGGACCGCACCGCGGAGGTCGCCGCGGCGGCCGGGGCTGCGGTCCACCACCGGGACGACGTCCTCCCCCGGCTCGGCTCGTACCCGGGCAAGGGCGAGGTGCTGTGGAAGGCGCTGCACGTCACCCTGGGCGACCTCGTGGTCTACGTCGATGCCGACCTCACCGGGTTCGGGCCGCACTACGTCACGGGGCTCCTCGGCCCGCTGCTGCACGACCCCGGCGTGCTGCTGACCAAGGCGTTCTACGACCGGCCGCTGCTCGACGTCTCCGCGGCGGGCGGCGGGCGGGTCACCGAGCTGATGGCCCGGCCCCTCTTCCAGGCGCACTTCCCGGAGCTGGCGGGCGTCGTGCAGCCCCTCGCCGGGGAGTACGCCGCGCGGCGGTCGCTGCTCGAGACGCTGCCGTTCGCACCCGGGTACGGCGTGGAGACCGGCCTCCTCCTCGACACCGTGGCCGCGCACGGGCTCGACGCGGTGGCGCAGGTCGACCTCGGGCACCGCACCCACGGCCACCAGGACACCGAGGCGCTCGGCCGGATGGCGGCGACGATCCTGCGGACGGTCCTGGCCCGCGTGGACCCGGAGCGGACGCCGTGGCCGGAGCTCACGCAGTTCCGGCGGGACACCGACGGTGCCGTGGTGCCGCACGACACGACGGTCGCCGTACCGGAACGCCCGCCGATGCTCACGGTGCCGGAGTACCGGGCGGCCCGCGTCAGCGGGTGAGCACCACCAGCTTGCCGGTCGTGCGGCGGGACTCGAGGTCCTCGTGCGCGCGCCCGGCCTCCCCGAGCGGGTACCGGCCGCCGATCCGCAGGTCCAGCGTGCCGGCCGCGATCCCCCCGAGGATGTCGCCGGCCCGCCAGGTCAGCTCGTCGCGGGTAGCGATGTACTCGGCGGTCTTCGGCCGCGTGAGGTACAGCGAGCCACCGGCGTTGAGCCGCTGCGGGTCGATCGGCGGCACCTGCCCGCTGGACCCTCCGAAGAGGACCATCATCCCGCGCGGGCGCAGCGTCCCGAGGCTGTCATCGAACGTCGACCTGCCCACGCCGTCGTAGACCACGTCGACGCCCCGCCCGCCGGTCAGCGCGCGGATCCGGTCGGCGAAGCCCTCGTACCGCAGCACCTCGTCGGCCCCGGCGGCCCGGGCGAGGGCCTCCTTCTCGTCGGTGGACACGGTCGAGATCACGCGCCCGCCGCGCTGCTTCACGATCTGGGTCAGCAGCAGCCCCACCCCGCCGGCCCCGGCGTGCAGGAGGACGGTGTCGCCCTCCCGCACCGGGTACGTCGAGTGGGCGAGGTAGTGCGCGGTGACGCCCTGCAGCAGCGCGCCCGCCGCCACGTCGTCGGGGAGCGCGTCGGGCACCGGCACGGCCGCCTCCGCGGGCACCAGCACCTGCGAGGCGTAGCTGCCGAGCGCGGACATCCACGCCACCCGGTCGCCGACGTCCACACCGGACACGCCGGGGCCCACCGCCGCGACGCGGCCCGCTCCCTCCGAGCCGGGGACGAACGGCGTCGGCACCGGGTACACGCCCGCGCGCTGGTACGTGTCGATGAAGTTCACGCCCGCGGCGGCCGACTCCACCAGCAGCTGGCCCGGCCCGGGCGACAGCTCCGGCCGGTCCTCCACCGTGAGGACCTCCGGACCTCCGTGCCGTGGCACCACCACTGCGCGCATCTGTCGACCTCCCGAAGTGGACACTCAGCTCACGACATCCTTGCGGGCGAACGATCGCCACGCCAACACCAGGAACACGGTCGTGTAGAGGAGGGCAGCGATCGCGCCCTTGGCCATGTCCTCGTACTGGACCGGCGAGGAGAACACGCCCGTCCAGGCCAGGTTGTACGCGGTCGGCAGCAGGAACCGGATGCTCGCGAGCGCCGGGACGAGGTCGAGGATGTTCGAGACGATGTAGAGCATCACGGCGCCGCCGACGGCGAGCAGCGGCTGGTCGGTGCGCACGGACAGCAGGAACGCGAGCGAGCCGACGAGCATCAGGTGCACCAGCAGATACCCCGTGGCGAGCGCGAGCAGACCGACCGCCCGCCAGGGCGCGACCTCGGTCCCGACGGGCGTGGTCAGCGGGTCCCAGCCGTACACGAGCGAGCCGCCGACGAGCGCGACGACCATGAGCACCACGACGGCGAACACGGAGGTGGCCGCGCCGACGAGGAGCTTCTGCCGCAGCAGCCGCGACCGCGGCACCGGCAGCGCGAGCAGGTACCGGAGGCTGCCCCACGACGCCTCGCCCGCGACCGTGTCGCCGCAGAACAGGGCGACCACCACGACGACGAGGAACGTCGCCGACGCGAACAGCGTGAACGCCGCGAAGTTCGGCCCGCCCGACGTGGCCACGTCGACGAGGCTGGCCCCGCGCTGGCCGGACCCTCCGTCGTCGGGCGACCCGAGCTGGAACGCCCCGAGCAGCAGCACCGGCAGCAGCGCCAGGAAGCCGATGCCGTAGCGGGTGCGCTGCCGCGTCAGCTGCCTCCGCAGCTCGGTGCCGAAGGACAGCGTGCGATCCGGCCGGTACCCGGGGGCCGCCCCCGTGTCGGCGTGCGCGGCCTGCGCGTTCTGGGTACGCGTGCTCATCTGCCATCCCCTCCCACGAGCGTGAGGAACACGTCCTCGAGGCGCCGCCGCGGCGACACCCGGTCGACACCGACCCCGCCCTCGACCAGGCGGCGGACGACCTCGGTCCGGCCGGTGCCGTTCAGCTCCGGGTCGAGGTCCACCACGACACCGCCGTCGGCCAGGTGCGCCCGCGTGATGCCCCGGGCGCCCACGAGCACCCGCAGGGCCGCCTCGGTGTCGTCGACCCCGACCAGCACCGACGCGGACTCCCCGGTGACCTCGGCGACCGTGCCCGCGGCGAGCAGCGTGCCCTTGTGCATGACGACCACGTGGGTACAGGTCTGCTCCACCTCGGCGAGCAGGTGGCTGGACACCAGCACGGTGCGGCCGTCGGTGGCGTACCGCTGGAGCACCTGCCGCATCTCGGCGATCTGGGGTGGATCGAGCCCGTTGGTGGGCTCGTCCAGCACGAGGAGGTCGGGCAGGCCGAGCATGGCCTGCGCGATGGCGAGGCGCTGGCGCATGCCCTGGCTGTAGGTCTTCACCTTGCGGTGGACCGCGCTGCCGAGGCCCGCGATCTCCAGGGCCTCGGCCAGCCTGGCGTCCGCCTCGGGACGGCCGGTGGCGCGCCAGTACAGCGTCAGGTTGTCCATACCGGACAGGTGCGGCAGGAAGCCGGTCCCCTCCACGAAGGAGCCCAGCCGGGACAGCACCGGCGCACCCGCCCGGATGCGGTGGCCGAACACCAGGATGTCCCCGCCGGTCGGCCGGATCAGCCCCATGAGCATGCGCAGGGTCGTCGTCTTGCCGGCACCGTTCGGGCCGAGCAGGCCGAGGACCTGTCCACGTTCGATGGTGAAGGACAGGTCCCGGACGGCGACGAAACCGTCGGCGTACGCCTTCGACAGTCCGCGGATCACCAGCGGCCGGTCGGCGTGCTCCGGTTCCACTGTGGACTCCGCGCGCCGGCGGCGCGCCCGCGCGACGAGCCCACCCAGCAGCAGGGCCACCGCGAGGAACGCGACGAGGGCCAGCAGGACGCGGGTCCACAGTGTCCCGGTGGCCTGGAGCGGGGTCGCGGGGACCGTCGGCAGCGCGAGGTCGCCGTCGACCGCGACCTGGTACGTGGTGGGCGCGGTCGGCAGCGCGTAGGCCTGGTCCGTGGTCGACAGTGCCAGCCGGAGCCGCTGGCCGGCCTCCACGCGGTACGCGATCGCGGGCAGCGTCAGCTCGACGGGCCGCGCCGTCGCGAGGGTGGACGGCAGGCCGGTGAGCCGGACCGGTGACACCAGGCCCTGCGGCAGCGTGGGCCGGCCGTCCGGTCCCACGGTGTACAGCTTGGCGAACAGGACCGCCTCGCCCGTCGCGGACGCCGCGCGGACGCGCACGGTGGGCGCGCCGACGATGTCGACCGCCCGGCCCAGCGGCGCCGAGACGAAGGAGGCGACCTGCCCCGGCACGTCCAGGCTCACGCCGCCCAGCAGCGCGCCCACCCCGCCCAGGCCGGGCAGCGTGGAGATCGCGGCCGGGGCGCCGCCGGGCGGCACGGCGACGGTCTGGGGCGGCCCGCTGACCGCGATCCGCCGGGGGGCGCCGGCCCCGCCGAGGCCGGGGTACTCGTCCGCCCGGAAGCCCGTGGACGTCACCCGTCCCGTGTTGACGTCCAGACCGCCCGCGTTGCTGAAGGTGAACGTGCCGGCCGGCGGAGCGCTGCCGTCCCGCTTCACGTAGTGGTCCAGCCACTGCGCGGTGAGGGCCTCGACGCGGTCCTGGTCGCCCTGCGAGCCCTGCCCGTCGTGGCCGCCGGAGTACCAGGCGACCCGGACCGGGGTGCCGTTCGCCGCGATGCCGCGGGCGTTGGCGTCCGCCTCGTCGAGCGGGAACAGCGAGTCGGCCTGGCCCTGCACCAGCAGCGTCGGCGCCGCGATCCGGTCGAGCACCCCGGCGGGGCTGCGCCGCTGGAGCAGCCGGACGGCCTCGGGCGTCGCGCGGCCGGTGCTGCCGATCTCGAGGTACATCCGGCAGATGTCCGCCGCGAACCGGCCGCACTGGGGCTCCCCCTGCGGCGAGCGGCCGGGCACGCCGGGTCCGCCAGCGCCGCCGCTCCCCGCGCCGCCGGTCCCCGCGCCGCCGGTCCCCGCGGCGGCGTCCACCGCACTGCCGCCGCCGAAGAACAGCCCGGCCCACGCCTTCTTGAACACGCCCTCGGTCGCGGGTCCCCCGTCGGCGTCCGGGAAGAACGAGCGCGAGAGGTCGTTCCAGGTGATCTGCGGGACGATCGCGTCCACGCGGTGGTCGTACGCGGCCAGCAGCAGCGCGAGCCCGCCGCCGTACGAGCCGCCGACCACGCCGACCCGCGGGTCCCCGGTGGCGTCCCGGCGGACCCGGGGCATCGCGGCGAGCCGGTCCAGCAGGCGACGGGCGTCGGCGACCTCGCCGTCGGGGTCGTTCAGCGAGATCTGGCCGCCCGAGCGGCCGAAGCCCCGCGCGCTCCAGGTCTGGACCACGTACCCGCGTCCGGCCAGCTTCCCGGCGGTGGTGGCGACGCTGTCCTTGGAGCCGCCGAAGCCGTGGGCCAGCAGCACGGCGGGCGCCGGGTGCCCGGCCGTGGCGCCGTCGGGGACGTACAGCGTGGTGTCGAGCGTGACGCCGCCGCGCACCGCCACCATCGCGTCGGTGGTGCGGTAGGGCTGCGAGGAGTCGTGGGTCAGCCACACGAGCCCGGCGGCGAGGACGACCACCGCGACGGCCAGGGCGACGATCCGCCGGCGGGTGGAGGGGCGCACTCGGGTGAGCGCGCCGCGCAAGCGGCCCGCCGGGGGAACGGTGGTCACGGCCTCAACAGTACGTCCGGCCGCCACGATCACTCGGCGAAGTCGCCCTTGACCACCAGCGTGACGGACGCGGTCCCGGGCAGCCACGACGGCGCGGGACGCACGGCCTGGAGGCCGCGGAGCCGCTCGGCGAGCAGGTCGGCCTGCACGCGGCCGCCCGGACGGTAGAACACCGTGGTCCGGTCGACGTCGCCGTACAGGTTGCCGACGCCGCGGACGGTGAAGCCGACGTTCCGCACGCGCTGCGCCGACTCCGCGGCGAGGCCCCGGATCCGCGTGTTGTTGTAGACGATGACCGACGCGGTGGGCCGTACCGGTACCGGCTCCGAGGACCGCGTCGTCGCACGCGGCTCCGGAGAGCGCGACGCGGACGGCGACGCCGAGACCGGGGCCGACGGGGACGGCGAGTCCGACGGCAGCGGGGGAGACGACGCGGACGGCGACACACTGATCACGATGGGTGACGGAGCCTTGCCCGGCGCTTCCGGAGAGTCACTCAGAGTGACCATGGAGGCCACGGCGACGGTCGCGGTGAGGAGGACGACGCTCCCCAGTCCACCGGCGAGGAGAGCGACGCGGGTACGGCGGCGACGGCGACGGCCACGACCGACCCGGTCCCGCCCGACCCGGTCGCGCCCGACCCGGCCCACGGCACTCCGGCCGACGGCGGTCCAGCCCCCGGCGGTCCCGTCGGCGGACGTACGGTCGGCGTCGGCCAGCAGATCGACCCGGGGCATCGGCACCGGCCCCGGCCGGTCCGGACGGCTCAGAGCTCGATCCCGAGCCGGCGCGCGGAACGGGCACGCTGACGCGCGGACCGCAGCCGGCGGAGTCGCTTGACCAGCATGGGGTCGTGCGCGAGGGCGTCCGGGCGGTCGATCAGGGCGTTCAGCACCTGGTAGTACCGCGTCGCGGACATGTCGAACAGGTCACGGACGGCCTGCTCCTTGGCGCCGGCGTACTTCCACCACTGGCGCTCGAACCCGAGGATCTCGCGCTCCCGCCGGGTGAGCCCGCCGTCGACATCGGTGTCACCGGTGACCGCCAGGTCGGCGGGCAGCCTGCCAGCTGCGGCGGCGGCGGCGTCCATCATGCTCCTCGTTCACGAGACTGCGGGGGTCACCAGACTGCGGCGTTCATCGGACTGCGGGAGTCCACCACACGGTGGGATCGCGGTGTGAATCACACACATGTGATTCACACCGGCCATTGAACCACGGCGGGCACGCCGTACCCGCCGGTTCGGTGCGACACGAGCACGGCGATCCCACTGTAACCGCAGCGGCGGAGGCCCCCGGTCAGCCGCCGTGGATGTACGACTCGAGCTGGTGCGTCTCGTCCTCGAGCTCGCCGATCCGGTGCTTGACGATGTCGCCGATGCTGACGAGCCCGGCGAGCCGGCCGTCCACGAGCACCGGCACGTGCCGGATCCTCCGCTCGGTCATCACCCGCATGAGGTCGTCGACGGCGTGCGCGGGGGCGCAGGTGGCGACGTCCGCCGTCATGATGTCCCGCACCTTGTGCTGCAGCAGCCCGGCGCCCTCGACGTGGAGGCGGCGCACCACGTCGCGCTCGGAGACGATCCCCGCCACGGTCACCGCGTCCTCGGACACGACGAGCGCCCCCACGTTGTGGGTGGCGAGCCGGGACAGCAGCTCGGAGACGGACGCGTCCGGGCGCACGGTCGCGACCGTGTCGCCCTTACGGCGGAGGATGTCGCTGATACGCATCGCGGCTGCCCCTTCGCGTGGGTACGAGTCATCGAGCGGGGACGGCGACGGCCCCGGGAGACCACCGTAGTGAGCCGGGGCACAGCGCGGAAGGGGTCAGCGCGAGACCCACGCGTCCGGACCCCCGGCGAGGGTGCGGACGTGCTCCGGCAGATCCCCGCTGACGACGTCCGCGAGGGTCACCTCGTCCAGCACCGAGCGGACGCTCGCGCGGACGGCGACCCACACGGTCTGGAGGTTCGCGGCCTCGCCCTCGTACCGGGCGGTCTCCGGCCGCGCTCCGCGCACGCCGGCCAGCGGGCCGTCGACGGCACGGATGATGTCGCCGATCGCGATCTCCGACGCCGGCCGCGCCAGCCGGTACCCGCCCTCGGCACCGCGCTGGCTCAGCAGCAGTCCCCCGCGGCGGCACTCGGCGAGGATGGCCTCGAGGAACTTCTTGGGCAGGTGCTGCGACTCGGCGAGCACGTCGGACTTCGTCGTCGCCGGATCGTGAGAGGCGAGGACGAGGAGGGCGCGCACCGCGTAGTCCGCCCGAGCCGAGATCTGCACGGCCCCATCATGCCCCCACGCGACCCCGATCGAACCCGCCCGGGTTGCGGCGGAGGTCCACCACCGCGTCCGGCATCGCACACCACCTGCGCGTACGTCTCTCCGCCGGCGATCTCCGGCTCGACGCCGGGCCGGACGACCCGGCGCATCCTCACCGCGACGGCGGCCGGCCGACACCCCACTCGGGCGAAGGTCAATGGACCGATCGGTTAACGCCGGACCACCGGAAAGAGCGGGCTCCGTGCGGAATGTCACCCGTCTGGCGTACTGTCAGCGCGCTGCGGTGCCCGTGGAGCACCGCCGTCGTCGAGGAGGACGCCGTGCCGCACCCTCCGTGGACAGGCCCTGACGGCCCCGACCGGGGAGACGCCGCCGAGCCTCACGCCACCCCCGTGACGGACCCCGTGGCCTCGCTCGCGGGCTGGGTCGCCGATCTGCAGGCGTCGGTCCGCCGGTCGCGGCGCCGCCGGCGCGCGATCGCGGCGTCGAGCGCCGCCGGCGTCCTCTTGCTGACCACGGTCGGCGTCGCCCTGGCGACCGACCAGCCCCGGCCGCAGATACCGCAGATGGCGCTGCCGTCCCCCTCCTCCCTGCCGGTCGACGACCCGTGGCTGACACGCCCCGAGGCGGGCGCTCCCGTCACCAAGGTCACGCCGGCGGAGGAGCCCGGCGGCCTCACCGTCTCCGCCCACACCGTCAGCGACGTGGCGCGCGTGGGCCGTCCGATCTCCGTCGAGGTCACCTGGCGGGACGAGGACGGCCGGCTGGTGGACCTCAGCCGGGAGTGGGGCGACGGGACCCGCGCCTCCGCGCCCCGGAGCCACGAGTGCGAGGAGACCACCGGGGTGAGTGGCGACTCCACCTGGTACCGGCACACCTACACGCGACCGGGGCAGTACCTGGTGCGGTTCGCGGTCACCACCGCGACCTGTGACGGGCGGACGGAGAAGAGGTTCGTGTCCTTCCCGGTACGGGTGATCGCGCCGCAGCACCGGCCGGCCACTCCGGCGAAGACGACGAACCCGGCCCCGGTCCCCACGAAGTCCACCGCGCCCTCCCCCGCGCCGACGCCGGGTCCGACCCAGAGCTCCCCGGTGCCGGACGAGTCGCCCACGAAGACGCCGAGCGAGCCGCCGAGCAGCCCCTCGTCATCGCCGGCCACACCTTCTCCACCGTCCAGCGCCTCGATCGCCCCGAGTGGGTCCACCGTGCCGAGCGCGACGGCTCCCGAGCAGGTCCTGGCGGGCTGAGCCGGCTCCTCCCCGGCGGGCGCGAGCGGCACCGGGTACCGCCGCGAACCCTTGCGGCATCGGCACATCCGTCCGGCGCGGCACCCCGTCCCGTGGACCGATCCGGACCGCTCCACGGCCTGCGCGATCGGTCCGACGGGGCTACTCTTTACGGTGCCGGTCGTGAGGAGTTCCCCCGTGCTCTTCACGCCCGGCTTTTCTGTGCGCCGCCTCTTCCGCGCGCACCGTGCGACAGGGGCCGGCCGCGGTCCCCTACCGTCGGCGGTATGACGGTCCTGCGCTCGATCGCCCTGTTCCTGCTGGCCGCCGTCGCCGAGATCGGCGGCGCCTGGCTGGTCTGGCAGGGGGTCCGCGAGCACCGCGGCTGGGCCTGGATCGGCGCGGGTGTCGTGGCGCTCGGCGCGTACGGGTTCGTCGCGACGCTGCAGTCCGACGCCCACTTCGGCCGGGTGCTCGCCGCGTACGGCGGCGTGTTCGTCGCGGGGTCCCTCGCGTGGGGCATGGTCGCCGACGGGTACCGCCCGGACCGGTACGACGTGCTGGGCGCGCTGATCTGCCTGGTCGGTGTCGCCGTCCTGATGTACGCCCCGCGTCACGGCGCCTGAGGACCGTCAGCCGCGGGCGAGCCGCACCAGCTGCGCGTCGAAGGCCCGCTCCGCGCCGCGGCGGGCGTGCCGCCACGCCAGCGCGCCACCGACGATCGCCGCCGTCGCGCCGTGGGCGAGCACCGAGGGCGGCGCGGCGAGGCCGGCGACCCCGTACCGCAGGGCGAGGAGCATCTCCACCACCGCCGCGGCGTTCACGACGGCGAACACCGTGGCGCCGAACGCGACCATCCGGACCCGCGTGACCGCGAGCCGGAACCCCGTCCCGATCACGCGGTCGTGCCGGATCAGGGCCGCGGCCAGCACGGCGGCCAGCACGAGCGCGGCGATGTCGAACCCGGCGGCGAATGCACTGATCACGGCTGTCCTCCTCGGTGTCCTCCCCTGTCGTGTCGGCAGCGGACACCGCCCGACTACAGCCACTTCACCCGTTCGGACCAGCGCTCCCGGTCAGCCGAACTCCCGCGCCTCCGCGCGGAGCTCCAGGTACGCGCGCTCCGCCTCGAGCAGCTCGGCGCACGCCTCGGGCCCCGAGCCGAGCCGGTCGTGGGCGGCGCGGACCCGTTCCGCCGCGGCCGCGAGCTCCGCGTACCGGGCGTCGGAGACGGCCGTCACGATGTCCACCGCGGAGCCTGCCCCGACGCCCACCGCGGAGCCTGCCCCGACGCCCGCCGGGGGGCCTGCGCCGACCCCTGTCCCACGCGCGCCGCACACGGGCACCCGAACAGGTCGCAGAGCCGCGCCGCGAACCCGTCGGGGCCGTCCACCGGCGCCCCGAACGACGCGCGGAGCGTGCGGTACCCCACCGGCGTGGCGCACTGGAGGTCGAGGCCGTACCGGTCGAGCCCCGCGACGCTGACGTCCCGCAGCCCGGCCGCCTCCGCGACCGGGAGGTGCCGCAGCGCGTACGCGATGATCCGGTCGCGGTGATGCGTGCCGAGGTGGGCGACGATGCCGTCCTCCGCCTCGTACATCGCGTCGGGACGCGCGGCCACGAACTCCTCCTCCGACACGGCGGCCGCGCCGTCCGCGGTCGTCACGCAGATCTCGGCCGGGTCCAGGCGGTACAGCGTGGTCCCCGCCCCGACGCCGAGCAGCGCGCCGACCGGCCGGGCCACGGCGGCGGCCGCCGCGAGCTCCCGTTGCTCGGCCGGGGTGAGCGGCTGCACCCAGCCGGTGACGCACAGCCGGGCGCGCGGCAGCCGGAACTGACCGGGCGGCACGTCGAGGACGTCGAGGACCGCGGGATCGTCGTCCAGGGTGCCCGCGTCGAGGTGCGCGCGAACGCGACGGTCGAGGGGGCTGCGGTCCGTCACGAGCAGCGCCAGCCGTCCGTCCGGGTCGGTCAGGTGCTGGACACCGAACGCCCGGTCGCGCTCACCCGCGGCCGCCGGCGCCAGCCGCAGCGCACCGGGCACGACGCCGGCCGCGAGCGTACGGGCCCACTCGGCGGCCCGTGGGAGGTCAACCGTCACATCTCCTCCATCGATTAGGTTAGGCTTCCCTAACTTAATCAGACGCAGGGATGGTTGTGAAGGCGCCGCCGGGCGCGGCATCTCCCAGGGAGGTCCGCGCCCGCCGAGCCCCGAGTGGTCAGTCCCGCATCGCCAGCGCCACGCCGAAGCTCACCAGCGACACGATGAGCGCACCCAGCAGCGCCGTCCCGAAGCCGGACACGCCGAACTCGAGCCCCGCCTTGTCGCTGAGGAACGCCGTGAGCTGCAACAGCAGCGCATTGACCACCAGCGTGAACAGCCCGAGGCTGAGGACGAACAGCGGCAGGGTCAGCAGTGTCACCACCGGCTTGACCACGGCGTTGATCAGTCCGAACACCACGGCCACGCCGAGGAGCACGAGCGCGCGGTGACCCCAGCTGTCCTGCGCGGACCCGACCGTGATCCCGTCGAGAATCCACGCCGCCACCGCGAGACCCGCGGCGGACGCCACCAGCCGGACGAGAAAGCCCCGCATCACACCTCTCCCTCCCGCGGCGAGCGCCGCGTGGAACCGGACGAATTGCTACAAGTGCACATCTTCCCCGTCACTCCCCCGGCGCTTACCGTGGAGAACAGCCGGCCGGAGTGCCGCCCGGCCGAGATTCCGGACTGTCGCCGGGCCCACCCTCCTCCCCGCGGTCGCGGACCCCTGGCCACAGCGGCCGAGCGGTGTGGCAGCACGCCGCCTCACACCGGCAGCTACGCGAGGAGTCCTGCCCATGGGAGCGCCCGTGCACGACGGTCCGCGTCGGCCGGACATCCGGGACGTCCCGGAGGTCCGGATCGAGACGCCGACCGGCGCGGTCGCGAAGATACCGGTCGCAGCTCCGGTCTGTATGCCCTTCACCGTGCGCGTGCGGGCCGCCCCGCAACCGGACCGACGTCCGAGGAGAGCAGCATGAACAAGACCGTGGAGATGGCGGTCCGCGCGGCGGGCCACGCCGGTGAGGCCGTCGTACGCCGGGCCGCCCAGTACCTGCAGACCGTCGGCACCGACGGGCACGACCATCCGGAGACCGGCAACCGCTGGCGGGTGGTGACGATCAACAAGAGCGCGGACGAGATCTGTCCCGGCGGGAAGCTCCCCGCGCCGCTCGCGGAGCTCGGCGACACGATCGAGTGGACACTGCGTCCCGCTCCCGGCGACAAGGGCACGGAGCTCGCCGTGCGCCTGCGCGCGCCCGAACCGTCCGGTGTGGAGGGTGCCGCCGAACGCGTCGCCGGCACGGACCCGCGCCAGCAGGTCCGCACCGCACTGCGCCACGCGAAGATGCTGGTGGAGACCGGTGAGATCCTCCAGCCGGACCGTCCCGGCTCGACCCACCCGTCACCGCTCGGCATGCCGATCCGCCTCGCCGTCAAGCGCGCGCGAGGGGAGGGACTGCTGTGAAGGCCGTGTGCTGGGAAGGCGTCAACGAGGTCGCCGTCGAGGACGTCCCGGACCCGCGGCTCCAGAACAAGCAGGACATCCTCCTGAAGGTCCGGCGCACCGTGACGTGCGGCTCGGACCTGCACCTCCTCAGCGGCTACGTCCCGTTCATGGAGAGCGGGGACGTCCTCGGGCACGAGTTCCTCGGCGAGGTGGTCGAGGTCGGCCCGGAGGTCCGCAACCATCGGCCCGGCGACCGGGTGGTGGTGTGCTCGTTCATCGCCTGTGGACGGTGCTGGTACTGCACCCACGGGCTGACGTCCTGCTGCGACAACAGCAACACCAACCCCGCCATCACCGAGGCGCTGTGGGGGTACGACGTCGGCGGCTGCTTCGGGTACTCGCACGCCCTCGGCGGGTACATGGGCAGCCACGCGCCCTACACCCGCGTCCCGTTCGCGGACCAGACCGCGTTCACCGTGCCGGACGGGGTGAGCGACGAGCGGGCGCTGTTCGCCTCGGACTCCGCGCCCACGGGCTGGATGGGCGCCGACCTCGGCAACGTCCAGCCCGGCGACATCGTCGCGGTGTGGGGCTGCGGCGCCGTCGGGCAGCTGGCCGCCCGGTCCGCGATGCTGCTCGGCGCCGAGCGGGTCGTGGTGATCGACCGGTTCGACTACCGGCTCGAGATGGCGGCGCGCACCATCGGGGCGGACACGCTGAACTACGAGCAGACCGACGTCGAGGCCGAGCTGAAGGAGATGACCGGCGGCCGGGGCCCCGACGTGTGCATCGAGGCGATCGGGATGGAGGCGCACTCGAACGGCGCCCAGTACCTGTACGACCAGGTCAAGCAGCAACTCCGGCTCCAGACCGACCGCGGGCCCGCGATCCGCGAGGCGATCCACGCCTGCCGGAAGGGCGGGACGGTGTTCGTGCTCGGGGTGTTCGCCGGGGCGCTGGACAAGTTCCCGCTCGGCGCCGCCATGAACAAGGGGCTGACGATCCGCGGCGCGCAGCAGCACGGGCACAACTACATCCCGATGCTGCTCGAACGGATGGCACGCGACGAGCTCGTCACCGAGCACCTGGCGACGCACGTCATGCCGCTGGACGAGGGGCCGAAGGGCTACGACTACTTCAAGAACAAAAAGGACAACTGCGTCCGGGCCGTGTTCCTACCGAACTGACCGGCGGTACTCCACGACCGGCCGCCCCACCCCGCCGTACCGCATGTGCCGCACCAGCACGCCCACGTCGGCCAGGTGCTCGAGGTAGCGGCGCGCCGTGACGCGTGAGACCCCGAGCACCTCGGCGACCTGGGCGGCGGACATGCCACCGTCGGCGTCCCGCAGCGCGGCGACGACGGCGTCGAGCGACTCGGGGCTGACCCCCTTCGGCAGGGCGTGGGCCTCGGCGCCGCGCAGGGTGGCGAGCATCCGGTCCACCTCGTGCTGCCCGGCCACCACGCCGTCGTCGTGGCCCTGCTGCCGGTAGTCCCGGTACCGCTCCAGCTTCTCCCGCAGCGCCGCGAACGCGAACGGCTTCAGCAGGTACTGCAGGATCCCCTGGGACACCGCCGACCGGACCACCGCGAGGTCGCGGGCGGACGTGACCGCGATGACGTCGGCGCCGTGCCCGCCGGCCCGCATGGCACGGATGATGTCGAGCCCGTGCATGTCGGGGAGGTTCATGTCGAGCAGCACCAGGTCGACGCCGCCCTTGCGCAGCAGCCGCAGCGCCTCGGCGCCGGTCGTCGCGACCCCGGCCACGGTGAAGCCCGGCACCCGGAGCACGTACTGCGCGTGGGCCTCCGCCGCGACGGGCTCGTCCTCGACGACGAGGACCGCGATCACGGCGCCACCCGGACCGCGGCCGGTACCCGGACGGTGAAGACGGCGCCCCGCTCGCTCGCCACCTCGATCGTCCCGCCGCGGCGGTGCACCGCCTGTCCGACCAGCGCGAGACCGAGGCCACGGCCGATCAGCCGGTCGTCGGTCTTCGTGGACCAGCCCCGCCGGAAGGCCAGCTCGAGGTGGTCCGGGTCCAGCCCCGGCCCGCTGTCGGACACCCGGATGACCAGGTCGTCCCCCTCGATACCCGCCGCGATCTCGACCCTCCGCGGCCCCGCGGAGGCCGCGGCCGCGTCGATGGCGTTGTCGAGGAGGTTCCCGGCGATCGTGACGAGGTCCCGCGGCTCGACGGCGCCCTCGGGGACGCTGATGTCCTCCGCCACGACCAGCTCGACACCGCGCTCGCTGGCCTCCGCGGTCTTGCCGAGCAGCAGCGCGGCGAGCACGGGCTCCTCGACGGCGGCCACCACGCGGTCCGTCAGCCGCTGCGCCACGGTCAGCTCGGCAGTGGCGAACGCGACGGCCTGTTCGGTGCGCCCCAGCTCGACCAGCGACACCACGGTGTGGAGCCGGTTCGCGGCCTCGTGCGCCTGCGAGCGCAGCGACTCCGCGAACCCCCGGACCGAGTCGAGCTCGCCCGTGAGGGCCTGGAGGTCGGTGTGGTCCCGCAGCGTCACGACCGTGCCGACGCTCCGCCCGGCCCACGTGGCCGGGGCCTGGCTGACCACGACGACCCGGTCGCCGGTCAGGTGGATCTCGTCGGTCCGCCCGCGCCCGGCGGCGAGCGCGTCGCCCAGCGTGGGCGGCAGGCCGATGTCGTCGACGCGGCGCCCCACGACGTCCGCGGACAGGCCGAGCAGCCGGCGCGCCTCGTCGTTCAGCAACTCGACGCGGCCGCCGGAGTCGAGCAGCACCAGCCCCTCGCGGACCGCGTGGAGCACCGCGTCGTAGAACTCGTACATCCGCGCCAGCTCCACCGGGCCCAGGTCGTGGGTCAGCCGGCGCAACCGGCGGCTCACCATCCACGACCCCGTACCGGCGATCAGCAGGCCCACGACGGCCGCCCCGACCAGCGTGGGCAGCTCCTGCCGCAGCCCCCGGGCCACCGTGGACGTGCGGATGCCCACCGACACCAGCGCCCGTACCGACCCGCCGGTGTCCCGGACCGGCACGACCGCGCGGACCGAGGGCCCGAGCGTGCCCGTGTAGGTCTCGGTGAACGAGCGACCCGCCAGCGCCGGCCCGGTGTGCCCGTTGAACCGCCGGCCGATCTCCGCGGGGTTGGGGTGCGTGTACCGGATCCCGGTCGGGCTCATGATGATCACGAAGTCCGTGCCGGTGTCCCGGCGGACCCGCTCGGCGTACGGCTGGAGCACGCGCTCGGGGTGCGGACCGTCGAGAGCCTCCCGTAGCGTCGGCGCCGCGGCGACCGCGTGCGCGACACCCAGCACGCGCTGCCGCGCGGCCTCCTGGGTGTCCCGGGCGATCTGGAGGTACGCGGCCGCGGTGCCGCCGGCGACCACGACCAGGACGACGAGCACCTGCCAGGCCAGGAGCTGGCGCGCCAGACTCCAGGTGCGGGGGTGCACGGTCGCCACCTCCCGATTCCGTGTACGTAACGAACAGAAGAGTGACCCGGGTCACCTCAGAGGCCAGAATCGCTCGTCAGCCCTCTGGGCACTTGCCCGGTGTCCCCTCCAGCATCCCGCACAGCGGTCGTCGCCGTGTGGGCCCTACCCCCCGGGAGTACCTCCATGGCGGCCAGCCCCCAGACGCCGACGCGCCGGGACCGTACACATTTCCTCTACATCGCGGTCATCGTCGCGGTACTCGCCGGCATCGTCGTCGGCTTCGCCGCCCCGTCCTTCGGCGAGTCCCTGAAGCCGCTCGGCACGGGCTTCGTCAACCTCATCAAGATGATGATCAGCCCGATCATCTTCTGCACGATCGTGCTCGGCATCGGCGCGGTCCAGCAGGCCGCGAAGGTCGGCAAGATCGGCGGCCTGGCGCTGGGCTACTTCATCACGATGTCGACGTTCGCCCTCGGCATCGGCCTGGTCGTCGGCAACATCGTCCAGCCGGGCCACGGCCTGAACCTCGACGAGAAGCTCGCCGGCGCCGGCGCCGCCGCGGCCGGGGACGCCCCTCAGGGCACGGTCGACTTCCTGCTCGGGATCATCCCGCACACGCTGTTCTCGGCCCTGACCGAGGGCTCCGTGCTCCAGACGCTGCTCGTCGCGCTGCTGGTCGGTTTCGCACTGCAGGCCATGGGCCGCACGGGCGAGCCGATCCTCCGGGGCATCGGGCACCTGCAGAAGCTGGTGTTCCGGGTCCTCGCGATGATCATGTGGGCCGCCCCGATCGGCGCCTTCGGCGCGATGGCCGCGGTCGTCGGCGCCACCGGCTGGGACGCCCTGGTCAGCCTCGCGCAGGTGATGATCGGCTTCTACGCGACGTGCGTCCTGTTCGTGTTCGGGGTCCTCGGCCTGCTGCTCAAGCTCGTCACCGGGATGAACATCTTCTCGCTCTGCAAGTACCTCGCCCGCGAGTTCCTGCTCATCGTCTCCACCTCCTCGTCGGAGTCCGCGCTGCCGCGGCTCATCGCGAAGATGGAGCACCTCGGCGGGTCCAAGTCGCTCGTCGGCATCGTCGTGCCGACCGGGTACTCGTTCAACCTCGACGGCACCGCGATCTACCTCACGATGGCGTCGCTGTTCGTCGCGCAGGCCATGGGCGACCCGATGTCGATCACCGAGCAGCTGTCGCTGCTCGTCTTCATGATCATCGCGTCGAAGGGCGCCGCCGGTGTCACCGGCGCGGGTCTCGCCACGCTCGCCGGCGGGCTCCAGTCGCACCGCCCCGACCTGGTCGACGGCGTCGGCCTGATCGTCGGTATCGACCGGTTCATGTCGGAGGCGCGGGCGCTGACCAACTTCGCCGGCAACGCCGTCGCGACGGTGCTCGTCGGCACCTGGACCGGCGAGTTCGACAAGGCGCGCGCGGAGCGGGTGTTCCGCGGCGAGGACCCGTTCGACGAGGCCACGATGGTCGACGACCACGGCGACCCGGGCGACGCCGAGCGCGCGGAGGCGGCCGACCCGGCCCGCGTCTGAGCTGTTCCCCGCCCACCTCCTCGGCCCCCCGCCCACCTCCTCGGCCCTCGCCTCCCCGGCCCTCTCCTCCCCGGCCCCGCTGCTCCGGCAGCGGGGCCGTGGTTTTTCCGTACGATCCCGGCATGCTGGACCTCTCGCCCGGCACTCGGGCCATGTACGGCGCCGACGCCTCCAACTACCGCCGGATCCCGGTGGGTGTCGCGTTCCCGCGCTCCGCCGAGGAGGTGGCGGAGGTCCTCGCGCACTGCCGGTCGGAGGGCCTCCCGCTCACCATGCGCGGCGGCGGCACGTCGGTGGCCGGCAACGCGATCGGCGACGGCATCGTCGTGGACACCTCCCGGCACCTTCGACGCTTCTCCGTCGATCCCGAGACCCGCACGGCCGTCGCGGAGCCCGGCGTCGTGCTGCGGGACCTCCAGCGGGCCGCGGCCGCGCACGGGCTGGCCTTCGGGCCGGATCCGTCGACCGCGAGCCGGTGCACGGTCGGCGGGATGATCGGCAACAACTCCTGCGGCAGCCACTCCCTCGCCTGGGGCACCACCGCGGACAACGTCCTCGCGCTGGACGTGCTCCGGGCCGACGGTTCGCTCCTGACGGCCGCCGACGACCCCTCGCCGGACCTGCGCGCCCTCGAGGAGCGGTACCGCGAGACGTGGCGCACCGAGCTGTCCTCCTACGGCCGGCGGACATCCGGGTACGGCGTCGAGCACCTCCTCCCCGAGCGGGGCCGGTCGGTGGCGCGGTCCCTGGTCGGCAGCGAGGGCACCTGCGCGATCGTGCTCGGCGCGACGCTCGCGCTGGTCGCCCCGCCGCCGCACCGGGCGCTGGCCGTGCTGGCGTACCCCGACGACGTGGCCGCCGCGGAGGCGGTGCCGGCGCTGCTCGGGCACCGCCCCCTGGCCCTGGAGGGGCTGGACGCGGCCCTCGTACGGGGCGCCGGGCTGCCGGACGCGGGGGCGTACCTCTTCGTCGAGTTCGGCGGATCGACCCCCGCCGAGGCGGAGTCGCGGGCCCGGGCCCTCGGCGGGCTCACGCTCACCGAGACCGCCGACCAGGCACGCCTCTGGCGGGTGCGCGCCGACGGCGCCGGCATCGCGACGCGGGACACCACCGGGGGCGAGGCGTGGCCCGGCTGGGAGGACGCCGCCGTCCCGCCGGAGCGGCTCCCGTCGTACCTGCGCGAGTTCCGGGCGCTGCTGCGGCGGTACGGCCTCCGCGGGGTGAACTACGGGCACTTCGGCGAGGGGTGCATCCACGTGCGGATCTCGTTCGACCTGCTGTCGCCGCGCGGGGTCTCCGTCTTTCGTTCCTTCCTCGAGGACGCGGCCGACACCGTCGTCGCGCACGGCGGCTCGCTGTCCGGCGAGCACGGGGACGGGCGTGCCCGGTCGGAGCTGCTGGCCCGGATGTACTCGCCCCGGGTGCTGGAGTCGTTCGCCGCGTTCAAGCGCGCGTGGGATCCGGACGGGATGCTGAACCCGGGCGTGGTCATCGACCCGGAGCCCCTCGACGCGGGTCTGCGGTACGCGGGGCTCACGGACCTCCCGGCGCCCGTCCTGCGCTACCCGGAGGACGGCGGAGACCTGCACCGCGCCCTGCGGCGGTGCGTCGGTGTCGGGAAGTGCCGCTCGGACGTCGGCGCGGTGATGTGCCCCAGCTGGCTCGTCACCGGCGAGGAGAAGCACTCCACCCGCGGCCGCGCGCGCCTGCTCCAGGAGATCGCGGGCGGCACCGCGGTCCCGGACGGCTGGCGGTCGCGCGACGCCGCCGAGGCCCTCGACCTGTGCCTGTCCTGCAAGGGCTGCTCGGCGGACTGCCCGGTCGGCGTCGACATGGCGACGTACAAGGCGGAGTTCCTGTACCACCACCACCGGCATCGGCTCCGCCCCCGCGCGCACTACTCGATGGGGTGGCTGCCGCTGACCTCGCGCCTCGCCTCGCGGGCGCCCGCCCTGGTGAACGCCGTCTCGGGGTCCCGGCTGGTGAAGTGGCTCGGCGGCATCGACCCCGCCCGCCCGGTACCGGCGTTCCGGCGGACGTTCACCTCCTCGTACCGGTCCCCGGCGCCCATGGACGCGGACGTGCTGCTGTGGCCGGACACGTTCAACGACCACTTCTCCCCTGCCGTGCTCCACAGTGGAGCGCGTGTGCTGGCCGCCGCCGGACTCGCCGCGGGGCTGCCGCGCGAGGGCGTCTGCTGTGGACTGACCTGGTTCTCGACCGGCCAGCTCGGCATGGCGCGGCGGGTCCTCTCCCGCACCGAGCGGCTGCTCTCACCGGCCGTGCGCGCGGGTACGCCCCTCGTCGTGCTGGAGCCCAGCTGCGCCACGATGCTCCGGGCGGACGCGCGGGCGGTGCTCGGCGACACCCCGTTCACGGCGTACCTGACACAGCACGTGCTCACGCTCGCCGAGGCACTGGAGCGCCTCGCGCCACAGTGGACCCCTCCCGTGGTCGATCGCCCCGCGGTCGGACAGGTCCACTGTCACCAGTCGTCGGTCCTGGGCTTCGACGCCGACGCGCGGCTGATGTCGCGCGCCGGGATCGACCCCGCCGGGATGGTCCGCAGCTGCTGCGGGCTGGCGGGGAATTTCGGCTTCGAGCGCGGGCACCACGACGTGTCGCGGGCCGTCGCGGACCGGGTGCTGCTGCCCGCCGTGGCGGGGGCGCCGGACGGGTCGGTCCTCCTCGCCGACGGGTTCAGCTGCCGCACCCAGCTCGCGCACCTGGCCGGGCGGGAGGGGCTCCATCTGGCCGAGGTGCTGGCTGCCCGATTGGACAGTGACTCACCGGATTCAGCGAAGTGCCGACCGTGACGGTAGTCATGTACGAAGATCGTCACCGGGGACCGGACTCGACACTGTGGGGGTAACCGCATGAAGGCACTGCTGGGCTGCGCCGTACTGGGGCTCACGCTCCTCGCCGGCACGGCGTGCGGGGGACCCGCGCCGACCTGTCAGGACGCGGGCGGCAAGCTCCTCGACACGATCGCGGCCGGCGCGAAGCTCGACGGCCTCGGGATCGCGTCGGGCCAGGTGCTCGAGTCCGCGGACGCCAAGGGCACGTATGTCGTCGCCGCCAAGGCCAGCGTCGCGGGTGGCGCCGCGCGCGTCGGCGTGTGGACCACCAGCAACCTCGACGGCGAGGGCGCCGTGTACGCGGTGGACGACGTGGCCAAGGAGGTCACCAGCTTCGGCGACTCGGCGCAGGTCGAGTCCGGGGTCACCGCGGGCGACGAGGCCGTCGGCAAGGTGAAGGCCTGCCTGTAGCTCCACGTGCGGGCGCGCTCCGGCTCCTCGCCGTCGTCGTGCGAGGGGTTCCCTCGCCGTACCGCGGATCCGGTGGTTGCATGGGGGTGTCGCCCATCGAGGGGGGTGTCCCATGGGACCCCAGCACCGTGGCTGCCGCGCGACCCTGGTCGCCTGCGTCCTCGCCCTCGCGGCCTGCGGGGGCGCCACCCCCTCGCCGACCCCGAGCCCGTCGAGAGCCGCCCAGGCGGCCGACCCCACGGTCGCGGCGGCCGGCGACATCTCGCCTCCCCAGAGCGGCCACCAGGCCGACACCGCGCGACTGGTGCTCCGCCTCGGCCCGACGAGGGTCCTCGCGCTCGGCGACCTGCAGTACCCACGGGGCCAGCTCGCCGACTTCCGCCGGTACTACGACCCGACGTGGGGCCGTTTCAAGTCCCACACGAGGCCCGTCCCCGGCAATCACGAGTACATGACCCGGGGCGCGGCGGGCTACCTCGGGTACTGGGGCACGCTCGCCCGGCCGGACGGGCGGACCTACTACAGCTTCGACCTCGGCGGGTGGCACCTCGTCGCGCTCGACTCGAACATCGACAGGAACACCGGCTCCGCCCAGGTGACGTGGCTCCGCCGCGACCTGACCGCGACGAAGAAGCCGTGCGTCCTCGCGTACTGGCACGCGCCCCTCTTCAGCTCCGGTGTGCGCCACGGCGGCGATCCGAGCGAGCGGCCGTTCTGGACGGAGCTGTCCGCGCGGCGGGCCGACCTGGTGCTGAACGGGCACGAACACAACTACGAGCGGTTCGCCCCGCAGACCCCCACCGGTGCGGCGGACGCACGGGGCGTCCGGGAGTTCGTGGTCGGTACCGGCGGCAACAGCGCGTACCCGTTCGGGCCCGCGAAGCCGCACAGCCAGAAGCGGATCACGGGCCAGTACGGCGTGCTGGAGCTGAGTCTGCATCCGGCGGGGTACTCGTGGCGGTACCTCGAGGTGGGCGGCAAGGTCCTGGACCGCGGCGGGCCGGTGGCGTGCCACTGATTCATGGCCGCCCGATCGGCCGCCCGTCCCCGAGTCACCGCGGGCGCTGAAAATCGGCTCCCGAGGACGGCGACATGACCGGTGACCTGCACGTTCACCGACCGGTCGGCCTGGTCCCCGATCGACTTCCGGCGTGGATTCACGCGTCACAAGTCGGATTCGGGCCGTACCAACTAGTCCGCCGAGGTCCAGAGGACGCCCGTGACCTGCACAGACAGCCGCCAGACAGCCCCGACCTCTGCGGTGAACAGAGAGCCGGGGCCTCAGGACAACCCTCTACAGAAGGGCACGACGCCCCCGGTACCTACGCCAAGCACGTGCCGGGGCCGTTCGTGTGTGTCAGGCGTGGCCCTCGCCGGGCGGAGACAGAGGGTCCAGTCCCATCCGGGTAGCGAGGTCCCGCAACTCGTCCGACCCGCCGCGAGTCGGGGTGTCCCTGAGCATCTGCCCGACGATCTCCCGCA
>DASYNF010000107.1:0-2156 GCA_036008685.1 Actinomadura sp. | reverse complement strand
CCGGCGGCTCCGGGCGGACCTGCCGGCGGACACGTACCTGTGGGTGAACGCGGCCGAAGGCCACGGCTACGACGACGCCGAGGCCGCGCCGTGGACCGAGATCGACCCGCTGTTCGGCCACAGCCGTGACCCGCATCCGAGTCTCGGGCTGCCGTGCCGGACCGGCGACACCGTCATCTCGGTGGACGGGGACGGGACGGTGCGGCGCTGCCACTTCGTCCCGTCCGTCCTCGGAAACCTCTACGACGGCTCGTTCCGCGCGGCGCTCCGGCCGCGCGGCTGCCCGCTGGAGACCTGTGACTGTCACATCGGCTACGTCCACCTCGAGCCGCTCGGGCTCTACGACGTCTTCGCCGGCGGAATCCTGGAACGCGTCCCCGGCGGTCCGCCGCGCTCGTGATCCGCTACGGGCCGGCGGGTGCGGACGAAGACTTCCGCCCTGTCGTTCAGGTCGTCCGGCACCCACGTTGGTCGCGGTTCGATGAGCGAAAAACCCATCGAAATGGACAATTCGGCATTGGCGGCTGCGCTTTCGTCTTCGTCGCTTTGCGGATTCGCCGGAGAATTGTCGGTGGCGGAAGTTATATTAGAACATGTGATCGAGCGCGAATCGGTGCGGGAACTGCCGGAGGGGCTGGTGGAGATGCCCCCGGGGCCGGAGCTCGCCGCGGCGTTGGCGTCGGTCGACCGGTCCGGTCTGTCGGGCTTCGACCTCGTGGTCGTGCTGCGGGCGCGCAGCAGGCAGCTGGCGTTCGAGCAGGCAGAGCTCGCCGCGGATCTGGTGGCGGTGGCCGAGTGCGTCCGGGTGGAGAGCTCAGGGCTGTCCTGGGTCTGGAACTCCGATGTCGAGGGGCTGGCGGCGGCGGAGATCGCCGCGGCGCTGACCTGGACGAGACGCGCGGCGCTGGCTCGGTTGCGGGACGCCTATGGGCTGGTGGAGCGGCTGCCCGCGGTGTGGGCGGCCTTGCGCGCCGGGTCCCTGGATCCGCCCAGGGCGCGCGTGCTCGTTGAGGGGACCGCAGCGGTGCCCCGGCCCTTGGCTCGTGAGGTCGTGGCGCGGATCCTGCCGCAGGCGCCCGAGCTGACCACCGGGCAACTGGCCTACCGGCTGCGGCGGCTGGTGATGGAGACCGATCCGGCCGCCGCCGGACGCCGCTATGAGGAGGCGCTGCGGGAGCGCAAGGTCGTTCGTGGCCGGAGCGATGACGGGACGGCCTACCTCTCGGGGTGTCATCTGCCGGCGGACCAGGCGGCCGCGGCCGATGAGCGGCTGGACGCGCTGGCGCGGGCGGCCAAGCAGGCCGGTGATGACCGGCCGATGGATGTGATCCGCGCCGACATCTATCTCGGGTTGCTGGCCGGGACCTGGAACGGCCCGGGGCCGGTGGACCGCCGTGGTGTCATCGAGCTGACCGCCGACCTGCCGACGCTCATGGGGCTGGCCGAGCGGGCCGGTGAGCTGTCGGGCTGGGGGCCGGTGATCGCCGACATCGCCCGGCAGATCGCCCGGGACCGCGGCCATGACCGCGAGACGGTCTGGCGGTACAGCGTCACCGATCCCTTCACCGGCGGCCTGCTCCACCACGGCATCACCCGTCCCCCGGCCCGAGACGACGCGGGCCGCGATCCGCGGCGTAGCCCCACCCCGCGCCAGCGGGCGTTCGTGATCGCCCGGGACCGCACCTGCCGTGGCCCGGGATGCCGCGTCCCCGCCCGCAGGGCCGAGCTCGACCACCGGCTCGGTCATGCCAAGGGCGGCCCCACGCAGACCTGGAACCTCGACGCCAAATGCGGGCACTGCCACGACCTCAAGGACGCCGGCTGGACGGCCCGCCACAACGGCTTCAACGACATCACGTGGACCAGCCTCCTCGGCCACACCTACCGGGTCCCGGCCGAACCCATCACTCCACCTCGATCCCTCGGTGTACTCGAGACGCACCTGCTCCAGAGCATCCGCATGCGAACCTGACCGGCGGCCACTCCGCGACCCCGGGGTGTGCCGGGCCCGGGGAGTCCGGCTTCCGCCGGAGCTCGCCGAGGGCCGCGCTCGATGCAGGGGCCGAAACCGGCGCGAGCTGTCGGTCCGGGCTGGTAGCAAGGACGACATGACCGAGACAGAGTCACGCGACGACGACCTCCGGGCCGAGGCGGAG
>DASYNF010000106.1:0-9539 GCA_036008685.1 Actinomadura sp. | reverse complement strand
CCGCAGGTCCGGCGCGGATGACCGATGACCGATGACCGATGACCGATGACCGGGGACGGGCCCGTCCCCGGTCATCGGTCATCCGCGCTCGCCCCGGCCGAGCGCCGGGCCGTGGTCGAAGGCGCGCCGCGGGCCTGGCAGGCCACGGCCCAGGTCGGGCAGCCGGTGGGCGGTGTCCGCCGCCCGTACCCGGAGACCCATCGAGGCGGCCACCTCCCGGCGCAGCCGGGGCAGCATGCCATAGAGCCGGTCCCCGGGGCATACCGTCGAGTTGTAGTTCCGGTGCCCGACGATGCCGGTCGACGGCTCGATGCCGTAGAGGTCACAGAGATGGGCGCAGAGCCGTACGAGGGTCTCCCACAGGGCGGTGGGCGGTGTCGCCGAGGTGTAGAGACCCTCGTTCTCGATCCCCACGGTGTGGTCGTTGTGCCCCGAGGTGTGCGCGCCGACGACCTGGCTGAGGGTGTCGAGCGCTTCGATCGTGCGGTTGCGGCCCTCCATCAGATATCCGCCCCGGCTGATCGTGAACTGCTCGCCGATGTCGTCCCAGCCGTTGGTGTCCATGTGATGGGCCTGGATGGACCGGGACAGCGCGGCCGCATGGCTCCTCGAGTAGTCCGTCGAGTTCGGTGTCGCGGTGTGGTGAACGACGATGTGGTCCGGCACGCGGCTGAGGAGGGTCGCGGGGACCTTGGGCGCGCGGGCCTTCCACTGGGCGCGTGTGTAGGTGTACGGCCGGTCGGCGGCGGAGGCCGTGTTCCCGAGATCTGTGACTCCGGCGAGCAGCGCCGCTCCGCCGAGCGTCACGGCACCGCCGAGCAGCCGGCGGCGGCTCGGCCCGCCGCCGAACGGCCGTTCGGCGGCGTCCAGGGAATGTCCGGGGTCCGGGGGCGATACCGACCGTGAAGCATGCGACATGGTGGGGGATCCTCTCGACACGCCCAAAGAGCCACAGTGGCCTCCTCTGGGTATCAGGGACCCCCCTCGTCCCTCCAGGGCTATGACTGACAAAACCCCGGCGATCCCGAAGCGGTTTCACGAAGAACGAGGCCGGACCCGTGCGGGTCCGGCCTCGTTCTTCGGCTTGTCAGGTCAGGAGCCGACCACGTCGAGTTCGATCGTGGCGTTGACCTCGGGGTGCAGCCGCACCGATACCCGGTGCGCACCCACGGTCTTGATCGGGTTGCCCACCTCGATGCGTCGCTTGTCGAGGTCGGGGCCGCCCGAGTCCTTGACCGCCCCGGCGATGTCGGCGGTGGTCACGGAACCGAACAGCCGGCCGCTGTCGCCGACCCGGGTGCGCAGGAGCACCTTGAGCGACTTGAGCCGCGCGGCGATCTCATTGGCGTGGTCGAGGGTCGCGATCTCGCGGGCCGACCGTGCCTTCCTGATCACGTCGATCTGCTTCTCGGCGCCACGGGTCCACTCGATCGCGAACCTGCGGGGGACGAGGTAGTTACGGGCGTAACCGTCCTTGACATCGACCACGTCACCGGGGCCGCCCAGGCCGGACACCTGCTGAGTGAGAATGAGCCTCATGATCCCTCGTCCCCTCTCAGCGCGCAGTGCTCGTGTACGGCAACAGCGCCATCTCACGAGCATTCTTGATCGCGGTCGCGACATCGCGCTGGTGCTGCGTGCAGTTGCCCGTCACCCGGCGGGCGCGGATCTTGCCCCGGTCGGAGATGAACTTGCGCAGCAGCTGCGTGTCCTTGTAGTCCACGTAGGAGATTTTCTCCTGGCAGAACAGGCAAACCTTTTTCTTCGGCTTGCGGGGTGGTGGCTTGGCCATCGTGGTGCTCCTCTGAGGAGAGCCCCGTTCACACGGGGATGACAGTGGATTGGATTGGTGCCCCTGGGGACGTTGTCATGTCCCCATCGGATGGGGCACAGGAACGCGAACGCGCGGTCGAGTGGTCAGAACGGCGGGTCGTCGGAGAAGCCGCCGCCGCCGCCGCTACCGCCTGTGGCCCACGGGTCGTCGGCCGGAGCGCCACCGCCCTGACCGCCGCCGCCAGCGGGACCACCGGAGTAACCGCCTCCGCCGCCGCCGCCGCCGGCGGGACCGCCTCCGCCGCCGGGACCGCCGCCATAGCCGCCGCCCTGACGCTGGGTCTTGTTGACCTTGGCCGTGGCGCTCTTGAGCGACGGGCCGACCTCATCGGCCTCGATCTCGTAGACGGTGCGCTTCTCACCCTCACGGGTCTCGTACGACCGCTGCTTGAGACGGCCCTGCACGATCACCCGCATGCCGCGCTGGAGGCTCTCGGCACAGTTCTCGGCCGCCTGCCGCCAGACGTTGCAGGTGAGGAAGAGGCTCTCGCCGTCCTTCCACTCGTTGCTCTGCTTGTCCAGGAAACGAGGGGTGGAGGCGATGCGAAAACTCGCGACGGCCTGCCCACTGCTGGTGAAGCGCAGGTTGGGGTCTTCTACGAGGTTGCCGACGATGGTGATCTGGGTGTCGCCTGCTGCCATGGGGCTTGCTCCGGCTTGTCTACGGCTCAGTGAACCTCGGGACGGATGACCTTCGTACGCAGGATCGTCTCGTTCAGGTTGAGCTGCCGGTCGAGCTCCTTGACCGTGGCAGGCTCGGCCGTGAGGTCGATGACCGCGTAGATGCCTTCGGACTTCTTCTGGATGTCGTAGGACAGGCGCCGACGGCCCCAGACCTCGACCTTTTCCACACTTCCGCCGTCGGTCTTGACGACCCCAAGGAACTGGTCGATCGACGGGGTTACGGCGCGTTCCTCGACTGTGGGGTCGAGGATCACCATGAGTTCGTAGCGACGCATGCTGTGTCCCTACCTCCTCTGGACTGATGCGGTCACGGTCTCTCCGTGACAGGAGGGCTCTTGCGTCTCGCCGCGGACAGAGGCGCATTTTCGCCCTGTCCCACGGGACCGACCCAGGTTACCAAGAGTTGGCAGAGGGTGAGCTCGTAGCGAGGGTCCTGCGCCGATCGAGCTCGGTCATGATGTCGACCATCCTCGACCGCATGCGCGCGGTCTGGGTCGTCAGCATCGAGAGCTCCTCGACCAGCTCCGCGTCCCCGATCAACTCGAGGTCGTGTGTGTTCACCGGCCCCACCTCCGTTCCGCCTCGTCCCACCGGACGCACCACCGGACGCACCATCAGGCGCACCTCCATCTATCGAAGCTATGTTCGACACTACCGGGAGGCGCCGACAAACCCGCCTTGACGGGACGGCTCTCCAGGGACGAGTCTCGAAGGACAGGAGCTCTCGCCTCTCCGAGGGGGTGGCCTCCATGCCGCACGTGCTCCGCCATCGGCCGCACATCGCCCTGCTGAACAACGACGGCCGGCGACATCCCCTGGAGAACTCGCTGGCGATCACGGCGTTCGTCGTCGGGATGATGTCGCTCGTCCTCGGCGTGGTCGTACGGACCCATATGTTCGGCGCGATCGCCGGCCTGATCGGCTTTCCGCTCGCCCTGTCCTCCCAGCTCGTCTCGGAGACGATAGGGGAACGCTGGCTCAACATCGTCGGATTGATCGCGGCGGCCGTCGGGCTCGGACTGTCGCTGGCCCACGGCGGCTTCACTCCCTGACCACCGGCTCGGGCCCTTAGGCTGGCGAACATGCGCATCGGTGCTCATGTCGACCAGGCCAACCCGCTCGAACACGCCACCGCCCGCCAGGCCGAGGTGGCCCAGTTCTTCCTCGGCGACCCGCAGGGCTGGAAGAAGCCGGTGATCCCCGCGGCCGCGGCCGCGCTGCGTGACGCCGACCTCGACGTCTACGTCCACGCGCCGTACGTCATCAACGTCGCGACCTCCAACAACCGGGTCCGCATCCCCAGCCGCAAGCTCCTCGCCCAGCAGCTGGAGGCGGCGGCGTCGATCGGGGCCAAGGCGCTGATCGTGCACGGCGGGCACGTCCTCAAAGGCGACGACCCGGAGATCGGCTACGGCAACTGGCGCAAGGTCTTCGAGCGGCTCGAGTGCCCGATCCCGATCTACATCGAGAACACGGCCGGCGGCGGCAACGCCATGGCGCGCAAGTTCGAGCGCATCGCCCGGCTGTGGGACGCCCTCGACGGGCTCGCGGACCTCGACCGGCAGGTCGGCTTCTGCCTGGACACCTGCCACGCGCACGCGGCCGGCGAAGACCTGGCCGACGCCGTCGACCGGATCAAGTCGATCACCGGCCGCATCGACCTTGTGCACTGCAATGACAGCCGCGACGCCTTCGGCTCGGGCGCCGACCGGCACGCCAACCTGGGCAACGGCACCATCGACCCCGACCTCATCCTGTCGGTCGTACGGTCGGCCGGCGCGCCGGTCGTCGTGGAGACCCCCGGAGAGGGCCAGGCCGCCGACATCGCCTGGCTGCGCGACAGGCTCTGATCGCGGCCGGCCGCCGCTCGCCGGCGTTGCCGGTGCCGAGGATGCCGCCGAGAGGTCAGGAGCCGAGCAGCGGGATCCGGCCCGCGCCCTCGCCCTCACCGGGCAGCAGCACCGTCATCGGCGTGTCACTGTCGCGCCACAGGTCGACGGCCTCCTCGAAGATCTGCAACGCGGTGCCGAAGTCCTCCGGCGCCTCCTGTGCCAGCGCCTGCCAGCCCGCGTAGACGACCAGGAAACCTGACTCGGTCTCCACCCAGGTCAGATCGGTCAGGCAGTCGCCGAGGGCGTCCCAGTTGTGGCCGAACCAGTCCGGAAAGCCGAACCCGTCCGCGCAGAGGTCCAGCAGCTCGTCCTTCTCGGTGACGTTCTGCCCGGCCAGCCAGAACAGGCGCCAACCGGCCTCGCGGGCCGCGCCCTCCACGTCGCTCCGCCGGGTCGAACCCGGGATCGTCCACCGGTAGACGCCGGGTTTGGCCTGTCCGGCCAGCAACGGCCCAAGGCCGCCGAGCTCAGTCATGCTGCCCTTTCGATCACAAGAAGGTCCTGTACTCGTCCGCGGTAGAGAACCGCTGTCCATTCTCCTGTAGTAATGCGGCCTGCGCTCAGCCGGTCCAGGCTCCCGACGTGTAAAGGACCACCTGGACGGCCATGAGCGGAGTGGACAGTGCCAGCACGGCGGCGTACGCCCACGGCCGGCGCACGCCCAGCGCACCGATGATCAGCCACAGGGGCCACCACAGCAGGGCCGAGCGGCCGATCGACAGATAATAGGCCGAGGTCGTGAGGGCACCGAGCTGAAGGCCCACATAGGTGAACTCAGCCCAGCACCTCCTGGCGAGCAGCCACAGCAGGAGGAGCACGCCGATCACCACGGCCATGAGCTCCGCGCGGAACGCGTAGGTGAACTGATCGTGGACGTGGAAGGCGGCGTTCCAGGTTCTCGACCACGCCTGCCAGGGCCAGACGGTGGTGCGGCCCCAGCCCTTCTCCTGGGCGACCTGCCACGCGTTGAAATCGCCGGTCCAGCGCCAGAGGTACGCCCAGTAGGCGGCGGGGGCCAGGAAGGGCACGATCAGCCAGGCGGCCTGCCGCCACGGCCGCGAGCGGCCGGTCACGAACTCCACGACGAGGGCCACGGCCAGGAACAGGCCGGTGATCCGTACCCCCGCCGCGGCGAACCCGCACAGCGCGGCGGGGGCCCACCGGCCCTGCCTGGCCAGCAGCCAGGCGGGGAGCGCGAACGCCAGGAACAGTGCCTCGGAATAACCCGCCAGCAGGAACAGCGCGACCGGGCAGAGCAGGAGCGCGACGACCGCTCGCGTCCCCGCGCCGGGGCCGAACTCACGGTCGCCGAGCCTGGCCAGCGCCACCATGGCCACCGCGCCCGCCACGAAGGAGACCAGGAGCGCGGCCAGGCGCCAGTCGGGAACGACCACGTGCAGCAGGCGAACGGCCAGCGGGAACCCGGGAAAGAATCCCGGCAGACCGGCATCGCGCGGCTGACCCGGGTCACCGCCGTAGCCGTACCGCGCGATCTCGATGAGGTGATCGACGTCCCACTGGGTCCAGCGATCCAGGAAGGGGTCCTGCAGATCTCCGCGAACCATGATCCGGGCGGCCACCACGGCGATGAGGACCATGGCCACCCTGGTGCTCACCCAGGCGCCGAGCGCCGTCCGGTCACGCCGGTCCAGAGAGGTCATGGGCGAGCGGGCCGGCCGGTCACCGGCCCCGCGCCGAGAGGGCGGGCTCCCGGTTCCCGGTACGGCCACGCAGAGTCCGCAGGCTGAGCCGGTCCGGTGCGGTGTCGAGGACGCCGCCCGCGGGATCGTCACGCCCATCGAGTCGTACGAGGTCATGCTCCGGCCGCAGGATGTCCCTGGTGATCAGCGCCGCGAGCAGCAGCACGGCCAGGAAGCGGGCGAAGAGCCCGAGGTAATAGACGTTCACGCCGATGCCCTCGTCCGGGACGCCGCCGTGGGCCAGCGCGGACAGCGTCGTGGCGAGGTCGGCGCCCTGGACATGTCGCGTCACCGCCAGCAGATACCACCAGATCGCCAGGAAGTAGACGATCTCCCCGGCCTGCCAGACGAGATAGGCGGGCAGCCGGGGGCGTGCCAGCGCGACCAGGGGCAGGAGCCACAGGACGTACTGCGGCGACCAGACCTTGTTGGTGAGCATGAAGGCGGCGAGGACCAGGACCAGGAGCTGCGGCAGCCGGGGCCGACGCGGGGCCGCCAGGGCGAGGACCCCGATCGCTAGGCACAGCACGGCGAAGGCGCCCTGGCCCATGAGGTTGAGCCGGTCGACGTCGCTCGCGGCCGGGACACCATGGTCCATGAGGAAGAAGAACACCGATCCCCAGTCGATGCCGCGTTCCTTGCTGAAGCTGTAGAACCGCGACCAGCCGTCCGGAGCCATGATCATGACCGGCAGGTCGACGGCCAGCCAGGCCCCGGCGGTGCCGGCCAGAAGGTGGACCAGTTCCCGCCGCCTGCCGGCGCGCAGGCACAGCAGCACGAACGGCCACAGCAGCACGACCGGGTAGAACTTGGCGGCGATCGCCAGGCCGAGCAACACCCCGGCGACCGTATGCCGGCGCCGGCTCCAGGCGGCCACGGCGAGCGCGCACAGGCCGACGGCCAGCAGATCCCAGTTGATGTAGGCCGCGAGCAGGAGCCCCGGGGACAGCGCCACCATGAGACCGGCCTTCATCCCACCGCGATCACCTGCGGCGTAGGCCGTCGCCAGCACCGCCACCACGGCCAGGACCCCGAGGACCAGCGCGGTGAGGTCATAGAACGCCATCCCCCGGCCGGTCCCGCCGGGCGGGACGAAAGACCGTACGACCATGTTGACGACGTGCATGAACCAGCCGGTCAGCACGGGATATTCGACCGGCTCCTCGATCGTGTCGAGGTAGGGGATCTTGCCATCGGACAGGCCCCGGTTGAAGTACAGCGGGTAGACGTCGGTGTAGCAGGCCCGGGTCACCGTCTTGACGAAGTCGAATCCCGCCGACCGGCACGGCAGCTTCTGGAGATAGCCGAGGACACAGACGAGGACCGCGGCCCCGGTCAGCACCGGCACGAGCCGGGCCGGCCGCGGGGACGCGTCACCGATGTTCACGCCGTGGGGCCCGGGGCCACCGTTGCCGGTAGCGCCGCCGGACCCCACGAGACCGTCCACGTCGGACGAAGACTGCGACATGGAGGGCAGGTTAGTCCTCTGTTCTCGCGAGGGTCTGCGAGCGTGACTGCGGAGTACCGTTGCCGCCACCGCCGTTGCCCCCGGTGCCGGGGGCCGGGTTGCCCGCCGGCCGGCATCGAGGATCGTCCTGATGCTGGTTGCACCACCACGCGGGCGGCGGCGTGGACGGCGGGGTGTTGGGGTCGCAACCCGGCGGAAGGCCCCATTGGTTGCACGGCTGTCCGCCCCCTATCGGGTCCTCGGGAGTGGGGGTGGGCTGCGTCTGCTCACATCCGGGCTGTCCCGGCTGACCGCCGGGAGGACAGGTGGTGGCCGGGGCGCTCGTCGTCGGCGTGGGCGTGGCCGTGGGCGTCGGCGTGTCCCACATCTGCTGGGTGCCCTCGCTGTAGGTCGGCTGCGGGAACTGCTTGACCTCCATGCCCCGGGTGGCCTGCGTCATGTAGGCCTTCCAGACCTGGGCGGGGATCGTGCCACCGTAGATCCCGTTGCTGTAGCCCGGGATCATGGGGATCGGCTTGTTCTTCTGGTTGAACATCGTGACCGCTGTCGACAACTGCGGCACGTAGCCGACGAACCAGGCCGCGACGCTCTTGTCGGTGGTGCCGGTCTTACCCGCCACCGGCCGGTCCGGCAGCGCCGCCTTCTGTCCGGTGCCGCTCTGGACCACGGCGCGCATCGCGAGGGTGGCCTGCGCGGCCTGCTCCGGAGTGAGAACGCGTTCCTTCTTCTTCGTCCACGGCAACTCGACCTCGCTGCCGTCCTTCCGCACGATCTTGGTGATGACGTGCGGGGTGACGGGCGTGCCGCCGTTGGCGAAGGCCGCGTATCCGCTGGCCTGGTAGACGGCCGCATAGTTCGCGATGCCCAGCGAGATACCGGCCCTTCCCGCCTGGTCGTCGAGGGCCTTCTGCGGCACGCCGAACTGTGCGGCCGTCTCCCGCACTTGCTTCAGACCGAGCTTCATACCGAGCTTGACATAGGCGGTGTTCACCGAGAGCTGGGTTGCCCTGACGAGGTCGATCACGCCCATCGGCGGGTCACCCGCGTCGTTCGCCACCTTGTATCCCGGGGTGCTGAGCGGGACCGAGTTGCCGTTGCCGTCGAAATTCTGGGGAGAGTGCCCATCGATCGTCGACTTGACGTTGAAGCCCTGCTTCAGGGCGGTGGCCAGGACGTAGGGCTTGAACGAGGACCCGACCTGCGGCGCCTCGTAGAGCGCGGCGTCGGTCTGCTTGGTCGGTGAGTCACCGCCGTAGAAGCCGCGGATCTCACCGTTGGCGGGATCCACCGAGACGAGCCCGATCCGGACGTTCTTCGGCAGTACGCGGGGGCCGGCTCTCGTGACCGCGTCCTTCGCGTAGCCCATCTGCCTCGGACTCAGGCCGGTGTAGACCTTGTAGCCCCGCTTGTTGATCATTTGGTCGTCGATCCCGACCACGCCCAGTTCCTTGAGGACGCGCTCCCGGATGTAGCCGCTCTCCGGGGTCTCCTTGATGTAGTTCCACTTCTGCTTGGTCTTGGGGAACACCTGCTTCTGCCGCTCGGCCGGGGACAGCCATCCCATCTTGACCATGCCGTCGAGCACGTAGCTCCAGCGGTCCTCGAGCGCCTTCCGGGCCGGGTCGGTGTTGGGGTCCCCGCTCGTGTGGAAGTAGGCCGGCCGCTGGATCATCGCCGCGAGCATCGCGGCCTGGGACACCGTCAGCTTGTCGACCGGCTGGTGGAAGTAGGCCCGCGAGGCCGCCTGGATCCCGTTGGCGCCGCGTCCGAAGAAGATGGTGTTGAGGTAGATCTCGAGGATCTCTTCCCGCTTCTTCTCCCGGCCCATCCGGATCGAGATGAGGATCTCTTTGACCTTACGGCTGACCGACCGCTCCTGGCTGAGGCCCTCGTAGTAGTTCCGCGCCGTCTGCTGGGTGATCGTCGAGCCACCCTGGACGTCGCCGCCCGAGGCGGTCTTGT
>DASYNF010000105.1:0-7757 GCA_036008685.1 Actinomadura sp. | reverse complement strand
ACGGCCATCCCGGCCGACTCGGCGGCTTGCCCGGCCGGCCCACCGTCACCGCGTCATGGCCGGGTACATCCAGTAGGACGAGCTCGCCCATCAGGAGGACGCCGACCACCATGGCCTGTGCGGATGTGCGCGGGCCGACCCCCTAAAGTCGTGTACGCCGCGCTCATGTGGCGGTAACGATCGGCTGACTGGGGGATGGGGCATGGGTTTCCGGATCGAAGCGGACGGGGCCAGAGCGGTCGTCACCGGCGCCTCGGCGGGGATCGGGGCGCTCTACGCGCGCCGGCTCGCCGAGCTCGGATGGAACCTGACGCTGGTGGCCCGGCGTACCGAGCGGCTGGAGGACCTGGCGGCGACGCTCCGCTCCGACCACGGCCGCAGCGTGCGGACCGTGACGGCCGATCTCGGGCGGCAGGAGGACGTGGAGCGGGTCTGCGGACATGTCGCCGAGGATGACGTCGCGCTGCTGGTGAACAACGCCGGGATCAACGGCTATGGACCGTTCGAGGACGTGGACCCGGCGCTGGCGCGCCGCGTGCTCGAGGTGAACGTGGTGACCCCCACACTGCTGAGCCGTGCCGCCCTGCCCGGCATGCTGGCCCGCGGGCGAGGAGCGATCGTCAATGTCGCGTCACTGCTCGCCTTCGCGGGCGCCGTCCCTCCTGAGCCGCTGCCCTACCGGGTGACGTACGCCGGCACCAAGGGATATCTGGTGACTTTCACCCGCACCCTCGCGGCCGAGCTCGGTGACGCGCCGGTGCACGTCCAGGTCCTGTGCCCGGGACTGACCGCGACCGAGTTCCACCTGACCACGGGGGCGGAGTCCGTGCCGGGCCGGCAGGAGCGTGTGCACGGCGACGGGGGGATGAACGCCGGGGACGTCGTCACGGCGTCGCTGGCCGGCCTGACCGAGGGTGAGGTCATCTGCGTGCCGGGTCTCACGGACCCCAAGGCCGCGGAGCGGCTGGTCGAGGCGGAAACGGAGATCCGTGAGACGAGCCGGCCCGTTCTCGCGCCGCGCTATCGGCCCCCGGCCGGGTAAGGAGCGTCGAGGTCCCTGATCACTCATCGCACGGCAACCATCGCCTTTTCAAGGCATCTCAGCGATTAGCTGATTCTCCAGCTGATGTTCCACGACCATGGTGGAGACGCCAAAATGTTCAGCAACCTGTTCCAGATCCTCTTGGGTCACCATGCTGATGTTGTCTAGCTCTTTGGCTATGCCTTCTGCGGGTGCAAGGAGCTCGGCGGCAAAAACTCTTTCTACCTTTTGGCGATCTGTATAGGCGGCCGTAACGAGAAAATGCGGTTCGTCTTCACAGATCACATGCCAGAATGCCCGTGAAAGCATAAATCGCCGAGATGTTCGTGGATGAGGTCTACCTATGGCGGATCAGTTCGGACGCCTGCGCCTTGGACAGGTTCTCCGGTATGTCTTCCCCGGTCTCTCGTCCGAGCGTACGAAGGTAGGACTCCTGGGGCGCGGTCATCGGCTCATCACCGGTGGCCCATTCCGCCGGGTCCTTTTCCGCGGGTCCGTGGCTCACGCTTTCTTGGCTCATTCGGCCTCCTCGTCGAACTCAGGTTCGAAAGGCTGCCCGTTCGCGCAGGGGGCCAAACCTCGAGGTCACCGTTCGTGGGACGTGCCGCGACCTACCGGCTCGTACGGGTTGTCCGGCTCGTACCGCTGAGGACGTCGTCCAGGCCGACGACCTCGATGAGAGGGGCGTAGAGCCGCAGGATGTCCAGTGCCCGGCGGTGGCTGTCGTCGTTCATGCCCGCGCAGGCGTCGGCCACGACCTCGACTTCGACACCGGCGTCGGCCGCGGCGACGGCGGTGGACAGCGCACAGCAGTCCGTGGACACGCCCGCGAGCACGAGCCGCCCACCCGCGCCGACCTTGGCGGACAGTTCGGGGGTCCACTTGCCGGACGTCGTGGCGTCCAGGGTGCGCCCCGCCTCGGAGGCGAAGTCGTCTGTCAGCCGGTAGATCTCCGAGTCCGGCGGCTTCGCACCGGTCATGTCCGAGCGGGTTCCGCCGGGGGCATCTCGGCCGCCGTCGGAGGCAGAGCCTCCTGCGCCCGCACCTTCGAACGTCGCGACACCCACGTGGCCGCGAATCCGATGACCAGTGCGACCAGCACGCCCAGGTTGGCGAAGGCCCATGAGCCCGACCGGCCGCCCAGTCCCAGCGGGGCGAGCAGATACCCCTGCCAGCCGAGCCAGCTCGCCGCCGTGTTGGTGACCAGGCCCCACCCGATCACCGTGCCGGCGATGATGACCGTGAGGGGCGCCGGCGGGACGTCACCGTAACGGCCCGCCGGGCGGTAGAGGTCGGCTTCGTCGTAGTCGCGGCGGCGCAGGGCGATGTCGGCCAGCATGACGCCGCACCAGGCCGCGACCGGGACGCCGAGCGTGGTGAGGAACCCTATGAACTGGGCGAGGAAGTCGTCCGCGACGAACACGATGTAGAGCGTGCCGAGGATCATCAGCACGCCGTCGATCAGGGCGGCGAGGTAGCGGGGCATCTGCAGCCCGGCGGCGAGCAGCGCCAGTCCCGATGAGTAGATGTCCAGCACCGCGCCCCCGACCAGGCCCAGGACGGCGACGGCCGCGAACGGGATGAGGAACCACGTGGGGAGTACGGTCGTCAGCGCCCCGACCGGATCGGCCGCGACCGCCTTGTTCAGGCCGTCCGACGAACCGGCGAGCAGCAGGCCGAACACCAGCAGCACGACCGGCGCGACGGCCGCGCCGAACGTCGTCCAGCCGACCACGCCCCTGCTCGAGGCCGTCCTCGGCAGGTAGCGGGAGTAGTCCGCGGCGGCGTTGACCCAGCCCAGGCCGAAGCCGGTCATCATGAAGACCATCGCGCCGATGAGCTCCTGGGCCGAACCGGCGTGGATCCGGGTGACCGCGTGCCAGTGGATCTGATCGGTGACGAGGACGATGTAGACCACCGTCAGCACCCCGGTCACGACCGTGATGACGGTCTGCATTCGCATGATCAGGTCAAAGCCCATGACGCCGCCGGCCACGATGAGAGCGGCGACGACGGCCAGTGCCAAGATCTTCGTCGACGTGCCGCCTCCCCAGCCGAGGCGGCCGAACACCGTCGCGGTCGCCATGGTCGCCAGCGAGGTCAGCGCCGTCTCCCAGCCGACCGTGAGCACCCAGGAGATCGCCGACGGCAATCGGTTGCCGCGCACCCCGAACGCCGCCCGGCTCAGCACCATCGTCGGCGCCGACCCGCGCTTCCCTGCGACGGCGATGAAGCCGCACAGCAGGAACGAGAAGACGATGCCGACGATCCCGGCCGCGAGCGCCTGCCAGAAGGAGATGCCGAAGCCCAGCGCGAACGAACCGTAGCTCAGCCCCAGGATGGACACGTTCGCGCCGAACCACGGCGAGAACAGCCGGCGTGGGCGGCCCTTGCGATCGGCGTCACCGATCACGTCGATGCCATGCGTCTCGATCTTCAGCTGCGGCCCACCCGGACCACCCGCCGACACATTGCCCTGTATGTCAGTCATGGGACCTACCTGTCTGAACCTGTTCGGCGCAATGTAGCGGGTGTGAACTCGGTCAGTGCGCCCGGGTGAGCACGCCCGCCCGGGCGGCGGCCAGGGCGGCGGCCGCGGCGCGGTCGGCCACCGTCTCGTCTATGGGCTCGCGGCTGATGAACAGGCGGTAGTACAGCGGCGCCACGGTCGCCCGTACGACCTCGATCGGGTCCACGTCCTCGGGAAGCTCGCCACGCGCGACCGCGTGTGTCACGAGCCGTGCCGACTGTTCGTGGCGGGCCATGAAGAAGGAGTGCAGGGCGCGTGCGGCACTGGAGTTCTGGGTGGCGGCGGAGATGAAGGCCGTCGACACCGGGCCTTCGGCGGGATCGGCGAAGCCGGTCACCACCAGACGGGCGAGGGCGCGCAGGTCACCGTCGATCGATCCGGTGTCGGGCACCGGCCACGGCTCGCCGCTCGCCACCTCGAGGGCGTCCGTGATCAGCCCCTCCACGCTGCTCCAGCGCCGGTAGACCGTCGTCTTGTGCACACCGGAACGAGCGGCGACGCCGTCGACGGTCAGCCCGCCGTACCCCTTCTCGGTCAGTTCGGCCAGGGTGGCCTCGCGCACGGCGGTCCCCACGCGGGCGGTGCGTCCGCCGGGCCGTCTGTTACCGGGCTCGGTCGTGGTCAAAGGCGAATCCAGGTGAGTTAGGGGCTGTGGTCCTGTCACGATCCTAAGGCAAACCGAGTTGCGTTAGCGATCGACCAGAGGAGAGCGGCGGACATGGGCCTGGCACCGGACACCGCGATGTCGAATCCACGCCCTGTATCGGAGGCCGCTCTTGACCGCTCAGCTCGCCCTGCGAGACATCACGAAGTCCTACGGGCACCGGCCCGTCCTTGACCGGGTCTCCATCTCCGTCCGCCCCGGCGAGCACGCCGGGCTGCGGGAGATGGAACACCGGATGCGGGAGCTCGAGGCCTATCGCGGTGCGCTGGTCGTGGTCTCGCACGACCGGGCGCTGCGGCGGCGCTTCACCGGCACGCAGGTCGAGATGCGCGAAGGACGCCTCGTCGCCTGAGGTCCCCGGCCGAGATCCCCAGAGACCTGACAATGCCGGAAAACCTCCGGGACGGAGTCGAGCACCCCTGGCCACTCCCGCGGTCACGCCTCGTGCCGCGAGAGTGGCCGGTGTTCGAGACGCCGGTTCCGGAGAGCCGGATGAACCGCCGGGATCGCCGAGGTGTCGTGCCGATGTGGGGACGCCGGCGGACGGATGACTCGTCCGAAAAGTCCTGTGATTGATGTTCCGAGATGTTTGTGAGGGATGGAGGGGGTAGGGAGATGCCAACTCGCACAGGCGGATATGACCTCTTCTGGCACGCCTTTCTCACATCCTGGGAGATCTATGAGCGCTCACGGCGTTGGGACGACGTCGGCCGACGATGCCACGCACCTTGACGGAGACGCGATCTCCGGCCGCGATGCCGGATCGGTATCCGTACGACCTTCTGGATCTCTCGATTCCGCCGGCCACCGCGGGATGCGGGCCGGCACCCGAGAGCGTCCTTCCGAACGAGGGCTGTGGCCTCTCGAGGAACCATGGCATTACCCATGCGCCCGCCGTCACACCGGCTGATCTCGGGGGCCCAGTGACGAGCATTCACGTACAAGACCCCTCCGTCATGCGGACCGTTCCGGTGAAGACGCTCGCCGGCCGCTACCGGCTCGTGGAGCGATTGGCATCCGGAGGAATGGGGGAGGTGTGGCGGGCGCAGGACGTGGTCCTCGACCGCCGCGTGGCGGTCAAGCTGCTCCGGCCGGAATATGCCGACAGCACCGAATTCCGTGACCGGCTGCGTTCGGAGGGCCGGCTCGTCGCCGCCCTGTCCCACCCGGGGATCGTGCGGGTCTACGACCATGGTGACAGCGAGACGGGAGATCCCTATCTCGCCATGGAGTTCGTCGGCGGGGAGCCGTTGTCCGCGGTGCTCGCGAGGGAGGGCACTCTCGCGCCCGCGCGTCTTCTGGACATCGTCGCCCAGGTCGCCGACGGCCTGGATGGGGCGCACCGGGCGGGCCTGGTCCATCGGGACATCAAGCCGGGAAACCTGCTGGTGGACGGGCAGACCATCAAGATCACGGACTTCGGGATCGCGCTGGCCGCGGACGCGGCGGCACTGACCAGGACCGGCATGGTCCTCGGGACCCCGCAGTACCTCTCACCCGAGCGGGCGTCGGGACGTACGGCCACCGCCGCGAGTGATCTGTACAGCCTGGGAGTCATCGCCTACCAGGGCCTTGCCGGCCGGCCGCCCTTCGAGGGCGACCCGCTCGGTGTCGTGCTGGCCCACCGTGACACTCCTCTGCCGGCCCTTCCACCGGCCGTGCCACGGCCGGTCGCCGAACTCGTGGAGGCGTTGACCGCCAAGGACCCCGGTGACCGCCCGGCCGACGCCCGGGCGGTCGTGGACCGGGCCAGGCGGCTCCTCGCGGACCCGCGGATCGCCGAGGCCCCCGCCGGGCCGGCGGCAGACACCAACGTGGTGTCCGTCTCCGACGGAGACACCACCGGGCACAGACGGGAGTCGGCCGCCCGGGCCTTCCGGCATCGGAGCCGGCGGGCGGCGGTGATGGTCGCCGCCGCCATGCTCGTGCTCGTCGGCGGAACCGCCGGATGGACACTGGGGCATCCGGCCCCCGTCAGGACGGCGGCGGTCCGTACGGTCACCGTCGCCGCCAACGCCTACAACGGCCGGCCCGTCGCCGTCGTGGTCGAGCGGCTCCGCACGCTCGGCCTCCGCTCGACCGTCCGGCCGCAGGCCGACCCGGGCCGTCGTGACGTCGTAGTGGGGATCGCCCCGTCAGGCGCGGTTCCCGTCGGTACGACCGTCATCCTCTTCGCCGCCGCAGCGGCCGCCGAGCCGACCGGCTCCCGGCCACCGGCGGACAAGGCTCGCCCCAGCACGCAGCCCTCGGGCGCCGCGAGCATTCCGGCAGGGCGCCGTGTGGCGGCCACGCCACAGAGGCAGGGGCCGGGGCCGGCCCATCGGGCGGTGGACGGCCGGTGGCGTGAGTACACGAAGCGGTGGAAGCACGGCCACGGCGGGGGTGACGGCCGGAACGACGGCGAACACGGGGACAAGGGGCACGGACATGGTGGTCAGGGCGGCCACGGCGGCGACTGAAGGGCCCTGGTGATCCAGCCGCCCCGAGCCGACGTGGATCACAGCCTGAAGTCCGGGCCCGTTTCCTTGCTCACGGGGCTCACAGGGTTCACGGGGCTCACGGGCCGCCGTCCCCCCGCCTTCCGCGCCGGTGCTGCCATGTCCATGTGAGGTCCTCTCCGCTGTGGCCGAGCGAACCCCTCTCCCACGCGCGCATGTCCCTGCGGTACTGCCGTGCTTCGCGCGATATCTCGGCTCCATCCCGGAACCGATGCCCACGCCGCCTCGCACGCCAGTCGACCACGGCGCCGAAGGTGAGCAGCACCATGATGAATCCCCCGACGAACCACCACATAGGTCCATCTTCGCTCTGTCCGCCGGCCTTGGGCCGTCCACTTCCGGACATGGGATGGGCGGTGCCCTCAGGCTGCATCGGGCGGGGTCGGCCCTCTCGGATCTCCCATGGGCTGCCAAGCCCGAAGACGGTCATTGCGAAGATCGCCAGTGGTGAGAAACGCCGGGACTCCTACGGGAGCCGACCGGCACTGGAGGCGGCGAGGTGCGCCGCCGGCGCTGCCGGAAGTGGGACTGGGTGATCGACCTTGCCGTCGCCAGATCAGTCAGGTTCGGGCAGGGCCGGCTTGGGACGCAGGCGGAGCATGGTCGTGGTCCCGCCGGCGTCAACGACCCGGACGTCCGTCTCGGTCGGCCGCGGAACAATGAAGTCGACCTCGACCGGATGACTGATCATGTGACGGAGCAGAACGGGAAAGCGTGTGGAGTTGCCTCCCACTCCGACGACGACCACGTCGTCGCGGTGATCGTAGGTGGCGTAGTTGAAGGGTAAATGCTCCACTTCATGCCCGTGGCCGAAGTCGGCGTCGATCAGTTCGATGATCGCCGACTTGCCTTGATGATCCGCGGTAAGCAGGTCGAAGAATCTGGCCCACCCGTCGCGGTCGATTGTCGTGGCCTCTGTCATAGCGATCGTCCTCGCCGTTACGGACCTTCGAGTTCCATTGTAATCGGACCCTCCGAAACCGTCCCGGGACCATGAGCCGTGACTCTCAGGTGCTCCTGGGG
>DASYNF010000104.1:0-3915 GCA_036008685.1 Actinomadura sp. | reverse complement strand
GTCCGCTACATGCCGTTATATGACTGAGGTGATCCCAGCAGGGCCGATTCGGGCAGTAGGGATTTCTGAGGCACATACGGTGATGTTCGAGTAGACACGCGGACGTATTATTGGTCCGTACATGGGCGTGGAGCCCGCCGGTAGAAGAGGACTCGCCACAAGATCAACTCTTCTGCGGAGAGGCTTCACGTGATTGCTTATCATGCCATGCTCGACGTCTCCAGGGAACTCGCCCAGCTCGTGAGCCGGTTGCTGTACACCCGCCGGCAGCAGCTGGGCATCCGCAAGAGCACCAGAGCCCTGTCGCCGTACCGGCAGGCGGTACTGGCCCTGCGCTGGTTCCGCGGCCACACCGACATTCCCGCGCTCGGCCGCGACGCCGGCATTTCCCGCTCGACCGCCTACCGCTACCCGGACTACCCACCCTGGCCAACTCTGGATATGAAGGAGCGGGCATCGGCGTATTCACCCCGGTAAAACAACCCGCAGACGGCCACCACCTCGATATCGGCTTCGACCAGTCCTTGCACTCAGGCAATCGTGTTACGCCATCGACTTCTCGTCGCGCAGAAAGATGAGGAACCCGATCCCGGTTGCTGCTGCCGTGACAATGCCCGCAAGCATGAATGCCTGGCCGACACCGAAATCGGCGATGGCCACTCCGGCGATTGCGGCGCCGATGCCCGCTCCGCCGTTGCACGCCACACTGGCCAGGATGGCCGCATGAGTCTTGGCGGCAACGCCGTCCGCGAGTGTGTCCGCCAGGAGGTACGCCGTGATGACCGCAGGCCCCATGGCGATGCCCACCACCACCAACAGGGGCACTGCCAGGGCGAGTCCATCCGTGGTGCCCATCAGCGCCGCGCCGACCGCCATGAGCAGAGTCAGGATCATAAGGCGTGAGGCAGCGCTCGCATTCCATGTGCGTCGGCCGTAGAGAAGCGCGGCGAAAGCACTCCCCAGTGCCCATATGGCGAAGAGTCCACCGGAAAGTGAGACGTGGCCGCTGTCCGTCGCGAGGCCGGGAATGGTGACTTCCAGTGCTCCGACGGTGAAGCCCACGCCCATGAACACCACGAGCACCCACTTCATCCTGCGGGCCACTGCCCACAGGCGTCCATCGCCCGCTGCCTTGTCGTCGGCGGATTCCTGACGCCCCTTGTCCGCTGCGGAGGACATCAGCAGCCCGCCCAGCAGACAGACCACGCCGCTAGCCAGCACAGCCAGCCAGGCCCCGGAGAGGGCCACCGCGCCCGTCGCGACCAGCGGGCCGACGACAAGAGTCGATTCTTCTACGACCGCGTCCAGGCCGAACGCACGTGGCACCCACTGCTCCGGCAATCTCCGTGACCATCCGACCCGCATCAGCGCACCAAACGGCGGCACGCTACACCCCGAGACGACCATCAGCAGAATCAACAGCCACGATGGGCTTTTACTTTGCCCAGCCAGAACCAACAGGATCAGCGCCGAGCCGCTGACCAGCGCCATCATCAGCAGAGCCGCGCTATGACCGATGCGAACCGAGATCCAGGAGCGGACCGGACCTGCGACGACAGTACCGGTCGAATACGCCCCAAGGGCGAGACCGGCGGTGGAGAATGATGCCGTCGCCTGCTCAACGAAGAGCACCACTCCAACTGGCATCATGCCGAGCGAGATCCGACCGATCAACGAGCCCGCAAAAATCCTGGGAATACCCGGCGGTCGAAGCAGTTCCAGGTAGCCATGGGGATTTTCGCGGGCCGCGGCTTGGCTCACGCCTCTGCCACCTCCAGAACGTAGTGGTTGAGCACTCTGTTTTGCCTCGTCGGCGTTAGAGCTTTCAGCGTGGACGTGTCCGGTCTTGGCGAAGAAGGCGCGAGGCGGTTGGAGGAAGTCACCGGGCGCGACTGGGCCACGGCCAACGATGTCGAGCTGGTGTTCCTGCCGACCTATGGGTCGTGGTTGAACTGGATCGAATCCGAATTCGCAAGCCTGCGCCAGTTCGCGCTCAACGGCACCGACCACCACAGCCACGCCGAACAGAACATGGATACGTATACAAATACGGTATGACCACGAACACTACTGTAGAAAATCCTGCCGCAGGATCGATTATCTCAACGCATTGGGCGCCGCCAAGGACGCGAGATCCCTCTATCGCGTCACGGCCACAGCACGACAAGCCATCGAGGTGATGGTTGAAGACCTGACCGGCGGCACAGGAGACATCGCAGCCCTGGACAGCAGCCGGTACCCGGACTTTGCGAGCGAGACCTGAACATCTCAGGGACGCGAGGTCGACGGCGGTTGGTGCGGTAACAGCGCATCACGGTACACCGGAAGACCCTGGACCGGTATCGCCAGAAGCGACGTACCGCACGGCATGAGAGCTGATCTTGGGGCGGGCCGGAACAAGTTGGCGGACGCCGCGCTTGCCGACCTAGTGACCACCCGATCCCCCGTCTCTGGCCATCCCGACCGGCAGCTTCGCCACCGTCCGCCGAACGCGCCTCATCCGCGGACTGATCAGCGAATATCGCAACGCCGCTTGAAGGACGTGGCCGAACTCTGGACGGCTCGGCTAAGAGCATTGTCCGATGGTGAGGATGGGTCGGGTTTGGCAGTGCAGGCAGATAAACAGGTACAGGTCTCCAGCATCACCGATCATGATGCCGGCCGGTTTTTTGTCGGGTACCAGCGCTATCTGGACGGGCCGGCCGTTGACATTGCTCGGGTGCCAGGTGATCCTTTCCCGATCTTCGACCGGCGTCCAAGTCTCCCAAGACCCTCCATCGCTTTCGACGCTGGCGATAGTGAGCAGATGTTCCATGGTGTGGCCTTCGGCGCAGGAAGGCCACACCGGGTCTTGCATCCAGTACGGCCATCCCCCCACCTTGGTCCCCGGCGCGGCGGATAGATGATACTGGTAAAACCAATCATGTTCAGCCTGCTCTTCCCAGGCGTCGATACGTTGGCTCAGTTCCCAAGGAACGTCCGAATAGTCAGGGTGTTCCCGAACGCGTTCGGGGGCCAACACGCACGGCAACGGGAGGTAGTCCCCTCGGCTGTGGTGAGCATCGATCGGTGCGGGCTCGTGTCGTGGTGTGGTGATCGTGGTGCTGTCGCGCCAGCGGAGGGTCACCTCCGGGATACTGTCCGGATCGTGGTCCAGTGGGCACCACAGCACCTGACACAGATCCGTTCCCTCGGGGAACGGCAACTCGGGTACGTCACGCGCGAACAGCTGCAGGACAGGGACCAGCGGTAGCGGCTCGTCCGGTAGCTCGACCAACATCTTTCCGTGACGGTCGAGTTCTGCGCACCGTGGCCAAGGCTCATCGCTCGGCCACAGCAGCGGCCCGCCCATCGAACTGTCACTGTTCTGCGGCGTGCCGGGCCGCGGATGCAGCCGCACGGTCATGCGGGCCAAAACCGCAAGCTCAGGGAACACCTCCTCGACATCTACCGGCTTGGGCGGCGTCGTCCGCCGCATTGTCCTACCGCCAACGCTCATCATGATCTCCTAGCATCTCGCCGACGCCATCGTAGAACCAGACAGCCGCATTGGTCCTGGTCGGGATCCTTGGTCGCACCCAGTGCGTCCGCGGGGATGGTGTGAGACGGCCGCAATAGGCTGTCTGGCTTGCCTTGGTCGAGTCACTGACCAGTAGAAGGCCTACTCCTGCCGTAGGCCAGCGACTTCGACTCCCAGCACTTGAGCCGCAGTGAGCTTAGGCATCTCATAGGCATTCGATCGGTAGACCCCGACCCCGGCGCGACTGCGCCTATGTCCTGTCCAAGGCAAGGCTCGAGCCCACCACGGTCCCGCTCTCAGCAGATGGGGCCGAAGCCCCCGTCACCTTCGGTGACCTGTCGAACATGCAACGGCGACACCGTGAGCCCGGCGTTCGAAGAACGCAGGCTGTAGCG
>DASYNF010000103.1:0-15336 GCA_036008685.1 Actinomadura sp. | reverse complement strand
TACGCCAGGAAGGCCGTCGCCGGGGGCGACGCGACGGTCGTCGCGGTGGCGGAGAAGGATCCCGTACGCCGCGCGAGGTTCGCCGCGGAGCACGAGATCCCGGCCGGCCGCGTCTTCGCGGACTGGCGCGAGCTCGCCTCGGCCGGACGCGTGGCCGACGGCGTCATCATCGCCACCCAGGACTCCGAGCACGTGGAGCCCGCCGTATGGTTCGCCGGCCTCGGCTACCACATCCTGTTGGAGAAGCCGATGGCCACCAGCGAGGCCGACTGCGTTCGCATCATCGAGGCGGTCGAACGGGCCGGTTCCATGCTGGCCGTCTGTCACGTGTTCCGTTATACGCCCTACACGCGCAAGATCAGGGAGCTGATCGCCGCGGGCCGGATCGGCACCCTCGGCGGCAACAACCTGGCGGTGTCCGCCTTCTCCAAGCGCCAGGCCACCGCGCGCGACTTCGTCACCTTCATGACGAGCCTCGAGACCGAGCGGGACTACGGTAAGAAGCAGTCGTTCCCGCTGTCGCGCGCCGCGCTCTACGACGACCCGGAGATGATCAAGCTCTACCCGTACCTGCCGGTCCTCAAGGAGGGCCTCCTGCGCGCGAAATCGCGCCCGGTCGCGGTGAGGTACGGCGACGTCACCACGGCGATCCAGGACAACGTCTTCGCGGCCCTCACCGAGAAGAAGACCGCCGACCAGGCGGCCACCGACCTGCAGAACGCTCTCGGCGAGCTGGGCGACTGATTCCCTCCCGCCGGAGGAACGGGACCGGCCGGCCCAAGTGGCCCGGACGGCCCGCCCAGGACCCCTTAGCGGCCGGTGTGCGACCCCTGGGTATGTTCGACTAGTCGAGTCCGGCCAGAGTGGGAGACAGTGTGTCAGATATCGAGCTCAACCATGCGGGTGGACGGATGCCCTTGGAGGTGACGACGGCGACGGACGGCCCCGGCGGCCTCGGCATCGGGTCCCTGCTCAAGGAGACCGGCTACGTCACCCTCGACCCGGGCTTCGTCAACACGGCCTCCTGTGCCTCCGCGATCACCTATATCGACGGTGAGGCCGGCATCCTCCGCTACCGCGGCTACCCGATCGACGAGCTCGCCGAGCGGTCCTCCTTCATCGAGGTCGCTTACCTGCTCATCAACGGCGAGCTGCCGACCCCGGCACAGCTCGAGGGCTTCGTCGCCCAGATCCGCGACCACACGCTGCTGCACGAGGACTTCAAGGCGTTCTTCTCCGGGTTCCCCCGGGACGCCCATCCGATGGCGGTGCTGTCCTCGGCGGTGAGCGCGCTCTCCACCTTCTACCAGGACAGCCTCGACCCCTTCGACCCCGAGCAGGTCGAGATCTCCAGCATCCGGCTGATCTCCAAACTCCCGACGATCGCGGCCTACGCCTACAAGACCTCGATCGGGCAGCCCCTGCTGTATCCCGACAACTCCCTCGGCTACGTCGAGAACTTCCTGCGCATGACCTTCGGCCTGCCCACGACGCCGTACGAGGTCGACCCCGAGATCGCGCGCGTGCTGGACATGCTCTTCATCCTGCACGCCGACCACGAGCAGAACTGCTCCACCTCGACCGTGCGCCTCGTCGGCTCCAGTGAGGCCAACCTGTTCTCCTCGGTCTCCGCCGGGGTCAACGCGCTGTTCGGCCCACTGCACGGCGGCGCCAACCAGGCGGTGCTGGAGATGCTCCAGCGCATCCACGATAGCGGCGACGATGTCGAGAGCTTCGTCCGGCGGGTCAAGTCCAAGGAGCCGGGCCTCAAGCTCATGGGCTTCGGACACCGGGTCTACCGGAACTACGACCCGCGGGCCGCGGTCGTGAAGAAGGCCACCCTCCGGGTGCTCGACCTGCTCGGCAAGCCCGACCCGCTGCTGGACCTCGCGATGCGCCTCGAGGAGGTGGCGCTGAGCGACGACTACTTCATCGAGCGCAAGCTCTACCCGAACGTCGACTTCTACACCGGGGTCATCTACAAGGCGCTGGGCTTCCCGACCAACGCCTTCACCGTGCTGTTCGCCATCGGCCGGCTCCCCGGGTGGATCGCGCAGTGGCGCGAGATGATGGCCGACCCGACCACCAAGATCGGCCGCCCGCGTCAGGTCTACACCGGCCCGGCCGAGCGGCACTACCCCGGCATCGAGGAGCGGTAGCCCGGCGCGGGCCGTTCGCCGAAGAGCATGCGGGCGTCCGTGGCTCCACGGGCGGCCGCCACGTGACCGGCCTCGTCCCGCGCGGACGTACGGACGGCGGCGGAGACCGGCTCGAACGGCGTGATCGTCACTTCGAGCCGGCTCCTGCCGGTCGTCCGGGCCCGCGACATCCCGGCGACCTCTCCGTCCGCCGGCAACGCACCGGGACGCCGATGACTCCCCGGAGTGCGGCCTGGCGGTCCTTCACCACGGTGGACACCAGGCGGACTCGGTGGCCGTCATGTCCTTCTCAGCCATAACGGCCACCGCGAGGGGTGATTGACACGCTTGCCCCGATGGGCACATGTAAGACATGACATTGCGGTTGATAGGAGCAGGACTGGGTCGTACCGGGACATATTCCCTGAAGATGGCCCTACAGCGCCTACTGGGTGAGCCCTGCTATCACATGGCGGAGGTGTTCGCGCACCCCGGACACGTTCCCCTCTGGCAGGCGGCCGTACGGGGCGAGCCTCCTGCGTGGGATCAGATCTTCCACGGTTATGTCGCAACGGTGGACTGGCCGGCGGCGGCGTTCTGGCGGGAGCTGGCCGAGACCTATCCCGGCACCACGGTCCTGCTGTCCCTGCGAAGAGACGCGGACGCATGGTGGCGGAGCGCGAAAGCGACGATCTTCGAGGCGACACTCCGGCCGGCGGAGGCCGAACCGGACCTCTGGCGGCAGATGATCCTGGAGTTGTGGGACCGGCGCTTCACCGAGCGGTGGTGGGACGAGAGGTCGGCGAAGGCCGCGTACGAGGGCCACAACGATGAGGTCCGCGCCACCATTGCGAGCGATCGCCTGGTGGAGTGGTGCCCCGGTGACGGATGGGCGCCCATCTGCGCCGCGCTGGGCGTGCCCGTGCCCGACCGCCCCTTCCCCCACGTCAACACCACGGCCGAGTTCCGGGAGATGGCCCATGGGGGACCGCCTCCCGATCGTACTTCGCCGGTGTGAGCAGGCTCGGGAGGCACGCGAACCCCCCATGGGGCGACCGTCCGGAATCGAACCGTGAACCTCCAGGGCCACAACCTGGCGTGCACACCACCACACCACGGCCGCCATGACCGGGCGGACGGACACGTCCGCCCGGCATCGTGTCTCCGGCCGGAATCGAACCGGCGGCCTCCTGGTCCGCAACCAGGCGCGCTGTCCGCTGCGCCACGGAGACATGTGTCGACTCGTGACGGGTGCAGGAATCGAACCTGCCTGTCGCGGCTTATGAGACCGCCGAACGCACCAGCGTTCCTACCCGCCTTGGACCGGACCGGCCGAACCGGCCGGACGAGAGCGGAGGGTCCGGGATTCGAACTCGCGCGGGTTCGAAGGACCCGACGAGGGCTTGGCGGGCCGTTGCCTCAGCGGACTCGGCCGACCCTCCGGATGCCCGATGCCCCCGCGATCGGGCCCGGCGGCGTGGGCCTGTCCTGAGCCGTCAGCTCAGCCGGGACCGCGTCCGGGGACTCCGGCCGGGCATCGCACGCCCGGCGCTCGCCATGTGGAGATGTCGCATTGCCGGTCCCTCCCCGCGGTTCGTCCCGGGCTCTTTCCCGCCCGGCCGAGTCCCAGCATGACCGGCCCCCACCGCCACGGCAACACGTTTTCCCGCCGGCGCCGATCGCGGCCGGGACATGGACGGTTCTCCCGTGGAGGCCGGGACGGTCGGCCGAGGCGGGTCCGTACGACCAGGTCGTTGAGCGCCTCCCGGCAGGCGGCCGTCCGGCCGTTCCTTCGGGCGGCTTCACCAGCCGGCCTCCACATATCTCCGTCGTACGGACCTCAGGAACTCCTCCACCCTGGCCCGGTCCGGCTCGGCCGGGAGAGGGCTGTGCGCCAGCGCCGCGTCCATCCCCTCGGTGAGCTCGGAGCGCCACGCGTGGATCTCGTCCCAGCCCATCTCACCCCGGCGTACGGCCAGCAGCCGGTCCCGGTATTCGCCCATCTCGACCAGCGGGGCACCGTGGGCCACGAGATGACGACCGCTGATGAGCAGCCGCAGCAGGTGCATCACGTGCTTCCATCTCGGCGCGCCACGACCGCGCAGGTCGGCTTGGAGCCGCCGGAACTGGCTGTCGGCATAGCGCTGGAAGGTGCGGTGCCCGTGCCGGGACACGAAGGCCGTGCGCAGGGAGCGCAACTCCCCGCCGACGTCGGTGGTCTCCTCGATGAGGGGCGACCACAGGCACTCCAGGACGGTGGGATTGGGATCGAGCGCGAGGCGGCAGAAACGCTCCAGTTCCCAGGAGAACCGCTCCGGCTCGGGACCCTCGACGTGCGTCGGGGGCTTGTCGAACCGCCAGAACAACGGCGTCGGAGCGACGAAGACGCCGCGCCGGTCGATGTCGCTGCCCTCCACCGCCAGCCCGTACGCCTGCGAGCCCACCACGACCGACAGCACCGTGTGATCGCGCACCAGCCGGCGTCCCAGGTCGTCCACGTCCTCCACGTCGTCCACGTCGTCCACGGACCCACCCTGGCGTAGATCCCCCCGTGCCGACCAGTCGTTTCCCACGGCTCCGCGTCCCACCGGCCGGAAAAGGGGCCCGGCCCGATGGCGCCGAAAGGCCTGAATGGGTCAGCACCTAAACAGCCATCTCAGACGTTGATTCGCACCGCGGTAATCGCCCATTGCCACAAAGGCGAGCCTCATCAAAGATAAGGACGCTCCGTCCGGTCTGCGGCCATAAGCAGTAAGCCGGACAGTTCACGATGGGAGACCCCCCTATGTCCCTCGCCCCCAGAGCCCTGAGACGGGTCGCGACCACGGCTTGCGCCGCCGCGGCCCTGCTCCTCACCGCGGTCGCACCGGCGCAGGCCGGCGCGGCTCCGCACGGCGCCATCCGCGCGGCCGGAACCCCGACGGCCATCGCGGACAGCTACATCGTCGCGCTCAAGGACAATGACTCGGTGCGCCGCAACGGCGTGGCCGGCCGCGCCCGCACGCTGACCGGCCGGCACGGCGGCAGGCTCGGCCAGATCTACCAGCGCAGTCTGCGCGGTTTCTCGACCGCCATGACCGAGACGCAGGCCCGTCGGCTGGCCGCCGAACCGGACGTGGCCTACGTCGAGCAGAACCAGGTCATGCGGGCCCTCGATATCCAGAACAACCCGCCGTCGTGGGGCATCGACCGGATCGACCAGCGAAACCTCCCGCTGAGCAAGTCCTACAGCTACGACACGACGGCCTCGAACGTCACGGCCTACGTCATCGACACCGGCATGCTGATCACCCACTCCGACTTCGGCGGGCGGGCCGGGCACGGCCGCGACACGGTCGACAACGACAACGACGCGACCGACTGCAACGGTCACGGAACCCACGTGGCCGGCACGGTCGGCGGGTCCTCCTACGGCGTCGCCAAGGGCGTACGGCTCGTGGCGGTGCGGGTCCTCAACTGCTCGGGCAGCGGTTCCACCGCTGGGGTCATCGCAGGCATCGACTGGGTCACCGCGAATGCGGTCAAGCCGGCCGTGGCCAACATGAGCCTCGGCGGCGGCGTGAGCACCGCGCTGGACAACGCGGTGACGGCCTCGGTCAACTCCGGGGTGTCCTACTCGGTCGCGGCCGGCAACGACAACGCCAACGCGTGCAACTCCTCCCCCGCGCGGGTGCCCGGGGCCATCACCGTCGGCGCCACGACCAACGCCGACGCCCGAGCGTCCTACTCCAACTACGGGAGCTGCCTGGACATCTTCGCGCCGGGCTCCGGCATCACGTCGGCGTGGTACTCCGGCACCACCGCGTCGAACACCATCAGCGGCACCTCGATGGCGACACCCCATGTGACCGGCGCGGCCGCGCTCGTGCTGGCCGGCAGCCCCGGTTCCACTCCCGCCCAGGTGGCCACGGCCCTGACCGGCGCCGCCACCTCAGGGGTCGTCACCGGCCCCGGAACCGGGTCCCCGAACCGGCTGCTGTTCACCACGACCGGTGGCACCCCTCCGCCGCCACCGGCCTGCGCCGCCGTCACCAATGGCACCGACGTCAACATCCCGGATCCGGGCACCGCGGAGAGCCCGGCGACGGTTTCCGGATGTGCTCGCAACGCCTCCAGCGCCACGAAGGTGGACGTGCACATCGTGCACTCGTGGCGTGGTGACCTCGTCATCGACCTGCTGGCACCGGACGGCACCGCCTACCGGCTGAAGAACTCCAGCACCACCGACAGCGCTCCGAACGTGGACGCGACCTATACCGTCAACGCCTCGGCCGAGGCGGCGAACGGCACCTGGAGACTCCGCGTACAGGACGTCTACTCCCAGGACTCCGGCTACATCAACAGCTGGACCCTGACCATCTGATCTCTCATCGCGGACGGGCACGCGGGGTGCCGAGCGCAAAAGCCCAGCGTGCCCGTCCGCGACGTGCTCGGCACCTCGACCCGGTCGATGGACTCGGCGGAGTCCGGCCGGCGTCGCCGTGCCCCGGGGGCGGAGCCGACGCCGGCGGACTCCTCCAACCCCTCCCTGGTTGTCACGGGGACCACATGCGGTCCCGCCCATCCTCTTCTGCGCCGAAATGCCTCATGGTGTGCTCAAGCGCCGGTGCGGAAGGGGTCATGATGGTCACTGGAGCACTTCGGCTCGCGGGCCGCCGCATAAGGGTCCTCCTGGCCGCGACGCTGGCCGTACCGCTGGTGGCCGTGGTCGCCGTCACCGCCGGCGATGCCCGGGCGGCCGCGCTCCCGGCGAACTTCCAGCAGAAGGTGGCCTTCAGCGGGCTGACCCAGCCGACGAACGTGGAGTTCTCGCCCGACGGCCGGGTCTTCGTCGCGGAGAAGAGCGGCCTGATCAAGGTGTTCGACTCCTTCGCCGACACCACCCCGTCGGTCTACGCCGACCTGCGCGCCAGGGTCCACAACTTGTGGGACCGCGGCATGGTCGGGCTCGCACTGCATCCGGACTTCCCGGCCGACCCGCGCGTCTACACGTTGTACACCTACAACGGCGTCATCGGCGGCACCCACCCGAGGTGGGGGTCCTCCAACGGCACCGACGACCAGTGCCCGACTCCGCCGGGGCCGACGGCGGACGGATGCGTGGTGAGCGGCCGCCTGTCCGTGCTGTCCCCGGACACCGAGCAGGGCGGCGCCATCGCCGAGCGGGTCCTCATCGAGGACTGGTGCCAGCAGTTCCCGAGCCACTCGGTCGGCACGGTCGCGTTCGGCCGGGACGGCATGCTCTATGCCGGCGCCGGTGACGGAGCGAGCTTCAACTACGCCGACTACGGCCAGGACACCCGCACGGCCGACGACGTCACCCCGGACAACCCCTGCGGCGACCCGCCCAAGGCGGTCGGCACGGCTCTCGCGCCGCCGTCCGCCGAGGGCGGCGCGCTCCGGTCGCAGGATCTGCGCACCCGCTCGGACCCGACCACGCTCGACGGCGGCATCGTCCGTGTCGATCCGGACACCGGCAAGGCGGCCCCCGGCAACCCCACCACGACCGGAGACGACAACGCCAAGCGCCTGGTGGCCCACGGGCTGCGCAACCCCTACCGGTTCACCTTCCGGCCGGGCACCGACGAGATCTGGGCCGGGGACGTCGGCTGGACCACCTGGGAGGAGATCAACCGGATCCCGGCTCCCACCGCCAAGGTCACCAACCTGGGCTGGCCCTGCTACGAGGGCGGCGCCCGCCAGTCGGGTTACGACGGGACCAACCTCACGCTGTGCGAGAACCTCTACTCCGCCGGCTCCTCGGCGGTGACCGCCCCCTACCACGCGTACCGGCACGACACGAAGGTCGTCTCCGGCGAGACCTGCGGCACCGGCAGCTCCTCGGTCACCGGGGTCGCGTTCCACCAGAGCGGCGCCTACCCCGCCGCCTACCGCGGTGCGCTGTTCTTCACCGACTACAACCGCCAGTGCGTGTGGGTGATGAAACCGGGCGCCGACGGGCTGCCGGGCAAGACCGGCGTCGCGACGTTCGCCACCGGCACCGGGGGGCTGGTCGAGTTGCAGGCGGGGCCGGGCGGTGACATCTTCGGCGTCGACATCCTGAACGGCCGGATCCTGCGCTACGTCTACAACGGGGTGAACAACCCGCCGGTGGCCGCGATCAAACCGGACAAGAGCAGCGGCGCCCTGCCCCTGACCGTGGGCTTCGACGGCACGGTGTCCAGCGACGCCGACGGCGAAGCGCTGACCTACACGTGGGATCTCGACGGCGACGGCGACTACGACGACTCCACCGCGGCGAAGCCGACCCACACCTACACCGATCGCGCCTCCGTGACGGTACGGCTGCGGGTCACCGACCCCAGGGGCGGCACGGACACGACGAGCACGGTCATCACCGCGGGCTCCAGTCCGCCCACGGCCTCCATCGACTCCCCCGCGGCGGGAACGAAGTGGGAGGTCGGCGACAAGATCAGCTTCACCGGGAGCGCCACGGACGCCGAGGACGGTCAGCTGCCGGGCAGCGCGCTCGACTGGAAGCTGATCATGCACCACTGCCCCAGCAACTGCCACGAGCACCAGATCACCGGGCAGAGCGGCGCGGAGGGCGAGTTCACGGCCCCCGACCACGAATACCCGTCCTGGCTCGAGCTGCGGCTGACCGCGACCGACCCCGACGGGCTGACCGACACCAAGAGCCTGCGCCTGGACCCGAAGACGGTCGACATCACGCTGAACAGCGCACCGGCCGGTTTCCCTCTGACCGCCCTGGACACGACCGCCAAGGCCCCGTTCAAACGCACCGTCATCGTCGGCTCGAGCGTGTCGATCTCGGCGCCCACGAACACGCAGTGGCTGAACGACCACGTCTACGGCTTCACGGGGTGGTCCGACGGTGGCCAGGCCACGCACAACATCACCGCGCCGGCCGCGCCGGCGACCTACACGGCCACGTTCCAGGGCAGGACCAACCTCGCGCTGAACCGGCCGGCGACGGCGTCGAGCGTGTACAAAACGCCCGGTGCCGAAGCGGGCAGGTCCTTCGACGGCGACATGGCCACCCGCTGGTCCAGCAAGTACAGCAGCCCGCAGTGGATCCGGGTGGACCTCGGCTCGAGCAGACGCGTCAGCCGCTTCATCCTGCGCTGGGAGGCGGCGTACGGGAAGAACTACCAGATCCAGGTCTCCGGCAACGGGAGCACGTGGACGACCGTGGTGACCCGCACCAACGGCGACGGCGGCGTCGACACCCAGACCTTCACTCCCCGCGACGTCCGGTACGTGCGGATGTACGGCACCACCCGGGCGACCTCCTACGGCTACTCCCTGTGGGAGTTCGAGCTCTACGACGAGTGACCGGCAGCCCCGCGCACGTCCGGGGCCAGAGACAGGTCAGGGGCCATGCGGCCGCCCGCATGGCCCCTGACCGTGAAGGTCTGACCGTAAAAGTCTGAGCGTGGAAGTCTGAGCGTGAAGGTCTCAGCTGGAGAAGAGCATGTGGAACACGCCCGGCTGCCGGTGATGGCCGTAATGCGGCTGGTGATGAACCGGCCCATGCGCCGGAGGCGGGGGCGCGGGCTGGGCCCACTGGGTCTCGAGGCGGTTCAGCGCCTCGAGCTCGCCGTAGTCCAGGAACACCCCGCGGCACTGGTCACACTGCTCGATGTGCACACCGTTGCGGTTATAGGTGCGCATCACACCACGGCACTTAGGGCACTGCATCGTTGTCGCCGTCCTTCCCTCGCGGATCCCCATGCAAGGTCCACTATGGCGGACCTTACGTCATTACCTCTTGTTGGACGTGGCGATCCGCCCGCAGGTTTCCACCACTGCGGCCTCGTTGTCGTCCAGTCTCCGTCCCTCCTCGGCGGCCATCACCACGCAGGTGGCGGCGATCTGTACGGCGAGCGCCTGCGCCGGGATGTTCAGCCTCGCCCACGGGTCCTCGTGGGCGGGAAGCGCGCGGCCACCGGCCCCGCGATAGGCGCCGCAGAAGGTCTCCCAGTCGGCGGGCGGGAGCACGCCCGCCGCGTACAGGGCCGCGGGCCGGGCGAGGTCCCACACCGGGTCACCGACCCCGAGGTCGTCGAGGTCGATGAGCCGCCATCCGGCTCCCGGTGTCCTGACGAGCTGGCCCAGATGCCAGTCGCCGTGCACGAGGCCGTTTCCGCCCGGGCTGGGCTCGCCGCCGCGGCCGTCGCCGCGCACCCACGCCGGCAGGACCGCGTAGGCCCGCCGGATCTGATCCGCCGCCGCGCCGGCGCCGGGAAGCCTCGCCACCGCGCGGGCCACCCTCGCGGGCCCCCTGGCGGCCGGCACTTCCGCAGGGGCCCCGGGCGATACGGCATCGGCCGGGACGGCGTGCAGCCGTGCGAGCAGCCGCGCCCCCTCCGCCCAAGGGAGACCGGCGGGGTCGCCCGGGTCCACCGGCCGGCCGGCGGGCCAGACGGTCACCAGCCGCCCACCGGCCTTGCGCACCTGTCCGTGCGGAGGTACGAGGATCTCGCTCATCAGCGGATGGGCCCCGAGCGTGAGCCGCCTACGGAGCTCCGTCTCGTCCGTGCCGTCACGGTGGGCCTTGACGACGAGTTCCCCGGTCCGTACGACCAGCACTCCGCGCCGGGCGGACAGGACCACGGGATCGTCGCCGGTGCCCGCGAGCGCCGCCAAATCGTCGAGCAGGGTCACCGGGACAGTCTCGCATCGCGCCACAGCGCTCTCGTTCTCGTCCGCGGGCAGCCGCTTCAAGGGGTTTTGTTCGGGCCTGTCCGGCGCGGTCGCGGGGGCGTCAGAGGAGGCCTCACACACAGACCGGTTCAGGGGCGCCCCGCCGGGTCAGCCCCCGAGCTTGCTCACGTCCAGCGGCCTGGCCGGCGGGTCCACCCGGAGCGGCGCGTCGTAGTCGAGGAACCGGAGACTCTCCTTGGCCCGGTCGGACGGCACGATCTTGAGCGGATACGGGTTTCCCGTGGTCGCCACGTAGAGTGAACCGCCACCGCTCTTGAGCTCGATGGCCGGCGTGCCGTCCACGACCGTCGTGCCGCCCTTGGTCAGCGACCCGTCGGGCTTGAGGAGCATCCGCGCGAACCCGTCGCTGCTGAGCATGCCGTCGAAGTCCTTGAAATTCTTCATGGCCTTCTTCGGAACGAGCACCCAGCGATCACCGATGAGGTCCCCGGCCGTGGCACCGCCCACCGCAGTCCACAGTCGACGGCTCTTCATGTAGAGCCGCCCCTTGGCGGCGATGATCGAGACGGGCAGCGACTTGCCCTTGATCGGTCCCCGGATCGTTCCCTCGCCCACGCCGTGCCCGAGGTGGAGGTCCAGGGTAATCGTGTCGCCGGCATCGACCATGGTGCCGGTGAGGTGGACGGACGTGGCGCTCGAGAAGGCGTCCGTGGCGGCCTTCATGATCGCTTCAGCGGACTTGTCCGCGATCCCGTTGCCCGTCGGAGCCGTCGGGGTCGCCTGAGCGGGTACGGATGCGGCCGCCTTGCCGCCACCAGGCTTTTCGGGGCCGCAGGCGGCCGTGCCGACGAGGAAGCCGGCCACGGCGAGGGTGGCTCCGGCCTGACGCAGAAACGCGGATGAGTTGATATTCACGAGATGACGACGTTCTGCCCGGGATGCCGGTTTACCCGCGGCCCCGCCCGGCGGAAAACCCGTGGCCGTGGCGGCCTGCCACGGGCAGACTGATGTCTTGAAATGAGCAGACATCCCCGCCGGGTCATCGCCCAGGAGACCGTGGCCGTGCTGGAGCGCGGCTCCTATACGACGCCCTCGGGACGGATGGCCGACATCGCCGGCCCGCTCGGCCGGGCCGCGCGCGACACCCGGCTGTACCGGCCGGCCGAACTCGACTCCGTACTGGCACGGTTGCCGGACCCACCCGGGTCCCGTACCCGGATCGAGGTGACCGGCGAGACGACGCTCGCGGCGGCGCGGCGGTCGTCCGGCCCCCTGCCCGGCGCCGGCGGCGCGGACGAGCGCGAGGTCGCGTGCCTGAACTTCGCCTCCGCCAAGAACCCGGGTGGCGGGTTCCTCAACGGTGCGCACGCCCAGGAGGAGAGTCTGGCCCGCTCCTCGGGACTGTACGCCTCACTGCGGGCGGCCCCGGAGTTCTACGACTTCCACCGGGCGCAGGGCGACCTCCTCTACAGCGACCACGTCATCTACTCCCCGGGCGTGCCGGTGTTCCGAGATGACTCCGGCGGTCTGCTGGAGAAACCGTACGAGGTCGCGTTCCTGACCTCCCCCGCGCCCAACCGCGGAGCCGTCCGGGACCAGGCGGCCGTCGACCGGATCCCGGAGGTGCTACGGGTGCGCGCCGCCAAGGTCCTCGCCGTGGCGCTGGTGAACGGGCACCGGCGTCTCGTCCTGGGGGCTTGGGGGTGCGGGGTCTTCCGCAACGATCCGGCCGAGGTCGCGGACGCCTTCGCCGGCCTGCTGCTCGGCGACGGCCGGTTCGCCGGCCGCTTCGGCCACGTGGTCTTCGCGGTGTACGACGTCGCGCCGGGGGCCCCGGCGCTCACCGCCTTCCGGCGGGCCTTCGGCTGACGCCGGGGATGACGCCGGGGACGCCGTCACCGGATCAGTCGGGGACGTACGACGTCAGGCCGCGCACGAGAAGGTCGAGGCCGAACTCGAAGCGCTCGTCACCGTCCCCGGCCATGAGCATGTCCACCATGGAGACGATGACCGGGAAGCGCTCCGGTGACAGGCTCCTGAAATAGCCGCCGATCTGGCTGAAGTACTGCTCGGGGTCCCAGCCGTCCTTCAGGCGCGACTGATAGATGGACCCTTCGAAGGCGTCGGCATCGATGTAGAGACTGAGACGGTCCACGAACCAGGCCCCGATCCGGTCGGGGACCCCGCCCGCTCGCATGAGCGCAAGCATGTTCTCGGCGACCCTGAGATGGTTCGCACCTGTCGGGATGTTGGCCAGGGACACCCGGGAGATGTCGCCATAGGAGGTCCACACCCGCCGGGCCTCGCGCGCCACCTCCTTGATCTGTTCCTGCCAGCGGGCCGGGTCGGGCTCCGGCAACCTGATCTCGGCAGCGATGTGGTCCAGCATGAGCTCGAGCAGCTCTTCCTTGTTGGCCACGTGCGCGTAGAGCGAGGCCGGCCCGGTGCCCAACTCCTGGGCGACCCTGCGCATGGTGACCCCATCGAGGCCTTCGGCCCGCAGCACCCGCAGTCCCGTGTCGACGATGAGCTCGCGGCTGAGCGGCGGCCTCGGCGGCGTGGACTTGCGCTGCTTACGCCACGGCGGAACCGGCATGTCGGTACCGGCCGGACGCGGATCCGTGGCCATCTGCCCGCACCTCCATGACGAGGGCCTCCATGACGAGGAGCTATGACGAACATCGTACTTGACGCGAACGCTGTTCTTGGTTAGAACCTTGTTCGTAAAGACGAACAACGTTCGCGCTCTGGCTGGAGACCCGATGACACAAGCACCGCACGACGCGGCTCGACGGACGGAGCCGGGCGAACCCGCGGCACCGGCCGCCCGGCAGGTCCCCTATCGGTGGCGCTGGATCGCTCTGTTCGTCATCCTGGCCGCGGAGGTCATGGACCTTCTCGACTCGACCGTCACGAACATCGCCTCACCGTCGATCCGCGCGGACCTCGGCGGGTCCTACAGCACCATCCAGTGGCTCGGCGCCGGTTACACCCTGGCCATGGCGGTCGGGCTCATGACCGGCGGCCGCCTGGGCGACATCGCCGGCCGCAAGCGGATGTTCCTCATCGGGGCCGCCGGCTTCACGGTCACCTCGGTCCTGTGCGGGATCGCGCAGGAACCCGGCACGCTCATCGCCTTCCGCGTGTCGCAGGGGCTGTTCGGCGCCGTGATGATCCCGCAAGGGCTCGGCATGATCAAGGAGATGTTCGACGAACAGGAGATGGGCAAGGCGTTCGGTGCCTTCGGCCCCGTCATGGGCCTCGCCGCGGTCGGCGGGCCGATCCTTGCGGGCTGGCTGGTCGACGTGGACCTCTTCGGCACCGGCTGGCGGATGATCTTTCTGATCAACCTGCCGCTGGGGCTGGCCGCGGTCGCCGCCGGGATGAGGTTCCTCCCGGAGGTGAGGCCGTCGCGGGCGCCGCGGCTGGACGTGGCCGGCGCGCTGCTGGCCACCCTGGCCGCGTTTTTGATCATCTTTCCGCTGGTGCAGGGCCGCGAGCTGGGCTGGCCCGCCTGGACCTTCGCCTCGATGGCCGCCTCCGTCGTCCTCTTCGCCGCCTTCGGCTGGTACGAGCTGAAACTGCACAGGACCGGAGCGGATCCGCTCGTCGTCCCGGGCCTGTTCCGCAAGCGCGCCTTCAGCGGAGGCCTGGTCTTCGGCCTGGTGTTCTTCGCCGGGATGATCGGCTACACCCTGGTGTTCAACCTCTTCACCCAGATGGGCCTGGGCTACTCGCCGCTGAAAGCCGGCCTGGCGAGCGCGCCGTGGGCCATCGGCATGGTGATCGGTTTCGGGGTCTCCTCGGGCGCCGCCCAAAAGCACGGCCGCGTGGTCCTCCAGCTCGGCACGATCGTCATGGCCGCAGGCGTGGGCGGCGTCGACCTCACTCTGAGGCTGGCCGGCACCGGCGTGACGCCGTGGCAGCTCGTTCCCGCGCTCCTGGTCACGGGCTTCGGCATGAGCATGGTGATGGCACCGTTCTTCGACACCGTGCTCGCGGGCGTGGAACCACACGAGTCCGGCACCGCCTCCGGCACACTGACCGCGACCCAGCAGCTCGGCGGCGCACTCGGCATCGCCGTGCTGGGCACGCTCTTCTTCGGGACGCTCGGCGGCCAGGTCGCGGATGGCCTCGGCGAGGTGGCGCCGCGGCTGCGCGCCGAGCTGGCCGACGCCGGCGTGCCCGCCACGGTCCGGGACCGGGTGGTCGCGGACCTGAAGACCTGTGCCCGCGACCGGGCCGACGCCAAGGACCCCGCCACGACGCCGGCCTCCTGCGCGGCGGCGGAACGGACCGTACGGACGGCCATCGCCGCCGCCCCGAGCGCCGCGGACCGGGTCGGGCCGGCGGTGGCCCGGGCGGGACAGGACGGCGCGAAGCGCGGATTCACCGGGGCCATGGAGGCCGCCCTCTGGCTGGAGATGGGCCTGTTGCTGCTGACCTGCGGGCTGTCCTTCCTGCTGCCCCGCCGAGCCCGCACCGCCTGACCCCCGAACCCGATCCCCTGGCCGTCGTGATCTCGCCGTCGTTCGCGTGGACGACGGCG
>DASYNF010000102.1:0-2522 GCA_036008685.1 Actinomadura sp. | reverse complement strand
GCGGCCGCGCTGCGGGGGAACTGGCCGGCCGGAGTCGCTGCGAACGCGCGGTTCCGGGTGGCCGTCCGCTCGGACTCCGGAGGCAGCGGGCCGGGCTGCTTCAGATCCGCCACCTCCAGGGCGATGGAGCCGAACACGTAGACGATGAGCAGATAGGCCGCCCGCGCGGCGTCGGTGTGCTCGAGGCCGGCGTCGGTGAGGAGTTCGAGGAGTCGTTCGTTCAGGGCGCGTGCGTGCGGGCCGTCCATGGGGCCGCCGATCATCAGAGCGACCGCGCCGGGGTGGGCCGAGAGATTCGCCCTCAGCTCCAGGGCCAACGCTTCGACGCGTTCGCGCCACGGTCGGCGGCGGTCGGCGAACACGTCATGGTCGACCTCGCCGAGCACCCGCTCGACCAGTGCCTTGACCACGGCCGCCTTGTCCGGGAAGTACGTGTAGACGGCGTTGGGCGCCACTCCTACGCGTGCGGCGATGCCCCGCACGGAGGCCGCATTCGCGCCGCCGTCGTCGAGCAGCCCCAGTGCGGCGTCGAGGATCTCGTCCTCGGTGAGTGTGCGCCGCGGACCGGGACGCCTCCGCACCTTCTCGTCCGGCATCGGCGCGACCGTCTCCCTTGACGTCATGCCGCCCAGGGTAGAGGGTCTCTGTACGCCGTACAAATCATGGACGGCGTACAGGGTCGGAGGCACCGTGACCGCCGCAGACATGAGCCAGGGCCTCCGCCGGACGACCGCGGGGCTGTTCGTGGGGGGCGCCGTCGCGTTCGCCGTCGCGGCAACGGTTCTGTCCTCCACCTTCGACTGGCCCGACATCCTGCGGGAGCCGGCAGATGTCGTCCTGCCCAGCTTCATGGCAGGCGGGACGAGCCTGGTGTGGACGTGGTTCGCCACGGCCTGGACGTACGCCGTCCTGGCCGTTCCGATCCTGCTTCTCCCCGCTGTCCTGGGACGACGGGACGATCCGGCGCTGCGGGCTGCCACGTACCTGGGCGCGACTTCCGTGGTGCTGTCGGTCATCGGATTCCTGCGCTGGGTCTTCGTGGTCCCGCCGTTGGCGTCCTCGTACGTCGGCGGTGACGCCACGACCAGGGCTGCAGTCGACGCTGCCTGGACCGCTCAGCACCAGTTCGGCGGCACACTGCTGGGTGAGCACCTCGGTCAACTGCTCGCCATCGGCTGGTCGGTCACCCTGAGCGTGATCATCCTGCGTACCCGGATCCTGCCGCGCTGGCTCGGTGTCTCCGGGCTCGCGGTGAGCGCTGTCTATCTGCTCAATCAGGGTGACGTCCTCGCCACCGCCGTCCCAGGCTTCCCGGTGTGGGACCTGGCCGGTCTTCTCGGCAGCAGCGGCTGGGGACTCTGGGTCGCCGCCCTGGGCGTCGTCCTTCTCCTGCGCCGCCGGCCCGCGGTGGTCTCGCACGGGGACGCCGTCGCCGCCGCGGTTGCGCCCGTCCCTGCCCAGCGGCAGGCCCGCGCGAACCTGAGGAGCTGAGGGCATGACGCAACTTGGATCGATCCCAGGGTCGCCTCTGCGTACCTGGCTGATCTGGACCGCAGGCTTCATCGCCTTCCCGCTCGCCGCGCTGTCCGGCGGGAGGGTCGCGGGCCTCCCCCCACTCCCTGACCACCAGGCCAACGACGAAAGCGGAAGGTCTCGATGCCCACCACGAAGCTCGACAACCTGAGAGGGCCGCCGGCCCCAACTCCCGGCACCGCGAGGAGCCCGAAGTGACCGACAACCGAACCCCGTATCCCGTCCGCGTCGACGCGTCGCTGGACCCGTCGCTCTCCCGTTGGCTGTGGCTGGTCAAGTGGCTGCTGCTGATCCCGCACTACGTCGTGCTCTTGTTCCTGTGGCTGGCGTTCGTCGTCGTCACGGTGATCGCGTTCTTCGCGATCCTGTTCACGGGGCGCTATCCACGGTCGCTGTTCGACTTCAACGTCGGGGTCATGCGCTGGTCCTGGCGCGTGCACTACTACGGCTACTGGGCGCTGGCCACCGACCGCTATCCGCCGTTCACGCTGGACGAGGTACCGGACTACCCGGCGCACCTGGCCGTGGCCTACCCGGAACGGCTGTCCCGGGGTCTGATCTTCGTGAAGTGGCTGCTGGCGATTCCGCACTTCCTCGTGCTTGCTCTCTTCGTCGGCGGAGGGCTGTGGCTGGGCACTCGCGGCGGCGACACGAACGACAGCTGGGACAACGGCTCGAGCGCCGGCTGGAGCCTGGTCGGCCTGCTGGTCCTGATCGCCGCGATCGTGCTGCTGTTCACCGGTCGCTACCCGAAACCGATCTACGACTTCGTGATGGGCATGGACCGGTGGGCGCTCCGGGTGGGGCCGTACGTGGCTCTGATGACCGACCGCTACCCGCCCTTCCGGCTGGACATGGGCGGCACCGATCCCGCCTCGGTGCCCCCTGGGCCCACGCCGCCGTCTTCCCCCGGGGTGCCGACAGCAGCTCCGCCGGCTCCGGCCGCCTCGGCGCCGTGACCACCTAGCCGCGCCAGGACGGGCAGGACC
>DASYNF010000101.1:0-34479 GCA_036008685.1 Actinomadura sp. | reverse complement strand
CGATCCGCTGCGTCTGTTCGCGGTCGTACGGTCGGCGCCGGAGGCGGTCACCGAGGTGGAGGCTCAGCGGCGCGAGCGGCATACGACGCAGGAGCAGGCGGCCGCCCGGCACCGCCACTGGGAGGAGACCGAGCGCCGGCGCCTCGCCGGCCGCGGGGCTGCGATCCGGCGCGCGCTCCTGTGGTCGTCGCCACTCATCGCGCTATGGCTGCTCGGGAGTCTGGTCGTCAGACAGTTGCTCATCGGCGGAGGAGGAGAGAGCCTCCATGGCGCCGGGCGGGATACTGATCCGTTCGCCCTCTTCCTGGCACTCTCAGTTCTGGCGTGGTGCTCCCAATGCGGCATCGAGGCGTTGACCGCAGCTCGGCAAGGCGGCGATTACCTGGCACTGGGCTTGTGGTCGGCGATCGCACGAGCTTCGGCGAACGCGGGCAAAGGGCTGTCCGGCCTGTCCAAAGCGATGTCCGGGATCTCACGGGGCCCGAACGCGCGCGGACGTGGTTGCCTGATCCTGCTGGCTGCGGCCCTCCCTCTGCTTCTTCTCCTCGTCATACTGCCCGCGTTTCTTGCCGTTGCATGGATCCTGTGGATCGCCGTCATGGTGCTGATGCCCATTGCGCATGGGATCGGTGCGGCACTGCGGTTGCACAGGTGGCGGCAAGTCCATGAACAGGCCAGGCGGGAAGCACTAGGGGCGGCGACATGAGCAGTGGTGTTGAGGCGGACATCGCGTTGGACGCGGCGGTGGTCCTGAGCCTCGGCATGAACCGCCTGCTCGGCGGGGCGGCCGGGCTCGCCGCGGGCGGGGCCGGGGCATTGGCGGCGTTCGCCCAGGGCAGGGTGGAGGCCGGAGAGGAGGCGCTTCGGGAAGCGGCGCGGTATGACGAAGAGATACGTGCCGTCCTGGACCTCAACGCACGGATCGCCGTCCTCCACGAATCACGGCGTCGCGCGGCCGAGGAACATGGCATTGCGATGGATGTGGCGCTCCCCGAACCGCTGGTCCTCAGCGACCAGTCCGCGGAGGAACTCGCCGCCTGGTGTGCCGAGACCGGGAGCCGGTTGGGCGAGGCCGAGAACGGCGTCTCGGCGGCCATCGCCACCGCCGTGGCCGGGCAGATCTTCGCGGTGCGGCCGGAGGCGCTCCGCAGCGCGCTCTCGGCCGCTGAACGGCACCTGGAGAACGAGACGCGCTTCGACCGAGGTGCGCTCGCGGAGACCCTCACCCGCGTGCTGGGCCGTGCGCTCCCGGACACCGGCGAGGCCGACCACGCGTACATCGCCGAGGCCGCGGAGAGACTCGCCTCCGCATCCACCGCGGCGGAGGCCGAAGGCCTGCTGACGGAAGTACGGCTCCGGGTGCAACGGGTGAACGAGCGGAGCCTCCGGGCACGGGCCGAGGCCCGGCGGCTGGCCGAAGAGCAGGGAGCACGCGAGCAGGCCGAAGCCGAGCGGCACTACGTCCTCGACACCATCACGACGGCGTTCGAGGCCATGGGCTACGCCGTCGACGCCGGATTCGAGACCATGCAGGCCCAGGACGGCGCCGTGATCCTGACCAGGGGGGACTGGCCGGAGCACGCCGTGAAGATGCGGATCGAACCCGACGCCGATCCGGCGCACGGCGGCGCCGTTGACGACACCGCCGGGCGGGCGACGCTGCGGGCGGCCATGCTCCGCGACGGCCCGCCGCGAAGCGAAGAGGAACGCCGCATCGATGTCGAGCGTGAGCGCGAGTGGTGCGATGCCTTCGAAGAGGCCAGAACACGGCTGGCCGCTCGGGGACTGCGGTCGGACGTACGCTGGCGGATCGAGCCGGGCGAGCAGCGGTTGCCGATCGCGAACGAGGCGGAGCGGTCCAGGAGCCGGACGCTGCAACAGCGGGAACGGCAGCGCGAACGCCCCCGATGAAACCCCTAGGACACGTATGCGGCACAGGCGAGCGGAGAGAAGCTTTTGAGCACTGACCAGCCGACCCTGGGTGGGCGCCTGATGGGCTGGCCTCCCTTCATCCGCGAGCTCGACGCCACACTGTCCGTGCATTCGCAGTACGTCCTCTCCGGGAACCTGCACGACAGTTTCCTGGTGCCGGGCCTCGACGAGCCGGGTCCGGCGCGGCTGCTGCCGCTTCGGGATGTGCTGTGGGAGACGCTGCGCGGCAGCGGCTTCTCGGCTCTGGTGATGTACGACCCGGTCGACGGGGTGCAGGTCTACCCCGACGATGACGACGAGGTCGGCGACGAGGCGACGGAGGCGGTGGCGAAGCTGCTCGGCGACCGGGAGCGCGACGAGAGGCCGTCGCTGGAGGCCCTTTCCCGGCACCTCGGCGCCGTCGCGCGTCCGGCGGACGACGTCCGTGTCGCCTTCGTCATCGGCGGCGCCTCGCGCATCCCACGGTCCCCCACCGACCTCGAACCCCATGAGCGGGACTTCTTCCGCTTCTGCGAGAAGCTGTCCCGTACGGCCAGGCCGGTCCGGGTCCAGGGACCTCGTCCGAAGCCGCTCTACAATCCGGTGCTGTGGCTCGTCGAGCGCCCAGGCGACCTGCCTCCGTGGCTGACGGCGGACAACGAGAACATCCGGCAGATCACTGTTCCGCGTCCGCACCTCGGAGACCGGCAGGAGACCGCCCGGCTGCTGGCCCGCGCCTTCGGCGTGACGGATGTGTCCGCCGATCCGGACGCGACCGAGGCCTGCGACGCCTTCGCCGAGCAGGCGGACGGTCTGACACTGCAGTCGATGATCGAGGTCACCCGGCTGGCCAAGGAGAGGAACGTCCGGCTCACCGACCTCCCGGATGCGGTACGCACCTACAAGCTCGGGGTTCTGGACAACCCCTGGAGCCGCGGCCATCTCCGCCGGCGCGTCCTCGAGGGCCAGAAGCGGGTCCCCGAAAGGGTGCTCGGACAGCCTCAGGCCGTGACCAAGACGTTGGACATCCTCAAGCGGGCCGTCCTGGGGCTCTCCGGGGCGCAGGCCACCAAGTCCGGTAGCCGGCCACGCGGTGTGCTCTTCTTCGCAGGGCCGACCGGGACCGGCAAGACCGAGCTCGCGAAGACGATCACCTCCCTCGTCTTCGGAGACGAATCCGCGTATCTGCGCTTCGACATGAGCGAGTTCTCCGCGGAGCACGCCGGTGACCGGCTCATCGGCTCGCCGCCCGGATATGTCGGGCACGAGGCCGGGGGCGAGCTCACCAACGCCATACGTGAAGATCCGTTCCGGGTGATGCTCTTCGACGAGATCGAGAAGGCGCATCCACGGATCCTGGACAAGTTCCTGCAGATCCTGGAGGACGGCAGGCTCACCGACGGCCGCGGGAGCACCGTTCACTTCTCCGAGTCCATTTTGATCTTCACCTCCAACCTCGGCATGTACGTCGACGGTCACGGGGGCGGTGGAGCCGGCCCGGGGGACGGTGTCCAGGGCGCGGCCGGACGGCGAGTGCAGAACATCATGCCCGGCATGACCTACGGCGAGATCGAGCACCGGCTCAAGGCCGCCATCTCCGACCACTTCACCACCGTGCTGAACCGGCCCGAGCTCCTCAACCGGCTCGGCGACAACATCGTGGTGTTCAACTTCATCCAGCGAGAGGCCGCGAGCCAGATCTTCGACCAGCAGCTCGCCAACATCTGCCGCCGGGTCGCCGAGGAGCACCGGCTGACGCTGGCGATCGACGGCGACGTGCTCGACACCCTTCGAGAGTGGTGCACCTCAGAGCTGGACAAGGGCGGCCGCGGCATCGGCATGGCGCTGGAGTCCTATTTCATCAACCCACTGGCCAGAGCGCTGTTCGACCGGGATGCGGTTCCGGAGGGCCAAGTCACCGTCTCCGCCATCCGGCGGGAGGGCGGCATCGTCGAACTGGACGTGCGATGACCGATACGGGGGCCGCCGGGTTCACGGCCGCGGACGGCCTGCTCCTGGCCAAGGCCCACTACCCCGTCACCACACTGGGCCACGGGACGCGTGCGGGCATCTGGACCCAGGGCTGCACGATCGGCTGCACCGGCTGTCTCTCCCGGGACACCTGGGAAGCGGACCCCCGTACCTCCGTGTCCGTCGACGTCGTCCTGGGCTGGCTGCGGTCGTTGCCGGGGCCGATCGACGGCGTGACGATCTCGGGTGGAGAGCCGTTCGAACAGCCGGAGGCCCTCACCCGGCTCCTAGGAGGCATAACGGCTTGGCGCGGCACGCGCTCAATAGACATACTCATCTATTCAGGGCGGACCTACTCACGTCTGTCGCGCTCCCCCGAGTCGCGAGAAATCCTGAAAATATGTGACGCTGTGGTCGCGGGGCCCTACGTGGACCGGCTCAACGTCGGTTCGCCTCTGAAGGGCTCGGCGAACCAGCGGATCGTGCCCCTGACGGCTCTGGGACGTGATCGGTACGGCCGGATCCAGGGCTCCGGAGCGGCCGCGGACACAGAGCCTCGTGTGCAGGTGAGCGTGGAAGAAGGGGCGGAAGGACGGCGGGTGTACTACATCGGGATCCCGCGGCGAGGTGACATGGCCCGGCTGCAGCAGGTCATGACCCATGCCGGGGTGCGTGCCGGGGAGGTGTCGTGGCGTTGACCTGTCCCGCCTGCGGCGCCTCGTTCGAGCAGGGTGACCTCATCTGCATGGAGTGCGGAGCCAATCTGGCCCGCGGCCGTGGGGGCTCCCGGCGGCGTTCCGCATCGCGGGAGCAGGCTGCACCGCATCCCGCACCGCGACCGGCAGGCCCGGAGGAGAACGACCCGCCCTCGGCGGCGGAGAGGGCCGAACCCGTGCAACCTGCCTCGGCACAGAGCCGGCGCGAAGCCGAGGGTCCTCCGGAGGTACAGGAGCCCCAGGAGCCTGTGGCCCACCGTCCTCTGCCTCCATCCGATGAACACCGGCCCCCGCAGGATCGTCCGCGGGCGGCACCCGGCCCCCGGCGCGGCCCCGAAGGCCGGGTGCCCCCGGAAACGCCCGGACGGCCACAGGGGCCCGCACCGGAGCGACGGGCACCACAGACCCCACCGCCTCCCCCGCCGGTGCGACGCGAGGAGACACTGCTCCCACCGGACGTCGAGCCGCGCCGGGACCCTCCGGCCGCACCACCGGGCGGTACGGCGCTCATGTGCCCGCACTGCGAGTCGCCGCTGTCCAATCCGGCCGCCGCCCAGTGCGAGACCTGTCTACGGCCGCTCGGGCGACAGGAGCCCATGCTGCGCCTGGTCTTCCCCACGGGGGAACTCAGGATCGCGCTCGGACAGCACCTGGTTCTCGGCCGGGACGCCACGCAGTCGCCGGTGGCGGCCACGTTCAAGCGCTACGACAATGTGTCGCGCCGGCACTCCACGCTCTGGCTCGACCCGGCCGGCGCCGCCTGGGTGCGTGATGAGCGTTCCACCAACGGGACATTCGTCAACGAGCAGCGCCTGCCCCCCGGGTCACAGGCACCGCTCCGCGATGGGGACTCACTGCGCCTCGCCGCCGACGCCACCGGAGCGGTCCACCTGAACTGACTCACGTCAAGGCCACATCGCGACGAGTCTCGGTCGTACCGGTCATAGTGGTCATCGGCTTCTCTTGCCGAATACACCGCCCATTCCCGGCACTATCTGACAGACCGGAAAATTAGCCTTTACGGAACAATTCTTCGCTATTTACTATCACGGCGGCATGTCGACATCACGTCTGCGATTACGTTGATCGTGAGCCGGCCTGTGCTCAGGACCTCTGGCCCGCTCCCCGTACGTGGAGGCCATTTTGCGGAGAAAGACGATCCTCACAGCGCTGGGGCTGCTCGCCGTTCTGCTGGCGAGTTCGTTCACCGGCGTCGCCTCGGCGCGCACGACCGTACAGTCCTCGCATCCTTCGCCCATCGGCCAGTACGACGTCGAGGGAGTCCGCACATCACAGCAGCGTACGCAGATCATCCGGTCCGGGGCGGTCATCGACGAGGCGTCCGGAGGACATCTCGTCATCACGGCCACCGAAAGGGAGGCGGCGGCCGTTCAGCGGATGGGGTTCGAGGTGAAGCCCCTTCCGGTATCCGCGAAGACCGGAGTCGGGACCCTCGATTTCCCGCCGAGTGATTCGGGATATCACAATTTCGCCGAGCTCACCTCCGAGGTCGACTCGATCGTTTCCAGCCACGCGAACATCGCCCGTAAATCGGTTATCGGCAGGTCCTATGAGGGTCGCGACATCATGGCCATCAAGATCAGCGATAACGTGGCCGCGGACGAGAACGAACCCGAGGTTCTGTTCACCCACCATCAGCACGCCCGCGAGCATCTGACCGTCGAAATGGCCGTCTACCTCCTGCATCTGCTGGCGGACAACTACGGCCGGGACGCACGGATCACCAACCTGGTGAACGGCCGGGAGATCTGGATCCTCCCGGACCTGAACCCGGACGGCGGAGAGTACGACATCGCCACCAGCTCATATCGCTCCTGGCGCAAGAACCGTCAGCCGAACCCGGGCTCGAGCTACGTCGGGACCGACCTCAACCGCAACTGGGCCTACCAGTGGGGCTGCTGCGGGGGCTCGTCCGGCAGCCCGTCCAGCGCGACCTACCGAGGCTCGGCCGGCGAGTCCGCCACCGAGGTGAAGGTCGTGGCCGGCTTCGTCCGCAGCCGGGTCGTCGGTGGCAGGCAGCAGATCAAGGCCGGCATCGACTTCCACACCTACAGCGAACTGGTCCTGTGGCCCTACGGTTACACCTACGCCGACACCGCGGCCGGGCTGACCCAGGACGACCGCAACGCACTCGCCTCCCTCGGCCAGAACATGGCGTCCACGAACGGCTACACGGCCGAGCAGTCAAGCGACCTCTACATCAACGACGGGTCCATCAACGACTGGCTCTGGGGAGCTCACAAGATCTTCAGCTACACGTTCGAGATGTATCCGACCTCGACGGCCGGTGGCGGCTTCTATCCGCCGGACGAGGTCATCGCACGCGAGACCTCCCGCAACAGGGAGGCCGTCCTCCGGCTGCTCGAATACTCCGACTGCGTCTATCGGATCATCAACAAGCAGGCGCAGTACTGCGCCGCCGCCTAGACGATCCGTTCAGGCGCGGCGGCCGGGGACGTCCCGACAGGGACGCCCCCGGCCATGCCCGAGGACGTCAGCCGGCGCGCTTGGAACGGGAACGGGTCCGCTCCCGCAGCTTCGAGTCCAAGACGACCTTACGCAGCCGGATCGCCGCCGGCGTCAGCTCGACGCACTCGTCGTCGGCGACGAACTCCAGCGCGGCCTCCAGGCTCAGCACCCGGGGAGGAGTGAGGCGCTCGAAGTTCTCGGCCGTGGACGACCGCACGTTCGTCTTCTGCTTCTCCTTGGTGATGTTGACGTCCATGTCGTCGGCGCGGGAGTTCTCGCCGATGATCATGCCCTCGTACACCTCGGCGCTGGGCTCGACGAACATCGAGCCGCGTTCCTGCAGGTTGAACATCGCGTACGCGGTCGCGGCGCCGGTCCGGTCGGAGACCAGCGATCCGGTCGGCCGCGTGCGCAGCTCACCGAACCACGGCTCATAGCCCTCGAAGACCTGGTGGGCGATGCCCGTGCCCCGCGTCTCGGTGAGGAACTCCGTCCGGAAACCGATGAGGCCACGCGCCGGGACCAGGAACTCCATCCGGATCCACCCGGTGCCGTGGTTGGTCATCTGTTCCATGCGGCCCTTGCGGACCGCCAGCAGCTGGGTGATCGCGCCGAGGTATTCCTCCGGCGCGTCCACCGTGAGCCGCTCGACCGGCTCGTGCACCTTGCCGTCGATCTCCTTGGTGACGACCTGCGGCTTTCCGATGGTGAGCTCATAGCCTTCACGGCGCATGGTCTCCACGAGGATGGCCAGGGCGAGCTCACCACGCCCCTGGACCTCCCAGGCGTCGGGCCGCTCGGTCGGCAGCACGCGGATCGAGACATTGCCGACCAGCTCGCGGTCGAGCCGCTCCTTGACCAGTCTCGCCGTGACCTTGGTGCCCTTCTCCCGCCCGGCCAGCGGGCCGGTGTTGGTGCCCAGGCTCATCGAGATGGCGGGCTCGTCAACAGTGATCAGCGGGAGCGGCCGCGGGTCCTCCGGGTCCGCCAGCGTGTCACCGATCATGATCTCGGGGATGCCGGCGATGGCGATGATGTCGCCGGGGCCGGCCTCCTCGGCCGGCTTGCGCTCGAGCGCCTCGGTCATGAAGAGTTCGGTGATCTTGACACGCCCGATGCTGCCGTCGTGCCGGCACCAGGCGACCTGCTGCCCCTTCTTGATCGTGCCCGCGTGGACCCGGCACAGGGCGATCCGGCCGAGATAGCTGGACGCGTCCAGGTTGGTGACGTGAGCCTGCAGCGGCGCGTCCGGGTCGTAGGAGGGCGCCGGGATCGTATCCCGGATGACCTCGAAGAGCGGCTCGAGGTCCTCGCTGTCGGGCATACCGCCATTGGCCGGCTGGTTGGGGCTGGCCCGGCCGGCGCGCGCCGACGCGTACACGATCGGGAAGTCGATCTGCTCCTCGGTCGCGTCGAGGTCCATGAAGAGTTCGTAGGTCTCGTCCACGACCTCGCTGATCCGGGCATCGGGCCGGTCGACCTTGTTGACCACCAGGATGACGGGCATCTTGGCCTGCAGTGCCTTGCGCAACACGAACCTCGTCTGCGGCAGCGGGCCCTCGCTCGCGTCGACGAGGAGGACCACACCGTCCACCATCGACAGCCCGCGCTCGACCTCGCCACCGAAGTCGGCGTGGCCGGGGGTGTCGATGATGTTGATGGTCAAGCCACCGTGCCTGACGGCGGTGTTCTTGGCGAGGATCGTGATGCCCTTCTCACGCTCCAGGTCGTTGGAGTCCATGACGCGCTCGTTGACGTCCTGGTTTTCCCGGAAGGCCCCGGACTGCCAGAGCATGGCGTCGACCAGGGTGGTCTTCCCGTGGTCGACGTGTGCGACGATCGCGACGTTTCGGAGGTCATCGCGCGTGGAGACGGACATGCGAACTCGCTTGGGTTTGGGTTTGGGAGTCGCCGCGGAAAGTGGCGGCGCTTATCAGTTTACTTTGACCGCCGGGCCCTCCGGTCGGCCGCCGGATACCCGGCCGCCGTGGTTCCCCGCCGCCTCAGCTCAGATATCGCTGGACCGCTTCGACGACGGGTAGATCGCCCGGCAGCCAGTCGACGTCGTAGAGCTCATCGGCGGCCAGCCACCGCAGCGCGGTGTGCTCGAGCGGTTGCGGGGCCCCTCCGACGATCTCCGCCGTCCAGACCCGCAGGACGCGCTCCCGGCCCAACGGCCAGTCGCCACCGACCCGGTCGACCAGCTTCACCTGGACGCCGAGTTCCTCCGCACACTCGCGGACGAGCGCGTCCTCGTCCGATTCACCGGGGTCCACCTTGCCACCGGGGAACTCCCAGCCGCCGGCCAGCTCGGCCGGTTGCGCGCGCTGGGCCGCGAACAGGCGGCCGTCCTTGATGATCGCGGCCCCTACCACGACGGCACCGATCCTCACCAGCTCCTCCCTGCTGTCGCCCAGGCGTTCACCCGCGAGTGTGGTCGTACCCGCGAACGCCCGCGACCGTACCTCGGGCGCACTCTTCCCCCACCGGCCGGTGGCGGCACGTCCTCAGATCTCGTCCCAGGGGACGACCCAAGCGGACGTGACCAGGAAAGCGGACGTGACCAGGAGGTCAGCCACTGGCGTTGACGTTCCTCGAGATGTCCGGGCGGGCGAGGGGGCGGGTGACCCCGATCCAGTCCCCCCGGATCTTGTAGCTCTGCACACCGATGTTAGGGACGCAGGTCGAACAGCGGGCAACGACCATCTTGCCGTTACCGATCACCATGCCGACGTGACCGGGCCGGTCGAGGCCGGTTCCCGGGCCGGAGTTGAAGAAGACCAGGTCGCCCGGCTGCTCCTGGCCCTTCGCCACCTTGACCCCGAAGGGCCACTGCTCGAAGGTCGTACGCGGGATGGAGATATCGACCTGACGGTAGGCCGCCTGCATGAGACTCGAACAGTCCCAGGCGTCCGGACCGGCGGCACCGAAGATGTACCTCTTGCCACGCTGCGCCATCGCGAACGAGATGACCCGGGAGACGAGGCCGCTCGCGGCCACCGGGAGGCCCTTGCTCTCCGAACAGGCCGGACCGGATGCCTGGAGCACCGTGAAACCACCGTCGGAGTAACGCTTCGCCCAGGACAGGACCAGGTTCACGTAGTCCCATGAGTGGTTGTACATGAAGATGGCGGTCCGCATCCGGTTGGGCGCACCGTTGTGCTTGAGATAACGGGCCGCGGCGGGGATCGCGTCGTCGGGATCGTAACGGTCCTTCTTGCCGTCCCTGTCCCCGTCGACGGCGAAGGCCCTCCAGGTCGCCGCGAGAAACTGCATGGGCCCGCCCGCACCGGCGTAGTTCTCGCCGGTGCTCACTCCGGGCAGCTTGGAGCCGCCGTGGCCGGTCTCGACCTTGCCGATGCCGGCGAGCACGTTCCACGGCATGCCGTAGTCCTTGCCCGCCTTCTTGTAGAGCTCGAGATAGTTCGCCGGGATCGCCTTGGCGTCCGCGGCCTCGTTGGGCTGGGACGCCGCCTGGTCGGTGTCGACACAGTTGGCGCCGCCCGCGCCGCCGTACAGGAACCGGCCGGCGCCGAAGAAGACCGGCATGACCAGCATGGCGAGGAAGAGTACGGCCGCGCCGCTGATCGCGGTGAGGAAGAACAGCCGGCCTCTCATCCCGTGTCCCCCGCCTGGCCCGCGTCGGCGGGTTCGAAGGCGTAGACCCGCCACGAGCCGCCGTCCCGGGAAACGGTCACGGCATATTGCTGGTTCTCCTGGCTCGCCACGCCGGCCTTGGTCAGTTGCTGTCGTCCCGTGAGGAGGTAGACGACCGAGTTGGCCTGGATGTCGCGGATGCCGTCCAGAGTGGCGGTGCTCTCCGCCACCGTCCTGCCGGCCTGCCGCTCCTCCAGGAGCCCCGGTGCGGACGCACTGCGCTCCAGTTCGGCGCGGAGCTGCGCGGTGACCAGCCCCTGCAGGCGCTCGACGTAGGCCTTCGGATCCTCATCGAAGCGATAGGTGCCGTAGGCGGCGGTGAAACGCTGTGCGACGTCGGCGGCCGAAGCGAAGTCCCGCTGGGAGTAGGGCAGCAGCCGGTAGATGTCGAAGTTCTCCGGCGTCACCGCGGCGCCGATGCCAGGTGGCGCGGTGGCCGCCGTGGTGGGACCAGTGGGAGCGGCCGGCGCATCGGAGGTCGGCCGGGCCGCCGCGGGCCGCGTCTTCACCGCCGTCGCCGGCAAGGTGAGATAGACCCCGACAGCGGCGAGCACCACCACGATCCCCGCGAATGTGACCTTACGCTGCCGATCCGTCAGTTCCATGTGCTCATCACCTGCGATGTGCCGATCACCTGCGGACCCTCAGTCATCTCGCTCCACCGGACGCAACCAGAACGGCAGCGAGGGTTCCTGCTCGGCTCCGCCCTTTCCCCAGAGCGGTGGTGGCCGCCGATCGTCTCGGGAACTCTCGTCTGCCGCGCCTCGCGGCCGGGGAACCGCGGACCCGGGATCGGAGGGCCGGCTCTCACGTCCTGCCGGACTGCCCCGGCCAGGCTGAGCTCGGCCTCCGCCGGACCCCCGGGCCTTGCCGCCGGATCCACCTCTCTGGGCCACGGACGATCCGGAGCCTGATCCGCCACCGAACCAGCCCCTGTCCCCGTTCCCCTGGCCCGCACCGTCCCCGGCGGAGCCCGCGCCGTCGCCGCCCCCGGACCTGCCGACGCCTCCGCCGGAGGAGGAGCCGCCTCCGCGTGAACTCCGCCGCCCGCCTGTCCAGGAGGCCGGACGGGACGCACCAGAGGAGCCGTCGCCCTGGGCCACCGGACGGGAGCCCCCCGAGCCGCTGCTCCCGGCCGAACCGCCACTTCCGGTCGAACCGCCACTCCCGGCCGCTGTGCCACCTCTATCGGCGGCACGGGGCTTGCCCGTGGCACCGGACCCGCGAGCCACACCGGGTCCGGCGTCCGGGGTCGCACGGCCGGTCGCCGAGGGGGCCGGGCCGCCGGTTCCGCGCACGGAACCGCCGCGGCCCGGGAGGTTCAGCGGCGGGGCTCCGGCCCGAGACCGGCCGGCGGTTCCGGCCGCGGGACCGGTGCCGCCGGTCACGGGCCGGACCTTGTCGGCGAGGACGCCCGCCGGATCGGCGACGGCGCCGTCCGCCCCCTTGCCGTTGACCGCGGACGCACCGGCCTCAGCCGCATCGCCCTTGCCCAGGCGAGTGAGCCGGTAACCGAGGCCTCCGGGTACGGCCGCGGTGGCGACCGCGCCCGTGCTCTTGCGCACCTCGGAGATGGACTTCTGCAACTGTTCTTCGCTCTTGGCCCGTGACCCCACCGCCGAATAGCCGACCGAGGCGAAGAGGTGCTGGAACGGCTTCCGGTAGATGAACGCGGCCCCGGTCACGAGCGCGATCAACAGGATCTGCAGGCCCCAGGGGAGGGTCTCTCCGAGGATGAGCCCGTACGCCCACAACAGCAGGGCGAGGACCCCGATCAGCGCGGCCTGCTTGAGCAGCATGGACAGCAGCAGTTCGAGCCAGCGGATCGCGATGACCCGCCCGATCCCGGGATGAATGCCGATGCCGAGGAAGATCGGCCCGGCGACGAGGAGCAGCAGGAAGGAGATCTTCACGACGATCAGGGCGATCGCGATCACCAGGATGAGGAGCCCGGCGACCAGGGCCGCGAAGAGGGCGCCGAACGCCACGGCGAGCCGGCCGGTCCACTGCTTGCCCTGGAAGGTCGAATACGCACCGGGGTGGTTGTCCTTGATGTCCTTGGCGACCTCTTTGTAGGCCTCGGCCTTTTTTTCGAGGTCCGTCTTCTGTGTGCCGTAGGTCTCCGGCAGGTCGACGGCCTGGGACCACAGCAGCTTGTCGGCATTGTCTTTGACGATCTTGCTGTTCGGATCTGTGGTGCCGAACTCTCCCATCAACCAGGGCTTGCACACCAAGGCCACCCACAGGCCATTCGCGTTGCGCGTGGTGGCATCCAGGTTCGCCCCGTTCGCCGGCGTCTTACCCGCCGGCGGAGGCACACAGACCGTGCCGTTGGTGTCGCTCTGCGGCAGAGCGGCGTTGAAGGCCACGCTCGTCGCCTCGGAGACCTTGGTGCCCAGCGTGGTGAAATCCGCCGGCCTGGCGATGAGCCAGGTCAACCCGACCATGGCGACGATCATCCAGATCGTGCCTTCCGCGACCTTGCTGGCCCGTCTCCGCAGCAGACCCCACCAGGCGAGCCACAAGGCCCCGAGAATGACGACCCAGGTCCAGTACTGAGCGTTGAACGTCTTCCCGATGCCGCTGATGACGCCGTCGACGGTCTTTTTCAGCCATCCGAGCAGTGACTCGGACGCAGCCGCCTGGTAGACACTGATGGTCGTCCGATCGATGGCCTTGGCCAACGTGAAAGTGGTGTTGGCGACCGCGTTGCCCATCATCGCCATGGCATCTGCACAGCCCATGTCGACCGCGTGCCAATACTGACCAGTGGTCCCGTAGCGGTCGTAGTAAGTCAGCTGCTGCGGGGGCGTGTTCTTGAGCTTCTCGCTCGGATAGTCCGGCTGCTTGATCATGCCGTCCACGCCCGAGCCGTATGCCTCCGGTGCCGGATTGGCCGCGGGGGAGCAGGCGTCATTGGGATTCGGGAGTGGAGGGACCGCCGCGCCGGCCGGGCTCAGCGGGCTGAGCAGGACCAGGCCCATGATGACGAGGAGCGCGAAAGAACGCGTGCTCCGTCGTCTCCGTGGCCGTACGGCGGACTCGACGGCCTTGTCGCGTGGAAGCCGGACCGCGGCGCCACGGCTCCCGCGCGCCGACGTCCTGCGCCGCATCCGCAGCGGTGGGGGGAGGTGGTGGCGCCTCATCCAGTGACCTCCTCGGTTTCTACCCCCGCGGACATGGATCCCCCTTCGACCAGGGCCGCCTCCCCAGGCGGGCGCGGTCTGGCATGTGTCGGGTTGGTATCGAGCCAGCGCAGGAGCTCATCGGAGATCAGGTCAACGCCGATCCGCCCAGCACGCCCGTCCAGATCACGAAAGACGCACTCGCCGTTGCCGAGGTTGCGCAGGACGGCCATGTGCTCCTCGGAGGACTCGACCCCGAGCAGCGCCATGACGTTGCCGACCTCGACCCGCTCCGACGAGCGGAAGGAGAACACCGACGACAGACAGTTGGTCACCTGCTCATTCAAAAGGTCACCGGCGTTCTGCGAGACGAGAATCAACGCAGTGTTGCGAGAACGCCCCATGCGCGACACTTCCGGCACCAGCTTGGCGCCCTCGGGTGTCGATGTGATCGCCCACGCCTCGTCCAGGAAGATCGTCTTGGGCAGCCGCCGGTCCAGGCCGTGCATGAGCCTGCGGGCGAACTGCGACACGAGATACATCAGGGCGACCGACAGCCGCTGCTCGTAGGAGTAGTCCTCGCGTGAGATCGTCGTGTCCGGCAGGGTCAGGCCGCCCAGCGTGAACACCGTCGTCCATCCGGCGGTGTCGATGCGCTCGCCTCCGGAAGGATCGAAGCAGAGCCGGGCCAGCCGCATCTCGGACATGGACCTCAGCACCGCACCGAGGTTCTTGGAGGCCGCGTCGGACGATCCCTCGAGATGCTCCACCACCTTGCCGAGACACGGCTCCTCACCGTTGGCCACGGCGCCCACCGCCTGGATCATGGCGGACTCGCGCTCTTCCGACATGCGCGGCAGCAGGAGCCGCAGCGTCTCGGTGGCCATGGTCTTCTTGGCCGCGAGATCGTCTCCGAAGCTGAAGGGATCCAGCAGCCCGGGAGCCGCGGATCCAAGCGGCAGGATCCGCGCCTTGCGTCCCCGTGCCTGCAGGAGCTCGACCAGAGACTCCGCGTCGCCCTTGGGGTCGATGGCGGCGATCGTGACCCCGCGCAGGGCCATCTGGTAGATCAGCAGCAGCGCCAGCGTCGTCTTGCCGCCACCGGGTTCACCCGTGATGGCCACCGCGGTCGGCCGGTTGCGGGCCGCCGCCACCAGCGGATCGAAGTGCACGATCGAGCGCGCCCTGCCGAGGGTCTCTCCGATGTACGGCCCGACCCAGCCCCCGCCGACCTCGTCCACACGGTCGCCGAGATCCACCGTGGCCGTGGGCATGCCCCCGGCGATCGTGCGAAGCGGTTGCCGCTGCGCGTAGGCGTTGAGCCGAAGGCGATCTCCGGGGAGGGATTCGCAGAACAGTGAGAACTGGTCACCGGTGGAGTTCACGACGTCGATGCCGATGTCCCGGTAGTGCTCGACGACCGCGTCCACCCGTTGCAGGAGGAGCTCTTCGGTGTGGGCGCTCACGATCAGCCGGTTCCAGCCGTACACGAACGGCAGCCGCTGCTTGGTGATGCCGTGCTCGAGCATCCGCGCGGCGTCGATCTGCTCGGCCAGTGCGATCGGCGCCTCGGCCCCGGCCTCACGGATGTGCTGGTCCATGTCACGCGCGTGCGCGAGCTTGCGCGAGACGTCCTTGGACGCCTTGGCCGGCGGGATCAGCTTCATCCTGGCGCTGATCTCCACCGGGAACGGCAGCGCGTCGGCGTAGTGGAACCACGGCTCGCCATCGGGGAACGGCATCAGGTCGGGAAAGCGGGCGAAGGAGAGATAGGCGACATAGGAGGAGCCGCCGGGCTGTTCCATCCGCAGGTGGGATCTGCCGTTGTGGATCGCACCCTCGATGAGGGCCTCGATCTCACCCGCGCCCCAGGTCCTCCGGGGCACCGCCGAGGGCGGCGGATCCGCGAGGGAGGCCGTCACCGCGTGCTGGAACAGCCAGGCCACCTGGGTGGACGTGGCGTGCCGGGCGTACAACGCGGAACCGCCGAGGGCCCGGCCGACCCGCTCGGACTGCTCGGTCCAGCGAGCGATCTCCTTGGCCTCGATCGCGTCATCCTGCAGGCCGAGTGTCTGTTCACTTCCCTTGTAGATCCTGAGCAACTGCGACAGCGCACCACCGGACAACTGCCCGCCCATGCCCCGCGCGCCCAGCCGTACGCCGAGATAGACCTCTTTGGTCCAGAAGTCCTTCGCCCAGACGTGGGCGTACATCTCCTCGAGGTAGTCCCGCCATCCGGGCCCTCGGTCCGAGGTCTCGTCGAGCTTCAGCGCCCATTCGGCCGCGGGATAGGTTCGGTGGGCCATCCGCAGGTGCACCTCGGCGTCCTGCATCCGAAGGCCGGCCAGAGCGATCGTGATGTTGGTCGCGAGCGACTCGCGCTCTTCGCCGGTGGTGAACTCGTACGAGACCGTCGGGAGCCTGAAGTAGGCCCACGCGGCGTTGTCGGTGAGCAGGATGCGGTCGTCGAAGTACCGCACCGCCAGGCGGCTGGCACGTGTCTTCGATCCCTTGCTCATGTACTCCCCCGGCCTGCTGTGTCCACGGATCCCTCTGTCTGTACGCACCCCGCACGTGTGGGGGGCCACTGAGCTCGCCCGGCGGCTCGCGGCGTCATCGGCTGGCCTCCTGTTGGCGGTAGCGCTCTGGCACGGCCGCGAACCCTCCGGCGACGACACCCGCGAGCGCGAGGTAGGCGCGGCGCGTGGGCGCACGCAGCGATTTCAGCTCGTTACGGGGTGATCGATCCAGACTGAGGTGATCGTCCCAGGGGATCCGCACAAGCGCGCGACAGCGGCCGCGCGCCACGGCCTCGGCCTGTTCGACGTCGTCCATGCTCCGGCGGCTGACGCCGTTGATGACCGTCACGGCGTGAGACCGCAATCCGTCGTAACCGTGCCCGTCGAGCCACTCGAAGGTCATCGCCACCGCGCGGGGCGCGTCCGCGCTGGCCGGAGCCACGAGGACGATCTGGTCCGCGTAGGGCAGGACCCGCGCCACCACCGCCGCGGCGGTGTCCAGCATCGTGACCGAATAGAACCGGTCGAGGGTACGGATCGCCAGCGCGTAATCGCGATCGTCCAGCGCCTGCAACGGGTTCTTGCCGGCGGTGATGACGTCGAGGCCTGACTTGGCATGGGAGGTGTAGCGGCGCATCGCGGTGAACGTGTTCACCTGGTCCGCCCGGGTTATCAGCCCGGTGAGGGTCGCGTTGGTCTCGCTGCGGGTCCGCCGCGCGAGGGCCCCCGGGCCCGGGTTGACGTCGATGGCCACGACGGGCTGGGAGCCGTACTGCGCGAAGGTGTGGCCGAGCATGAGTGCCGTGACGGTCTGCCCGGCACCACCCGTGCATCCGAGCACCACGATGTGACGGCTGCCCTGGACGGGCCGGCGCAACCGGTCCTCATACCCCGAGTCCACCTGGCCGTGGCCGCTCCCGATCGCCTGGATCAGCCGCCGCAGACCGCCGGCTCTGCCGTCATGACCCGTGCCGGGCGGCGTGATCTCCTGTGGCGGAGGTACGGGGTGTGGCGGCAGCGGCCGCTGGTGGACCGGAGAGGCCGGAGCCGACCGCACCTGCCGAGGGGGCGCGTAGGTCTCTGGTGTGGCGTCCGGCATGGCGTCCGGACCGGGCCCCTCGCCCGTCCCTGCGGCTCCGTGGGATCCGTGCTCCTCCGGACCGGCCGATGAAGGCTGTTCGCCCAGGGGCCCCGGGGTGGCCGCCGCCGGTGAGTTCCGGCCCGCCGGGGTCGCCTGCGGATATGACGCCGCGGCTCCGCCCTGCGGCGAAACCGGCCCACCGGCCGCAGACCTGTCGGCCCGGTCGGACGGTGGCGGGGTGGCGCCGAACCCGTGCACCCGCTGTGGCCGGTCCTGGGGGGGAGGCGAGCCGGGCGATCCCCCGGGTGAGCCGGGAGCCGGGGCGGAGGCCGCCCCACCGGCCGCACGCTCGGACGTACGGCGCCGCGTGCCCGTTCCGGGCCGGGCCTCGGCCCCAGGCTCCCCTTGCGGCGGGGGCCAGACGAGAGCGTCCCTGCTCGGATCCCTCAAGGGACGGGACAGCCCCTTGAACCATGGCTTCGGCGGCTCTTTCGCCGCCCTATCCGGGCCGACCGGTCCTTCGGCCGCAGGCTCGCCACCGTCGGTGTCCTGCGGGTGCGGCGCCGTGCCGTCCCGCATGTCCACGTCCTGCGGCGCCACGTCCCGCGGGTTCACATCCGGGGGTTCCGTGACCGGCTCGGTGGGTCGTACGGCCTGCTCGTCCTGTGGATCCACGGCTCCGGCGGGCTCGTCGGGCCGTGCTCGCGCGGAGTCTTCGCGAGGCCGCCGGTGCGTGACGGAAGGGGCCTGGCCGGTGACCTCGGTGACCCCAGGGGCACCGCCGGGCTCTCCTGGCTTTCGGATCTCCCCAGCCGCCATGGCCTCCGCAGGCTCGGCGTCCTCCTCTGCCGCCGGGCTGCTCGCGCCGAACGCTCCGGGGACCATCGGGATGTCCGGCTGAGTCACCGCCCCCGCATCGGGCTCGGCGCCGGACGGGTCCTGCCGACCGGCGGCTTGTGGCGATGCGCCACGCTCCTCCTTGTCGGGTGGAGCGATGCCGGGTGGAGTGATCGCCTTCCAGAACTCCACCGCCGCGCCCGGGCGACGTACACCCGAGGCGAGGCCCCGCTTGCCCGAGCCGTCCGGCGCAGCGGCGGCCGGCTCGTCCTGGACGGCCTCCGTGCCGTCCGGCTCGACGGGCTCGCCGACCGTCCCGGGAGGAAGGCTCTCGGTGTCCGCCGCATCCGCCGTCTCGTGAGGCCCCGGCGGCAGAGGAGGCGTTGCGGCGTCCTGTCCCCGCCCTTCCGTCCCGTGGTCTTCCGTCCCGTGGTCATCCGTCCCGTGGTCATCTGGGGCGGAGGCGTCCGGCCGGGGATGCTCGAGCGCCGGGGGCGCTTCGAGCCGAGGCATCGCGGGAGGCCGCGGCGACGGCACGGATCCGGGCGCGCCGGCCGCGTCCGGCACGGACGGCGGCTCCACCACCATGTCAGGCTCATGGGAGATGTTGCGGCGGGTCGTGGGTCGCCAGGCGCTCGCCGCGCGGCGGACCGGGGAGGGCCACGGAGCCGCCGCGACGCCGGCGTCCTCCCCCGGGGACCACGGTGCCGTCGCCTCGCCGGACCGCGCCTCCACGACCTCCGGGGCGAAGCTCGCCGAGGTCGTCCCGCCGGGTCCGCCCTGGAGCCCGGCACCACGGTCGTGGGCGACGTGAGCCGCATGGTCCTGGAGCGGAGGCGGGCCGGCCGGCTGAGCCGGGGCACCTCCCGTGCCGGATCCGGCCACGGTCCCCGATCCGTACCACGCTCCGGCCCGTGCGGGCATGGGCGCGGGAGCTGGGACCTCCGGGGCCACGTGCCGACGACCCTTACGGATCACATCCCGGCCTTGACGCGCGGCCCCGGCGGGCGACCGGTCCGCACGTGTGGCGGGGTCGCCTGCGTCCGCGGACTGGCGCCAGACCCGTGCCACCACGACGACCTCGCGAGGCTCCCGGATCGGCGTGAGCCTGCACCAGGTTCGCGGCTCGGTGAGGTAGCGGCCATGTGACAGCAGCAGCTCGGTCAGCCTCTTCCCCTCGATGACCGGCCGTGTCGCGAGCCACGTCAGCACACCTGGTGGGACCAGGTAGAGGACGTGCCAAGGAGTATGAAAGGGGATGCCGATGAATCTGAGCAGCAGGATCCACGGAAAGAACACGCCGACGAACACACCGATCTGCACCAGCGGCAGAGGCATCGGGAGCCGCAGGTCGTAGAGCTTGTAAAGCCGCTTCTCGATGCGCCAGATGTTCGTGTACGTGGGTAGATCCACGCCTTGTTCCCCTAACTCCGGCCAGCACAGTGCCCGGCCATCGAACCGGATCAGGTCAGCTCGACTCCCAGGGCCTTGGCGATGGCCTTGGCCGTCGTCTCAATGATGTTGGGCACGTAGAAGATCACCCCGATACCGATGGCCAAAACGATGAACTGGACAAACCGTGTGATTTCCCGTGTGAACAGGAAGAAGATGGCGACGATGGAGACGATGACCAGAAACAGCGGCCCGAAGATCTGGCGCAGCCAGTCGGCCAGCTGATCCGTCTTGAGCTCGCTGGGGGCGGCCAGCAACGGGTCCGGCATCGCCGTCATGAGGTGAGTGAGCATGGGCCTAACCGCCTTGTCGGATCTGCGAGTGGTTGTTCGGGAGGTTCACGGGGGCTCGGCCCCCCTCGCTGACCTGATCGATGACGTTTGCCAGCACGGCTACTCGCACGGCGCGGTCCCTCTCATGATCTGGCGGGTTGGGTCGAGCCGCTGATGTCTCGCACGTACCAGGTCCCGTCCTTTTTGACGACGGTGAGCTCGTAGGTCTGCTCGAGTTCACCCGCCGATCCCTTCGGGTCCGTGGCCGGCATCTGCCAGTCCACCGTGACCGTGACCGTGCGCCGGTCGGCACCGCCGGTCGGCGCGACCACTTCCCGGAGCCGGGCGAACGTGACCGAGCCCGACAGGCCGGTGATGGAGCTGCGGTCCGAGAACCGGGAGAGCGCGACGGTGTCACCGCTGCCGTAGGCCCGGAAGAATCCCTCCAGCGGCTGCTGGAGCTCGGCCTCCAGAGCGGTGTCGCGCTCGCGGTTGTTCGTCTGCGGCAATGCCGCCCTGGGGGGCGCCGGCAACAGGGCCGGCCGGCCGGACACCACCATCGCCCCGTCCTTGGCGTAGATCGGCACCGCGAGCTCGAACCACTTGTCCTGGGTCTTGGCGAGCATCGTGACGATGGCGTTGTTGGCGTCCGTCGGATCGACGCGGGCGACCTGCACGGACTGCAGTCGCAGCTGTCCGGCCCCGTTCCAGCCGAACTGGCCATCGGCACCGTCCGGGAGGAAGAACTGGAGCTGCTTTTCCCGATCCGCGGCCGTCCGCTGGTCGTAACTGAGATAGACGCCGGAGAACTGGAGCGCGTAGGCCGACGCGGCGCCGGAGGGGAACTGCGCCCGCTTGTCGGTCTCGGCCTTCGCCGGCCCGCCCGACGGGGGCGCCGTGAAGCGCTCGAAGGGCGCCCGGATCCCGTTGACGAGGACCACGAGGAGGAAGGCCCACAGGATCGCGCGGCCCACCCAGACCCACCATCGGCCACCCGCCCCGCTCCAGCGACGGCCACCGGCCGAACGCCGCGTGGTCCCGCCTCCGGCGCCCTCGTCGCCCTCGGGACCCCACGGGCCCGCCGAGGTGTAATCGGATCCCGGAAGTCCCATACCGCCGCGCGCGAGCCCATGGGTGGGCCCGGCCTCGTACCCCTCCCGCGGGGAGGACGAGGCCTCCGGACCCCGGGGTGGGGTGCGATCATGCGCGGCGGTCTCAGGGCCGTTTCGCACGGCCGGCCTGCGAGCCATCGCGCCTCCGCTCGCGCCTGTCCATCTGGTCGGCGCGGTCATTTCTTGTCCGTAGCGTGGTCTTGGATTTACCAGCCTAACCACGGAGGTCAATTGTTCCAGCGACTTGGGGGGATGCCCAGTCCCGGCACGCGGTTGTGGATAACTCCAGGCACCTCACACTAGAACCACAAAGACCCCAAGTGGGATTAGCGGCCCTTAATCGAACTAATAGGACAAACTGGTATAGCGCGGCGATCGACCCGCCGGCAACGTGCGGTCAACGGCCAGGCGCATCGGGCCAGGGCTTCACGAGGTGGAGTGAGACGAGAACAGGACGGCGTCACGGGCCCGGAGAGAAGACCCGGAGAAAACGGCCCCACGGAGCCTTCGCGGTGCGGCCCATGCGGCCATGGACGTCAGGCCGTGGCTTCAGGCGGTGACATCAGGTCGTGGCGTCAGACGTTGAAGCGGAACTCCACCACGTCGCCGTCGCGCATCACGTAGTCCTTGCCCTCCATACGGGCCTTACCGGCGCCACGCGCGGTGGCGACCGACCCCTCGGCCACCAGATCGTCGTACGACACGATCTCGGCCTTGATGAAGCCGCGCTGGAAGTCGGTGTGGATGACGCCCGCGGCCTCGGGCGCGGTCGTGCCCTTGCGAACCGTCCAGGCCCGGGTCTCCTTGGGCCCCGCCGTGAGGTAGGTCTGCAGTCCGAGGGTGTCGAAGCCGATCCGCACGAGCTGCGACAGACCGGACTCCTCCTGCCCCATGCCCTGCAGCAGTTCGAGGGCCTCGGCGTCGGGGAGCTCGATCAGCTCGGCCTCGATCTTGGCGTCCAGGAAGATGGCCTCGGCGGGCGCCACGAGCTCTCGCAACCGGCTCCGCAGCGCCTCGTCCCCGAGCTCCTCCTCGTCCAGGTTGAAGACGTACAGGAAGGGCTTGGCGGTCAGCAGGTGCAGCTCGCGCAGGAGCTCGAGGTCGATGCCCATCGTGGTGGCGGCGGCGAACAGCGTGGTGCCCTCGTTCAGCACCTTCTCGGCGACCTGCACGGCGTCGACCACCGCGAGCCGTTCCTTGTCCTTCTTGGTCTTCGCCTCCTTCTCGAGCCGGGGCAGTGCCCGCTCGATCGTCTGGAGGTCCGCGAGGATGAGTTCGGTGTTGATCGTCTCGATGTCCCGGGCGGGGGCCACGTCCCCGTCGACGTGCGTCACGTCCGGATCGTCGAAGGCCCGGATGACCTGGCAGATCGCGTTGGCCTCCCGGATGTTGGCGAGGAATTTGTTCCCCAGCCCCTGCCCCTCGGAGGCACCCTTGACGATCCCGGCGATGTCGACGAACTCCATCGTCGCGGGAACGATCTTCGCCGACCCGAAGATCCCCGCGAGACTCTCCAGGCGCGGGTCCGGCACGCCGACCACACCGACGTTGGGCTCGATCGTGGCGAACGGATAGTTCGCCGCGAGCGCGTCGTTCTTGGTCAGCGCGTTGAAGAGAGTGGACTTGCCGACGTTGGGCAGTCCGACGATTCCGATGGACAGGCTCACGGTCAGCGAGTCTACGGTCCTGCGGAACGTGAGCCGACCCCGGTGCTCGCCCCCGCGGCGCCTCGGCGGCGGCATTCCCGCCGCGCCGCCGGCCGGACCGGGGATCATGTGACGGACACCGATCAGGTAGCAGGAAAGGGGCATCTCGGCGCGTCGCACCAGGATCGTCACCCTCCGCTGTCACCATGCTGACATGAGTCTCGCCTTGCTCCTGGGCCTCGCGCTCGGTGTGATCGTGGGCTTCGCCCTCGCCACCGCGCGTCAGGCCGGGCTGCTCGCGCGCGCCAAGGCCGCCGAGGAGAAGGTCGTCTACGTCGAGCACCGGCTGGCCGAGCATTTCGAGTCGCTCTCGGCCAAGGCGCTCGACGCCAGCAACCAGCGGTTCCTCGAGCTGGCCGACACCCGGCTCAAGGCGGCCGGCGCCGAGGCGGCGGGTGAGCTGGAGCAGCGCAAGCAGGCCGTCGAGCACCTCGTCGGCCCCCTCCGCGAAACCCTGGCCAAGGTGGAGGTACAGCTCCGCGAGGTCGAGACCGGCCGCCGCGAGTCCCACGCCATGCTGGCCAAGCAGGTGGAGTTCGTGCGGCAGAGCTCCGACCAGCTCGGGCGGGAGACCCAGGGCCTCGTCCGGGCGCTTCAGCGGCCCGAGGCGCGGGGCCGGTGGGGCGAGCTCCAGTTGCGCCGGGTGGTCGAGATCGCCGGCATGACCCACCATTGCGACTTCGAGGAGCAGGCCACCGCGGCGACCGACGACGGCACCGTCCGCCCGGACCTGGTGGTGCGGCTGGCGGGGAACAAGAACATCATTGTGGACTCGAAGGTCTCCCTGGCCGCCTATCTGGAGGCCGCCGCCGCCGAGGACGAAGCCGTACGGTCCGCGCGCCTGGGCGCCCACGCCCGGCACCTGCGCGACCACGTCGACCGGCTCGCGGCCAAGGCCTACTGGCAGGCGTTCAGCCCGGCCCCGGAGTTCGTCATCCTGTTCATCCCCGGCGAGGCCTTCCTGGCCCCGGCCCTCGACCATTCCCCGGAGCTGCTCGAATACGCGATGTCCCGGCGCGTCCACATCGCCACGCCGACCACCTTGATCACCATGCTCCGTACCGCGGGATACGCCTGGCAGCAGGAGTCCCTGTCCCGCAACGCGCGAGCGGTCTTCGAGCTCGGCAAGGAGCTGCACCAGCGGCTCGGCACGATGGGCGGGCACGTCGACGAGCTCGGCAGGTCGCTGTCCAACGCGATCAAGTCCTACAACCGTACGGTCGGCTCGCTGGAGAGCCGGGTGCTGGTCAGTGCCCGGCGGCTGAACGACCTCGGCGTGGTCGACGGCGCCCTGGAGTCTCCGGGACCGGTGGAGGAGTCACCCCGGTCCCTCTCCGCATCCGAACTGCTGGACGAAGACGGACCCTGTGCGGCACCCCGCCCCGAAGCCCCCGAGCCGGTAGGTTTCCTCAAGCGGGCCATCCCAGACCAGCAGGGTCCATATCGGCAGGACGCTGAGGGGGCGTGACGACCATGACCACAACGACCGCGCGAGGAGTGCCGACCAGCTCGCAGACCACGGGAGAGCCAGTGCGACGTCAGGCCAGGCGGTCGCCGATCACGCTGACCGGGCGTGGCGGGATCGTGGCCGTCTTCGGCTTCGCGCTGCTCGGGGCCCTCCTGGGCTCGGAGTCCGCGCTCGGAATCGGACTGCTCCCGGGCCTGGCGTTCGTGATCGGCTGCGCGCTGGCGGCCGTGGCCACCCGGCCCAGTGATCTCCTCACGGTGGCGGTCGCCCCGCCTCTGATCTTTTTCCTGGTGGTGCTCGCGACCTCACTGACCGACGGGCTCGCCGGCGGGGGATCGTTGATCCAGACGGTCTCCATCGGAGTGATCACCGCGCTGGCCTCCAACGCCCCGTGGCTGTTCGTGGGCACGCTCCTGGTCCTCGTCATCACGATCCCGCGGGGCCTGCCGGGCAATCTCCGCGAGCTGCGCGAGCTGCGCGGAAACCCGGCCGGCGGGCGCGATCTCGAGGACGACTACGACGACCCGGTTCGCTGGGACGAATCCCGGACCCGTTGATCCGTGGCGCCAGGTGGCCCGGCCGGAACGGGCGGGCCACCTGAGCGTGGATCAGCCCCGCAGGTCTCGCCGGAGCTCATGGGGCAGCGCGAAACGCATGCTCTCCTTCACCGACTCGACCTCTTCCACCTGATCGAAGCCGTGCCGGGCGAGCCGTTCGAGTACGCCCTGCACCAGTTCGTCGGGGACCGAGGCACCGCTCGTGACCCCGACCGTCCGCACTCCCTCGAGCCAGGCCTCGTCGATGTGCTCGGCGTAGTCCACGAGGTAGGCGGCGTCGGCCCCGTGGTCCTTGGCGACCTCGACGAGCCGCACGGAGTTGGAGGAGTTGGTGGAGCCCACCACGATGACGAGCTGCGCCTGCGCGGCGATCTCCTTGACCGCCGTCTGGCGGTTCTGCGTCGCGTAGCAGATGTCGTCCGACGGCGGGTCGAGCAGGTTCGGAAAGCGACCGCGCAGAGCTTCGACCGTCGCGGTCGTCTCGTCGACCGACAGCGTGGTCTGCGACAGCCAGGCGACCTTGTCCGGGTCGCGGACCTTCACGTTGTCCACGTCGCCGGGTCCGTCGACCAGGTGGATGTGATCGGGCGCCTCGCCGGTGGTGCCGATGACCTCCTCATGGCCCTCATGCCCGATGAGCAGGATGTCGTAGTCGTCCGCGGCGAACCGGACGGCCTCCTTGTGGACCTTGGTCACCAGGGGGCAGGTCGCGTCGATGGTCCGGAGGTTGAACCGCTTGGCCTCATCATGGACGACCGGCGCGACCCCGTGTGCGGAGAAGACGACGATGGCCCCCTCCGGCACCTCCTCGGTCTCCTCGACGAAGACGGCGCCGCGCTCTTCGAGGGTGCTCACCACATGCACGTTGTGCACGATCTGCTTGCGGACGTAGATCGGGGCGCCGTATTTCTCGAGCGCCAGCTCGACCGCCTGTACGGCCCGGTCCACACCGGCGCAATAACCGCGCGGCTTGGCCAGCAGGACACGGCGGGGCCGTGTTTCCGTCAGAGTGGCGGAGGAGGCACCGTGGGTCGTGGAGGTCATGCCCACCATGGTACGTGTGATCGACTAGGCCATATCCGGCAGTCAAACCCCCTGCCGAAGATGACCGGCGTCACAGGGTACGGCACAGTGATACGTATCAGACCAGGCCGTATCCGACACAGTCCGTTGCGAGGACAACAGGGAGCTGACAGAAGATGACACGATCGCCGCGCCGCCTCACCAAGCACATTCAAGACGCCGTGGGCGAGCATGTCCGTGACCTCCCGGTCCAGGCCGCCAAACTCGCCATGTCCGGGGTGGGCCGGGCACTGCTGATGGGCGACCGGGTTTCCAAGGACTACAAGGAACTGCGCGAGTCCGGTCCCCGGCCCGTACTCCAACGGCTGCGCGGCGATGTCGAGGGCCTCGCCCTGAAGACCCTCAGCCGTGTCGTCGAGCGAGCGACAGGCTCCGCGGGGCCCTCGCCGGCGGTCCCCGCCCCCACACCGGAAACCCCTGCGGCCCGGCCGGCCGCGAAGGTCAACCGGTCCCTCGCGGCCGAACCGGAGATCGCGGTCGGCAAGCCCACGGCCGGCGCGGTCACCGAAACCGTGCCCGGGACACGGCCCGAGGACCGGCCCCAGACCATCCCGGGACCTGAGACCACGCCGGGACCTGAGACCACGCCGGAGGCCGAGACGAGCCCGAGCCCGGACGCCCGGGCGATGGCCGACATCCTCTCGGACGCCAGGCCCGACGGGCACCCGGACGCGCCGGTGGAAGCGTCCGCGCCGGTGGCCGAGACCGTGGACCGCACGCAGCCCGAAGCCGTGGCCGGGACACGACCCGAGGACCACCCCCACAGCACGCCGGAGGCCATGTCCCCACCGGGGCCGGCCTCCAGCGCGATCGCCGCCTCCCTGTCCGACGCCAAGCCGCCCCTGCGGCTCACGGATCCGCCCACACCGGTGCCGGACTCCGAAGCCGAAGGCCTCCCCACCCCTATGGCCAGAGCCGTGCCCCAGGCCGTGGTCCAAGCCTTGTGCGAAGCGGCGGCCGAAGCCGCACTCCGAACCGGGCCCGAAGCCAGACCCGGGACCCGGTCTGGGGCCGCGCCGGACCCCGCCGCCGCACCGCGGACCGAGGACGAGGCGCCCGGCCCGGAAGAGACATCGGAACCGAGGCGGCCGTCCAGGGCCGCCGTCGTGGCGATCCGGGTCGAGACGCTCCCGGTGCCGGACTACGACGAGGCGTCGCTTCCCTCGCTCCGCGCCCGCCTGCGCCATCTCTCCGCCGAGCAGGTCGGCATGCTCCGGGCGTACGAGCGGCAGAACGCCGCCCGGCCGGACGTGCTCCGGATGTTCGAGAACCGCATCGCCAAGCTCAGGGAAGAGGCCTGACCGCATCCCTGGGCAGGTGGTCCCGGCGGAGCCCCGCTGGGACCACCGCTCCGCGGCCACGCCGGATCCTGTCCCCGGCTCCGCCGGGCGGGCCGGGAGGACGGCCGCTCAGCTCCGCGCCGCCAGGGGCGCCTCGCCGGCCAGGTGGCCGACGTCGACCTTGTCCAGGGTGTCGAGGTGGTGGCGACGCGCCACGAGGACTCCCATCCCGGCCGCGCAGCACAGCGCTCCGAGGTAGTAGGGCACGTCGGCGTTGAAGGCCTCACCGAGCCTGGTGGCGATATAAGGAGCGATCGCGCCCCCGGTCCAGCGGACGAAGTTGTATCCCGCGGAGGCCACCGGCCGGGGAGCGTCGGAGACCTCCATGGCCGCCTGGGTGAAAACGGTGTTGTTCAGCCCGATGGGGATGCCCGACAGCATGGTGAACACGATGATTCCGACGTGCCCGGACAGCGCGATGCCCAGTTGGAAGAGCATCAGGAGGGTCAGGGCCAGGTGCAGCACGCGGACCGAGCCGATCCGTCGCCGCAGCGCGGGCGCGGCGAACACCGACGACAGCGCGACCAGGGCACCCCAGCCGAAGAAGACCATGCCGATGCCGTGCGCGGACATGCCGAGGATGAACGGGGTGAAGGCGAGCACCGTGAAGAACGCGAAGTTGTAGAAGAGCGCGGTGAAGGCCGTGGTCGAAAGCCCCCCGTGGCCGAGCGCCCGGATGGGGTCGGACAGCCGGGTCTTCGCGGCCGGCCGGGGGGTGGCGCGCAGAAGCGTGAGGATCAGTACGAACCCGATCGCCATCAGCGTCGCCGTGCCGAAGAAGGGGTAGCGCCAGTGCCAGTCGCCGAGGAGCGCCCCGAGCAGAGGACCCGTGGAGATCCCGAGCCCGAGTGCGGCCTCGTACAGGATGATCGCGGACTCGGCTCCTCCGGAGGCCGCGCCGACGATGACCGCCAGCGCGGTGGCCACGAACATCGCGTTGCCGAGGCCCCAGCCGGCCCGGAACCCGACGAGCTCGGCCACGCTGCCGGAGGTTCCGGACAGGCCGGCGAAGATCACCACGAGCGCGAGCCCGGCCAGCAGCGTCCCCTTGCCGCCGATGCGGCTGGAGACGAAGCCGGTGAGCAGCATCGCCACCGCGGTGATCATGAAGTAACTGGTGAACAGCAGTGACACCTGGCTGGGCGAGGCGTCCAGTCCCTTGGCGATCGCCGGCAGGATCGGATCGACCAGTCCGATCCCCATGAAGGCCACGACGGCCGCGAACGCGGTCACCCAGACCGAGAGGGGCTGGCGGAGGAGCCCGTTGCCGGCCGCCTTCCGTGGTACGGAGGCGGGTAGCGGCTCGGACCGGGCCGGCTCGGATCGGGCCGCCTCAGGTTCCGGCCCGGATTCCGGCTCAGGTTCCGCCTCAGGTTCCGCTTCGCTGGGCCTGGTCACAGGATCTCCTCCTCAGAAGTCGGCGAAGAGCTTGCCGAGCGCCGGCAGGGCGGCCGCCACGGACGCGCGCTCCCGTTCGCTCAGCGCCGCGAAGCGCCTGGCGAGGAAGTCGATCCGCTGTCCGCGGACCTCCCGCAGGCTCTCCGCACCGTGGGGAGTGAGGGAAACGGTCACCACGCGAGCGTCCGAGGCGTCTCCACCGCGCGTCACCATGCCGTCCCGGACGAGCCGGTTGACCTGGACCGTCATCGTCGGCATCCGGACGCCGTGCTCGGCCGCGAGGTCGCTCATCCGGCGCGCTCCGGCCTCCAGTGAGCCGAGTACCGCGAGCTGCTGCGCCGTGATCGGCTGGTCCGCGCTCACCCGGCGCAACAGCAGGACGACGTCGCGCATCTGCCTGCTGAAGCGCTCCGCCAGTTCGTGGCTCTGGTCGGCCATGGCGGCTCCTCGTTGATACTTAGTCAGGCTAACCTATCCTCGCCGGTCGAGCGCGATGACCTCGATCACACCGAGCCCGGCGGACGGCCGGACTCCGGCCGGTCCGCCCAGATGCCCCGTACGTGCCGCAGGTGGTGGCGCATCAGCGCCTCGGCGGCCTCGCCGTCGCCGCGAGCGACCAGGTCCAGCAGCTCCAGATGCTCGCGCGCCGATGGGATGAGCTCCCCCCGTTCGGCCAGTGTGGGGACGCCGTAGAGCCGCGAACGATGCCGCAGGTCCCGGACGACGCCGATGAGGTGGCCGTTCCCGGCCAGAGTGAGCAGCGCCAGGTGAAAGACCTGATCGGCCTCGATGTAGGCCAGGATGTCCCGGCGCTCGGCCGCCGTGACGATCTGCTCGGCGAGGGGCCGCAGTTCGGCCACCCTTGCCCGGCCCACCGTCTCGGCGATCCGGCGCACGGTCGGCACCTCGATGAGCGCTCGCACCTCCGTGATCTCGTCCAGGTCACGGTCGGAGAGCGCGGTGACCCGGAAGCCCTTGTTGCGGACCGGAGTGACCAGGCCTTCCTTGGCGAGATCCAGCATGGCCTCGCGGACCGGAGTGGCCGAGACGCCGAACCTCGCGGCCAGCGTGGGGGCCGAATAGACCACCCCCGGCCTCATCTCGCCGGCCACGAGCGCGGCGCGCAGAGCGTCGGCGATCTGCTCACGTACGTTCTGCCGTACCCCGAGTACGGGCAGGTTGAGCGAGTCGCGTTCGGTCATCGTCCCCCATTCCTGAGCCGCTCGTACACCGCCACGGCCACAACGAGATCCTCCCAGGCCATTCCCACACTCTTGAAAAGCCCCGGGCGCCCGGGCGGGACGGAGAGCCGGCCGGAGACCAGATCCGCGAGATCTCCGGCGATGCAGGGGATACGGCCGTCTTCCCCGGCACCGCGGGCGAGGATCAGATCCCCCGCCTCCCGTTCCGCCGCACCGCGGGACTCGACCACGACCGTGGACCGGCGGACCAGGTCCTCGTCGACCTCACGGGCCGACGGCTCGTGCGACCCGACGGCCACGACGACCGCGTCCTCACGCACCAGCCGGGAGGGGAACAACGGCTCGCGGGCGCTCGTGCAGCACGCGACGAGGTCCGCGTCGCCCACGGCGGCCGGGGTCGCCGCCTCCGCCGCGAGCCCCGCCGCCCGGCAGCGCGCCACGAAGTCCGCCGGCGAGCTCCGGCCGACCACCGCCACATGCTCGATGGGCCGCACCGCCCGCAGTGCCTCCACGTGACCCCAGGCCTGCGGCCCCGTCCCGAAGACCACCAGCCGCCGCGCGTCCGTCCGGGCGAGGTGCCGCACCGCCACGGCCGACACCGCGGGAGTCCGTACGGCCGTGAGGGCCACGGCGTCGAGGACGGCCAGCGGGGTCAGGGTCCCGCCGTCCAGGAGCAGATAGGCGCCCTGGATGCGAGGCCGGCCATGCTCCGGGTTCCCGGGCGCCACCGTGGCGATCTTGACGCCGGCATATCCCGGCAGGGCGGCCGGCATGAGCAGGAGCTGTCCCGCCGGGACGTCGACAGCGGTCCGTCCGGGGCCGGAGTCCGGATCGTGCCCGTCCAGGAGCACGTGCTCGATCAGGTCGGCGGCCTCGGCCGCGGTGATCACGGCCCGCAGGGCGGCGTCGTCGATGTGGATCACCGTGACAAGGCCCCCGCCGCGCCGGCGCGGCCGCCCCGATCCGTCCCTTTCACCGCCGCCTTCACCGCCCCGCTCGGCGGCATGCGCCGCCCGGGCGGCATCACAGGCCGCCCAGGTAGGCCTCGACCACCCGCGGGTCGGCGGCGAGGTCGGCGGCGCTGCCGGCCAGGGAGCAGGCGCCGTTCTCGATGACGTAGCCGCGATGTGCGATCTTGAGGGCCGCCTTGGCGTTCTGCTCCACGAGCAGCACCGAGGTCCCGGCCCTGTTGATGTCACGGATCACGTCCATGACGGAGGCGACCGCGAGCGGAGCCAGACCCATCGAGGGCTCGTCGAGCATGAGCAGCCTGGGTCCCGCCACGAGCGCTCGCCCGATGGCGAGCATCTGCTGCTCGCCCCCGGACAGCGTTCCACCCTGCTGCGCACGGCGTTCGGCGAGGCGAGGCAGCAGATCGTAGGCGCGGTGCACCCGCCGGCGCAGTTCTCCCTGGTCCCGGAGCGGATAGCCGCCCATGAGCAGGTTCTCGTGCACGGAGAGCGTGCTGAAGATGCGCCGTCCCTCCGGCACGTGCACGAGTCCACGCCGGACGATCTGAGGCGGCGTGGCCCGCATGATGTCCTGGCCCTCGTGCCGGATGACCCCGCCGGACGCGCGGACGAGCCCGGACACCGTGGACAGGGTGGTCGTCTTGCCCGCGCCGTTGTTGCCGAGGAGAGCGACGATCTCCCCCTCCTCGACGGTCAGGCTCAGCCCGCGGAGCGCCTGCACACCCCCGTAGCGGACCTCGAGCCCGGCCAGTTCGAGCGCGGCCTCCTTCGCGGCCGCGCTCACCGGTCCTCCTCCGTGGCCGCCGCCGGTCCGGCGGACGGTGCCGCGGCATCGCCGCCGGCCGCGGTCCCGGCGTCGTCGTCCCGTCCGAGGTAGGCCTCGATCACCGCCGGATCCCGCCGGACCTCGTCCGGCCGCCCGTCCGCGATCTCCTTCCCGAAGTTGAGCACCACCACGCGTTCGGAGACCTCCATCACCAGCCCCATGTCATGCTCGATCAGTGTGATCGCGATGCCGAGCTCGCGGATGCGCCGGATCAGGTCGAGGAGCTCGGCCTTCTCGGTGTGGTTGAGCCCGGCCGCCGGCTCGTCGAGCAGGAGGAGCTTCGGCCGCCTGGCGAGGGCCCGCGCGATCTCGACGCTGCGCTGCGCGCCGTACGGCAGGTTGCGGACGAGTCCGGCCCGGTCACCGCGGAGGCCGACGAAGTCCAGCCATTTGTGCGCCTCGTCCGTGCCCTCCCGCTCGCTGCGCCGGTAGCGCGGAGTGTGCAGAAGCGCGTCCAACGCGCTCTGCCGCAGCCACAGGTGCGTGCCGGCCCGTACGTTGTCGAGTACGGACAGCTCGCCGAACAGCCGCAGGTTCTGGAACGTGCGGGACACCCCCCGCGCGGCGATCGCCGAGGGCCGGCGGCCCGTGACGTCCGTTCCGGCGACCCGCACGGATCCGCCGGTCGGCTTGTAGAAGCCGGTGATGCAGTTGAAGGCGGACGTCTTCCCCGCGCCGTTGGGGCCGATGATCGACACGATCTCGCCCTCGTCCACGGTGAACGTGAGGCCGTCCACGGCCTGAACGCCGCCGAAGGCGAGTTTCAGGTCCGCGACCTGGAGGAGGGTCATGACGCCCCCTTGGGATCAGCGGCCGGTCCGGGCATGGAGCGGCCGGCCGTACGAGCGGTCTCACTCGAGCGATGCGGCCACAGCCCCTGGGGGCGCATGAGCATGACGACGATCAGGAGCACCCCGAAGGCGAAGAACCGGTAGTCGGCGAGGTCGCGCAGCAGCTCCGGCAGCAGGCTGATGAAGACCGCCCCGAGGATCACGCCCGGTGTGGAGCCCATGCCGCCGAGCACCACGGCCATCAGCACCAGAGCCGACTGCAGGAAGGTGAAGCTGGTCGGTGAGATCGCCGTGAGCTGCCCGGCGAAGAGCATCCCCGCCATGCCTCCCCATACCGCGCCGGCGACGTAGGCGGCCAGCTTGACCCGGTAGGTGTGGATGCCGCTGGCCTCGGCGGCGTCCTCGTCCTCGCGTACGAACCGCCAGGCCCGGCCGAGCCGCGACCGGCCGAGCCGCGCCGCGAAGAGCACGGCGAGGGAGGTGATCAGCACCGTCACCCAGTAGAAGACGACGGGCTCGGACAGGTCCACGCCGAAGGCCGACGGGCCCGGGATGCCGTAGATGCCGGACGGGCCGCCGGTGATGTCCAGGTTGTTGGCGACGATTCGGATGATCTCGCCGAAGCCGAGCGTCACGATGGCGAGATAGTCGCTTCGCAGGCGCAACGTCGGTGCGCCGATCACGATGCCCGCCACCACGGTGACGGCGATGACCGCCGGGATCGTGGCCAGCAGCGGGAGGTGGAACTCCGTCGCGAGGAGGCCGCTGGTGTACGCCCCGACCGCGAAGAAGGCCGCGTAGCCCAGATCCAGCAGCCCGCAGTAGCCGACCACGATGTTCAACCCGACGGCCAGCATCACCAAGATCGCCGCGCTGGTCATGACGCTGAGCGAATACGGGGTGGCGATGACGAACGGGGCGAGCAGGCCGATGGCCAGTCCCACCCAGCCGAGCCACCGGCTCTCCAACAGGCGGGTGATGAACGTCGGCCCCTTGCCGGTCACGGGCTTGACCGGCGGCCCCTGAGTCGTCGCCATCACACCCGCTCCGTGACGCGTTCGCCGAGCAGCCCCGTGGGCCGTACGGTCAGGAAGAGGATCAGGCAGCCGAAGGCGAACACGTCCCGCCACTCGCCGCCGAGCCAGTGGGTCCCGAAGGACTCCAGCAGCCCGAGCACGAGCCCGCCGAGCATCGTGCCCTGCATGTTGCCGATCCCGCCGATGACGGCGGCGGTGAACGCCTTGAGCCCGATGATGAAGCCCATCAAGAAGTCGATCTTGCCGTAGTAGCCGCCCGCCATGACCCCGGCGGCGCCCGCGAGCGCGGACCCGATGAAGAACGTCCGCGCGATGACCCGGTCGACGTCCACCCCCATGAGCAGCGCGGCCTTCGGATCGAGGGCGATGGCCCGCATGGCCCGGCCCTGCCTGCTGCGCATGATCAGGGTGTTCAGAGCGATCATCAACGCGATCGCGATCCCCATGAGCGCGAGCTGCTGGACGGTGATCCGGGCACCGAGGACGTGCAGGGTCGTGCCGCCGAGCCGGACCGGATAGACCTTCGGGTTCGGGCCGGCCACGATCCTGGTGCCGTACTCCAGTGCGAAGGAGGCCCCCACCGCGGTGATGAGCAGGGACAGCCGTGGCGCCTGGCGCAGCCGCCGGTAGGCGACCCGCTCGAGCACGACGCCGCTGAGCCCGGTCGTGAGCATGGCCAGCAGCAACACCACGAACAGCGCCACCAGGGACTGCGACCGGACCAGGCCGCCCATGGCGCCCAGCATGGCGAACCCGGAGAAGGCGCCGAGCATGTAGAGGTCGCCGTGGGCGAAGTTCAGCAGCTTGATGATCCCGTAGACCATGCTGTAGCCCAGCGCGACCAGGGCATAGAACGAGCCGACGAACAGCCCGTTCCAGATCAGTTGTGACATCCAGGGACCTCCTGGCGTCCCCGTGGTCATCGTGCGGTCGTTCGCGTGAACGACCGCACGACCA
>DASYNF010000100.1:0-50756 GCA_036008685.1 Actinomadura sp. | reverse complement strand
CAGCATCGAGGCCGGGCTGTTCGCCCGCCACCTGCTCGACGAGCTGGGTCAGCGCCGGGCGATCAAGCTGCAGACCGCACGCAAGGTAGCCAGCTCCGTGGAGCTCGACCGGCTGGCGTCCGAGGGTGAGCTGGCCAAGCGAGCCTTCATCCGCGCCAACCTTCGGCTGGTGGTCTCGCTGGCCCGGCGCTACCGCCGGTCGACGATGCCGCTCCTGGACCTGATCCAGGAGGGCAACGTGGGCCTGGTGCGCGCGGTCGAGAAGTTCGACTACACCCGGGGCTACAAGTTCTCCACCTACGCGATGTGGTGGATCCGTCAGGCCATCCAGCGCGGCTTCGCCGACTCGGCCCGGACGATCCGCCTGCCCGTCCATGTCCTGGAGATGCTGAGCAAGCTGAGCCGGGTCGAGCGCGAGATGCACCAGCGTTTCGGCCGTGAGCCCACTCCGGAGGAGCTCGCCGTCGAACTCGACAAGAGCCCCGAGCAGATCCGTGAGCTGCTGCGCACCAGCCGGCAGCCGATCAGCCTCGACTCCACCATCGGTGAGGACGGGGACACCCGGATCGGTGACCTGATCGAGGACGTCGACAGCCCCGAGGCCTCCGAACTGGTCGACCGCCAGCTCATGGCCGACCAGCTGCGCCGGACACTCGGCATCCTCTCCCCTCGCGAGGAGAAGATCATGGCGATGCGCTTCGGCCTCTATGACGGCACGCCTCGCACGCTCGACGAGATCGGCAAGCACCTGGGCCTCACCCGCGAGCGGATCCGGCAGCTGGAGAAGGAGTCACTCTCCAAGCTGCGTCACCCGAGCAACGCCATGCCGCTGCTCGACTACGCGGTCTGAGCCGCCCCGCGCCCATCCCCACGGCGACGGCACGCCGGAGGAGCCCCTCGGCTCCTCCGGCGCCGTCTCGTGACGGGACCGCGGGGTCCGGCGACTCCCGCCCGCGAAGCGCCCGGCCCCCGAGAACCCGCGCTCGCCCACCCGTCCTCGACGTCATCCTCGGTCGAGCGGCCCCCTACGCGATCCCCGCGGCGGAAGCGCCGCGGAACCGGCCGGCCGCGCGCGGTGACCACCCGGCACCCCCGGCATGCCCGAACACGATCACGTCTCGCACGTTCTGCGCCGCCGCCGAGACCCTTTCGTCTTCACGGCGCCGGGTCTCGAACGGATCCACGGCGACCTGATCGGCTCCCGGACGGATGCGGTCCCGGGCCACCATGGGCACCCGGAGCCGGGACCCCCGAACGCCTAGCCTCGGGACATGCCTGATGCCGCCTTCTATGCCTCACTTCCCCGTACGCGCGGAGCCGCCGCGGCGCTTCTGGTCGATGATCTGGGCCGGGTGCTGCTCGTGAAGCCCACCTACAAGGACGGGTGGTTCCTCCCCGGCGGGGTGATCGAAGAGGGGGAGTCTCCACTGGCCGCGTGCGTGCGGGAGTGCGAGGAGGAACTCGGCCTCACGCCCGGCCTCGACGGCCTCGTCTGCGTCGACTGGGGGCCGCCGCGCGACGGCGTGGACGCGGTGAACATCTTCGTGTTCGCCGGCTCCATCACCGCCGACGAGATCGGGCGGATCCGGCTTCCGCCCGACGAGCTGTCGGACCACGCCCTCGTCCCCCTCGACGAGCTGTCCGGGCTCGTCCCACCGCACGTCGGCCGGCGGATGGCCCCGAGCCTGCGCGCCGCCGCCGAGGCCCGCACCGTCTATCTCGAGGACGGCCATGAGCTCAGGTTCACGGGCTCCCGGCAGGACTAGACCGGCCGTCCCCGCGGCTGTGCTCCAAGCCCGGAAGCCGTCCGTACCCTGCCGGGATAGAACGCCGCCGCAGCGGGTAGATCGCCTACGCGAGCGATGGGAGAAAGACGGGGCGTTCGTCATGGCACGGTGTGAAGTCTGCGGCAATGACTATGAGATGTCCTTCGAAGTACACGCACAAGGCGATGTGCATGTCTTCGACAGCTTCGAGTGCGCCATCCAGCGGATGACTCCGGTCTGCGAGCACTGCCAGTGCCGCATCATCGGCCACGGGGTCGAGGCGGACGAGCATTGGTACTGCTCGGCCCACTGCGTCCGTGCCGCCGACCCGGAGATCGCCGGACTGGTGCGCGCCTCTGTCTGAGGAGCCCATCACCTCACCGCTCCGGCCACCGCCGGAGCCCGTACGCGGGTGCGGCCGCTTTCTCCGGTCCGACGGGGCGCACCCGCCGCCGCCCTCGCGATGGCCAGGGGACGTTCCAGGTTCCAGCGCCACGGGCGGATCCGGCCGGCCTGTCACGGCACGGGCCGGCGTCTTCACCGAGGCCCGGCTGACGTTCCATCGCGGCCTGGTCGCGCAGAGCCCGGTGCCCGACGACCTCGCCGTCCCGTAACCCGGCCATGTCCAGGCCGAGGACGACGCCGTACATCTCCACGAGACGCCGGTGGACCTCGGCCGGCCCGTCCGTCCGGGGATCCGGGCCGCGCGACAGCGGGCTCGCGGCGGCCGTGGGGGCCACGTCTTCGGTGTGATCCTGCCCGATTTCGGGCAGGATTTTGCTTATCCGGTTAATGCGCGCGAGGATGGCCGCCATGTCCAGCGCCGCCGGTCCCTACGAGGACCTCGTCGACCACCTGACGCGCACCTCTCCGCTCAACGCCGGAGAGGCCGCCCGGGTGGTGGCCGACGTGCTCGCGTACTTCTCCGAGCCCACGGAGGCCTACGTCCGGCGTCGCCACGCCGAGCTCAGGACGCGCTGTGGTCTCTCCAACGACGAGATCTTCCAGCGGATCGCGGCCGAACTGCCCGGACGCCGGGTCACCGCGCCGGCGCTCTCACTGCGCCAGCTGCGTCGCATCGTCTACGGGTGACCGCGGTACGCGGGCGACCGAGACGCCGGGCCGGGAACGAACATGAGGAGACAAGATGTGTGGGATCGTCGCGTATGTGGGGCCACGGGACGCCGTCCCGGTCCTCCTCGAGGGACTGCAACGCCTCGAGTACCGTGGATACGACTCCGCCGGGATCGCCGTCGTCGGACGCTCCGGTGACCTGCGGGTCCGCAAGGTCAAGGGCCGCGTGGCCAACCTCGCCGAGGACCTGCCGGCCCGGTTCAAGGGCAGCCCCGCCATCGGGCACACCCGGTGGGCCACCCATGGCGAGCCCAGTGACGTCAACGCGCACCCGCACGTCTCGGGCACCGTCGCCCTCGTGCACAACGGCATCATCGAGAACGCCGACGAGCTCCGCGGCAAGCTCGCCGCCGAGGGCGTGGAGTTCGACTCGGAGACGGACTCCGAGGTGCTGGCCCATCTGATCGCCCGCGCCGGCGAGGGCGCCGATCTGGAGGACGCGGTCCGCCAGGCGCTGAGCTCCGTGGTGGGCACGTACGGCATCGCGGTGGTCGACACCCGCCAGCCCGACCGCATCGTCGTCGCCCGCAACGGCAGCCCGGTGGTGCTGGGCATCGGCGAGAAGGAGATGTTCATCGCCTCCGACCTGTCGGCGATCGTCCGCTACACCCGGCAGATCGTGCACCTGGACGACGGTGAGCTCGCGACCGTGCAGGCCGACGGCTTCCGCACCTCCACGCAGGACGCCCGGCGCACGGACAAGAGTCCGTTCGTCGTGGACTGGGAGCCGGGGCAGTACGACGCGGGCAACTATGACCACTTCATGCAGAAGGAGATCCACGAGCAACCGGCCGCGGTGCGGCGGGCGCTGAGCGGGCGGCTCGACGGGCGCTTTCACACCGCCCACCTGGGCGGGCTGAACCTCGAGGCCCGGGAGGCTCGGGAGTTCAGGCGCGTGAAGATCCTCGGCTGTGGCTCCGCCTATTACGCGGGGCAGATCGGCGCCCAGCTCATCGAGGAGCTGGCCCGCATACCGGCCGACGCCGAGCCCGCGTCGGAGTTCCGCTACCGCAATCCGGTCGTGGAGGCGGACACCCTCTACATCGCGGTCAGCCAGTCCGGCGAGACCTACGACACACTCGCGGCGGTGCAGGAGCTCAAGCGCAAGGGCGGCCGGGTGCTCGGCGTCGTCAACGCCGTCGGCAGCGCGATCGCCCGGGAGTGCGACGGCGGCGTCTACCTGCACGCCGGCCCGGAGGTGTCGGTCGCCTCCACCAAGGCGTTCACCTCCACCTCCGTCGTGCTGGCCCTGATCGCCCTGCACCTCGGCCGGATCCATGACCTCTCCCCGGCCGACGGCAGGAGGATCGCGGACGGGCTCCGGGCACTGCCCGGCCAGATCGAGGAGATCCTCGCCCAGGAGGAGCACATCGCCACGCTGGCGCGGGACTTCTCCCGCTATCCCGGCATGTTCTTCATCGGGCGGGTGCGCGGCTTCCCTGTCGCCCGCGAAGGCGCGCAGAAGCTCAAGGAGATCTCCTACCTGCACGCCGAGGCCTATCCGGCCAGCGAGCTCAAGCACGGGCCGCTCGCCCTCGTGAGCCCGGAGCTTCCGACGGTGGCCCTGGTGCCCGACGACGAGTTCGTCGACAAGAACCTCTCCACACTCGGCGAGATCCGGGCCCGGCACGGGCGGGTGCTCGCCATCTCCCATCGCGTGCCCGACGCCAGGCTCGCCGGCGACGCCATCGTGGTCCCGAAGAACGAGCCCGAGCTCGACCCCATCCTGCTGTCGATCCCGCTGCAGATCCTCGCCTACCACGCCGCGGTCGAACTCGGCCACGACGTCGACAAGCCGCGCAACCTCGCCAAGAGCGTCACCGTGGAATGACCTTCCCGCCGTGATCTTGCGGTTGTTCGCGGGACCGCACCGGAGGGCCCGTTCCCTCCCGGGTGCGGACTGCGGGCATCCGCGGGATCACCGCGGAGACGACGGGAGCTCGTGTCTCCGGCCGCGAACGACTGCGAGATCACGGCCAGGAAGGGGCCCGCGAGCGGCCGGTGATGTCTGGACTGGCGAGCGAGAAGGGAAGACACCACCTCCAAAGGCCGCGAGCCGCCGCGCGGAGCGCGGCGATGAACCGCGAGGGTCGCGGCCGTGGCTGGACCGAGGAGCGCCGGGAGCCTGCGACCAGAGCGACGAGGGAAGCCATCGCCTCGAAGCGACCCGAGCCGCCGAGCGGAGCGCGGCCGTGAACAGAGCCCGCGTTCAGCGGACGCGGGCCATGATCCGGGGACGGCGGCCGGCGGCGTCGGGCCAGTGCGGTGAGCGTCCCGAGGAGACGAGCACGGCGTGCCACGAGTCTCCGGACGCCAGCGGCAGATGCGGGACGCCCCAGCGCCAGGCGGAGACGAGCGCGTCGGGATCACGCGGCCGGTAGTCCGCGCCGATGGCCCGAGCGAGGTCCCACGCGTGCAGATGCCACTCGACGGACGCGGCACCGACGTGGTCGCCGACCGTGTATTTCGTGCCCCGATGGATGAAATGGGTCCGATCCCACGTGTCCAGGGCGTCCTGCAGGAACTCGAGATAGTTCTCCCCGGCGCATCGCAGATGACCGGCCAGGTCGATGGCCTGCCAGTCGGCGCAGGGCGTCGGCACGTTCCAGTCCGGGCACCGCGCCGCCATCGCACGGATGGCCGCCGTGCCGTCCTGATAGGACTCCAGGACCCTGAGCCGGTCCGGCGGCGTGCACTCCAAATGATTCCCCCGAGATCAGAGCACCTGCACAGACAGGGCATGCTCCAGTGCTTCCCCGAATGGGGAGATTTCCAGAGTTCCGAGACCGCTGCCACCCGGTGGTCCCATCCCAGGGGACCTCGGGCCACCTCGTCACACGTCGTGACGCGGTGGGCCGGCGGGAAGTGGCGGCGGTCCCTCACCCGGATCCCACCCGGGAACGTGACCGCCGCTCACGCGCTCCTGACCGTGCGACGGCTAAGGCTCTGGCCGCTCAGACGGAGACGGGACGGGCGGAGGCGGCCCGAAAGCTGAGCACGTGTCGCTCACGGGCCGTGCGGAGCCGATCCACCTCCTCGGTCCAGATCCGCACGTCGGGCCGGGCCTTGGCCTTGCGCCGCGCGATCTCGGCGTCCCGCCGGGCCGGCTTGGGATGGGGGCCCTCACCCGCATAGGTCTGCGGCCCCATGGCCGCCCGCTCGGCGGCCTCGGCGATCCGGACGGCCTCCCAGAGGGCGCGCTCGAGCGCGACCGCGAGGCCACGGCCGTCCTCGGCCGGCCGCTCCTCGCTCTGTGCGTGCCGCAACGCGTGCTCCGCCTCCGTGGCGGCGTCGAGCGCGTCACGATAGGTGGCGGCGAGCTTCTTGTCGGCGGCGTGGCGTTCGGTGACGTCCTTGCCCACCCGGTGACCCAGCGGCATGGCGAGGTCCTTCCTTTCAGCATGGTCTCGGCCGTAAGCGTACGCGTGACCGAGGGACCGTGTCGGCGGGGTCATCACGGACCCTCCCTTTACGCAGTAAGGTAGGGTCATGTCGCAGCGTGAACCACTGACCCGGGACCGGATCGTCGAGACGGCCCTCCACATCATCGACGGCCAGGGCCTCGGCCGGCTCACCATGCGCCGCCTCGGAGACGCCCTCGAGGTCGAGGCCATGGCCATCTACCATCACCTGCCGAGGGGCAAGGAGCAGCTGCTGGACGGCCTGGTGGCCCACGTCGCGATGCTGCCGGCCGGCACCGTCCCGCCGGCCGCCGCGGGCCAGTGGCGCGAGCGGCTGCGCGAGTGGGCCGGTGCCTATCGCAGCCGGCTCCTCGAGCACGCGGGCGTGCTGCCGCTGGTCGTCACCAGGCGCAACCCGGCGGCTCTGACCGCCACGACGGATTCGCTGCGCGAGGTGCTGCGGCTCGGCGGCTTCCTGGACGGAGCCGCCGCGATCGGCGCGCACACCGTCATCGGCTACGTCATCGGCCACGCGGCGCTGGAGGTGCGCGGACGCGAGTTTCCCCGGGCCGACGGCCCCGGGCCGGCGGTGGACTGGGACTCCCGGTTCACCGCCGGCCTGGAGGTGGTGCTCGCCGGGCTCCTGACCGCACTCGCCTGATCGCACCCTCGGGGCGGTGGCCGGCCCCGGCCCGAAACGGCGTGTTGTACCCGCTCGGCCGCCGAAGGGGAGGAGGGTGGGGTGGCGTCTTCGCGGGATCGTCCGAGGTCTATATGGCCGGGACGTCAACGCACAACCGTCCCAACGGGCTATGTCGCGATGAGGTGAACCGCAGCACACTTGTAGGCGTCGTAAGTGACAGACAACACAAACCCACGAGAAATCCAGACCGGAGACACGCAGATGTGCCCGCACCAGCCGCCCTGTCCCTCGCCTGAATCGCGAGATCGCGACGCCGCCCGCACCGTGGCGAGCCACCCCGAGCAGGGGTGGAGCCTGCTGTGCAACGGCATCGTCTTGTTCGAGGACACCGGCGAGCTGCTGCCCGACGGGGGGATCATCGCACCGCACCGACCGACAGACCTTCCCGCTCCGTCGGCGGCCTGACCGGTCCCGAACGGGGGACTAGTTCGATCGGGTGATCATCCTCGGGAGGCGGAGGCCTGCCCGGACAGCGCCCTGGACCCGGCCAAGCGGGTCCAGGGACCAGCGCCTCAGTGTGTCGCCCAGCGCCGTAGCCACGGCGCCACGACCCGGCCGACGGCGGCCGGATCCTTGGCCAGATCGTGCCGTTCTCCGGGCAGCACCTCAACACTCGCCGCGTCGGCCGGCTCAGGGACGCCGAAGGGGTCACGGTCCCCGTTGACCACGAGGACCTCGACGCCGGCCTCCCGCAGTTCTCCCGCCCGTGACCGTTCGGGCCGGCCGGGCGGATGCAGCGGAAACGCCAGGGCGATGACCCCCCTCGCCCCCGCGGACAGGGCCGTACGGCACGCGACCCTGGCGCCGTTGCTCCGGCCGCCCTGGATCAACGGCACATCACCGACCCGGTCGCGGATGGCGCCGATGATCTCCAACCAGGCCTGATCCTGCTTGACCGCCGAGCCCGGGGCCCGCCGTCCGGCCGCCCTGAAGGGCTGGAGGACCCGGGCCACCGTGCCGCCGAGTCCGATCGCGACATCCCGTACGGAGAGCAGGTCCGTGGTCTCGACCCCGCCGTTGGATCCGTGGGTGAGGACCAGCACGAAGGCCGGCTCCCCCACCTCGTCGAACTCCACCCGGGCCGGCCCATGCGAGGTGACGATGTCCATGACGGCACGCTAACGCTCTTCCCTACGGGCGGCGGGCGGGGCTCCGGACGTGATCATGGGCACACCGGGACGGTAGGGACACACGGGCCCGTTCCCGCACCGGCAGACTCGGCCCATGGAGCAGATGACAGAGGCCGGGTGGCGTGAGTTCGTCTCCGCCGGCACCCGCACCGGCAAGCTGGGTGTGCCCCTGGCCGACGGCGCCCCGCACGTGACGCCGATCTGGTTCGTGCTGGACGGCCCCGACCTGGTGTTCACGACCCACAGCGAGACCCTGAAGGGCAAGGCGCTGCTGCGCGACCCGCGGGCCGTCATCTGCGTGGACGACGATCAACCGCCCTTCGCCTTCGTCACCATCAGGGGAGAGACGACGGTGTCGGAGGATCCCGCCGAGCTGGGCGCATGGGCCACGATCATCGGCGGCCGCTACATGGGCCCGGATCGCGCCGAGGAGTTCGGCGCCCGCAACGGGGTGCCCGGCGAACTGCTCGTGCGGCTCCGGATGAGCAAGGTCATCGCCTACGGAAACCTCGCCGGCTGACGGCCGTGTCCCCGCCGCCGGGCCGCTATCCGGCGGAGGGCCCCGGCCGTTCCCGCGGCTCCGGGGCCGCCGCTCCCCTCGGGACCCGCAGGCGTTCCGCGAAACTGTCATGCAGTGCCCGGCCCCACGGGAACTCACCCGGGACCCGCACGGCCCGGCCCAGCGCCTCATGGGCCTCGGCGGGCGGCTCTTCCGCTCCCTCGGCATAGCGCATGGCGATGAGCGCATACATCTGGTCCAGCGCCCCGAAGGCCTCGCCGGTCAGCGCCGGCAACGCGCCGGAGCAGATGGCCGACTCCACGTGCGGCTCCCACCAGGACCGTCCGCCCGGGGTCTCGTCCGGGGTCTCGTCCTCATTGCGGCTCACGGGCAGATCACGGCGCAGCCGGGCCCGCACCTGCCCCGCGAGCACCGGGTCGGAGAGACCTCGGCTCCAGACCTCGTGTGCCTCCTCACCCCGGCCACGCAGCGGGAGGACCCGGGCCAGCAGCTCGATGGCCAGAGAGCCGATCTCCGGATCGCCGCCGTCGGCCTCCACCACGGCCCCGAACGCGCCGATCGCCTGGTCCAGGTGCGCTATCCCGATGGCGACCGCCAGCCGGGCGTAGGCGTACGGCGCCGTCTCCCGGTCCATGAGCCGGAGCGCGTCGGCGAGGACCCGCTGGGCGCGGGCCGACTCACCGCGCTCGAGCAGCCGCTCGGCGAGGTCGTGCGCCGCCACCGGGGCATACTCCTCGTCGCCGGTCTGGATCACGCGCTCCCACCACTCCCCCGCGGCCGCCGCGTCACCCTCGTCGTCGGCCAGCCTCGCCAGCGCCAGATAGGCGGGCGGGAGGTAGGAGGGATTGCCGAAGTCGGCCACGATCCGCCAGGCCCGCCCGGCCTCGTCCCGGGCACCGGCCCGTTCGTGGCCGAGCGCCAGGTGATAGGCGGCCCGGGCGCCGTACTCCCGGTCTTCGGTCTCGATGGCGGTGAGGTCCGCGGCCCGCGCGCCCTCGAGGTCACCGGAGTCCTCGAGGACCACCGCCAGCCCGAGCGCGGCCCGGCCGCGCTCGGGGATGTCCCCGAGCGCGAGGACCTCCTCGAACACGCGGGCGGCGCCGCCCAGGTCGCCGCTCTCAGCGAGGCGGCGAGCCTCCTCACAGCGCGACCTCGGATCCGTGGCCGCCTCGTTGGAAGTCGCGCTCATCACCACGCCCTTGCAGGGATTCGTCCGGATCTCCCCAGAGCCTAGCGATCGCGGGGCCCGGCGTCCCGCGGTGACACAGCCCTCGTGATCAGTCCTCGAACGCCTCCGGCGGCGGACAGGCACAGACGAGGTTGCGGTCGCCGTAGGCCTGGTCGATCCGGCGGACCGGGGCCCAGTACTTGTTCTCCCGCAACGACGGAAGCGGATAGGCGGCGTCCTCACGGCTGTAGGGACGCTTCCAGTCGCCGCTGATCAGGGACTCGGCGGTGTGCGGAGCGTTCTTCAACGGGTTGTCCTGCGAGTCGTACTCGCCGGTCGCCACACATTCGATCTCCCGGCTGATCGCGATCATGGCGTCGCAGAACCGGTCGAGCTCGGTGAGGTCCTCACTCTCGGTGGGCTCGATCATCAGCGTGCCGGCCACGGGAAAGGAGAGCGTCGGGGCGTGGAAGCCATAGTCGATGAGACGTTTGGCGACGTCCTCGGCGGTGACACCGGTCTCCTTGGTGATCCGCCGCAGGTCCGCGATGCACTCGTGGGCCACGAGCCCATGCCGTCCGGTGTAGAGGATCGGGAAGTAGGGGTCGAGCCGCCTGGCGACGTAGTTCGCCGCCAGGATGGCCCCTTCCGTGGCCTCCCGCAGGCCTTCCGGTCCCATCATGGCGATGTAGGCCCAGGAGATCGGGAGGATCCCCGCCGACCCCCACGGGGCCGCCGAGATCGGGCCCACACCGGTCTCGGGACCGGCCTCCGCGCGGAGCGGGTGGTTGGGCAGGAACGGTGCCAGGTGCTCGCGCACGCCGACCGGCCCGACCCCGGGACCGCCCCCGCCGTGCGGGATGCAGAAGGTCTTGTGCAGGTTCAGGTGCGAGACGTCGGAGCCGAACTCTCCGAGCCGGGCCAGCCCCACGAGCGCGTTGAGGTTGGCTCCGTCGACGTAGACCTGACCGCCTGCCTCGTGCACGGCGGCGCACACCTCGGTGATGGTCTCCTCGAACACCCCATGGGTGGAGGGGTACGTCACCATGATGGCGGCGAGTTCCCCGCGGTGCTTTCCGATCTTGGCGTGGAGGTCGCCGAGGTCGACGTTGCCGCCCTCGTCGCAGGCCACCACGACGACCCGCATGCCGGCCATCACCGCGCTGGCGGCGTTGGTCCCGTGCGCCGACGAGGGGATCAGGCAGACGACCCGGTGGGAGTCCCCCCGGCTGTCGTGATAGGCGCGTACGGCCAGGAGCCCGGCGAGCTCGCCCTGGGATCCGGCGTTCGGCTGCACCGACACCCTGCTGTACCCGGTGATCTCGGCGAGCCGGTCCTCGAGCTCGCCGATCAGCTCGAGATAGCCGCCGGCCTGCTCCAGCGGGGCGAACGGGTGGATCTGCGCGAACTCGGGCCAGGTGATCGGCTCCATCTCCGCGGTCGCGTTGAGCTTCATCGTGCAGGACCCGAGCGGGATCATCGAACGGTCGAGCGCGATGTCCTTGTCCTGGAGCCGGCGCAGGTAGCGCAGCATGGCGGTCTCGGAGCGGTATCCGTGGAAGACCTGGTGGGTGAGGAACACGCTCTCCCGGCGCAGGCCCGCCGGGATGACGTCCGGAGTCTCGCCCGGCTCGCCGGCCGTACCTGGGTCCCGCGGTCCCGCGGCGGGCCCGGTCTCCACTCCGAATGCGGCAAGGACCGCGGCGACGTGCTCGGAGGTGGTCGTCTCGTCACAGGCGATGGCGACGTGGTCGCCGTCGACGAGGCGCACATTGATCTCCCGTGCGCGCGCGGCGGCCACGACGGCCTCCGCGCCGGCCGGAACACGCGCCAGAACGGTGTCGAAGAAGGCGTCGTGCACGATCCCCACGCCGCCCGTCCGGAGTCCGGCGGCGATCGAGGCGGCGTGCCCGTGGACCCGCTCGGCGATGGCCGTGAGCCCCTCGGGTCCGTGGTAGACCGCGTACATGCTCGCCATCACGGCCAGCAGCACCTGCGCCGTGCAGATGTTGCTGGTCGCCTTCTCACGCCGGATGTGCTGTTCGCGGGTCTGCAGCGCCAGCCGGTAGGCCCGCCGGCCGTCGGCGTCGATGGAAACACCGACGATGCGGCCCGGAAGCTGCCGCTGGATGGCCTGGCCGACGGCCAGGTAGCCCGCGTGCGGGCCGCCGAAGCCGTACGAGACGCCGAAGCGCTGGGCCGTGCCGACCGCGATGTCCGCGCCGAATTCACCGGGCGGCCGCAGCAGTGTGAGCGCGAGCAGATCGGCGGCCACGACCACCAGGGCGCCACGCTCGTGCGCGGCCTCGGTCAGCGGCGCGAGATCCCGTACGACCCCGCCGGTACCGGGATACTGCAGCAGCACGCCGAAGAAGTCGCCCTCGGGCAGGCCCTCTGTCAGGTCGGCGACGACGACCTCGATGCCGAGCGGCCGGGCCCGTCCCCGCACGACCTCGATGGTCTGTGGGAGCACGTCGGCGTCCACCAGGAAGGCTCCGGGCTCCTTGCGCCGGGACACCCGGTGGGCCATGGCCATGGCCTCGGCGGCGGCCGTGCCCTCGTCCAGCATGGAGGCGCCGGCCACCGGGAGCCCGGTGAGATCGCTCACCACGGTCTGGAAGTTCAGCAGCGCCTCCAGCCGGCCCTGCGAGATCTCCGGCTGATATGGGGTGTAGGCGGTGTACCAGCCCGGGTTCTCGAGTACGTTGCGCAGGATGACGCCCGGAGTGATCGTCCCGTGGTAGCCCAGGCCGATCATCGAGGTGAGGACCTCGTTCCGGGCGGCGAACTCACGCAGCCGGGCGAGGGCCTGCGCCTCGCTCAGTGCGGGCGGCAGGTCGAGCGGGCGCCCTGTCCGGATCGCGCCGGGCACCGCGTCGTCGATGAGGGCGCCGATGTCGGAATAGCCCACGACCTCGAGCATGCGGGCGTGCTCGTCCGGCGACGGCCCGATGTGCCGGTCGGCAAAGGTCTTCTCAGCGGTCATGCGGGGAGCCTCCTGGGCTGCTGTGATGCTCAGGCCGTCACCGGACGGGCCGGTGACCGGTCTCCCCCTCTGTCATCCGCGCCTGACGGTGGAACAGGCGATTCCAGAGGTGCCTCGCCCACGCGGTCCTTTTGCCTGAGAGGTTCCGGGGAGGTTGCCCCTTCGGCGCCCCACGCCGTTGGCGTGGGGTCTCTCCCGCACAGGGTCGACGGCCTTCTGGATGAAGCCTACCCAACGTCTCACGCGCGCCGATCAACCACGTCCGCGAGGACCTGGGCCGGAACCGGTCCGGGATCATCGCCGGACGGTTATGGCACGACAGGGCTGACAAGTACGATGTACGGAGTTGACTCAGAGGGGGCCGTGATTGCCGGGCTCCTCAGAGTGGCTCGCCGCGCGTCTGGGAGCCTGATCATCGTGAATCTGCCTCCGAGAAGGTGTCCTGAGGGCGGTGACAGTGGCACGGACCGAGCATGAGGCGATGAACCCGGCGGCCGACGACCCGGCCGGCATGCCCGTCGACGAGCCGGCCCGCCCATGGCGGATCCGCAGGCCCTCGGACGGGATGCGATTCCTTGTCTCGGCCGCCGCGCTCGGCCTGGTGCTGCTGCTGCCGAGCATCGCCACACAGACCACGACAGGGCTCGAGTCCGACATCACCCACGGCACCGAGCAGGCCCCGCACTTCCTGTTCAACCTCGCCACCCTGGTCTCGAGCTTCGGGGTGCTTGCCGTACCCGTCGTCTTCGCCGCCGACCGGCTCATCCGCCGCGACGGCCTGCGGATCGCGGTGGGTCTGCTCGCCGCGGTCGTGGCCCTCGGTGCCACCGTGGCCCTGGACGAGTGGGTCGCCGGGCCCGGCGGGCCGACCGACTCGCTGAGCTGGGGCGGCGCGGGCTCCGATCCTCTGCACACCGACATCACGCCGGTGATCGCCTATGTGACGGCCGTTCGCCTGGCCGGCCGCACCCGCTGGCAACTGATCACCTGGACGGTCATCGGGGTGGCCGCGCTCGCCGCACTCACCGCCGGCTATGCCTCCGTGCTGGCGCTGGCCGCGACCTACGTCCTCGGCCGCGCCATCGGCTACGGCACGCTCTACGCCGCCGGCACGCCCAACCCCCGTCCCTCCGGAACCGCCGTCGTCGCCGCGCTGCGCCGGGTGGGCCTGGTCCCGGTCAGCGCCCGCAGGCTGACCGACGGTCCCGAGGAGACCCGCCGGTACGGCGTCGAACTGGCCGCTCCCGAGCCCGCGGACGAGCACCCGGCCGTGTCACCGCCCTCACATCCCGCGCTCGAGGTCAGGGTGATCGACCGGGACCAGCAGACCGCCGGGCTGCTCTACCGGGTCTGGCGCTACGCCCGGCTGCGAGGGGCGACCGACCGCCGTGCGCTGCGGTCTCTGCGCCGGTCCCTGGAGCAGGAGTCGCTGATGGCCTACGCGGCGGTGGCCGCCGGGGTCCGCACCCCACGGCTCCTGGCCGTCTCCGAGGTGGGCTCCGAGGCGGCGCTGCTCGCCTACGAGTACGTCCCCGGACGCCGGCTCGGCGCCCTCGCCGACGACGAGCTGACCGACGAGCTCCTCACCGAGGTGTGGCGGCAGGTCCGGCTGTTGCAGGCCCACCGGCTGGCCCACCGCCGGCTGGAGGGCGAGGGCATCCTCGTCGGGGACGACGGCCTGCCCTCCATCGTGGATCTTCGGGCCGGGGAGATCGCGGCCAGTGATCTCGTACTCCGCCTGGATCTGGCGCAGCTGCTCACCACCGTGGCGCTGCGGGTCGGCCCCCCACGCGCGGTCCGCACGGCCGCCGCGGTGCTGGGCGGCGACACCCTCGTGGCCAGCGTGCCGCTCCTGCAGCAGGTCGCGCTCAACCGGTCGACCCGGGCGGCCCTCAAGCACGACAAGGAGCTGCTCGCCCGCCTCCGCGACCAGATCCTGCGGCTCCGGCCGGAGATCGAGGTCGAACCGGTCCGGCTGGAACGTTTCCGGCCGCGGACGCTGGTCACCGTCATCGCCGGCGCCGGCGGGGTCTATTTCCTGCTCTCCCAGCTCAGCAACGTCGACCTGCGTCAGCTCGTGGCCCATTCGCAATGGCAGTGGACCGGGATCGGGCTCGTGGCCTCCGGGGTCACCTTCCTCGCGGCCGCCTTGATGCTCATCGGCTTCGTGCCCGAACGGCTCCCGCTCGGGCGGACGGTCCTCGTCCAGCTCGCCGCCTCGTTCGTGAAGCTCGTCGCGCCGGCGGCCGTGACCGGTGTGGCCGTGAACAGCCGCTATCTCCAGCGTGCCGGGGTGCGGCCGGGGGCCGCCGTCGCGAGCGTGGGAGCCTCGCAGCTGTCCGGGATGATGATGCACATCCTGCTGCTGGTGGTGTTCGGCTTCGTCACCGGATCCTCGCACAGCGCCACCGACCTCGCGCCCTCCCGCACCGTCGTGATCGTGCTCCTCGCGGCCGGCGTGCTGGCCGCCGCCGCGGCGGCCATCCCGCGGGTGCGGCGGCTGGTCATGTCCCGGCTGCGTTCCATGTTCGCCGGCGTCGTCCCCCGGCTGCTGGACGTGCTCCAGTCGCCACGCAAGATCATTACCGGGGTCGGGGGCATTCTGCTGCTGACGACCGGCTTCGTGATATGCCTCGACGCCTCCATCCGAGCCTTCGGCGGTTCCCTGCCGTGGACGGCGATCGTCATCGTCTTCCTGACCGGCAACGCGCTCGGCTCCGCCGCCCCCACGCCCGGCGGCCTCGGTGCCGTCGAAGGTGCCCTCTCCCTCGGGCTCACCCTCTCGGGGCTGCCCGCCGAGACGGCCACGTCCGCGGTGCTGCTGTTCCGGCTGCTGACCTTCTGGCTCCCCGTGCTCCCGGGCTGGGCCGCCTTCGCCTATCTGCAGAGGAAGAAGGCGATCTGAGCTCGCCGGCCACGGCCGCACCCGGCCGCGCGGCAGTGCCGGTCAGCCGGTCAGCCGGTCTTACGGCTCCGGCGCCGGTGCGCCAGTTCATCGTCGGGGTGGTCGTCGTCGCAGTCGGTCCCGTCGGCCACGGCCCGCTCGGCGGGCAGGTCGGCCAGGCTCCCCTCGACCTCCTGCCAGACCCGCCCGAGCGCGATCCCGAACACTCCTTGACCGCCCTGCAGCAGATCGACGACCTCGTCGGGGGACGTGCACTCATAGACACTGACCCCGTCGCTCATCAGGGTTATCTGCGCGAGATCCCGGACGCCGCGGTTGCGCAGGTGGGACACGGCCGTCCGGATCTGCTGCAGTGACACCCCGGTGTCGAGGAGCCGCTTGACGACCTTGAGCACGAGGATGTCACGGAAGCTGTAGAGCCGCTGGCTCCCCGATCCGTGCGCGGGCCGGACACTCGGCTCGACCAGGGCCGTACGGGCCCAGTAGTCCAGCTGCCGGTAGGTGATCCCGGCCGCCGAACAGGCCGTCGGGCCCCGATAGCCGACGTCCTCCGGCGGAGGCGAGACATCGGTCTCGAACAGCAGACCTTGTTCTCCGGCGCGCTGGGATGCGGTGTGCCTGTCGTGGGTCGCATTGCCCTCGCCGCTGCTCGCCGCCACGCGGACCTCCGGCTTCTGTCAGCCCGCGGCGCTTCGTCAAGGGGGTTCGACGAATTACACCACGGGTGTTCCTCCAGCACGGTAGGTGCCGGTCAGAGTGCGGTCAACGTTCGCCGTCGGCGCGTCGCATGCCCGGACGAACCGGTTTCACGTGGGCAAACTGCGCACCTCGACGCCCAATTGATCCCTTACCCACATCCGGGTGCCTCGGAACCGAGCGTGACGATCCGGGTCCGTACGGGCTTCCTCGCCGGCCCAGGACGGCCCGGAAGGGTCTAACCCGCGCGGCCGAAATCGTCCGGCGAGATGGTGTTGAGGAACTCCCGGAACTTCTCGACCTCGTCCTCCTGCTCGTCCGGGATGGAGACCCCGGCCTCCTCGAGGACGTCGTCACTGGCGAAGATGGTGGCCCCGGTGCGCAGCGCGAGGGCGATGGAGTCGGAAGGGCGCGCGCTGACCTCGACTCCGTTGGAGAAGATCAGGTCGGCGAAGAAGATCCCTTCGCGGAGCGCCGTGATGTTGACGTTGCGCAACTGCACATCGAGGGCCTCGATCACATCACGGAACAGATCATGGGTGAGCGGCCGGGCCGGCAGAACGCCCTGCTGCGCGAAGGCGATCGCAGTGGCCTCGACGGCTCCGATCCAGATCGGGAGGTAGCGCTCACCGGTCGTCTCCTTCAACAGGACGATCGGTTGATTGGAGGGCATCTCGACCCGGACGCCGACGACCTCCATCTGCTTCACTGTGGCTCCCGCTGATAATGGGCTGCGCTCCAGATCTTGCTTCTGGACCTTGTAGCCAACGTACACCTACGCCTCGAAGGTGGGACGACCCGAAGGGCCGGTAAGAACTCCCTTCCCCACCAACCTAATGGTTCAGGCTTTCCCGGATCCCGGCCGCCACCAATGCCTCGTGCAGTTTCACCGACAACGCCGCGATCTCCCTGGCCATCTCGTCGGCCTGGGCATGGGCCCCGGGACTGCGCCGGTGCAGCAACGGGGCGACCACCTGCTCGATCAGGCCGACCTCACGGTCGGCGGCCGCCTTGACCGCCCGCAGATGCCGCGCCTCGAAGCCGAACACCCGAAGAGCGGCCGCGGTACGGGCGATGGTCAGGGCCTCTCCGTCGTAGTGCCGGCCGATCCGGCGGATGAGCCCGAACTCCTCCAGCCGGGTCAGGAGGTCCCCGTCGATGCCGGCCCCGTCGATCAGTTGCCGCCGGGTCAGCCGGACGTCCGGCCCCTCGGCGGTGGTGTCCGCGGCCACGAGGGTGCGCGGGCCGCGGCGTCCCGGCGGCACGGGATCTTGCATCTCGCCGGCCTCCAGGCGCTGTTTGATCACCCGAAGTGGCAGATAGTGGTCACGTTGGACCCCCAGGATGAACCTCAGCCGCTCCACGTCGGCATGACTGAACTTCCGGTAACCGGACGGGCTCCGCTCCGGCTCCACCAGCCCCTCGGCCTCCAAGAACCGGAGCTTGGAAATCGTGACGTCGGGGAACTCTCCCCTGAGCAGGCCGAGCACATCCCCGATCGTCATGTGGGCCGGGGCGGCGTGCGCGTTCATGGCCCTCCCGTCCGTCGCCTCGTCCCCTATCTCTCAGGCATGCTGCGGATTGGCGAGGAACACCAACCGGAACTTGCCGATCTGCACTTCGTCTCCCCCGGACAGCCCGGCTTCGTCGATCCTTTCACGGTTGACATAGGTCCCGTTGAGGCTCCCGACGTCTCGGACGGAGAACACGCCCCCGCGCCGGTTGAACTCGGCGTGCCTACGGGAGACGGTCACATCGTCGAGGAAGATGTCACTCTCCGGGTGACGGCCCGCCGAGGTGCTCTCGCTGTCCAGCAGAAATCGGCTTCCCGCGTTCGGTCCTCGCTTCACCACGAGCAGCGCCGTGCCAGGCGGCAGTGCATCGACCGCCATCTGGTCCGCCGCGACTTCCTCGCCCTGCTCGCCATCCAGCGCCGCCTCGAGCCCGCTCAGCGAGATGGTCGAGGTGGACTCACCCGGCTTCTCGGGCGCCGACGGGACGCCTCGGGCCAGCGGGGTGCCACAGTTGGAGCAGAAGCGGGCATCATCCGGGTTGGCGTGACCACACTGTGTGCAGTAGACGCTCGGCATCGATCGGCTCGGCCTCCTACCTTCGGCGCACCTCCGGCGCGCCCGCTACTCCCCCGCCCGCCGAAATACGACGGTTGCCGCAACTTAAGCGCGCAAGGCCTGAAGGGTCAACTGGGACTTGGTCGCCCTCAAGGTACTTCGTCGGTGATCGCCGGTCTATGCTGCCGCGCGGACGACCTGCGATCACTGACCCCCTGCACGCTCTCGCCCTAAGACCGTACCGCGCGGACCGTGATCGTTTGCTCCTGGGTGATCACTCCGGTGGCCCCGGCTCCCTGCAGGCTCCTGATCACCCCGCCGGGGATGTTCAGCGCGGTCGCGAGCGTGTGCGGATCCCCTATCGCCAGGAAGTGGTAGGGCGGTCGCAGCCGCCGTTCGTCCACGTTGACGCCACCGCCAGGCGTGTCCAGGAAATAGCTGTTCACACCGATCCGCACGCCGTTGACCTCGATGACCTCGGCCCCCGCGTCGCGCAACTCCTGAAGCGTATCGAGGAGGACACCGGCTCGCACGCGTAGCGACGGATCCGTGATGTCCAGTTGTATGCCGGGACCCGCGGCCGGCAGCGTTCCCGCGAGCAGGCCGTACGTGGTCGCCCGCTTACGCGCCTCATCCATCGCGGTCCCGCCCTGTCCGTCCCGCCCGAGGCCGGCCTTGGTGTCCTCCAGATCGCGTATGTCCCCGCGCAACCGGTCCGAGCGCTGTGAGAGATCGGACAGGATCCCGACGAGCTCGTCCTGCCGCGCCGTGGCGAACCTGGTGTCGGCCTTGGTCGAATGCATCTGCGCCACGACCGCGAAACCGACGATCAGGCACAGCAGCCCGACGGCCAACTGGCCCTTGTTCGCCCGTGGCCGGAGCATCTCGAGCAGGCCCTGTGGGCCGCCCCGCCCCTCGCCGCCCCTTCCGGTCATGCCTTGAACAGCTTCCTGCGGATGGCGGCCACGTTCGAGAAGATCCGGATCCCCAGGACGACCACGACCCCGGTGGACAGCTGTGAGCCGACCCCGAGCTGATCGCCGAGGAAGACGATCAGCGCGGCGATGATGGTGTTGCTCAGGAAGGACACCACGAAGACCCTCTCGTCGAAGATCCCCTCCATCCTCGCCCGCAGCCCGCCGAACATGGCGTCGAGCGCGGCCACGATCGCGATGGGGAGGTACGGCTGCAGCCAGAGCGGCACCTCGGGTCTGAACAGCAGGCCGAGCACGACCCCGGCCACAAGGCCGATCACCGCTATCACCGACTGGTCTCCTCATGCGCGTAGCGAAGACGTGGCGGCCCAGCCGCCGGAAGGCGGGCCGCGCGCTTCGGATGGACATCGGCACGAATGCCGAACCGGTCCGTCAGGACCCGGAGCCGCCGGGCCGCCACCGAGTCGGAGAACTCCGCCTCGAGCCGCTCGCGGTCACCGAGCGCGGTCACCTCGTACGGTGGCGACAGCGGACGGTAGTCGACGAGGATGGCCTCTCCCGCGGATCTGATGGCGGTCGTGGACGTCAGCCGCTGGCCGTTGATCGCGATCGCCGTGGCACCGCCCGCCCAGAGGCCGTTGACCACGGCCTGCAGGTCCTGATCGTAGACCCGGCCGGTCTCCGGGCCGCCGCCGTCCCTGCGGCCGTCTCCGGCGTCGTCGAGGACTACCATGAGCCCTCCTCCGGACACCGGTGTCGCCCCCGCCGCTTCGGCGGTCCGGGCGAGCTCCGCCCGGGCCCTGCGGCCGGCGTCGCTGCTCGCCAGTGACGCGGCGCGCAGCCGCTCGGTCTCGTCCGCCAGCCCCGCGAGCCTCCGCTGGAGCCCATCGCTCTCGGCCGTACGGCCACGGATCTCGGCGACGAGCCTGGCGCGCTGCCGCTGCGCCACCGGTTCACTGCGGCGCACCTGCTCGCCCGCGGCCGCGAGCAGCAACCCGATCACCATGAGGGCAGCCAGGAACCCGGCCGACCGGACGCGTGCCCGGCGGCCGGGTCCGCGCTCGCCGGCCGCCGCGCGCCTGGCCGCCGCCTCCGCATAACCGGGATCGAGGATCTTGCCGGCGAACAGGTCGGCGAGCAGCGACATCGAGGCGTCCGGCCGCCGGCCCCCCGTCCCTCTCATCCGCTCGCCCTTCCCCGCGCCGGTCTGGTCCCGGCCGGCGCCGCCCGTCACGGTGCTCCTCCGACGCGGCGCGCCCTGTCCCGAGGCGCCCTGTCTCCGAGCACGGGGTCTCGAGGCACCGTGTCCCGGCATGTCCTCTCACGACCCGCCGGGTCCCGGCGCACCGGATCCCGGCCGCGCACGCCGCCTCGCCGCTTTCTCCCGTCCGTCACGCGCCCATTGTGGCAACGTGCCCGACCGGAGCCCACCGGGGCCGTGGCCGGCCCCTGAGACCCAGGGACGTACGAGGGCGCGGTCGTCCGGGCCCGCCTGGGCCGGGCCTGCTCCTCCGGGCGGGCCTGGTGATCGTGGAGACGCCGGCCGCGGAGTCATTCCGGCAAGGCCCGCCCGGCGCTCGGGCCGGGCTCACCGGCGTGTCCGGGGCGCATGGAGCCGCGACAGCCAGGCACCGAGACAGAGACCCTTCTCCGGTCCCGGAGCCGTGACGCCCAGATCGGCCGGCAGGGCGTCGAGTGCCGCGCCGCTGCGCTCTCCGGGCTGGTCCAGGTCGACGTCGAAGTCCCGGTAGATCACCGCCTCCCAGTCGAACCCGATCTCGTCGGGACGGCGCGATGGCGGGTCCTCGGTGCTCACCCGTGCACCGTAGCGGTCCGCCGGTCAGGCCTCGACGCGCTCCACCACGGCGGACCACTCCTCCAGCAGGGCCTGGGCGCTGTCGGGGTCGGGCCCCTCCGCCCACACGTTGGTGACGGCCTCGGCCGGGTCGGGCAGCACGAGGACCCAGCGACCGTCGTCCTCCACGACCCGCACGCCGTCGGTGGTGTCGATCGTACGGCCGGCGGCCTCCTCGACGACGTGCCGCATCACGCTCCCCTTCGCCGCCCACGGCGTCGGGACCGAACGCCGCAGCAGATGGGCCTCCGGGATGCGTTCGTCGATCTGGGAGAGCGTCAGGCGGGTCCGGGCCACGAGTCCGAGCAGCCTGATGAAGGCGGCGACGCCGTCCACCGTCTTGCTGAACTCGGGGACGACGAACCCGCCACGGCCGTCCCCGGCGAAGATGATGTCCGAGGCGGCGGCCGTCTTGGTGAGCACGTCCTGTGAGGTGGAGGTCCACTTGACGCCCACGCCGTGGAAGCGGCAGACCTGTTCGGCGACGCGGGTGGTGGTGATGGGCAGGGCGACCCGGCCGCCGCGTCGTTCCGCCGCCACGAGGTCGAGCATCACGAGCAGTGCCCGATCGTCGCCGACCAGCTTCCCGGCCTCGTTGACCAGCGAGATCCGCTCCGCCACCGGGTCGAACCTGACCCCGAAGGCGGCCCGCGCCGAGGAGACGAGCTCGCCCAGCCTCTGGAGGTCCCGCATGCGCTCGGCGAGGGTCTCGGTAGGAGAGGCCTCGTCCAGCGCGTTGTTGCGGGTCAGCACGTCGACGCCGACAAGGCCGAGGACGCTCGGCAGCACGAGGGAGGCGACGCCCCCCGCGCAGTCCAGCACCACCTTGAGCTCGGCGTCACGGACTCCCCCGATGTCGACGCACCTCACCAGGTCGCGCGAGTAGGTCTCGACGACCCGCGGCGGATAGCCGAGCTCGGCGATCTCCCCGGGGAAGGCCCGCCGGTACTCCTGCCGGCTGAACACCCGCTCGAGTTTGCGCTGGGCGTTCTGGGACAGGTCGGATCCGCTCTCGTCCATGAAGATGATGTCGACCCCCTGGGGATCCCCGGGGGTGGTCCGGATGAGGATGCCGCCGACCGCGTCCGTACGGGCCGTCTCGTAGCGGGCCACGGGCACCGTGCTGGCCTCGAGGTCGTGGACGTTGATGGCGCTGGCGGTGAGGGCGCTGATCGCCGCGCGCTTGAGGGCCCGGGCCGCCCGGCTCGCGTCCCGGGAGGCCGTCACCATCGCTCCCTTCTCGAGCGAGGTCGCGTAGGCGCTGCTCAGGCGGACGACGAGCTCTGGGGTGATCTCTACGTTGACCAGGCCCGAGACGCCGCGCGGGCCGAACAGGTTGCGCTGACCGCGCGACTCCCAGATCACGCTGGTGTTGACGACGGCACCGGCCTCCACGGTCTTGAACGGGTAGACCTTTACGTCACTGGAGATGTAGGCCTCCGCCTCGACGACGCATTCGTCTCCGATGACGGCCCCCTCCTCGACCCGGACGCCCGCCATGAGGTCGGTGTTCTTCCCGATCACGCAGCCGCGCAGGTGGACGGAGGGGCCGACGAAGACGTTGTCGTGCACGACGGCGCGGTGGAGGAAGGCGCCCTCCTTGATGACCACGTTGCTGCCGAGGACGGTGAACTCACGGAGCTCGGCGCCCGCCTCGACCTTGGCGTAGTCGCCGATGTAGACCGGCCCCTTGAGGACCGCCTCCGGGTCCACCTCGGCCCCGTCGCCTATCCACACCCCCTCGGACATCTCGAACCCCGGGATGTCGACGTCGACCCTGCCGGAGAGCATGTCGGCCTGTGCCTTGAGATAGCTCTCATGCGTTCCGACGTCCTCCCAGTAGCCGTCGGCGATGTAGCCGTACAGCGGGCGCCCGCCCTCCAGGAGTTTCGGGAACACGTCTCTGGACCAGTCCATCGGCTCGCCGGAGGCGAAGCAGTTCAGCACCTCGGGCTCCATCACGTAGATGCCCGTATTGACCGTGTCGGAGAAGACCTGGCCCCATGTCGGCTTCTCGAGGAACCGCTGGATGCGCCCTTCCTCGTCGGTGATGACGATGCCGAACTCCAGGGGGTTCGGGACCCGCTTCAGCCCGATGGTCACCATCGCACCGTTCTTGCGATGAAACCGGACCATGTCGGACAGATCGATGTCGGTGAGCGCGTCGCCGGAGATCACGAGGAAGGGCTCGTCGCGGAGCGCCTCCTGGGCGTTCTTGACGCTGCCCGCGGTGCCGAGCGGCACCTCCTCGGTCGCATAGTGCAGGGACATGCCGAGCTCTTCGCCATCACCGAAGTAGTTGCGGATGAGGGCGGCGAGGAACTGCACGGTGACGACCGTCTCGCTGAGGCCGTGGCGCTTCAGCAGCCGGAGCACGTGTTCCATGATGGGCCGGTTGATGACGGGTAACAGTGGCTTGGGCTGGTTCGCGGTCATAGGACGCAACCGCGTCCCCTCCCCGCCTGCCATGACGACGGCCTTCATCGGGTCGCTGTCGCTCCTTTCGTCCCCCCTCAGCCGGGGGGGCCGCCTCCGATCTGTGACGGACCGGTGGCCTGAACGGCGGAATCCGCGTCCGGCGGGGGGGTGCCGCCGGCCAGAAGCCGGCGCACCTGGATCGCGTAGAGGACGGCAGCCCACCAGTAGAGTGCCGTTCCCCAAATGGCGAAAGACCAACCGATGATCTTGGCCGTGGCCGCGAGATCCCCGGAGCGATCTCCCAGCAGCAACAACGGGAAGGCGTAGAGCAGGCACAACGTGGCCGCCTTGCCCACGAAGTGCACCGAGAAGGAGTCATACCCCGCGCGCCGCATCAGCACCAGGGGCAGTGCCATGAACAGTTCCCGCCCGACGAGCAGCAACGTCAGCCACAGCGGGACGATCCCGCGTACGGTCAGCCCCACGAGAGTCGCGAAGATGTAGAACCGGTCCGCGGCCGGGTCGAGCACGGCGCCGAGCCTGCTGAACTGGTCGAGCGCCCGGGCCAGCCGGCCGTCCAGCCAGTCCGACAGCCCGGCGAAGACGAGCAGCCCCAGGGCCCACCAGTCCGCCTTGATCAGCACCAGCCAGAAGAACACCGGCACGCCCAGCAGACGGACGAGGCTGAGCGCGTTCGGCACCGTCCACACCCGGTCCGACGCCTGCCCGGCCTCGATGATCTGCTCGCTCACGGTCGTTCGTCTCCTTACCCTTGGTCCGACCTTATCCGTGAGATTCCCGCCTCCACCGATAGCGTCCCGGGTCGTGCGCTGGACTTTTCACGACGAACGACCCATTTACCGGAGCCCATGACCGAACGTCGGCCTGGCCGGCGTCGAACCACCGGACGGCCGCAGGTTCGAGCGCCCTCCTGTCCGGGTCCGGCCATTGGCCGGCGTCCCGGGCCCCCGCGGCACCTCCTGGACACGCGACCGTCACCGGGTCTCACCGATGGGATTAATCACATCTTCCACGCGGACGGCGCCACGCACATCGGCGAGCCTGCCGGCATGGAGGCCGAACGGGTCGATCGGATCCCTCTCACCGGCGTCCCCGAGCTGATCGCGCGCGGCGAGGTGAGCGCGTCCTCCACCATGCCGGCACTGCTCTACCTCTGACGAACCTCTGACGACCGGTGCCGTGGGACCCGCGCCTGACGCCGGTGAGCGCCCGGTCCCCCATGTCCCCATGCCATCGGCGAGGTCACGCTGGATCACCTCGGCGGCCGCGCCGCTCCGCGGCGGGACGGTCAGGACCGGCCGGCACCCCGTACCGGTCAGGACCGAAGGGTCTCCGCGAGGGTGTCCGCGAGCGGGGTCGTCGGCCGGCCGACGAGCCGCCGGAGGTCACCGGGGGTGTCGGCGAGCGCGCCCTCGGCGATGTGGCGGTCGATGTCCACGAGCATCTCCCCCAGCGCGTCCGGCAGCCCCGCGCCGACCAGGGCCCGACGGTGCTCCTCGGGCGTCAGGTCCCGGTAGGCCACGTCCCTGCCGGTGATGCCGGAGACGGCGGCGGCCAGCTCGGAGAGGCTCCAGGCGATGTCGCCCGACAGTTCATAGACCTTGCCCTCGTGGCCCTCACCCGTCAGCACCTCCACGGTCGCCGCGGCGAAGTCCGCCCGCGTCGCACTCGCCACCCGGCCGTCGCCGGCGCTGCCGATGAGGATCCCCTGCTCGGCGGCCTGCCGCGCGGTCTCGGTGTAGTTCTCGGTGTACCAGCCGTTGCGCAGAAGAGTGAACTGCAGGCCGGACGCGCGGATCAGGTCCTCGGTGCCCCGGTGCTCCGGCGCGAGGCCCAGCGTCGAGGTGTCGGCGTGCAGCACGCTGGTGTAGACCAGCAGCCCGACACGCGCCTCCACGGCTGCGTCGACCACGGCCTTGTGCTGGGCCAGGCGACGGCCGACCTCACTCCCGGAGATGAGCAGCACCCGGTCCGCGCCGGCGAGAGCGGGGGCGAGCGTCTCCGGCCGGTCATAGTCGGCCTCGCGGACCTCGACCCCTTTCGCGGCGAGGTCGGCGGCCTTCTCCGAGGACCGTACGGCCACCGCGACGCGGTCCGCGGGGACCCGCTCCAGCAGCCCCTCGACCACCAGGCGACCGAGCTGGCCCGTGGCTCCGGTAACAACGATCATCTCTGCACTCCTCAGATCATCAATGGGTCAGACCGCCCATGGGCCGGATCATCGACCGGGCCCTCGAGCCCGGCCGCCCATGTCCAGCACGTGCGCACAGGATAGTACTAACTAATAGTTAGCACAAACTTATGCACCGTACTTTCTATCCTGGTGGCGCGGCGGCGAAGTAGGGTGGCCTCGTGGAGAGGAACGCGAACCCGGTTCATGCCGCCGGACCGGTCCCCAGGGAGCTCGAGGGGACGGATGGGGCCGAGAGGCCCGGCGGCATCGCGCGGGACGAACACGGCCGCATCCTGTTCGACGTGTTCGGACGCGACTGCCCCTCAAGGGGCACGCTCGAGGACATGACCGGACGCTGGGGCATCCTGGCCCTGGCGGCGCTCAGCGAGGGCACCTACCGCTTCAACGCGCTGCGCCGCCGGGTGGACGGGGTCAGCGAGAAGATGCTGGCCCAGACCCTGCAGGCTCTGGAACGCGACGGCTTGGTGCACCGGAAGGCGCAGCCCACCATCCCCCCCAAGGTCGAGTACAGCCTGACCCCGCTGGGCCGCGATGCGGCCATCCGGCTGCTCGGCGTCATCGAATGGGTCGAGGGGCGAATGCCGGAGATCACCGCGGCACGCCGGCGCCACGACGAGGCGAGAGCCGAACGGCAGGACCGCTGACCGCATGCCGCCCCCGTCGCGGCTATCCTCCCATTCTGTTCACGGATGCGCTCCGCACCTGGACGAGACGACGGCCCCAGCCGATTGTGAGACGCATGGAGACGGCGGACAGCTCAGCGAAAGGCCCACCGGCATCGGAGGAGCCCGGCCGCACTCGCCCACTGCCCCAAGTCCCGGCCGAGAGCCCGGCGCAGGAAGCCGAGGGCCGTCCTACCGAGGTCACCGCGGAAGTCCCGGCCGACCTCCCCACGCAGGCCCTGCCCGAGATCCCCGTGGACCCCCCGGCCGGCCCGCCCCCGGACCTCCCCACGCGGGCCCTGCCCGAGATCCCCGCGGATCTCGCGGCCGGCGCTTCACCGGATCTCCCCGAGGGACCCCCGCCGGACGTCGCCACGGACACGGCGACCGGCGCCGCCGGAGACATGCCGACACGGGCCCTTCCCGAGATTCCCGGCCGTGCTCCCACGGACACGCCGGCCGAAGCTCCGGCAGGGGCTTTCCCGGTCGTCCCCGCCGATGTTCCCGCGGACGCTCCGGCCGCCATCCCCCCACGGTCCCTGGAGGATGTCCCCTCCGAGGCCTCCCCGGACGCCGTGGACACCCGCCCCCCGGACACACCGAACATCCCCTCTCACGCCTCCCCGGACGCCGCGGACACCCGGCCCACGGACACACCCGGCGCTCCCTCGGACGCCCTGGGCGGCACGGCGGAGGACGTCACGGCGCGGACCCCGGGCCAGGCCCCCGCGAACATCCTGACGGGCCGCCTCGCGCCCGTCCCCGCCGGGGCCACGGTGGACCGGGCGCTCCGGGACGAGGTGGCGTCGGCCTACGCGCCATTGGCGGCGCTCTACGCCCTCTTCGACGACCGAACACCGGAGAGCGCGGCCGATGGCCCCGCCCCCGTGGGCTGGAGGTCCCAGGCGGACGCGGTCCGGGCGTTCACGGACGGACACGTCCATGGCGACTGGAGCGCCCTCGCCCGGCTGATGGTCGACCCGGTCGCCCTCATCCGCGACGACGCCGGGGACCCCCCGCCGCCTTCGGAGGCGGACCCCACGGGGCTGACCGACCTCACCGACCTCAGTGCCCCCACGGGACCCGCGGAGCCCACGGAGCTTCCCGGCGAGCCGCAGGCGGCCGTCGACGGCGGAGCCCGCGCAGCCGTCCCGGCTCCCGTGGCCGGCCCCGTCGAACTCATCGAGGCCCCGGCGGGTGACGAGACCGCCCGCGTCGTCGGGGACCTCGTCCGGCTCAGCGCCGGCGGGGGCGAGCGGACCCTGCTGCTGGCGCCGGACGAGGCCGCGCTCCAGGGCCTCCTCGCCGGCGTCTCCTCAGAACCGGAGATCCGCGCCGTACGAGTCCAGCCCCGCGAACCGGCGGCCAAGGAGGAGTCCAGGCCGGAGACCCGCGTCCATGAGACCGAGATCCGCGCGATCGGAGACTCCTACCTCCGGACCTGGGAGAGCGAGATCGGCAGGCTCCGCCGCGAGCTGCTGTGGCTGGAGCAGTGGCCGCGTGACCGGGCCGCTCTGGCCAGGATCCAGGCCGACCACGAGCGGCGCCGTGGTGAGCTGTCCGCCGGTGAGGACGACGCCGCCGAAGAGATCCGCGAACTGCGGGCCGTGGCGGCGGCGGCGGGGCAGGAGGCCACGGCGGCCGAGGAGACGCGTGACAGGCTGGAGGCGGAACACCGCCCGGCCGCCGAGGAGTCCACGGCGTCACGCACCCGCTGGGAGGAGCTCCGGGCGGCCGCGGCCGCGGCCGCGCGAGCCGCCGACGAGCGCACCCGGGCGGCTGAGGACTCCCACGCACGCTATACGGCACTGGACGGGCGGGCACGGCGCTGTGAGGCCGAACTCGAGGAGGCCCGGCAGCGTGAGCGGACGCTCATCGAAGATCTCGCCAAAGCCAAGGAATCACTCCCCGAGGCCACCGCGGACGTCGAACGCCTCACGGCCGCGTCCACACAGGCGTCCGCGGTGGGACACGCGTGCTACTACCGCCTGACGGCGGCGGAGTCGGCGTTGGCCGCCGAGCGCCGGAAGCTGAGCCTCGGGCAGCGGCTCCACCTCAGCCGGCCCCATCCCGAACTCGAACGTCTCCGCAAGGCGGTCACCGCACACAGGAAGGAGGCCGATGAGGCGGCCACCCGGGCCCGGCAGTCCGGCGAGGCCCTCGAGCGGGCCGAGGCACGCCGCGCGGAACTGGCGGCCTTCCTCGACAGCGGTGACGACCGGCTCACGGAGGCCGGGCAGGCACAGGAGCGCCTGTCCGAGGAGATCGTCCGCTTCTCGCGGGAGCGGGACGCCGCCCTGGCCGAGCATCGGGAGCACGCCGACGGTGTGTCGGCGGCCCTCGAGGCGGCCGCTGAGGCCGCGGAGACCGCACGCCGGGCCCGTGACGTCAGCAGGCAGGCGGAACAGCGCTTCCTCGAGGCGAGCCGCGCTCTGGAGACGGCCACCACGGAGGCGGAGCGCACCGCGACGGACTCCCGGGCGGCGGCGCAGCGGCTCGCCGAGTCCGACTCCGGGCTGGAGCACCGGCGCAGCCAGAGCACAGCCGACATCACGGCGGGACAGGCGGAGATCCAGGCCGCCTCGAAGGCGGAGGCCCGTTCACGCCGGCACGTGGAGGAGATCTGCGGTGTCGAGCCCGGGGGCGCGGACGAGGAGACCCTCGCGGGACATCGCGCGCGGGCCATGGCGGCGATCGAGCGGCTCATCGGCTACGTGGAGTGGCTCCAGGATCCTCCAGAGCCCGGTGGTCCGGCCGGCGGACCGGACGGGGCCGCGGCCGTGGAGGGCCGGGTGGACAGTGGTCACGGGTCCGGCGAGCAGGGCCTTGAGGACGCCGGGGAGGCCTCCTCGGGATCCGCACGGCCCGGCGCGCTCGGGGAGGCCCTGCTGGAGCACGCCGACCTGGTCTGCGCCACGGCTCAGGGGCTGGCCTCGTGCCCGTCCCTCGACACGGCCGTGTTCGACACGCTCATCGTCGCCGAGGCGGGCCGCGTCACCGACGGCGAGTTCCTCGTCGGCGCCGTCCGTTCCGGCCGCTGGATCATGGTCGGAGACCGCCGGGACACCCCTGCGGGTGTGGACCGCTCCCTCGCGGAGCACGTGCTCGCGCTCAGCGCCCTGCATGTCGCCGGCCGGTCCGCGGATGCCGGCCTGGACTCGGCCGTGGAAGCGGTGACCGGACACGCCGGCGCGGGCGAGGAGGACGCTGCTCCGTCCGCGCCGGTGCGGGCCGAGGCCCGGCGCCTCCGTGCCGACGGGCTCTGGGACGGTCGTTACCGGGAGTCCTACGAACGGGCCCTCGACACCCTCCGGGACGGGCCCCCCGACGGCGCCGGCGATGACGACGCGCGATGGGAGGCCATGGTCTCCACGATGGCGGAACGGTCCGAGACGACGGTCTTCGCCAGGTGCGCCGCCGCGGCGCCGGAGCTGCTCGGCCGCCCGCACCCGCGCTGACCGGAACCGGTTCACGCGTTCTCGGCGGCCCGCCGCTGCCGGCCGGGACCGGCGGAGGCCCCGCCGGGGTGCGGGCGTGCGCCCGCGCCCTCCTCGGCCCCGCTCCCGGCCGCGGAGCCGGTGTCGCCGTCCGGCTCTCCTCCGGCGCCTTCGGCCTCCTCCTGCTCCGCACGCGCTCGGCCGGCCGCCTTCTCCGCCTCGGGAAGGAGAGCGAGCAGCCAGCCCAGCAGCTCCGAGCAGGCGATGCGGAGCTCATCCTGGGTGAGGTCGGGACCCGGCGGCGGCTCGAGCCGGATCAGCTCGGCGTAGGCGTCCGCCACGACCGCCTCACGTAGCGTCTCCTGCAGGAACCGCAGCTCCTCGGTGAGCCGGCGGCGGGCCCCCTCGTCCAGGACGATCTCGGCCACTTCGGCGTGCAGTTCGTAGACGGAGGCGATCACCCGGAAGAACCGGGCGGCCGAGGTCACCACCGGTTCGGCGTCACCGCGAGCACCGGCGGAGGTCTGCGGGGGCGTCATCGCCGACCACCCGATCCGGGGTCGTGACGTACGCGCCGTCCGGTGACGCGCCGCGGGTCGATGCGGACGTAGAGATCGCACTGTCCGCCGGGCAGGGGATCGATGAGCTCACGGAGTCGCCGGATCGCGGCCGGATCATGGATCAGGTCCACCGGACCCGTGACGAGGACGCTCCATCCCTGCCGGAGTTCCGGGTCGAAATGGTCCACCTCGAACCCCGCTTCGCCGCCCGCGAGCGTGGCGAGATCGGTGCCTCGCGCCGTCCGGAACACGACGCCGCCCTTGTCCAGGAGATAGTCGACGGGCAGCGCCGTCGGACCGTCCTCGGTGACCATGACGACCCGGCCCACTCCCCCGCCGGAGATCAGGCGAAGACATTCGCCCGCCTGAAGCTCCTCGATCCCGGGCCGTTCCCTCCCGGCACCGCGCTCGCGCGGGACCCGGCCCGCCCTCTCGCCGAGCAGTGACACGGCACTCGTCCGCAAGGCGCCCGCCAGCTGCAGAAGCGACTCGGCGCTGAGATGCGCCGGCCGGTGCTCGATGTAGTCGACATAGCCAGGGTCCATGCGGGCTCGCGCCGCCACCTCCTCGATGCTCAGCCCCAGTTCCTCCCTGCGCCGGGTGACGCGCCGGCCGAGATCGCCGCCGCCCCGGCCCTCCTGCTCGTTCACGGTCATTGGTCAAGCTCCCTTCATGCCCGCGGCCGTACCACCGCGACGGGACTGTGCGCGTGGTGGATCACCCCATGGCCGACCGAGCCGAGCCGCAGGGCCCCGATCCCACTACGGCCGTGTGAGCCGACCACCACGAGGTCGGCCCGGCCGGAGGCGTCCACCAGCGCCGACACGGGATGATCGCGCACCACGTCCTCGACCACCTCCACGTCCGGATAGCGCTTGCGCCACGGCGCCAGCGCCTGTGTCAGGCTCAACCGCGTGTCGTCCTCCACCTCGGTGAGGTCGAAGGCGAACTCGGCCGCGACCAGCGTCGCCGACAGCTGCCAGGCGTGCGTGACCCGGAGCCGCGCCGACCGTACGGACGCCGCGTCGAAGGCGTATTCGAGCGCGGCGGCGGAGGCCTCGGACAGATCCACGCCGACGACGACCTCACCCTGCTCGGCGGTGTGCTCGCCGCGGACGACGACCACCGGTCCGGGCGCGCACCCGGCGACGCGGAGGCCGGTGGAGCCCAGGAGCAGGCTGGTGAATCCTCCGAGGCCCCGATGGCCCAGGACGACCTCGAAGGAGCGCTTCGACTGCTCGCAAAGAGCATGCGCGGTGGTCTCCTGGAGGAGCTCGGTGGTGACCGAGACCTCGGGACGCCGGCGCTCCGCACGGGCCTTGGCGGCGGCCAGGATCCGCATCCCCTCCTCGGAGATGGAGTCCCGCATCCCGGGTGGCGGGAACAACGGGATGTCGTAGACCCAGCGCTCGACGACGTGCACGATGTGCAAAGGACGTCCCCACCGGGCCGAGTCGTCGGCGGCCCACGCGACCGCCCGTGCGGCCGGCGGTGATCCGTCGGTGCCGACGACCACGGGGGCCAGGGTCGAATCTGACATCTCGTCGCCTCCTTGTCCGCTGCCGGCCGCCGGTCCGCTGAGGGCCGGCTCAGCGCAGCCTCCGCAGATAGGGGTCCCATCGCCGGACGGGCATCACCCGTACGCGCGCGTCGACGGCCACGGCGCCGTCGGGACGGGCGATCACCGGGTCCAGCTCCAGCTCGGCCACCTCGGGCCGGTCGGTCGCCAGTCGCGACAGGCGGAGGACGACCTCCTCGAGAGCCGCCTCGTCCGCCGGGGGGCGGCCCGGCTCACGGAGCAGCAGGGACCCGCACCGGGTTCCCCGTACGAGCTCGGCCGCGTCGACGTCCGTGAGAGGCGCGAGCCGGACGGCCCGGTCGCCCAGGCCCTCGGAGGCCACGCCACCGAGCCCGAAGGTGAGCAGAGGTCCGAAGACGGGCTCCTGGGACACAGCGCACAGGACCTCGATCCCGTCCTTGGCCATTCGCTGCACGATGACGGCGGTACGGCCGGCGCCGAAACACGCGCACAGGCGCCTGTAGGCCCGGCGGACCTCTCCCTCTCCGAAGAGGTCGAGCCGGACTCCGCCGACCTCGCTCTTGTGCACGACGCCGGGCACGTCGGCCTTGAGGGCGACCCGCCCGCCGAGCCGGGCGGCCGCCCGCACGGTCTCCTCTTCCGAGGCCGCCGGCCTCCACGGCACCAGGGGGACCCCGTAACAGCCGAGGAGCCGCATGGCCTCGGCCGACCGCAGCCATCCGCCCTCCGGCCGGCGGGCCAGAAAGCTCTCGACGACGTCCCGCGCCCCGGCGGGGCTCAGGTCCTCGAAACGCGGCTCCGCACCCGGCGCGCGGGCCCGCCAGCGTCCGTACGACCAGGCATGGGACAAGGCGCGGGCGGCGCCCTCCGGATAGGCGTACGAGGGGATCGCATCGCCTCGTACGGTCACCGCCTCAGCCTGGCCGAGCACCACGGCCACCGTCGGTTTGCGCGTCCGGCCGATCGCGGCGGTGAGATCTCCGAGCGCCGTGGGCGCCACGAGCGCGAGCACACCGTCCACCGAGTCGTCGCCCGCCACAAGGTCGAGTGCCCGCCGGAACCGGGACGGGTCGACGGCCACGGTCGTGTCCACGGGATCCGTACAGGTCGCGCCCCCCGGGAGCAGGGCCGCGAGCCGGGCGCGGGTGCGCTCGCTCAACTCCGGGACCGAGAGTCCGGCGTCGACGCAGGCGCCGGCGGTCAGCACGCCCGCCCCGCCGGCGTTGGACACGATCGCCACCCGGGGGCCGGCCGGCACGGGCTGGTGGGCCAGGAACGCGGCCACGTCGACGAGTTCGCCGAGCCCGTGCGTCGCGATGATCCCGGCCTGGCCGAACAACGCCTCGCGGGTCACGGCCGGCGTGGCCGCGGCCGCCGTGTCGGATGCGGCGGCGCGCGGCCCCGGCGCCTGGCGGCCCGCCACGACGGTCACGAGCGGCATGCGTCTCCCCACGCGCCGGGCCGTCCGGGTGAACCGGCGCGGGTTCCCGAACGACTCGACGTGGAGGACACCCAGTCCGGTCCGGCCGTCGGCCTCCCACCACAGCAGCATGTCGTTACTGCTCACGTCGTATTTGTCGCCCACCGAGACGAACGAGGAGACGCCGATCCCCAGCCTGGACAGGTGCTCCAGCAGGGCTATGCCGACGCCGCCGGACTGCACCACCACGCCGGCGCGGCCGGCGGCCGCGCGGCCCACGGCACAGGTGGCGTCGAGGCCGATGCCGGTGTTGGCGACGCCGAGACAGTCCGGACCGGCGAGCCGCATGCCATATCGGTGGCACACCGCCAGGAGGGCCCGGCCCTCCGTCGCGCTCAGGCCGGAGGCCAGCACGACGAGCGCACGCGCTCCCCGGCGTCCGCACTCCGCCGCGGCGGCCGGCACCTCCCGGGCCGGTACGGCCAGCACGGCGAGATCAGGAGGTTCCGGCAGATCCACCACCGAGGCCACGCAGGGGACGCCCGCGATGGACGGCCCGGCATGTGGGTTGACGGCGCTCACCGATCCCCCGAACCCGGCGGAGACGAGGTTGCGCACCACCGCCCGCCCGGCCGAGCCGTCGCGGCGGCTCGCCCCCACGACCGCGACGGACCCCGGTCGCAGGAGCCCGTCCATGCTCTCGACGTCGGCGTGCCCTTCCCGTCCGGCCACCGCGTCGAGACGACGGTCATCGGCCTCGAGCGCCATGGTGACCTCGACGACGCCGTCGCTCAGGTGCCGCCGGAGGCGCCATCCCGCCTTGGCGAGCACCGACAGCATCGCGGTGTTGCGCGCGAGGACGTCCCCGCGGAACAGGCGGACCCCCTTGGCTCGCGCGGCCGAGGCGAGGTGCTCCAGAAGCAGCGTGCCGACACCGCGCCCGTGCATGTGGTCGGCGACGGCCAGCGCGATCTCGGCCACGCGGGGCGCGCCGTCCCCGTCCGCCGGCTCATGGCCGGCCACGCCGACGAGTTCGCCGCCGAGCCACGCGCCCAGCGCCCCGTGATCCGGGCCGGGGGCCCGGCACAGCCGGCGGGCGGGCTCGTCCCCGAGGTCACGGCCGTACCCGAAGAAACGCAGATAAAGGTTCTCCGGGGACATCTCCCGGTGCAGATCCGCGACCGCCTGGGCGTCCTCGGCCCGCAGCGGCCTGACCCCGATCTGCGCGCCGTCCGCGAGCAGGGCGAAGACCGGAGCGGCGGACGCGAGTTCGGTCATGCCCTCAGCGTCGGTCTCATCCCGGCCGCCCGGCTGCGGGCGGAGGTCATCACGATCAGGGACCTTCGGCCCGTGGTGGCCTGGCCTTTCACATGGGCCCGGTCAGCTGCGCGATATCGTCGGCGGCGACCACGTGGAGCCGGTCGGCCAGATCGGCGAGCGCCCGGCTCACCGCGAACTCGTCGCCGATCTCCGGCACGGGCCGGTCGGTCGGGTTGCGCCGGGCCCGCCCGACACCGCTGATCCGCATCCCGTCCCTGGTGATCAAGACGGCACGGGCGACCGTGTCGTCCCTGTCCTCGCTGATGTAGACCTGGACGGCCCATTGTTTGCTCTCCATGGCGAGCCCCCTCCGGGAGTCGGTGCCCACCTCGATCGTCCGTCGTGCCGTCGCGGCGGCTGAGGGGCCACTGGCCCCCTATCTCCGGTCAAAAGACCCTTTGCCCATGAAAGATGGCGGTGAGCGGCCGTGGGGCGGCGGGGGCGCACGACCCGCCCGGCCGTGACCCGCCGTGACCACCACGAGGAGGTGGCCGCCCTCGTGGAGGACGGACGTGCCCAACGGAGCACAGGCGGCGGAGCTCGTCGGAGAACGAGGGCTCTGTCACCGGGGGTGGGACAGGAGGTCGCGGATGAAGGTCCTGCGGCTCGCGGGCGGCGGCCGGCGAGGTACGAGAGGACGTTTGCGTTCGGTGGCCGCACCGCGCCGGACGTCCTCCACGGCCCGCCACGGGTGCGTGACGGTCACGTTGCACGGTGCATGGTGGATCATCGCCTGGCTCACGGCGCCCAGCATGAGGGGCTCGAAGCCACCCATCCCGCGGTCTCCCACGGCGAGCATCTCGGCGCCGGCCGCGGCGTTGACCAGGGCCTCCCGTGGCGGCTCGTACACCAGGTGCGTCCAGGCCGTCACCCTCGGGTACTTCTCCCGCCACGGAGCGACGGCGCACTCGAGGAGGAGCCCCGCCTCCCGCCCCAGTGTCTCGGGGTCGGATCCGTCGGTGCGGCTCTCCCCGCACCCATGGACGGCGTGCACGTTCCAGCCGCGCAGCGCGGCCTCCTCGAAGGCGAAGGCCAGCGCCGCGTCCCCTCCCTCGGACCCGTCCACGCCGACCACGATCCGCCCGTCCGCGGGGCCGGTCCGCCGCAGGACCACGACCGGGCAACTGGCCATGGCCGCCGTCTGGACCGCCGTGGATCCGGCCGGGCGGCCGCCTCCGACATCCTCGTCCTCACCGCCACGGTCGTCCCGGCGGTAGTCGCCCTCGGGATGCCTGCCACCGTGAGCCCCGACCACGATCAGCTCCGCGTCATCCGCCTCGTGCAGCAGCGCCGAGCTGGCCGGGCCGGGGACCAGGCTCTTGTTGACCTTCAGGGTCGGCGCCAGCGTCCGAGCGTGGAAGACCCCGTGGTCCAGCACGTGCTCGGCGATCCGTCTCACGATCCCCACCCACTCCGGGTCCATCTGCGTCAGCGGGAAGTCGAAGCGCCAGGCGTGACAGACGGTGAGGGCCACCCGGCGGAGCTTGGCCTCCCCCACGGCCCAGCGGATGACGCGATCACCCTCCTTGGAGCCGTCGTACCCGACGACCAGGTGTGAGTGCCGGCTCATCGCTCCTCCTCGCACCGGAGACCATCTCCATGGGACCTCCGGTCCGAGACGGCCCCGTAGGGCCGTACGTCCCCGTGGCCGGGCCATCGGTCCCTTGCCACTCCGGCCACCGGACGGTGCCATGGAGTGGAGGTCATGGCGGGGCGGGGGTGATGACATGGAGCGCATGAACGCGCTCGACACCGGATTCTTCTTCGCCGAGCGCGAGAACACCCCCCTGCACATCGCGCTGGTGACGGTCTTCGAGGGCCCGGCCCCGGCCTATGGAGATCTCATCCGCATGATTGTGGGCAAGCTCCCGCAGGTCCCCCGCTACCGGCAGCGCGTCCGTACCGTCCCTTTCAACCTCGGGCGGCCGGTGTGGGCCGACGACCCGCACTTCCAGATCCTCTACCACGTCAGGCACACCGCGGTCCCCCCACCCGGGGGTCCCGAGGAGCTGCGCAATCTCGCCGGCCGGATCCTGGCGCAGAACCTCGACCTGAACAAGCCGCTGTGGGAGCTCTGGCTGGTCGAGGGGCTGGAAGAGAAGCGCTGGGCACTGATCGCGAAGGTCCACCACTGCGTGGTCGACGGTGTCGGAGCCGGCGACCTGATGACCCAGATGTTCGACCTCTCTCCCGAGGAGGAGCCCTCCGACGCGCCGGCGCCCTGGCGGCCGGAGCCCGTCCCGTCCCGGCTGTCCCTGGCACTCGGCGGGCTATGCGACAGCGTCGCCGAACCGGTCCGGCGGCTCGCCGGTGTCCGAGCACTCCCCCTGCACCTCGGCGACATACGCGGGGTGTGGGATTTCGTCAGCGCCCTGCCACAGGTGCTGCGGCCCGGCCCGGACTCCTCCGCCCGCTCCCTCACCGGACCCATCGGGCCGCATCGGCGCTGGTCCTGGATGGACGCCGACCTCGACGAGGTGAAGACCATACGCAAGAACCTCGGTGGCACGGTCAACGACGTCCTGCTCGCCGCCGTGACGCGGGGATTCCGGGCCCTGCTGAAGGCGCGCGGGGAGCTCACACCCGAGACGTGGGTGCGTTGCCTGGTCCCGGTATCGATCCGAGGCGAACAGGAGCAGGGGACCCTGAGCAACCGGGTCTCCGGCGTGATCGTGACCCTGCCCTGCGGCGAACCCGACCCGGTCCAGCGGCTCGCACTGATCCGCGCCCAGATGGACCAGCTCAAGTCCACCCACCAGGCCGTCGGCGCCGACGCGCTGGTCCGGCTCGCCGGTTACGCTCCCACGCTGCTGTCCCTGGCCACCCGCACCGCCCTCACGGCGGCCCGGCCGATGTTCCGGACGGTCACGACCAACGTGCCGGGCCCCCCCTTTCCGCTGTACGTGATGGGCCGCAAGGTCGTCGAGCTCTATCCCTACGTGCCCATCGCCGCCGGCATGGCCGTCGCCACGGGGATCTTCTCCTACCTGGGCCGGCTCTACTTCGGCATCACCGCGGACTTCGACGCCATGCCCGACCTCGACGTCTTCACCACCGGCGTCCGGGCCGGGATCGCCGAGCTCCTCGACGAGGCTCAGATGCTGTGAGACCAGATGCTGTGAGATCCGTCCGACGGCCACTGCCGGGCATGGCAGAAGATCAGCGGCGACCCGCGCCTCCGCCTCGTCGAGTACCCAGTGTCGAGCGCCCGGTCGAGCGCCTGCGTCGCCCGCGCGCGACCGTCGAAGTGGACATGGCCTTCGCCGCCCTTCGCCGAAACCGCTCAGGCGGCGTCGCCGAACACATCGAGATCCACGAGGACGTCGGGAGCCCGCAGGATCGAGCCGTGCACGGCGCAGTGGTCCATCGCCTTCAGGAGTTCGGCCGTCGGCCCCTCACCCAGCCGCTGGGGAAGGCGGACCTTCAGCCGGACGCGCGCGACCCGGTCCGGCGAGTCCTCGCTCATGACGAAATCCGCGCCGACCTCGAGGTTTCCCGCAGTCAGCCCATAGCCCGCGAGGCAGCGCCGCCCCTCGTGTGCGGCCCCTGCGGCCAGACTGGCCACGAACAGCTCCACCGCGGTGGGCCCGGCATCGCCGCCCCCCACCGAGAAGGGCTGATCCACCTGGATGACGTGATCGCGGATCAGGATGGCGAAGTCGTCCTCGACGCGGTGAACGACAGTGATCACGTCCATTGGGAAAACCTCCTCCCGGCGCTGGTAAAGCGGTCCTACCCCTGAGGCTTTCCGGCGGTCAACAGCCCAGAAAGGGGCAAAGGTCCCGGTCGTCAGGGACACTCGGCTCTGCCTTGCGGCCCGCCGCCGGACGAACGTCGAGTGATGAGGACCACCGGCCGGGGAGATCTGCCATGAGGGCCGTTTCAGGTCGGCGGCACGTGATCGCCCGGCCACGGCTCTCCCGGCTCATCGACGGCGCCGCACCGGCCGCCGCGGAAGCCGGACGTGAGGGTCCGAACGCCCCCCCGTCCGGGGACCTGTGACCCTGTCGGAGCGGACCGGCTCCGCCTAGCGTCGGTGCAATACCCCGCCGGCCCACGGGAGCCAGGAGGCGATAGGACCATGCGCCGGATGTGGATCCGGCTGAACCGCCTGCGCCGCCGTCTCGGCCTGGACCGCAACGATCTGCGACGCGGCATCGACCGAGTGCAGTGGGCGCTCGCCACGGTCCTGCTCATGGTCTTCCTGGCGGCGGCCCCGGCCGCCGCGATGTCGGTCGCCGACCGGGTCTACGCCACCGGAATGCGCACCGAGGCCCGGGAGGCCGCCACCAGACAGCAGGTGGACGCGACGATCATCGATCCGGCCGAGATGCCCAGGTCCTCCCCCGGCGACACCGGCCATCCCGCCGTGAGGATGCGTTGGCCCGCTCCGGACGGGTCCTACCGCACCGGCTACGTGCCCTACCGCAGCCGGGCGGCGAAGGGTGCCTCGCAGCGCATCTGGATCAACGACACCGGCACGGTCACGGTGCACCCGCGCCGCCACGTCCAGACCGTCGGGGACACGGTCTACGCCGCCTGTGGAACGACGCTGGCCATCGGAGCCCTGCTGCTGGTGGCCTACGGCGGGCTGCGCCGCCGCTGTGACCGGCGGCGCGCCGAGTTGTGGGAGACCGAATGGACGCAGATGGACCGGGGCCGCGCGCTGTGACCCGGGACCGGGGCCGTCACCGGAGCACCCGGGTGGCCGGTCCGCCGCCGTGCGCGTCCGGCCCTGCGATCACGAGGCCCGGTTCAAGGCCGGAGGGACCTTCCACTGGAGCAGTGTGCCTCCGCCCTCCCGCCGCCCGATCTTCAACGCCCCGCCGAGGGCCTGGGCCCGTTCGGCGAGGTTGCGCAGCCCGCTGCGGCGGCCCTGGGCCGGGATCCCCACGCCGTCGTCCTCCACCCGCAGGACGAGGTCGGAGCCGTCGACGTCCACGGACACGTTGACCTGGCCGGCCTGGGCGTGCCTGGCCACATTGGACAGCGCCTCGTGCAGGACGGCGAGGAGATGTTCACCGACCTCCTCGTCGACGGCGGTGTCGAGGAGACCGTCGAGCCGTACCGAGGGGGCGAACCCCAGATTCTCGGCCGCGGTGTCCACCACCGTGTGCACCCGGCTGCGCAGTCCCTCGTCCCCGGCCGGCGTCTGCAGCGCGAAGATCGTGGAGCGGATCTGGCGGATCGTGTCGTCAAGGTCGTCGATGGCCCGCCGGACCCGCAGCGCCACATCCGGCTTGTCAATGATCTTCGTGGCGCTCATCAGGGTCATGGCGGTCGCGAACAACCGCTGGATCACGGTGTCGTGGAGATCCTTGGCGATCCGGTCGCGGTCCTCGAGCACCACCAGGCGTTCGACGTCGCGGCGGTGCTCGGCGAGCTCCAGCGCCACGGCGGCCTGGCCGGCGAAGGCCTCGAGCAGCCGCTGGGTCGCCTCCCTGAAGATCAGACCGCCCGGCGGATTGGCCACAGAGATCACCCCGCGGGCCTCCGGGCCGAGCCCGAGCGGGACCATGAGGACCGGGCCGATATCGGCCCGGCACAGGAGCTCGGCCTCGGTCGCGGCCTCACGCGCGTCGTCCAGGGCGAGCGGCGTGCCGCCCCGGTAGACCCGGCCGGCGAGCGCCTCGTCGACGGGAACCCGCAGCCCGCGGACCCGATCCGCGGCCGCGCCGTACGCCGCCGCGACGACGAACTCGTCCGCGGGGCCGTCCGCCAGGGACACCATCGCGAGGCCGGCGTCGGAGATCTCGCGGGCCCGCTCGGCGACCAGGGCCATGATCTCCCGCGGCTCCGTGCCCGACAGCAGGGCCGTGGAGACCTCGGCGGAGGCCTCGAGCCAGCGTTCTCTGCGTCGTCCGTCCTCGTACAGACGCGCGTTCTCGATCGCCACACCGGCCGCCGTGGCGAGTGCGCTGACGACGACCTCGTCTTCCTCCTCGAACTCGCCGCCGCCGAGCTTCTCGGTGAGGTAAAGGTTGCCGAAGACCTCGTCGCGGACCCTGATGGGCACGCCGAGGAAACTCCCCATGGGCGGATGTTGACCGGGGAACCCGTACGACTCCGGATGCGCGGAGATGTCGCCGAGGCGCAGCGGATACGGCTCCTTGATCAGCAGGCCGAGGACCCCGTGCCCGTGCGGCCAGTGGTCGATCGCGGCGATCTCCTCGTCGGTGATCCCCACGGTGACGAACTGCACGAGCCGTTCGCCCTCGTCACCGATCACCCCGAGGGCTCCGTAACGCGCGTCGGCCAGGGTCGTGGCCGCCTCGGTGATGCGGCGGAGCACCGTCTCGAGTGCCAGATCGCTTCCGATGGAGACGACCGCCTCGAGCAGCGCGTGCACCCGGTCCCGGGTGGATCGCACCGTCTCCAGCCGGGCCTGCAGCTCGGTGAGCAGGTCGTCCAGCCGCAACTGCGGCAGGATCAACCTGGCGCGTTCCTCCCCCGGCCGGTTATCGGGCCCCACACGGCAAGTATGCCTCGCTTTCCGCCCCTTGTCGGGACCGGGACCTTGGTCCCAACGATCACGGGACATACGCTGTACCTGCGGCTGAGCATGCCGTTTACCGTCAGCGGTAGTCCCGCACGGGGGAAGGGCCCGAGCCATGACGAGCCAGACTTTCCAATCCCAGGACACGATCCGGGTGTTTCTCATGGACGACCACGAGGTCGTCCGCCGGGGCATCGCGTCGCTCCTCTCGGAGGAGGCCGATATCGAGATCGTCGGTGAGGCCGGGTCGGCGGAACAGGCGCTCGCGCGCATCCCGGCCGCACGTCCGCACGTGGCCGTCCTCGACGTCCGCGTCCCCGACGGCGACGGGGTCAGCGTGTGCCGGGAGGTCCGGACGCGGATGCCCGAGGTCGCGTGCCTCATGCTGACCTCGTTCTCCGACGAGGAAGCGCTCTTCGACGCGGTCATGGCCGGTGCCGCGGGTTATGTGCTGAAGCAGATCCACGGGTCCGATCTCGTGGGCGCCATCCGTACGGTCGCGTCCGGGCAGTCGCTGCTCGACCCGCGCAGCACCGCCCAGATGCTGCAGCGGCTGCGGGAGCGGGACGCCCGCAAGGATCCCCTGTCGACGCTGTCGGACCAGGAGCGGCAGATCCTCGAGCTCATCGGGGAGGGTCTGACCAACCGCCAGATCGGCGAGCGGATGTTCCTGGCCGAGAAGACGGTCAAGAACTACGTTTCCAATCTCTTCACCAAGCTGAACATGAGCCGCCGTACCCAGGCCGCGGCCTTCGTCGCTCAGCTCAAGGCGACGCACCCGAGGCCGGGGCGGCAGGGCGCCGGCCAATGATCTGTCCTCCCCTGGGCCTTTCTTTGGAGGACTTTTCTCCGGTGGGACCACAGGCTCGGTAGGGCGGCCCGGGCGCACCCCCCCCGGGGCCCCTCCCCGTGCTCGCGGGTGCGGGCCCGGGGGCCGAGCCGGATCCGCCTCGACCATGGCGCCTTCCCGGAGTCCAGAGCATCACCGAAGGGCCCGTGCGGGGCAGGGGCGAAGGTCCATCCGATGCGGGGACCTCCTGCCGCAGACGCGGGCTCACCCGGGACGTTCGACCCTGCTGTCAGCCTGTGCGCCCATCCCACGATGGGGACATGAACGATGGCAACGGACTCGAGATCCTCGATCGGCGGGAGTGTCTTTCCCTACTCGGTTCGGTGCCGCTCGGCCGGGTCGTGTTCACCGAGCGCGCGCTGCCGGCCGTGCAGCCGGTGAACTTCGCACTCGACCACGACAACGTGATCATTCGTACGGCTCCGGGCTCCAAGCTCGCGGCGGCCATGCGCGGGACCGTGGTGGCCTTCGAGGCCGACGACTTCGACGGGAGCAGCCGTACCGGCTGGTCCGTCACGGTCATCGGACAGGCGAGCGCGGTCCGGGACCCCGCCGAGGTCACACGCCTGTCCCGGCTCCCGCTCCGCCCGTGGGCTCCGGGGCGGCGCGATCAGTTCATCCGCATCCCAAGCCAGCACGTCACAGGCCGCCGGATCAACCCGGCCTCCACGGGGACCGGGGGCCAGGCCGCCTAGGCGCCATACCGGGAGGAGCCATGGACGAATCCACAGAACCCCGGGGAGCCCACCGGCCCCTGGAGGATCGCGCCGTGGCCGACGTCATGACCATCGACCTGCTCACCGTCGACTCCACCGAGTCCGTCCTCATGGCCTGGGAGCTGATGCACCAGGCGCGGTGCCACCACCTCCCGGTGGTGGACGACGACGGGCGCTGCCTGGGCGTGCTCAATGCCGAAACGATCGCCGCGACCTGGGAGGCCGGCGGACCGGAGCGGGCCCGCAAGCCGGTGGCGGCCCTGCTGCACGAACGCCGGTGCCCCACCGTGAGCCCCGACGAGCGGATCGGCTCGGCGGCACGGAACATGCTGGTGCGGGATGCCGACCATGTCGCCGTGACCGACTCCACGGGACGGCTGGTCGGCCTGCTGACCGCGACCAACCTGATCACCGCGCTCGCGGGCGTGGACCGGCCGGCCTCCCCGGTCCGTACGGACATGCCCTCGCTCTACCGCATCGAGCCCGTGCTTCCCGAGGAGCGGCCGTGGCTCCAGCCCGCCGACGAGCCGGGTGGGCGCGGCCCCTTGTCCCCGGACTGATCCCTCCTGTCCGGGCCGGGCGCGAACGGCGGCATTCCCGGCTCGGGACCTCAGGCCGACGCCGCTCCGGCCGCCGCGATCGGAGGACGCCATGACCTCCAGCCAGGCCAACGCACCACCCGGCGCACCCCGCGTGGTGGTCGGAGTGAAGGATTCACGGGCCGCCCGCTGGGCGCTGGCGTGGGCCATCGGTGAAGCGAGGCTTCGTGAGATGTCTCTGCTGGTCGTCCATGTCACGCCGCTCCCCGAACAGGCCGTCCATGGGGTCGCGGGCGGGTGCGGCGACATCGCCCCCGAGGTCCGGGCGCGGGGCGCGCAGTTCATCAGAGCACTGCTCCAGGAGGTCGCCGGCGGTGCCCCCGCCGGGGTGGAGGTCCTCGCCGCCTCCATGGTGGGCGACCCCGGGACCGCTCTGATCCGCGCCACCTGCGACGACGACATCCTGGTGATCGGACGCGGTGCCCGGACGGGCCTGTCCCGGCTGCTGAACCGGTCGGTGCGGACGCACTGCGAGCGCCATGCCCAGGGGACGCTGATCTGCGTCGCCCCGCCGCCGCAGGCCGAGCCCCTGGAGGAGCCGGCCCGGGAGCGGTCACTGCTGCGCCGCTGGCTGAGCAACCGCCGCCGGGCCGGCGCCGACCCCTCCCGGGAGGGCTGACACCGGCCGGGCCGTACCGGTGACCGGTGAGAACGCATCCTGGGCTTCTCCGCCGTCTTCCGGCGGACACCGAGAACATGCCGGGGACGCGGGAGGCCTGTCGGCCCTCACCCTCGGCCGGGTGGCATCGCTCGCGGAACTCGCACATCGCCGGCAGAGGGGATCTCCCGGCTCGATGCGGCACCTCGCCGTCATCCAGGGCCGGATGACCGGACAGCGATGACGAAAGTCCCTGCGGAGCAGGGCCGCGAACACGGACCCTGGGAGATAGCCGGGCCCGCCCGGCCGAGCACGGGATACGAGGTATGTGATATGACCAGACAGATCGCCGTGGGCACGACCCCGCCTTCACCGGCTGTTCTGGAAGATCGCATCCGTGAGCTGGAGGCCAGGACGGCCACCCTCACCGAGGCGGTCCGGCTGCTGACACACGCGCTCGAGAGCAGCCCGCTGGCCGGACCGGGCGAGACGACGATCATCCGGGCGGCCCGCAAGGCACACGAGATGCTCGTGCCGACGCGCTGACCACGCTGCTGACCACGCTGCTGCTGACCACGCTCAAGACGCTGAGGACGACGCGTCGGCCGCGGCCGGCGCGACCGGAAAGCGCACACGCGCGGCCGCCCGTGCGCCGTCCAGAGCCGTCCCGCCGGACACCTGCTCCACGGCCCCGCCGGCCTGTATCACCAGCACCATCGCCTCGCCGATGATGTCGGGGACCGTCCTCGTGCGCCCCTCGCAGGAGGCGCAGGGTCCCGCCGACAGCGATACGACGCCGCACCGGTCACAGGCGTATCCCCCGGCACGGTCGTCCACCCGCACGAACAACTGCTCGACGGCCCGTTCCCCCACGGCGTCCAGGCACGTTTCCAGACCGGTGACCGCGAGCCCGCCCGCGGCGTGCTCGTCGACGGTCTCCTCGACCTGCCGGCGGGCCTCGCCCGCAAGGAACCGCATGATCACGTCCTCGGCGAGGTCGCGCACCCGGGGCATGGTCATGGTGTGCGGATCGATGACGAAGGTCCCGGCCACGCGGTCGCGCAGGTCGGGGGTGAGTTCGGCGAGGAATCCCGGGGCGGCGTACTCATGCCCGCCCACGACCAGGATCCGGGCCCCGCGCTCGCACATCGCCTGCCGGACCAGGTCGGCCGTACGGCGCAGATGCCGATGGTAAAGGTGCTCGGCCCGGTTGCGGACCCGGTATTCGACCAGCCCGTGCCAGCCGCCGTAGTCCGGCTTTCGCGGCCTGGCCGTGGTCAACCGGGTGTCCTGACGCACGCCGTCAGGACCCGAGGTCGCTATCCACGCGTGTTCCGCGTCCACCACCACCACGCAGTAGGGCTCGCATCGCGCGTGGAGCGCCAGGAGCGGCCGCAGATACGGCCGGGTGTCCAGGACCGCGAGTTCGACGGGGCGAGAGGGCAGCCGCACCTCGTCGAACAGGCCGAGGCCGCTGGCCGCGAACAGGGCCACCCCTCTCAGTGGCACCCTTCCCAGCCACTCCCTCGCCCGCTCGGCCGCCGGCCGGACCGCCTCCATGTCCGTCATGAGGGCCTTGCGGCGGCCCGGGCCCATGTCCGGGCATTCCTCGGCGAGCCGGTCGAGCGCCGCCTCGAGCCTCGTCGGCGCGCTCCGGAGCCCGGCCGGATCCGGCTCGATTCTCAGATAGACCGACAGGACGTCCGGCTGCTGGGAGCGCATGCCGAGGAGCTCGCCGATCCGGCCGCCGTAGGGGATCATGGCCTGGTGCCCCCGGAGCGGGAACCGCCCTGGACCGGCTGCCAGGGCGGGTCGGCGGCCGTGCGGACACCACGATGAAGCCTGTCGGCTCCGGTGAAGGACATGAGCCCGCCTCCGCTCCTCGGCTCCCCCTCCCAGCCTCCGCGCGGGCCACGGCGCCGTATAGGGCCCACAGGACCGGTGAATGGTGACGAAGGTCCCTGCAGGCGAGGTCCCGCACCGCCGACCCTGAGAGGGAGCCGGGTAGCCCCGGGGTGACGGGACGCGAGGAGCACACCATGACGAGGCAGATAGCCTTCCGGACACGAGGCCCCTCCCGGGCCGTTCTCGAGAACCGCATCCGCATACTGGAGGCCCGCACCGCCCTTCTGGCCGAGGCGGTCCGGCTGCTCACACACGCGCTCGGCGGCGGCCCCGGGACCGGCGACGGCGCCTCGACCATCGCCAAGGCCGCCCGTGAGGCCCGCGGTCTGCTCATCACCACGCGTTGAAGGCCGCGGCCGGCCGGGCCGGAGATACCTACTGCGCGGATCGGCGTGCCCATCGGCGCCGGGGCAGCGTGGGCACATGGGCGTGCTCCTCGGCAGGTCCGCTCGAAACCTGCGCCTCCTCGGCGGGACCGGCCGCTCCCGCGCGACCTGGAGCGCGTAAAGGGGAACAGCGGACCGGGAGGTCAGGACACCCGGCGAGAAGGCCCACCCCGGAAGGACCGTGCCGGGAAAAGAAGAGGCACGCACACGCCCGTGCGTGGACGAACATCCGCTGAAGCCGGCCCCCCACCGAGGACGGGCGCTCAGTCTTCTCGACTTCACGGCCCACAGGGCCGCTTCAACGCCCCGCACCGTCGGCGGGAGGCGATGTTCCGCTCCAGCGGATGCATCTCCATCCTGGGTCCGGGGGGCGTGACACTCCAGGGGCATTGGTCCTCGGCCGGCCAGGACCTTCGCGCGCAGGGGCCTCACCCCCGCGGGCCCCTGAGCCGGCGGGCCCTCCGGACCTCCGCCCTGGGCTTTCGGCCCTCACCCGGGACCACGCCGGCGCATAGCGTCGAAGGACGGGTCCGTACGGTGGCCCAGCGCCACCCGCACCTGGGGGGTGACAGCGCAGATGACGGCCCAGGCAACGCCAGAGCACCACGAACGCCCGGCCGCCGAGGTCGTGCGGCATCTCGGCGGCGACGCGGAGTCGGGGCTGAGTCCCCACGAGGCCGCGGCCCGCCGGATCCGGTACGGGCCCAACACCCTGCCGTCACCGCGGCGCCGGGGCCCGGTAGCCCGGTTGCTGCTGCAGTTCCACAACCCTCTCATCTATGTGCTCTTGGCCTGCGCCGCGGTGACGGCGCTGCTGAACGAGGTCGTGGACGCGTCAGTGATCCTCGGCGTGGTCCTGATCAACGCCGCCGTCGGATTCGCCCAGGAGTCCCGCGCCGAACAGGCGCTGGCCGCGCTCACCGCGGTGACTCGCACGGCGGCCACCGTGGTCCGCGGGGGGCTGCGGTTCCGCCTGCCCTCCGCGGAACTGGTGCCGGGTGACCTGGTGATGCTGGAGCCGGGGGACAAGATCCCCGCGGATCTGCGCCTCACCGAAACCAGGGACCTGAAGGTCGACGAGTCCGCCCTGACGGGTGAGTCCGTGCCCGTGCCGAAAGACCCGCGTCCGCTCCCCGGGGCGGCTCTGGCGGACCGGCGCAACATGGCCTACTCCGGGACGCTCGTGAGCCATGGGAGCGGCATGGGGATCACGGTGGCCACCGGGGCCGCCACGGAGCTCGGTCTCGTCCACCGCCTGGTCGGCGAGGCCGTCAAGCCGCAGACTCCGCTGACCCGCAAGATCGACAGGTTCGGCCGGCTGGTCACCATGGCCATCCTCGGACTCGCCGCCGCGACCTTCGTCATCGGCCTGGCCCGCGGCCTGCCGGCGGCGCAGATGCTCACGGCGGCGGTCGCCCTGGCGGTCGGGGCGATCCCCGAAGGGCTCCCGGCGGTCGTGACCATCACCCTGGCCTTCGGGGTCGCCAGGATGGTCCGCCGCAACGCGATCGTACGGAGGCTGCCGGCCGTGGAGACCCTCGGCAGCACCACGGTCATCTGCACGGACAAGACCGGCACGCTGACCGAGAACCGGATGACCGTGGTGGCTGTGGTCGCCGCCGGACGGACCTACGAGGTGACGGGAGTGGGCTACGCGCCGGAGGGCGAGATCCGGCCCGCCGAGGACGACTTCGCGCTCCGCGAGTGCCTGCGGGCGGGGCTGGCCTGCAACGACGCCCGGGTCGTGCGCGATGGGGCCGGGTGGGAGGTCATGGGGGACCCGACCGAGGGAGCGCTGGTCACGAGCGCGGCCAAGGCCGGCGTCACCGCGCCGCCACGGCTGGACACCGTGCCCTTCACCGCCGAGCGGCGATACATGGCCACGCTCCATCGCGCGGGTCCCGGCCACAATGTCATCTATCTCAAGGGAACGGCCGAGCAGGTGCTGACGCTGTGCGACGCCGAGTGCGGACCGGACGGGCGGACCGGCCCGCTGGACCGCGACGGCGTGCTGCGGACCGCGCGGGGCCTCGGCGGCCGGGCCCTGCGGGTCCTGGCCTTCGCCCGCGCCGACGTGAGCACGGACACCGTGACCCTCGGGGAGCTCCCGCGGCTGGTCTTCCTCGGCCTGCAGGCGATGCACGATCCGCCCCGCCACGCGGCCGCGGACGCCGTACGCGCGTGTCTGACGGCGGGCATCCAGGTAAAGATGATCACCGGTGACCACCCCGCGACCGCACGGGCGATAGGGGCGCCCCTGGGGCTCGTGGGACCGGTCATGTCCGGAGCCGACCTTGAGGCATGTCCGGCCGAGCTCCTGCCCGAGGCCGCCGACCGCACCACCGTGTTCGCCCGGGTCTCGCCCGAGCAGAAGCTCAGGCTGGTCCAGGCTCTACAGCACAAGACGCACGTGATCGCCATGACCGGGGACGGCGTCAACGACGCCCCAGCCCTCAAACAGGCCGACATCGGCGTGGCCATGGGCAGGGACGGAACCGACGTCGCCAAGGAGGCCGCCGACATGGTGCTCACCGACGACGACTTCGCCTCCATCGAGGCGGCCGTCGAGGAGGGCCGCGCCGTCTTCGACAACCTGGTCAAGTTCATGGTCTGGGCCCTGCCCGCCAACATCGGGCTGGGCCTGGTGCTCGTCGCGGCCATCGCCGGCGGGACGGAGCTGCCGATCCTCCCGCTCCAGGTCCTGTGGCTGAACATGACGGCCGTGCTGGTGCTCGGCCTTCCGTTCGCCGTGGAACCCGGCGAGCCTGACATCATGCGGCGTCCTCCACGGGATCCCGCCGGCCCCATCCTCTCCGTCGACCTGGTGGCCCGGATCCTCCTGGTCTCGGCGATCCTGCTCGCCGGCGCGTTCGGGCTGTTCTACTGGGAGCTGGCCAGGAGCGCCACCGTGCCCATGGCACGCACCGTGGTCGTCAACCTGTTCGCGATGACCCTGCTGACCTATGTCTTCAACTGCCTGTCACTGCACCGGCCGCGGCTGTGGAGCGCGATCAGGCGGAACCCGTGGGTCGGTGCCGGCGCCCTGGGGCTGGTCGCCGTTCAGCTCGTCTACACCTACGTTCCTTCGCTGAACAGGTTGTTCGAGTCCACACCTCTCGGCACGGGGTCCTGGCTGCGCATCGCCGCGGTCGCCCTCGCCGCCTACGCGGTCGTCGAGCTCGCGAAGCTCTACCGCCGCCCGGCGGGCCGGAACCCGGCCCGGGGTGGCGGACACGGACGCGGGCGACCCGGCTGAGAACCCCGAGGGCGAGCCGGACCCGGCCCCCGGCGGCGCTCCGCGGCGGTACGACTTGACGCGCGGATCGGCCAGGCTATTCGCTTGGCACCCTGTGCCGGCACAGCCGGAGCACGAGACCTCTGGGAGGAACGCCACCATGGGCACACGGCCGGAGCGGTCTCTGCGGGACGCGCTGCTCGAAGCCGCCGCGGAGCTCCTCGCCAGGCGGGGCTACCGGGGGGTGCGGATGCAGGACGTGGCGGACGCCGTGGGCGTGAGCCGGCAGACCGTCTACAACGAGTTCACCGACAAATGGCGCCTCGCCGAGGCGGTGTTCCTCCGGCACAACGACGCCTACCTCGACGGGGTCGACGAAGCCCTGTCGCAACACCGGGACGTCCGCTCGGCGGTCGCCGCCGCCGTGTCCTTCACCCTCAAGACCGCCGCGGACGACCCGCTCAAGAAGGCCATACTCACCGGCGCCGGCAGCGAGGAGATGCTCCCGCTGTTCACCACGCGCGCGGAGCCACTGCTGTTCGCCGCACGGGCGCGCATCGTCGGCCACGCGGGCCGGCACTGGCCGGAGCTCGACCGGAGCGCCGTGACCGATATCGCCGACGCCGCCGTCCGCCTGACCCTCAGCCACGTCCTGCTTCCCGCCGAGCCGCCCGAGGCGGTGGCCGGGCTCGTCGCAGAGATCGTCACGCGCTACCTCGGCCGGCCACGCCCGTGACCCCCGCACTCCGGGAGCCGCCCGGCGGCGCTCCCGGCCCGCGGTCCGTCCGGCCCGGGCGCCCGTTCCGCCGCGTGTGGCACCCCAGGACACGGGCGACACCGGCGAGACCCGCCCGCGATGGGACCGGCCTCCGATGAGGTGACGGAGGGGCACGGCGGACCCGGCCTCCTCGGGAGAAATCCGATCGACCTGATCAGGCCGCCTTGCTACGGTCGATTCCGACCTCGCGGCCGCTGAACCGGAGGCGTGGCGGCACGCCCGCCCTCCTTGTCATCTCATCGTCTCGCCCCTGCCACGGCGATGCCGTTCAGCGACCCGGAAGGTCCCATGGCCACGCGCCAAGATTCTCGCCTCGTCCGAACCGACGATCATTGGCTCCATCTACCCAACCC
>DASYNF010000099.1:0-21774 GCA_036008685.1 Actinomadura sp. | reverse complement strand
GCTGCGCGCAGGGCTGACCGGGACGTTCATCACCGCCGTAGTGGGCGGCGCGGTGAACGACTCCGGTATCGCCATCCCGGCCATCGCCCTGGCGATCGCGGTCCCGCTGGCGCTGGCGGCCTCCATGCGCACTCTCGAGATGGGCGAGCGGCGGCATCCCGCCACGCCTCCCCGCCGCTCCACCGCCACCCCAGAGCGGGCCGGGCTCCCGGACGCTCAGCCCGGACTCGAACTCCGGACCTGAGACCGGCGGCCCGACCAAGGTGCCGGTCACGACGGCGACGGCCGGAGGATCTGAGCGGGCGAGCGGACGTGGCGCCGGGACGAGCAACGACATCGAACTGCTGGAACAGGCCTTCCGTAGGCAACCGGCATCCGGGCGGGGTTCTTCGCGATCTGGTCAGCCGGTGACCGGGGTGACGGTGGCCTGGTAGGTGAACAGCTCGGTGCCGTTGACCTCCTCGCCGTTGTCGGGGGCGGCCCAGAGGGTGAGCCGGTCGCCGTCGGCCGCCATCTTCACGGGGTTGCGTGTGATCACGTGACCGGCGCCGGACCACTGCTGGAAGGGGATCTCGTTGACGATGGCATGGCTGCGCAGGTCGACCAGGCCGATGCCGCCGAGCTCATAGGTGGCTCCGCTGCCGCCCGCGGCCGGCGTCCGGGGGAGTTCGGTGACCCCGCCGCAGATCATCTTGCGGTCGGGGACGTACTGGCAGTCCTGGTAGTCGATGAGGTGGCTGGGGTTGTCCCATGTCGTGACGGTTCTGCCGTCCGGAGTCCATTCGTAGAAGCGCCGCGAGCCCCAGTTGTTGCCGACGAGGTGGCCGTTCGCCCTGTCCAGGACGATGCCGCCGATGTGGTCCTTGACCTGGAACTGTTTGTGCACCTGGAGTGTGGTGGCGTCGACACGGTAGATGATCGCGCTGCTGTCGGGACGGTACTGGGCGACGTCGACCCAGATGTTCCTGCCGTCGGACTCGATGCCGCCGGGGTGGTACATGTCGCCCTCGCCCAGGACGATGTCCTTTTGTAGCTTGCCCTGGCGATCCATGACGAACAGGTGGCCGATCCCCTTGCCGGGCGTACGGTCGTAGCCGCCCTGGAGGCTCGGGTACTTCTTCGTCGGCTCGGTGATCTGGACCGCGGACAGGAACATCCGGTCGCCCGCGAAGGCCAGCCCCTCGGTGTGGTAGGTCGGGAAGCCAAGCTTGAGCCTGCCGGTGAGCGTCCACGTGGTGTTGCGGTCGGCCGCGGCGACGCCGCGGGCGAGAGCGCCGTCCTTGAGGTGACTGTGGTCGTGGGCGCTCGCGGGGGAGTGGCTCTCGGTGGCCGGCCCGGTCACGGAACCGGCGGGCTCAGCGGCGTTGGCCGTCGCCGCTCCGCCGGCGATCAGGGCGGCCGACAGAGCGGCGGTCAGTGTGCGCATGCGTGGACGTTTCATGCCTTGTCTTCCTCGCTTGGGTATTCCGACCGGGAGACGCTACGCACGCGAGATGAACGGAAGATGACCCACGCGGCCGTCAGCCGTCAGCCGTATGAGACGTAGCAGTTGACCCCGTCCGATTCCTGGTATCAGTGCGCGTTCTCGTCGTTGTGGATCCTGGTGTAGACGTTGGCGCCCACCCGCTGCCAGGATCCGTGCATGCTCACCCAGTACGCCTCGTATTGCATGGTGGGGGACGCTGCGATAGCGCGACGGGAGCCGGATCCTGGACGAGTCGGGGACGAGACCAACGCTGACGGATCTGCTCCAGAAGCTGAAGGACCGTAGCGGATACAGCTATACGGAACTATCCCGTAGGTCGTTCACCAGCAGTTCGAGCTTGCACCGCTATTGCACCGGCAGAAGCGCGCCGGCCGATGCGGAGATGGTCATCCGCATCGCCAAGGCATGCGGTGCGGATCCGGACGAACTGCGTGAGGTCTTGAGTGCGTGGGCGGTCGCCGAGGACCGATCGCGGCAGGAGGACGGAACGGCCGCGGCCGGCGAGGCGACGCGGGCGGTTCCCGACACGGGGGAGCCGGTTCCCTCTTCCCCATCGCCCGTTCGTGAGGCCAGGCCATCCGTGCGGCTGACCCGCCCCCGGGTCATCGCCGCAGTCTGCCTGCTGGCGGTGCTGGCGGTCACGCTGACCGCGGCCCCCGTCATCCGGCCGGATAACCCCCGCGTCCGGGCGATGCCGCAGTGGGTCACCGGCCCGAGCTGGGTCGGCTCGCCCGTGCCCGTGGAGTCCGCCAGGTTCGGGGTCACGATGCGCACCGACACCGGGGAGATGCCGGGCTTCGGGGTGGGCGCGGTGAGGTTCTGGGACAGCGAGACCCGCTGGGCCGACCTCCAGCCTCGCCGAGGCGGGTTCGACTGGGCCACACTCGATCGGCTCGTGTCGGGTGCTCATCGCGTCGGCCTGCCGGCCCTGTTCGTGCTCGGCGGCACCCCCGGCTGGGCGGCCCCGCAAGCCCCCCGGATGCCCTATCCCGACGGGGCCCGTGCCGCTGCGCCCGACCGCCTGGCCGACTGGGACGCGTTCGTGCGGGCACTGGCCGACCGCTATCGGGGCCGTATCGAAGGCTACGAGCTGTGGCCGATCGGAAATGATCCGCGCTACTTCACCGGTGCCCCGACGGTGCTTGTGGAAATGACCCGCCGCGCCCACCGCGTCATCAAGAAGGCCGACCCCCGGGCGCTTGTGGTCTGTCCCGGAATGGGACGGCTGTGGACACCCGAAGGACGCGACTTCCTGAAGCGCTTCGCCGGCCTCGGCGGCTATCAATACTGTGACGTCGCGAGCATCAAGCTCCACCAGCGCAACCCGTCAGATCCCCCGGAGACCATGCTCGAGATCCTGCAGGTCGTCGACCGCACGATGCACCAGGCCGGATCGCATCTCCCGCTGTGGAGCACCGGCACCACTTATGACATCACGCTCCAGCGGCCGCTGGACGAGGAGAAGGCCGTCGACAACGCGGTGCGTTTCTATCTCACCGGGCTTTACGGCACCGCGCTCAATCTGCAGCGGACCTACTTCTACGCCTGGGGGACCGCGCGGCTCCCCCTGGTCCTGCAGGCGGAGGAAGGCGCTCCGACCAGAGCCGCCCTGGCGGTGGAACGGCTGCAGCGATGGCTGTCCCATGCCCATATCCGCGAGTGCGGGCGGGGCGTAGCCCTCGGGCTGCCCGCCAACGTGTGGCAGTGCGGTTTCGTCCTGAGTGACGGCTCCTCCGGCCGCGCCCATCCCGCCGTCATCCGCTGGACCCACGAGGGAACGGCGGCCACGATCGCTCCGCCCGACCTCCACACCGTGCGCCGGCTCGACGGCACCACCGCCCCGATCACCCCCGGCGACACCGTAGAGGTCGGTCCACGACCCATCCTCCTCGAAGGCCGGTAGCGCCGTGCGCCACATGCAGCCGGGCCCGCCGCGTGATCTCCGAGATCCGCAAGGTCCTGTCCTCGGGCGTGAACGCCTCCAGGACCCGCACCACGCGCGACAGCACCGACTCGCCCGGGGCCCCGGTCATCACCGCGGTATGCGTGGACATCCTGTGATTGTCGACGACACGTCCGGGTATCTGTCACTGCGCAAGTACCACTGCGCCCGTGGCCGCGCAGGTTCGTGCTCGGTCGCAGCCGAGGTTCCTCCCGGGGACGATGGAGGGTTTCCAGGCTCCTTCGGGGACGAAAACAGGGGGATGTCATGACAGTTCCGATGAGGCGCGCCAGGGGTGGCCGAGTGCATCAAGGGGAGCCGGCCCCGATGTTGCGGCGGGATCCCTTCGCGGACGCGCAGGAGCTGCTCAACCGGATCGGAGGGTTGATCGAGCAGACGGCCGGGACCGAGGCGGAACGTCCGTGGGTGCCGGTCTCGGAGATCGCCGAGACCGACGATGCCTACGTCATCAGACTCGAGCTGCCCGGGATCTCACCCGACGACATCGACGTCGAGGTCCGTGACAGCGAACTGTGCGTCAACGGCGAGGTTCGTGAAGAAGAAGAAGGTTCCAATGCGCTGCGAGTCCGGGTGGGGCGGTTCCACTACCACACTTCACTCCCCTCCGATGTGGACGCGGAAAACGTGGAGGCGTCACTGGACGAGGGGGTCCTGACCGTCCAGATCCCCAAGGCCCAGGAGGGCCGGGGGCACCGCATTGAGATCACGAATGGACGGCCTGAAGGCGCGGGGCGTTCCTGACGCGGTGCCGGTCCCCGGCATCGCGGCGATCCAGGTGGGCCCTGTCGCGGGACGGGGCCTGCCCTGGCCCGGCGAGCCACTCGCCGTATGCCCGATCCTCGCTCCGGTCCGAACGTAGTGATCTACAGCGTAAAGGCGGCGGGCGGGCCCAGCTCGCGGAAGCGTCTCGGCGAACATCCGTAGGCCGCGCTGAACACCCGGCTGAAGGGGTTCGCGTCGGTGAATCCCCACCGTCGTGCAATGGTCTGGACGGAGTCCCCGGCCAGTGCGGCATCACCGAGATCACGCCTGCACCGCTCCAGCCGCCTCCGCTGGATCCACCGGGAGACCCTCAGCTCCTCACCCTCGAACAGCTTGTGGAGATAGCGGATGGAGATGAAGTGCGCCGCCGCGATCCGCTGGGGAGTGAGGCCGGGTTCCCGTAGGTGCCGCTCGATGAACGACCTGACCTGTACGAGGAGCGACGCCACCGACGGCGGCGCGACCCGTACGCCCGCGTGCGGATCGTCGCTGTAGAGCGCGTGCAACAGGCCGACGACGCTGTCGGCCAGGCCGCCGTCGCCTTCGGGGACGCTGCCGTCGCCGAGCCCGTCCGCGAGCCCGCAGAGGAACTCCACCGCGAGCCGGGCGAGGCCCGAGTCACGCGGCACGCGCGTCGCGGTCCGCCTGCCGAGACGGTCCGCGTGCGCGCCGAGCAGGACCTTGGGAAAGCTGAAAATGACCACCTCGTGCCGTTCGGCGCGTACGGTGAACGGCCGCGACGAGTCGAAGCTGGTCAGGTCGCCGGCGGTGATGGTGGCGGTCCGGTCATGCTGGGCGACCCGGCACCGCCCGCGCTTGAGGACGTGCGGCTGCAGCTGCTCGGGGTCACCCTGCGTGACCCCTTTCGCGGTGCGAAGGGCGTGCACGCGCCGGCCTTGGCCACGTGGACCATGAGCGGACCCAGCACGTAGTGCTCCAGCCGTCCCGTGAACGGCGACGTGTCGGGACGGCGCACCCCGACCGGGAAGAAGTGGCCGGCCAGTTCCTCGCCCCAGCGGTCGAACCGCTCGGCCGGTGGCAGCGCCGCCGTGTCGATGAGGATCCCCATCGCCGGTTCCTCCTGTCCGCCCTGTCGCCGAGGACGTGGCGGGAGGAGCCGGTTCGGAGGACGGCGGGCTTCCGGTGACCGGAAGCCCGCCGCCGCGATCCCCGGCCGTGGCCCGGATCCGGGTCAGGGGTAGAGCGTCCGGTTGACGGGGATGCCCTGCTCCTCGCAGCCCCGCTCGTAGTGGTCGATGAACCAGAAGACGTCCACCACTTCACCCGGCGGGACATTGACAGGTCCGGGAAGTGATCAAGGCTTGCGTCTTCTCCGCACGGCGAAAGAACCATATGTTCGCGACAACGGACCAAAGGCGACGGCTGTTCGCCGGGCGGCGGTGATGCGGTTCTTCTCGCCTCATGGAGGTGCTGGCCGTGGAAGAGGCCCTCGCGGTCTCGCAGAACAGGCTGCTGCGAGGCGTCATCGCGGCCCTCACCTCTGACGCCGAACTGGACGCGGTGCTCGCCTCGGTGATCGATCTGGTCACCGACGCCACCGGCGGCGATGTGTGCGTGCTTCATCTGTGGGATCCGGCCCACGACTGCCTGGTGCTCCGCGCGGCGTCGCCATCGTTGCACAGCGCCGTCGGAGAGGTGCGCCTGCGGCTCGGCGAGGGCGTCACCGGGTGGACCGCCGAGCACCGGCAGGTCGTCGTCATCCCCGAGGACAAGTGGGCGGATCCGCGCTACAAGTACTTCCCCGAGCTGCAGGGTGAGCGCTACACGTCGATGATCTCGGTTCCGCTCGTGGCCCGGTCCGGGGATCTGCTCGGCGTGCTGAACGTGCACGCGCGCGAGCGCCGCGACCATGACCTCGACCTCGACCTGCTCAAACTCACCGCCTCCCTGGTGTCAGGAGCGATCGAGCACGCCGGCCTGTTCGGGGCGCTCGCCGAGAAGGAGGCGGCGCTCGCCGGGATGATGCGGCGGACGATCGAGGCGCAGGAGGAGGAGCGCCGCCGGGTCGCGACCGAGATCCACGACGGTGTGACCCAGCAGCTCGTGTCCATCTGGTATCGCCTGCTGGCATGTGGCCGCAGCCTCGCCACCGACCGGGCGCAGGCGGCGCGCGAGCTCGAGGCGGCCAAGCTCCTCGTCGACGAGGCTCTCGGGGAGGCGCGCAACGCCATCCACGACCTGCGCCCGTCCGTCCTCGACGACCTCGGCCTGGCCCCCGCGTTGCGGGCGCTCGCGTACCGGCAGCTGGCCGGCCGACACACCCTCGAGCTCGACGTCGCGGACGACGTCGCGCTGCCCGCCCACCACGAAGTGGTGATGTACCGCGTCGCGCAGGAGGCGATCACCAACATCTGCCGGCACTCGCGTGCGCGGCGCGTCAAGATCGCCCTGTACGAGGAGCGGCCGCACGTCGTCCTGGTCGTCGGTGACGACGGGTGCGGCTTCGACCCGGCCGGGGGACGCTCCCGGATGTCGTTCGGGCTGACGGGCATGGCCGAGCGGGTCTCCCTCGCCGGGGGCCGGCTCAGCGTGCACAGCGCCTCCGGCCGCGGAACGGTGATCACCGTGCTGATCCCCGGCGTGAGCGGAGAGCGGCCATGAGCGATCCGATCCGCGTCCTCGTCGTCGACGATCACCGGGTGGTACGCGAGGGGCTGCGCGCCATGTTGCGCGGCGTCGCGGAGCTCGAGATCGTCGGTGAGGCCGAGGACGCCGAGCAGGCGCTGTCGGTCATCGAGGCCGTCCACCCGGACGTGGTGCTCCTGGACGTACGCCTGCGGCGCGGCAGCGGGCTGGACGCGTGTCGCATGATCGTCGACCGGCACTCCGCGGTCAGCGTCGTGTTCCTGACCGTGTACGAGGACGAGCAGTACGTCTTCGAGGCGCTGCGGGCCGGCGGCCGCGGCTACATGCTCAAGAAGGCGACTCCAGAAGAGATCGTCGCGGTGCTGCAGGCCGTGCGGACCGGCGAGGTCGTCATCGACCCGGCGCTCGGCGGCCGGATCGCCCTGCGGCTGGCCGAGATGGGCACCGAACGCCACTGGCCGGGCGCCGATCTGGGGCTCACCGCGCGCGAGAGCGAGGTCCTCACCCAGCTGGTCAAGGGGCTGGACAACCGGTCCATCGGGCGCGCCCTGTTCATATCGGAGGAGACCGTCCGCACCCACGTGAAGGCCGTCCTCCGCAAGCTCGAGGCCCGCGACCGCGTCGAAGCCGTCTCCATCGCCCTCCGCCGCGGCATCGTCCGTTGAGCCGTTGAGCCGTTGAGCCGTTGAGCCACCCACCCGGGGGAGGGCGGTCTCACCCCGATCTCCCCCTGCCCGGGGCATGGGCGGTGGCCCGCGCGGCTCGTACGTTCGGAGCAGGAACCTGAGAGGGACGGCTCTGTGAAACCGGTCATGCTTGCGATTGTCGGCGACAGCGCCGCGGGAAAGACCACGCTCACCGCCGGGATCGTCCGGCTGCTGGGCGACGAGCGCATCGCCGTGGTCCGAACCGACGACTACCACCGCTTCGATCGGGCGCAGCGCCGTGAGCTGGACATCACGCCGCTGCATCCGGACTGCAACCACATGGACGTGATGGCCCAGCACCTGCGGCTGCTGGCCGCCGGCGAACCGGTGATGAAGCCGGTCTACGACCACTCGATCGGCGGGTTCGCGCCGCCGGAGTACGTCGCGCCGCGGCCGTTCGTCGTGGTCGAGGGGCTGCTCGGCCTGGCCACCAAACGGCTGCGCGAGTGCTTCATGATCAAGGTCTTCCTGGACCCGCCCGAGGAACTGCGGCGGCGCTGGAAGGTCGAACGGGACTGTACCGAGCGCGGCTACACGCCCGCCCAGGTCCTCTCCGATCTGCAGCGGCGAGAACCGGACTCCGCGGCCTTCATCCGCCCGCAGCGCGAATGGGCCTCACTGGTGGTGCGGTTCGAACCGCCGGAGGCCGGGGGCTCCGGATTCTCCGCTCGCATGGTGCTGCGCCCCACGATCTCGCACCGGGACCTCACCGAGGTCGCCCAGAAGGCGGCGGCGGACGGGTGCTCCTCGATCCGGGTGGCGCTGGGCCGCGACGAGGGTCATCCAGCCGACCTGCTGAGCATCACCGGCGACATCGCGCCCGAGGAGACCGCCTACGTGGAGTCGCTGTTGTGGGAGCGGATGAGCTTCGACCACCACCTCCAGCGCGACGACATCGGCCTGTTCCTCGAGGGCACCCGGCTGCGGCACTCGGACTCGCTGGCCATCACCCAGCTCTTCATCACCTATCACCTGCTGAACCAGGCCGCCGAGCACGCGGCCGAGGCCAAGTCGGGTGACCGATGAACGAACCCCTGCCGGCGCTCACCGAGCCGGTTCGCTCGGTGGCCGAATACCTGGCGCGCGGCGGCGGGCAGGGGCTGGCGGCCGCACTTACCCGCGCTCCGGCCCAGGTGACCGCCGAGGTGCGACGGTCGGGATTGCGTGGCCGCGGGGGATCGGGTTTCCCGACCGGCCAGAAGTGGCAGTCGGTGCGGGCGCACCCCTGCGAGACCCGCTACCTGGTGTGCAACGCCGCCGAGGGCGAACCGGCGACCTTCAAGGACCGCTGGATCATCCGCCGCAACCCCTACCAGGTGCTCGAGGGCATCGCCATCGCCGCGTACGCGATCGGCGCCGTGAAGGCCTACATCGTGATCAAGGAGAGGTCGAAGAGGGAGATCGAGGCCCTTCGCCGGGCGATGGCCGAGATGCCCGTCCGGGTGCCGGTCGAGATCACGGCCGGGCCGGACGACTACCTGTTCGGCGAGGAGAAGGCCGCGGTGGAGGTGATCGAGGGCCGCGAGGCGCTGCCGCGGATCCTGCCCCCCTACCAGGTCGGCCTGTTCGCCCGGTCCGGCCGGCCCAACCCGACCGTGGTCAACAATGTCGAGACGCTGGCCAATCTCCCGCTCATCCTCCGGCGTGGCGCCGACTGGTTCCGCGAGAGCGGAACGCCCGGCTCACCCGGCGGCATGGTGTTCACGCTCTGTGGCGACATACGCCGGCCCGGGATGTACGAGCTGCCGCTCGGGCTCTCGCTGGACGCGCTGGTGCGCCTGGTCGGCGGCGGACCCCGCGAAGGCCGGAGGATCAAGGTGGTGGTCCCCGGCGCCTCGGCGGCCCCGCTCCCGCCGGAGCGGTTCGGCACTCCGCTGGACTTCGACCTGATGCGGGCGGCCGGCTCCGCGCTCGGCTCCGGTGGGTTCGCCGTCTATGACGACACGGCCTGCATGGTGGCGGTGACCCTCGGCTTCGCCCGCTTCCTCGCCGACGAGTCCTGCGGCCAGTGCCCGGCGTGCAAGCGCGGGTGCACGGCCATCGCGGACGGCCTGGAACGGATCGAGCGGGGCGCCGGCGGCCAGGCCGATCTGCGGGCGGTGCTGGCCAGGTGCGAGACCGTCACCGGCGGGCGGCGCTGCGCTCTTCCGGCCGGGGCGGACCTGCTCGTGCGCAGCGCCGTCGAGACCTTCCGCGAGGAGTTCGAAGCGCATCTCGGCCGCTCCTGTCCGCGGCCGAGGCGCCTCCCCTTTCCCCTGATCGCCGACTTCGGCGACGGCCGTTTCAGTTACGAGACCCGCGAGGTGGCGGCGTGACAACGATCCTGCGTGACCCTGAGACCTTCACCATCCGAGAGCGGCGGCGGCTCCAGCGCTACCTGCTGGAGCTGCGCGACGGCCCGGACGACCCCGTCGAGGACCTCATCGGCCTGCTCACAGAGGGGCCGGTGCCGGAGGAACTGCGGTGGTCGCTGCGGGAAATGATCCTGTCCGAGCTGCCCGCGCTGCAGCGCGTGGTGCACCCCGCGCCCGGCTGGGAGCCGCGATGACGGACCGGTGGTCGGCGGGGGTGATGTCGTACGCGGAGATGGGGTACTGGCAGCCGGACTACGAGCCGCAGCCCAGTGACGTGCTCGCGGCGTTCCGGATCACGCCGCAGCCGGACGTGCCGCCGGAGGAGGCGGGCGCGGCGGTCGCGGGGGAGTCGTCGACGGCGACCTGGACCGTCGTCTGGACCGACCGGCTGACCAACTACCAGAACTATCAGGCGAAGTGCTACCGGGTCGACAAGGTGCCGGGTGCGGGCGACCAGTACATCGCCTACATCGCGTACGGGATCGACCTGTTCGAAGAGGGCTCGATCGCCAACCTCACCTCTTCGATCATCGGCAACGTCTTCGGCTTCAAGGCGCTGAAGGCGCTGCGGCTGGAGGACATGCGGATCCCGCCGCACTACGTGAAGACGTTCCAGGGCCCCCCGCACGGCATCGTCATGGAGCGGGAGTACCTGAACAAGTTCGGCCGGCCCCTGCTCGGCGCGACCGTCAAGCCGAAACTCGGGCTGTCCGCGCGCAACTACGGCCGCGTCGTCTATGAGGCGCTGCGCGGTGGCCTGGACTTCACCAAGGACGACGAGAACATCAACAGCCAGCCGTTCATGCGCTGGCGTGACCGGTTCCTGCACGCCATCGAGGGGGTCAACCGGGCGCAGGCGGCCACCGGCGAGGTCAAGGGTCACTACATGAACGTCACGGCCGCGACGATGGAGGACATGTACGAGCGGGCCGAGTTCGCCCGCGACCTCGGCAGCGTCATCGTGATGATCGACCTGACCGTCGGCTACACCGCGATCCAGTCGATGGCCGGGTGGGCGCGGCGCAACGGCCTCCTCCTCCATCTGCACCGGGCCGGGCACGGCACCTACACGAGGCAGAAGAACCACGGCGTGAGCTTCCGGGTGATCGCCAAGTGGATGCGGCTCGCCGGGGTCGACCACATCCACGCGGGCACCGTCGTCGGCAAGCTCGAGGGTGATCCGAACACCGTGGCCGGTTACTACGACACGCTCCGGTGCGACCGCGGCGCCGCCGACCCGGTGAAGGGGTTGTACTTCGAACAGGACTGGGCGTCGATGCCGGCGGTGATGCCGGTCGCCTCGGGCGGCATCCACGCGGGGCAGATGCACCAGCTCCTGCACTACCTGGGCGAGGACGTGGTGCTGCAGTTCGGCGGCGGCACGATCGGCCATCCGATGGGCATCGCGGCCGGCGCGGCCGCGAACCGCGTCGCGCTCGAAGCGATGATCAAGGCGCGCAACGAGGGCCGCGACTACATGGCGGAGGGCCCCGACATCCTCCGCGCCGCGGCCAAGCGCAGCCGTGAACTCGACGTCGCGCTCGCCACCTGGGGTGACGTCACGTTCACCTACGAGTCCACCGACACGCCGGACGTCGTCGAGACGCCCACGATCTCCTGAGGACCGTCATGCGCATCACCCAGGGCGCCTTCTCCTATCTACCGGACCTCACCGACGAGGAGATCACCGCGCAGATCGCCTACGCCCTCGGCAACGGCTGGCCCTGCTCGGTGGAGTTCACCGACGACCCGCATCCCCGCAACACCTACTGGGAGATGTGGGGACTTCCGATGTTCGACCTGACCGACCCGGCGGCCGTGCTCTACGAGATCAACGAGTGCCGCCGCGCCTACCCCTCGCACTACATCCGCCTGAACGCCTATGACCCGAGCACCCGGCAGACGACGGCACTGTCGTTCATCGTCCAGCGGCCGGCCGAGGAGCCGGGCTTCCGTCTCGACCGCGAGGAGTCCAGCGATCGCCGTATCCGCTACCGGCTCCATCCGTACGTCCTCGACCGTCCCCCCGGGCAGAGGCAGGCGTGACGGCCTTCGACATGCGCGGGCCGGCCCGTGGCGGCGTGGCCGGACCGCCGGACGACGGCGGGGACGGCCCGGCCCGCGACGGAGCCGGGCCGCTCCCCGGGGACGCGACGGTCGACCTGGCGCGGGAGCGGGCGGAGTCGCACGCCGACGAGGTGCTCGACGCGCTCGACGCCGAGCTCGTCGGACTCGCCGCCGTCAAGACCCGTATCAGGGAGATCGCCGCGCTGCTGCTCGTCGACCGGCTGCGGACCAGGTTCGGCCTCGGCACCACGCCCCTGAACCTGCACATGTGCTTCACCGGGAGCCCCGGCACCGGCAAGACCACCGTCGCGATGCGGCTGGCCGAGCTCCTGCACCGCCTGGGCCATCTCCGGCGCGGCCATCTCGTGGCGGTGACCCGGGACGATCTGGTGGGGCAGTACGTCGGGCACACCGCGCCGAAGACCAAGGAGGTGCTGAAGCGGGCGATGGGGGGAGTGCTGTTCATCGACGAGGCCTACTACCTGTACCGCGCCGAGAACGAGCGCGACTACGGTCAGGAGTCGATCGAGATCCTGCTGCAGATGATGGAGAACCAGCGCAACGACCTGGTCGTCGTGCTGGCCGGCTACAAGGACCGGATGGACTCCTTCTTCGCCTCGAACCCGGGGATGAGCTCCCGCATCGCGCACCATATCGACTTCCCCGACTACACCCAGGAGGAGCTCGTGGCGATCGGGGACATGATGCTGCGCGACGCTGGCTATGCGCTGGGGCAGGAGACGGTGCCGGTGTTCCGCGACTACCTGCGGCGACGGCGGGAGCAGCCGCGCTTCGCCAACGCCCGCAGCGTCCGCAACGCCCTCGAACGCGCCCGGCTGCGGCACGCCGGCCGGCTCTTCGCGGCCGGCGGCCGCGTCGGTCGCGAGGAGCTCACCACACTGCTGCCCGAGGACTTCCTCGTCAGCCGTGTCTTCGACGCGGATTGAGGCCCGCGGCGCATGCCGCCCGCGGATCGGCCCGCGGTGGGCCTGCCGGCCCGAGGCCGCCCGCCCGAAATCACCACGTTGGTGCGTTTCGTTGGAGTTCGCATGTTCGCCTTCGAGGATCACTAGAGTCGCGGCGAGTGATGGTATGGCCGTCTTCTCACTGGAGGTCCGCAGTCATGTCGGCGTCGTGGTCTCGTCGTTCGTTCCTCGGCACGGCGGGAGCCGCCGTAGGTGGCCTGGGGGTCCCCTTCACGGCGAGGCCGGCCTCGGCCGGCACCGGGCTCGGGCGACGGGGTCTCGAACCGGTGAGCATGGCCATGCACATCCACGCCAGCCTGAGCGAGGGTACGGGGAGCATGGCGGCGCATCTCGACCAGGCCACCAGGCTGGGAATCGACGTGCTGTGGTGGACCGACCACGATTTCCGCATGTCGGCACACGGTCACACGACCGCGGTCGGGTTCGAGGGACCCACTGAGGGCAGCGGGCACACCCTGTGGGAGTGGAAGCAGGCCCCGGAGGGGACACCCGCGCTCGCCGCCGCGGAGTACGTCTCCGACCCGCACAGTCCCGAGGAGCCCGGCAAGGCGCTGCGGCTGCGCGTTCGGGGCGATGGCCCCCAGCCGTCAGGGCTCTGGCTGGACGGCACAGCCTGGAACACGCTCTACTCGACGTCGTTCTATGACACCACCCTCACCCTGGACGTGCTGGCGGAGGAACTCGGCGAGGACGCGGTGTTCGTCCTCGAGATCATCTCCTCTCGCCATCCGGCCACGGGCGGCCGCCCGGCCGGGCAGTACCGGCTGCGCTACGTGGTCGGGCCGACGCCGGGCCGAACGGAGATGACGCCGGACCCGGCCGACCCGCTGCTCGGCGTACGGGTGCTGCCGCGCGACGGAGAGGGACCGGGCGGCGGCTGGCGGCGGCTCGTGCTGCGTCCGGTCGAGGACGTGGCCGACTGCTGGCCCGACCTCGAGGCCGGTGACAACTCACTGTGGCAGCTGCGGATCGGCGCGCTGAGCCAGGGCGGGCACCAGGCGCGTGTGGTCGTGGACCGGCTGCGCTTCGACCGTTCCAGGCGCGAGGGCGACGCTCCGCTGAAGTTCCAGGCCGAGCTCATGCGCCGTTACAAGGCCCGCTATCCCGCTGTCCGCCAGTTCCAGAGCACCGAGGTCTCACTGATCCGGCATATCAACTGGTTCGGCGGTGACCTCGAGCTGCCGGACTACGGGGACCTGCCACCGCTGCGAGACACCTCTCCCGAGCGGGCCCGGCAGATGGTCGAGCGCATCCACGCCTCCGGCGGGCTCGCGTCACTGAACCACCCGCTGGACTACGCCCCCGACGGCCGTCGGCTCGGCGCTCACCTCGTGGAGACGGGGGCCCATGGCTGTGACACCGTGGAGATCGGGTGCATGCAGGATGTCGACCAGCTGCTGGACACCTACGACATCACCGCCCGTAACGCGTTGTTCTACACCGCCACCGGGACCAGCGACGCGCACATGGGGATCGACTGGTCCGGGGACGGCACTCCGTGGATCACCTCGGTGTGGGCCTCCTCGGAGGAACTGCCCGACATCCTCGACCCGCTGCGCACCGGCCGCACCTGGGTCTGGCACGCCGGGCGGTGGCGAGGTGAGCTGGACCTGAAGGTCGCGGGCGGCCCGCCGATGGGGGGAGTGGAGGTCGGCAGGCGTTCCAAGGTCCCGATCGACATCACCGCCACCGACCTTCCGCGGGGCGGCGCATTGGAGGTCGTCCAAGGCGAGGTCGACCTCGCGGGCCCGGGGCAGCCCGTTCCCGCGACCGAGACGACGACCGTTCCCGCCTCCTCGATCAAGCATGGAAGGCTCGGCATCCTGGCCGACCGGAGGCGGGGCCGCTACGTCCGCGTCACCGTGCGCGACGCCGCCGGCAACGTCGCGGGCTTCTCCAATCCCGTGTGGCTCCTGCCCGAGGACACCCAGGTGCACATCCCGCCGCGACGCCGGGGCTGACCGCGCAGGTCTGTGATCACGGCGGGCAAACGGCGGTGAACGACGTTCGTGACGTCTTGGTGTCCTGCCGCGCGGACCGGTATCCCGGCCGGGAGTCAATGGCCGGCTCTGAACGGGTGGAGAACCGAGCGCCAATGCTCGGCGAGCGGTGCCGTGGGATGTCGTGTCCGGATCGTCGGTGCGGTCGCGGGACCGTCGGCGATGTGCGCGTGCCGGTGGGTCAGGGTGATCTCGCGGCCGGCTCCGGTCACGATCACCGGGCTGTCGTCGGGTGGGTCCGCTGCCACCACTGCCGCGCACCAGGTGACCAAGGCATCGGGTGTCAGCTCGAACGGCAGGGCCACCTCGGTGGCGGAGGCCGCCACAGGCGAGTGGATCGGGACGAGTGGACCATGTCGTCGGGTCAGGTCCCGCGCGGCTGTCAGCAAGGACGGCGCGAAACGCCAGCCGCCCGGTCCGCCCAGTCGCAACCCCCCGCCCGGCCACGGCAGGACCGTGGCCAGGCGGGCGCCGGGTGCGGCGGTGGCCCGTACGAGCGCGCACAGCGCGCGGGCGCGCCGCTGGGCGGCTCCCGCGCCCAGCGGCGCGATGCGCTCCGTCCACCCGGTGGCGGGGGTTCCGCAGGCTCCGCACACGGGCTTATGCCATCACATCGCCGCTGTTGGGCCCCAGGGTCTGCCCGGTGTAGAGGTTCCCGCCGGGATCGGAGGCCAGCAGCACCGCGGTCGGCGCGACCTCCTCGGGCCGACCGAAGCGGCCGAGCGGGAGTTCGGCTTCCTTCGCCTGTTTCCACTCCGGGCTCAGTCCGTCGACGAGCGGCGTGTCGATGGGCCCGGGTGCGATCGCGTTGACGAGCACGCCCCGGGCCGAGACCTCTCGGGCGAGTGCCTTGGTGAAGCCGATGACACCGGCCTTGGCCGCGCTGTAGTGGGTGAGTCCTTCCCCGCCTTTCTGGCCGAGCTGGGAGGCGACGTTGATGATCCGGCCGCCGCCGGCCGCCAGCATGTGGGGGGTCACCGCGCGGCAGGTCAGGAAGACACTGGTGAGGTCGATATCGATCATTTGCTGCCAGGTCCGCAGCTCCATCTCGACCAGCGGCACCTCGGTCAGGATTCCGGCGGAGTTGACCAGCACGTCGATACCGCCATGTGCCGTCAGGACGGCGTCGACCATCGATTCGACCTGTACGGGGTCGGCGAGATCGGCGATGTGGTGCGTGGCCGCCTGTGTCGAGGCCGCGGTGCGCTCGAGGCCGACGGCATCCCGGTCGGCCAGTGCCAGGGTGGCACCGGCGTCGGCGAAGGCCTTGGCGATCGCGGCGCCGATTCCGCTCGCGGCGCCGGTGACGAGGCAGCGGCGTCCGTCGAGCACACCCGCTCCGGTCAGGTCGCGCATGGTGGTTCCTTCCAAAAGTGATCGCTGCTCAGTCCGGGAAGCGGACCGTGAGCCCGCCGTCGACGATGAGCTGCTGACCGGTGACATAGGCCGCGTCGTCGGAGGTGAGGAAGCGGATGACGCGGGCGACCTCGTCCGCTCGCCCGACCCGGCCGGCGGGGATGATCTTTCCCGCGGCGGTCAGGCCCTCGGGCCCGAGCGAGTTCTTGGCGTCGAGCGACTGCGGGGTCTCGATCAGGCCCGGGATGACGGCGTTCGCGCGGATCCCCCGTGGGGCGAGCTCCACGCCGAGCGAGCGGATCAGGCCCAGCACTCCGGCCTTCGCCGCGGCGTAGTGGGCATGGCCGGCCCAGCCATAGACGCCGCCGGCGATCGATGACACGGCCACCATCGCCCCGCCCTCGCGCATCGGCCCCGCGGCCGAACGCAGTAGCCGGAGGACGCCGGTGAGATCGACGCCGAGCATGTCCTCCCAGCGCTCGTCGGTGAGCTCGGCGAGGCCGGCCTGGCGGAGGATCCCGGCGTTGGCCACCGCGATGTCCAGCCGGCCGAACTCGCGCAACGCCGTGCCGACCAACGCGTCCACCGCGGCCGAGTCGGTGACGTCGGCGGCCACGGCCAGGACGCGGCCGCCCGCGGCTTCGACCTCGGCGACGGCCTCGGCGGGATCATGCGGGTCCCCGGGGTGGTAGCCGAGCACGCTCGACACGCCGGCGCGGGCGTAGGCGACCGCGAGCGCGCGGCCGATCCCGCTGGCCCCACCGCTGATCACCGCGACCTTCCCGGCAAGGCCGTCGTCACGCTGTACTGCCGCTGACATCACAGTTTCTCCTTCGCATGAGTGCTCACGCCCGCCGGTACCGGCTCAGGGACGTCATCCGCCGTGTTCTGTGCGACCTTGCGCGTGCCGAGCATCGCGATGCCGGAGCCGAACATCCCGAGCGAGCCGGCGCAGAAGGCGGCCACGGTCATCGACAGGCCCGCGGCGATGAGCACCGACAGCAGTGCCGAGCCGGCGATGGCGCCGACCGGGCCCATGATGTGCGCGGTGTTCGGCCCGATGCCCCGCACGTGCGCGGGGAAGGACTCGCCCATGTAGAACAGCAGTGCCGCGTACGGCCCGGTCAGGAAGAACAGGCCGAGCGCGTAGAGCGGGATGACGAACCCGGCCGGGCCGAACAGCATGGCGGTCATGACGACGCCGCCGATCGTCCAGCCGACGATGATCGTGGTACGGCGTCCCAGGCGGTCGCCGACGTAACCGTGGGCCAGGTAGCCGACGAAGCCGGCGGCGTTGGCCAGGATCAGGACCAGCAGCGCACTGTCGAAGGAGACGCCCTTGGCCTGGATGAGCACGGTCGTGCCGAGCACGGAGAACACCTGGATGCCCATCCAGTTGAGCAGCCACGCCGCGGACAGGCTGATCGTGTGCAGGCGCAGTCCGGGGGCGAACACGTCGCGGAGCTCACCGGCACGCTCCGACTCGATTCCCGCCGCCGCGGCGACGGCGTCGGCCTCGTCGGTGCGGCCTTCCGCGCGGAGCTTGCGCACGTGGCGCATGTTCACGAACACCGGCGACTCGGGGAGACGCCGGGCGAGCACGACGATGATGACCGCGGGGAGGGTGGCGAAGAGGAACACGCCGCGCCAGCCGATCGAGGGCAGGAACAACGCGGTCAGCGCGGCTCCGAGCAGGGCGCCGACCGGCCAGCCGCTTTGGACGAGGCTGTACATGAAGCCGCGCTTGCCGTTCTTTCCGTACACCTCGTTGAGGTAGACGCTGTTCACGACCTCCTCGGAGTAGCCGAGACCGGTGAACGAGCGCACCGCGATCATCGACAGCTTGCCACCGGTGAGCGCACTGAGCCCGGAGGTGATCGCCGCGCCCGCAGTGGTGATCATCAGGGCGGGCCTGCGGCCGAAGCGGTCCAGCATCGGGCCGACCGTGAGGGAGACCAGGAAGGTGCCGGCGGTCACCCAGGTGGCGACCAGTGTGCTTTCACCGGCCGACCATCCGAGGTCGGCGGAGATTTCTGGAAGAAGCGTGCCGAACAGGGTGTGGTCGAACACGCTGAACACCCAGGCCAGAAAACAGACGATCGACACGCGTCTGACCATGCGGGGCGCCAGGGGTGCGCCCCCTGGCGGCAGGACATCGGATTGGTCGGACATGACATCGGCTCTCTTGTGAAGGAGGGGGCGGACCGGTTGCGCCCGGCCCTGTGAAGCGGGCGGGGCCGGGCGGGAGGTCCCGGAGGGGGGAGAAGAAGGCGGTCGCGGGAAACGACCGAGAGGCACGCTCAGCCGCGGGGGGTGCGGCGGATGAAGTCGTCGGCGATCTCGTCGAAGGTCACCCAGCGGACGCCCTCGTGCCCGCCGATGTAATCGATCAGGCGCTCGTGCATCAGCAGGCTCTGCGGCCTCCCGGAGACGTCCGGATGCACGGTCATGGTGAACACGGCGTAGTCGGACTCGCGGTAGATCCAGTCGAACTGGTCACGCCACATCTGCTCGAGCTCGCGAGGGCTGACGAAGCCGTGACTGTTCGGGCTGGCCTTGATGAACATCATCGGGGGCAGGTCGTCGAGGTACCAGGATGCGGGGATCTCGACCAGGCCGGTCTCCTCGCCGCGCTCCAGTGGCTTCATCCAGGTCTCGGCGGGCTTGTCGTAGTCGATCTTGGTCCAGGAGTCCCCGACGCGGACGTAGTACGGCTCGAAGTCGCGGTGCATCAGCGAGTGGTCGTACTTGATGCCGCGCTCGAGCAGCAGTTCGTTCGTCACCGGCGAGAACTCCCACCACGGCGCGACGTACCCGGTGGGTCGCCGGCCGGTGCGGTCCTCGATCAGCCCGATGCAGTGATCCAGGATCGCGGACTCCTGCTCACGGCTCATCGCGATGGGGTTCTCGTGGCTGTAGCCGTGCACCCCGATCTCGTGGCCGGCCGCGACGCAGGCGTCGAACTCCTCGGGGAAGGTCTCGATGGAGTGCCCCGGCCAGAACCAGGTCGTCGGGATCTGCCTCCGGCGGAACAACTCCAGCATCCGAGGCACACCGACCTCGCCGGCGAAGAGCCCGCGCGAGATGTCACAGGGGGAGTCTTCCCCGCCGTAGGATCCGAGCCAGCCGCCGACCGCGTCGACGTCGACTCCGTAGGCGACCAGGATCTCCTTGGCCATGCTGCTCACATTCCTTTCGTGTTCCCGTTGTTCGTGCTGGTCGAGCGGGTCGGCGTGCATGAGTGAGAGGGATCGAGCCGCTGCCCGGTCTCAGGCCGTGACCCCGGCATCGCGCAGCCAGTCCCGGCACCGCCGGGCCACCCGGTCGGGTGTGGCCGAGGCGTCCTCGACCGACAGTGCCGCGGCGAGGAGCAGGCGGGCCTGCCAGGCGGACAGGTCGCCGGCGAGGACCGCTCCGGCCGCGGCGAGGTCCGCCCCTCCTCCGACGTACAGGCCGACGACCGAACCCGCGCCCGTCCGGCTGGTCAGGGCCACCGGAGTTCCCTGGCGCAGCAGGCGCAGGCAGGCCTTGGTCACCGGAGGAGTCGTGTTGCCGGAGCCGAAGCCCGCCACGACGATCCCCCGCGCGCCCCTCGACAGCGCCGCGTCGATCGCGGTCGCGTCCGCGCCCAGATACTGGGCGACGACGTCCACCCGGGGAAGGTCGGTGACGCCGTCCCCGAGCAACGCGGCGGCGGGCGCGGTCCAATGCCTGCGGACTCCGGCCTCGTCGACGTGTCCGACCGGTCCGCGATCAGGGGCGGCGAACGCGCGCAGCCCCAGGCTGTGCGCTTTACGCACACCCACCGCCGGCAGGATCTCGTCGGCGAAGGCCACCGTGACCCCCGATCCCCGGGCCTGCGGCGCGGCGGCCCATCGCAGGGCGGCCGCGAGGTTGCGCGGGCCATCGGGCGCAGGATCGTCGAACGGGCGCTGGGCACCCGTGAGCACGACCGGCACCGGGCCGGAGTGGCTCAGCGCCAGCAGGAACGCCGATTCCTCCAGAGTGTCGGTGCCGTGCGTGATGACGACGCCGTCGGCACCGCCGGCGGCCGAACGCACCGCCTGGGCGAGGGCCAGGACGTCACTCACCTGCGCCGCGAAGCTCGCCCGGCCGGAGAGGTCCCGGACCTCGACCTCGACGTCGCCGAGGTCCCAGACGGCCTCGGCGGATTTCAGCAGCTCACTTGCTCCGACCTCGACTCGCCTGCCGCCGACGGCGTTGCGAGTGGCGATCGTGCCTCCGGTGGCAAACAGAACTAGACGACGCACAGAACCTCCGCTAACGATTGCGCAATCGTTAGCGCAATCGGTTGCGTCGTATCATGCGGAGTAAACCGGGTCCTGGTCAAGAGGCGTAACCTAGAAGTAACCTGCGTACGCTCGATGATCACATGGCTCTCGTGAGGGATCGTGCACGGAACGCTGTGGCTCAGTACGCAAGGGAGGGCTCGGATGAGTGATGGCTCCGGTGAGTGACGGCTCGGCCGACTTCGGCGGGGCACTGGTACCGGAGCCGACGGGAACGTGGGAGCGTGACGTCCGGCCGGTGAAGTTGTCCGACATCGCGAGTGCGGCCGGTGTCCACCCGACCACCGTGTCCAGGGCGCTGCGCGGAGGCGACGGCGTCGGCCGCAAGACCGCCGAGCGAGTGCGCGCGGTCGCACGGGAGCTCGGCTACCTGCCCCACCCGGCAGCGGCGAGCCTGCGTACGGGACGCTCGAAGATGCTCGGCGTCGTCGTGCCCCGGCTGACCGACGTGGTCCTGGCGATCATCTATGAGGGCATTGAGCAGGGTTCCGCGGATGCCGGCTACCAGACCGTCGTCGCCAACAGCGGAGATGATCGCGAGGTCCAGCGGCTGCGGGTGGACACGCTGCTCAGCGCCAGGGTCGACGGAATCATCCTGGGTGATGCCCGGAGCGACGCCTCACTCGTGCATGCACTCGTGGAGCGGGGAACGAAGATCGTGCTCACGTCGCGACGGCTGCCCGGCATCCTGTCGGTGACCTGCGACGACCTGCTCGGCGGGCGGCTGGCCGCCGAGCACCTGCTCGAACTCGGCCACCGGAGAATGGGCGTGATCGCCGGAGAGCCCTACGCCTCCACCGGGGTCGACCGCACCCAGGGGTTTCTCGACGCCTGCGCCGGCGCGGGCGTCCACGTTCCCGCGGAAGCCGTGCTCCATTCACGCTTCGACGTGCAGGGTGGCCGTGAAGCCGCGGAGGCGCTGTTGCGGCTCGACCCTCACCCCACCGCGCTGTTCGCCGTCAACGACTTCGCGGCGATGGGCGCCATGGGGGCGATCCGCGACAAAGGACTGCGGGTGGGCGATGACGTCGCCGTCGTCGGCTACAACGACATCCCCCCGGCCGCGGAGCTTCCGGTCGCGCTGACCTCGGTTCGCTCACCGATGCGGCGGATGGGATATGAGGCCGCGCGTACGTTGATCGCCCTGATCGACGGGCAAGGGCGCGAGTCCATGCG
>DASYNF010000098.1:0-24340 GCA_036008685.1 Actinomadura sp. | reverse complement strand
TAGGAGTCGGACTGGCGGCGGACGATCTCGGCCACCCGATCGAGCACCCCGGTCTGCTTGATGACCTCCGCCCCGAGCTCGGCGATACGGCGCTGCTCATGGGGAGAGGCGAGCACGGTGGCCCCACCGGGGATCGGATCGCCGAGCGAGAGCTGGCCGATGTCGTGCATCAGCGCGGCGTATTCGAGCTCCAGCAGCTCCGGCTCGGCCATGCCGAGTTCCCGTCCCATGGCGACGGCGAGCCGCGAGACGCGCCGGGAGTGGCCGGTCTCGACATACCCGCCCACCTCGGTGACGCGGGACAGCGCCCGTACGGTCTGCAGATAGGTCGCCCGGATGCCGGCGTAACGGCGGAAGGCGATCTGGGTGACGAGGATCGGGGCTGTGAACAGCAACAGCGCGGCCAGCCCCATGACCGACGTGGCCACCGCGATCAGCATGCCGGTCGCACCGGTGGCGGCGCACAGAGCCAGCTTGGCTCCCAGCTCGTCCCGCAACGCGATGCCGAACCGCGCGCGCACCGCCTCCGCCCGGATCATCGCGGCGATCGAGATGTCGACGAAGCACGACACCGCCACGACCGCCGCCATGAGCGCGAGCACCGCCCACCAGAGCTCACGGAGCGAGGCATCGATGACGGGACGGAACATGAAGGCCACGAGCGCGGCCGTGAGCAGCCGCCGGGCCATGGCGTCGAGCCGGGGCGACCGGCCGACGGCGACGTGTGGGAGCGAGCCGACGAGCATCGCGACGGCCGCCACCGCGACCACCTGCAGCGCCGAGTGAGTGGCCCACTGCTCGCCCACGCTCAGCAGCATCCCGTAGCCCAGCATCCCCACCGCGGCGATGGGCGCCACCTCACGATTGCCCGGCATCACCATGCGGAGCAGTTCGCCGATGGCGATGAGCACACCGAAGATGACCGCCGTCTCCGCCTGGCGGAGCCCACCGGCGGCCACCTGCGTGATCGCCACCACCACGAGCAGCCCCGTGCCGGCGATGAGCAGCAACTGCCCGGAGTCGATCGTCTGCCAGGGCGCTCTTTCGGCGCGCTGTCCCTCCACGCTCATCGCTCGGGGCTCCGGCGGCCCGGTGCGACCGGCCCGGCGGGCTCCCGGCGGGCCCGGCGTGCCGTCATCATCGGGAGCCCTCGCCGGCGACCCGCAGCGGCACCGTCGGATCGTCGTGATCCTGCTGTGTGGTCTCCACGGCGTCGTCCTCGGGGAGCGTGACCGGCTTGGGCGGCTCCCACCCCTTGGCGCCGAGCGCCCGCAGGAACGCGTCGACCATGTCGGGATCGAAATGGCTGCCGGCGCACCTGCGCAGCTCGGCCACCGCCTCCTCGATGGAGCGCGCGCCGCGGTAGGAGCGGGTGGAGGTCATGGAGTCGAAGGCGTCGGCCACCGAGATGACCCGGGCGAACTCCGGGATCTCCTCACCCGCGAGCCCCATGGGGTAACCGCGGCCGTTGGCCTTCTCGTGGTGGTGCATGATCCCGGCGAGCGCCTCGTCCAGAAATCCGATCTCCCGTACGATCTCCAGCCCGCGCATCGGATGGAGCTGGATGGCGGCGAACTCCTCCTCGCTCAGCGCGCCGGACTTCTGCAGCACCTTGGTCGGCACCCCGAGTTTGCCCACGTCGTGGAGCATGCCGGCGTAGCGGATGGCCTCGACCCGCTCGGGCCGCATGCCGATCTCCTGCGCGATCATGACCGAGCCTCGCGACACGCGCTCACTGTGCCCCCGGGTGTAGTAGTCCTTCGTCTCGACGGCCTGGCAGAGCGCCGCGAGTGTGGCCTCGTGGGCCTGGTGCTGCGCTCGGGTCTGGGCGAACGCCCACCGTGCGATGAACAGCGGGATGAGGGCCAGCACCGCCAGGTAGGGCACCCGCCACAGGCCGGCGACCAGCAGGCCCAGCATGCCGTAACCGAGATAACCGCCGGCCAGCTGCGCGATGGGCTCCCACCGGAAGTCCCGCAGGGCGGCCTGCCTGCTGAGCACGAGAATGCCGCCGATCAGGACCAGGTTGACGGCGACATAGGTGCCGACCGCGGCGACGAACGGCCAGATGATGTCCGGGAAGTAGTCGGCGCTGGGCTGGCCCGCACGCCCGCCGAAGGCCATGTAGACCTGCCCGGCGGCATAGCCGCACAGCGCGAACTGCGCGCTGTTGAACAACCGTTTGACGGGTGCGAACCCGAGTTGCGCGGTGGCGATGGCGGACAGCCCCACGAGTGCCGCGCCCACCGGTCCCAGCAGCACGACCGAGGCCAGACCGACCGTGAAGCCGAGCGAGACCCGGGCTCGCTCGATGTTGAGGACGGCCGGTACCGAGTCGCAGAGGATGTGCAGCACCGCGAGCACGGCCAATGTCGGCCATTGCCCCTCGAAGGACGACATGCCCACCAGGCCGGCCGCGAGAGCGGCGACCCCGGACACGTACGCCCAGGCAGCGAGGGGAAGTCCACGCATTGCCGCCCCCTTCGGAGGTCGACGATGAGCGGGCCGCCGCCGGAGTCTAGTCTCCTAGACCCAGGACACGCCCTTGGTCAGTGTCAGCAAGACTACGGCCATGACCATGGCCAATGTGGCCACGGTCACGATACGTTCCGGCATTGCCGCCTCCTCCAGCCCGATGACTCGGACCCGCCCCCGCTCCGGTGTCTCGGACCAGGACCGCGCCGGCCGGCGGGCCCTGTCGGGCCCTCGCCCCACGCCGGCGCACGTCGCCGCCGATCGATTCGACACCAAGCCTAACGGCAGCGCCCTGAGCCCCACAGGCACGAGTGGATTCCTGAGCCAAGTCTGAAGCTTTCTTCACCAGGCGCAACAGTCTCTTGGCCCGGGAGCCCTAGTGGCGCCCCGCCCATTCCAGGGTGGACACCAGACCTTCGCGGAGGGAGGTCCGGGGAGACCATCGCAGACCGTCGTAGGCCGGCCGGGGGTCCACGGCCATCGCGGGCAGGTCACCCGGACGGGGCGGCGCGAACTCGGGGTCGTCGGAGGCGCCGGCGACCTCGGCGACCAGTGTGTGCAGGTCCCGGTCGGTCGTCTGCACTCCGGTCCCGATGTTGAACCGCCGTCCGCCGCCCAGGTCCCCGCAGGCTCGGGCGTAGGCGTCCACGACGTCGAGGACGTAAACGTAGTCGCGGGTGTTGTGGCCCTTGCCATAGACCCTGGTCGGGCGCCCGTTGAGCAGGGCGTCGGAGAAGATGGAGATGACCCCCGCCTCACCGTCCGGGTTCTGCCGGGGGCCGTAGACGTTCGCCAGCGTGAGAGTCGTGTAGTCGATGCCGTGCAACACGCGATAGGTGTCGAGATAGACCTCGCCGCACGCTTTCGAGGCGGCGTACGGAGACTCCGGGCGCAGGCCGGCGTCTCCCGGCACGGGGAGGGACGCGGGGGTTCCGTAGACGGCGCAGGAGGACGTGAACACGATCTTCCGCGCCGACGCCGCCCGCGCGGCCTCGAGGGCTCCGATCGTACCGAGAACGTTCACGCGAGCATCGTGCAGCGGGTCGGCCACGCTGCTGCGCACGCTGACCTGCGCGGCGAGATGACAGATCACCTCAGGCCGCCACTTCCCCGCCAGCTCGGCCAGTTCGGGGCCGGCGACGTCCAGCCGGTGCAGTTCCGCACCCTCCGGGTGGTTGCCGCCCGACGACAGGTCGTCGGCCCCGATGACCTCATGACCGTCGGCGACCAGCCGGTCGACGAGATGGGAACCGATGAACCCGGCCGCGCCGGTGACGAGTACGCGCATTCGACGAAGGATACTCAGTGCGCCGTGAAGGGCCCACGCGGGCGGGGGGACCAGCGGCTCCGGGCCGCCGTCCGGCTCGATCACACGGCGGTCCGCTCCCACCGCCTGCCGGCCGGGGCCGTCAGTCCGCTTCGGCGATCTCCGCCCGCAACTGCTGGATGCGGATGAGCACCTTGGCCCTCAGGTCGGCCGGAACGGGGTCACAGCCGCAGGACTTGCTCACCAGCTTCTTGACCACCTCTTCGAGGCCGTACTCCCGCAGGCATGGCCCGCACTCGTCGAGGTGGTGGCGCACCTCTGCGTAGGTCACCTCGCCGAGCTCGCCGTCGAGGTAGTAGTAAACCTCGGCGAGCACCTCGACACACGGTTTGTCATGGGGATTTCCGCAGCTCATGCCGAGTCCTCCCTTGTCACTCCGGTGCGAGTGAGTCCGCGGTCCCGGGCATAGTCCTCCAGCATCGAACGGAGCTGCCGGCGTCCACGATGCAGACGGGACATCACCGTGCCGATGGGTGTCCCCATGATGTCGGCGATCTGCTTGTAGGCGAAGCCCTCGACATCTGCGAGGTAGACCGCGATCCGGAACTCTTCGGGGAGGTCCTGCAGTGCCCGTTTCACATCCGAGTCGGGGAGATGCTCCAACGCCTCCGCCTCGGCGGACTTGAGCCCGCTCGACGTGTGCGACTCCGCCCGGGCGAGCTGCCAGTCCTCGATCTCCTCGGCCGCCGAGCGCTTGGGCTCACGCTGCTTCTTGCGGTAGGTGTTGATGAAGGTGTTGGTGAGGATCCGGTAGAGCCACGCCTTGAGGTTGGTGCCCTCCCGGAACTGATGGAAGGAACCGAAAGCCTTGGCGAAGGTCTCCTGAACCAGGTCTTCGGCATCGGCCGGGTTGCGGGTCATCCGCAGCGCGGCCGAATAGAGCTGGTCCAGGAAGGGGAGCACATCCCGCTCAAAGCGCTGACCACGCTGCTCCACGGTCTCCGCGCTGTCAGGGACCAGACCCACCTCCTCGGTGACTTGGGCGTCGCCGGAGCGTACGCCCTTCAGCATCGACGATAGCGGGCCGCGCTGCGGGATCAAGTCAGCGCCCCCCGTCACCCTCAGGTCCTCCGCCACGGGCATCGACTGCACCTCGTTGTCTCTGCGGGTTGTCTCTGCGGCCCGCACCCGGGGGTCCGTCTCACTCGCACGTTTCCCGGACGCTTACAGCGCATTGCAACACCCCTACCACCCGTACGATTCCCTGGCCGGACAAGAAAGGACCCGGGCGAGTCCAGGCCACTCCAACCCATCCTGGACGGAGGGTGATCCGAGCGTCCTAACGGGGAAAGACGTTCTTACACGGCGAGAAACAGGAGCCACCGTTGCTGCCGCTGCCGACAAGACCCCCCACACCTTCGATGGCCGGTGTGCGTCGCGACCCGGGTCCCACCGACGCCCTCACGACCTACCGGAGCTTCTACTGGACGGTCGCCGCCGTCCAGCTGAGGCGATGGCTCCCCCGCCGGCCGTCCCGGATCCTGGATCTCTCCGGGCCAGGGTCCTGGTGCGCACGCGAGGCCGCCGCCGGCGGCCACACCGTCATCGAGGTGCTCGACCCGGCCCATCCGACCGGCGACGGCACCGATCACGGCCATGCGCCGCTCGGGGGCTCCGGCCGGATCGAGGCGACGGTCTCACTGGTCGGCCGGCCTCTGGTCCCGCCGGCCCTGCCCCGGACCGACCGTCCGCCGACGAGGCCACCGGCGGGCGGCTCCCTCCTCCCCTCCGCGGGCTCCGGCCCGCCGTACGGCCAGGACGGGCACGTCCTGGGCCCGCACGGGAACGGCAGGGGCGGCCACAACGGCGACGGCCTCGATGCCGTTCGTTCCGGCGGTGCCGCCGGGCGGTCCGCCCGGGTGATCGGCGAGACCCGCACGCTGGGGTTCATCGCCGACGGCTGTGTCGACGCGGTGATCGCGGAGAACCGCATGCTGTCCCGTCACCTGATGACCGAGTCGACGGCCGCGGAGATGGCGCGGGTGCTCCGGCCGGGCGGCCGGCTGCTGCTCTCGGTCGACTCCCTCACGCTCGGCATGGCCGTCCTGGCCGAGCAGAACTGCTGGGCCCACCTTTCCGACGTGCCGCGCGCCGAGGTCGTCCTCGTCCCGTGGCCGGACGGCACCATCACCCGGTGCTTCTGGCCCGATCAGCTCCGTGAGGTCCTCGGCGAGGCGGGGTTCGAGGTCGAGTGGATCCGGCCGCGGACGGTGCTCTCCCCGTCCACGGTCGAACACGTCCTCGCGTCGGACGCCAACGCCCTGTCCCGGCTGGTGCAGACCGAGCTCACCGCGCCCATCAGCGACGAATCCGTCGGCATCCACCTGGTCGCCAGCGCCCGGAGGGTCGCCTTCTGACCACCCCCGGATCGGCCGATCCGGGGGTGCGCAGGGCCGCGCGCCGTGCGTCAGCGGCGCCGTCCGTCAACGGCGCCGTCCGTCAACGTCTGGCCTTGTCGTACCTGCCCTGGCAGGCCACGCACCGGGCCGCCTCCGGGCGTGCCTCGAGGCGTCCCTCGGCGACCGGCCGGCCGCACTCCACGCATTGGCCGTAGGTCCCCGTGGTGAGCCTGGTCAGCGCCGCCACGACCGTGGAGCGCTGTCGCTGCATCGCGTCGAGCGTGGCCTCGGCCCGATCGGCGTCGGAGAGGTTCGTGCCCGCGTCGGCGGGGTGCCGGTCGTAACCCGACGCCGCCGGGTCCGGATGCTCCCCTTTCAAGATCGCAATTGACCGATCGAGGCCGGTCAGCATGTCCTCGAGGCGGGTACGAGCGGCCGCGGTGTCCACAGTGATGCGCACTCCTTTCCGTCACGCCCGGACGGGAGCCCGATCTCCCAGCAGCGCGCGGTTAGAACAACGTGTCCGAATATTCCCCGGATATATCCCCATCTGGCAATGGCCGTATGAGCTCTGCGCCGTTGTTCCTGACGTTATTGACCGCCTTCGAGACCGGGTAGGCCTCCATCATGCCGGTCATCGCCGGCGCCAGGAGGCCCCTCACCTCCTCCGTCCCCGTGAGGTCGGGATCGAGCCATGAATCCCAGTGTTCCGGTCGCACGATCATAGGCATCCGATCGTGGATATGGCCGAGATCGTCGGTGGCGGCCGTAGTGATCACGGTGCAGCTCCAGATCCATTCCTCGCCCGGAGAACGCCACAGTTCGTACAACCCGGCCATGGCCATGATCTTTCCGTCCCGCGGCCGGATGAAGAAAGGTTGTTTGCTGGACTTACCGCCGTTCGTCCGAGCGGTGTACCACTCGAAGTAACCGTCGGCGGGCAGCAGGCAGCGACGCCGTGCGAACGCCCCGCGAAATGACGGCTTCTCATGCACCGTCTCCATCCGGGCGTTGATCAGGCGGCTCCCGATGGACGGGTCCTTGGCCCAGGAGGGCACAAGTCCCCATCGGAGCACGCGCAGTTGCCGTACCACCTCGGCCGTCTCGTCTCCTGCCGCGGCGTCCGCGGGCCGGGCGGAATCGGCGGTGGAGTCCGGGACCCGCGTGATTATGGCCGGAACCGGCTTGGTCGGAGCCACGTTGAAGTCGCCATCGAGGTCCTCCTCGACGGCGTCCGGCTTCACCTGGAACTCGTCGAGCAACTCCTGGCGCTTGCGCGCCGAGGCATAGCGTCCGCACATACTCTTCATACTGCCCAATCCCGCGAGCGCGCGTGACCCGCGAAAGGCTGGGCATGAAGGCGTGCATGCAACCCATGAGAAGCCTTGCCCGGCCCCTCGTCGCGCTGCCTTTCGTCGTCACCGGCTTCGAAACGCTTCGGGACCCCCGCCCGCGCGCCGAGCAGGTGGCCCCCGTGGCCAAGACGCTGACCGACCGCTTCGACTGGCTCCCCGCCAAGGATCCGGTGACGCTCGTACGGATCGAGGCGGCCCTCAGCATCGGCACCGGGGCGCTGCTCACCCTCGGCAGGTTCAAGCGCCTCACCACGCTGCTGCTCACGGCGCAACTGGTGCCCAGCCTCCTCACCGAGCACCACTACTGGACCGAGGACGATCCGGAGCGGCGGGTCGGCGAGCGGTCGCACCTGCTCAAGAACGTGAGCCTGTTCGGCGCGCTCCTGAGCATGGCGACCGAGCCGCGCCATCGCTCCCTGGCCCGCCGGGCCAAGGACGCCCGCCTCCGGGCGGGAGCGCAGACCCGGCATCTCCGCAGGCAGGCGACCTCGGAGGCCAAGAGGCTCACCAAGCGCTGACGCCGCCGCCTCCCCCCACGGTGATCACCTCGTCGACGCAGCGCAGCACGGCGTCCGCACCCGGCGTGCGGCGTCGCCGCGTGACGAGCAGGACCGTGCGGCCGGCCGTCGCGGCGAGCAGCTCCGGGAGCACGGAGCCGCTGTCGACCACCCCGGAACTCACCGCGCCCGAACCGGCGATGGCGGTGGACGGTCCGCCCGGGATGGCCGGGATGGCCGGATCCGGCCACGAGCCCGGCTCCGGCTCGTCCACGATCAGCACCGGAACATCCGCCAGGAGGGCACGCGCCAGTGCGATCCGCAGGCGCGTGCCTCCCGGCACGGCCGCGCCATGGGCCCCCAGCCGGGTGTCGAGTCCGTCCGGCAGCGTGGCCGACCACGCGGCGAGGCCCGCGCGCCGCAGCGCCTCGGTGACTTCGGCGTCAGTGGCGCCGGGACGGCCGATGCGGATGTTCTCGGCCACGGTGGCGTCGAAGACATGTGCGTCCCGGGCACAGAGCCCCACGACCGCGCGTACGTCGTCACCGGCGAGGTCGCGCAACTCGACGCCGTTGAGCGTCACCGAGCCCTCATAGTCGACGAGCCGCAGCAGGACCGCGGCCAACGTCGACCGGCCCGCGTCCCCGCCGTCTTCGCGTACGACCGCGACCCGGCGCCCCTGCGGAAGCTCGAGGTCCAGGCCCCGCAGCGTCTCTCCGTCGGTTCCCGGCCAGCCGGCCCGCACCCTTCGCAGGCTGAGCGCGTATCCCCGGGGCCCGTCGTGCTCGGCGCGACCGGCGGCCGTCACCGATGCCTCCAGGGCGGGTACGGGCCGCGGACCGGCCGGGCCGGTGGCCGGAACCGGCGCGTCCAGCACCGCACGCAGCAGGGCCGCGTCGCCCCGGCGACGCAGCGCCTGGCGGGCCGCCGCGGACAGGACCGCCACGATCTCCACACCGGCCAGTGGGATCAGCACGACGACGGCGAGAAGCACCCCGTCGAGCCGGCCCGCGCGCACGGCCGGCACGCCGGTGAGGAGGGCGCCGAGCACGGCCGCCCCGCCGGTGAGCGTCGTGGCACCGGAGCCGATCCCGGCGGTCCACGCGCTGCGGACCTCGGCCTCGGTGAGGTCGGCGTCGGCATGGCGGAGCACGTGGAGGCGCTGCCGGGCGACACCGCAGGCGAGGAGTTCGGGCAGGGCCCGCAGGGTCTCCAGCGTTCGCGTGGACAGTTCCGTACGGGATGCGGCGGTGCGGCGTTCGGCTCGTACGGCCAGGCGATGCTCCGCCAGGGGAGCCGCCAGGCCGCCCATGAGCAGAGCGGCCAGCAGCACCGCGCCGGCCGGCGGCAACAGCCACCACTCGGCGCCCACGGCGGCCATCCCGGCGAAGGCGCCCGCCCCCATCGGCACCATGGCGGTGAGCCGCCGGCCGGCGGCGCCCTCGGCCGCGCCGACGAGCAGCCGAAGCAGCCTCCCGTACCGCCATCCGTGCGGCCCCGCCGGCGTGAGCGCGGTCAGGCGTTCGTAGAGGCGCACCCGCGCGCTCGTGAGGAGCCGCAGTGCCGCGTCGTGGGCACTGTGGCGCTCCGCATGACCGAAGAGGCATCGGCCCAGGCCGAAGGCCTGTACGGCCGCGATCGCGACCGTGAGCTCCACCAGTGGTGGCCGATCCGCGGCCCTGCGGACGAGCCAGGCCGAGGCGACCAGGAATCCGACCCCGCAGACCAGCGCCGCGCCACCGCAGGCGATCGCGAGCGCGAACCTCGGCCACACCGCTCCGGCGGCCGGCCGGGCCTTCATGCCGGCACCGCCACCGGTGCCGGGCCCAGGCGGACGACGCGATCCACCCGGCCGAGCAGGCACTGCCGGTCGGTCACGACCAGCGTGGTGCGGCCGGACCACAGGGACTCCATGGCCTCGCACATCTCGATCTCGGTCAGCACGTCGGCATCGGCCGTCGGCTCGTCGAACAGCAGCAGCGAAGCGTCGAGGACCGCGCAACGCAGCATGGCCCGGGCCAGGGCGACCCGCCGCCGCTCCAGGGCCGGCAGGCCGGCCCCCGCGGGCCCGAGGGCCGCGCCCAGCGATGTGAAGCCGGTCACCCCTGCCCTCGCGGCGGCCTCGCGGACCTCGGCCGACGAGGCCCCGGGCGCCGCCATGGCGATGTTGTCGGCGACCGTTCCGGCGAAGAGCGCCGGGCGCTGCGGCACCCAGGCGATCCGCCTCCGCCAGCCGTCGTCGGCCGTGAGATCGAGGTGCCCCACCGCGATCCGGCCGGCGGCCGGTGTCACGAAGCCCAGCATGGCCGCGATGACACTGGACTTGCCGGCCCCCGGCGGACCGGCCAGCGCCGTCGTGGTGCCCGGTGCCAGGGTGAAGGAGACCGGCCCGACCGGCGGCCGGCCCGGGTGAGCGAGGACCAGGTCCTCGACCCGGATCTCCGGGGCCGGGAGGGTCGCCGGATCATCCCGCCCCCCCAGGTCCACGATGCTCAGGCGGGGCCTCATCGTCGTCCGCGAGGCCGGCGGGGCCGGGGTCTCCAGGAGGCGGAAGACCTCCTGGGCGGCGGCCGGGCCCTCCCCGCGGGCGGGGAGACAGACCGCCAGCCGCCGCAGCGGCAGATAGACCTCGGGGGTGAGGAGGAGCGCGTACAACCCTCGCTCGAGGGTCAGTGAACCGGAGGCCAGCCGGACCCCGGCGGACACCGCGACCAGCCCGACCGCGAGCGTGGCCGCCACCTCCAGCATCAGAGTCGAGCAGAGGGAGGGCCGCAGCAGCCCCATCGAGACCCGCCGGTACTCCTCCGTCGTCCTGATGATCTCTCTGCTCTTTTCACTCACCTGGTCGCCCACCTGGCCGCTCACCCGGCCGCCCGCCCGGCCGAACGCCTTCAGCGTCGGGAGCCCGGTCACCATGTCGGTGAAGTGGCCCATGAGCCCGTCCAGCTCAGAGCGCCGCCGCTCGGCGCGCTCCGCGCCGTACAAGGCGATGATCGCTGCGACCGGTGCGGTCAGCGGGAGCGTCACGAGGACGATGGCCGCCGCCGTGCGGTCTACGGCGGCGAGCGTCAGGAGGGCTGTGAAGGGCACGACGGCGGCGATGGTCAGCCGCGGCAGGAACCGGGAGAAGTACGGATCCAGCGCCTCGAGCCCTCGGGTCATCAGGGCCGCTCGCTCGTCCGGCCGGCCACAGGACCCGAGCCTGGCCAGGTGCGCGAACACCCGCGTGCGCAGTTGTGATCTCACGGTCGCGGCGGCACGGTCGGCCGCGCAGTCGTGGGCCCACGCCAGGACCGCCCGTACGACCACGGTCGCGGCCAAGGCGGCCGCGACCCAGGACCCCGGGCCCGGCCCCCAGGAGGCGCCCTGACCCCCGGGAGACGGCGCGTCGGCGGAGACCGCGTCGGTGGAGAGCGCCCCCGACAGCACGTGCGCCAGCAGGCCGGCCTGTGCGACCGCGCAGCCGGCGCCCAGCACCGCCAGTGCCGCGCAGACGACGAGGTAGCGCGCGCTCGCCGGCGCGTACCTGGCCAGCCGGGTGTCGAAGAGGGGCACGGTCCCGGACCTCCGGCGCGCTCCCAGCAACTCTTCCACAGTCGCCTCCCCCGAGCTCACGACGTCCGCCGGGCCCCGCACTCGCGGAGGGTGAACGCCGGATCGCAACGACCGTAGGCCGGTGTGACCGGCCCGGGACCGGTGATCTCCCGCGACATTTCCTTCGCATGGTCATGACCTTGCCCGGCCGAGGTCCAAAGTCCGGGCACCGCGCGAACCGGTAACCTCACGTACATGCCCGACTGGACAGCTCCAACCGCCGACGGCCAGGTCGACGCGACTCTGGAGCTGCCCGGCTCCAAGTCGATGACCAATCGGGCCTTGATCCTCGCCGCGATCGCCGAGACGCCGACGATGGTCCGGCGGCCGCTGCGCAGCCGCGACACCCTTCTCATGGCGGACGGGCTGCGGGCCCTCGGAACCGGCGTCGACGGCACCGGGGACTGGACCGTCACGCCCGCCGCCCTGAAGGGCCCGGCCGCCGTCGACGCCGGGCTCGCGGGAACGGTCATGCGGTTCCTGCCTCCGGTCGCCGCGCTGGCCGATGGCGAGGTCGCGGTCGACGGCGACCCTCGAGCACGCCGGCGCCCGATGGGCCCGCTCATCTCGGCCTTGCGCGCCCTCGGCGTGGAGCTCGACGACGGCGGCCGCGGTTCCCTGCCCTTCACCATCCGGGGCCGTGGCCGGGTCCCCGGCGGTGCGGTGACGATCGACGCGTCCGGTTCCTCCCAGCTGGTCTCCGGGCTTCTGCTGGCCGCGCCACGGTTCGAGAAGGGGGCGGAGGTACGCCACGAAGGGCCCCCCGTGCCGTCCGCTCCGCATCTGGAGATGACCGTACGGATGCTGCGGGCCGCGGGTGCCTCGATAGAGACCGAAGCGGACGTGTGGCGGGTGGCACCGGGCCCCCTCACCGGCGGGGACATCGTCGTGGAGCCCGACCTGTCCAACGCCGCGCAGTTCCTCGGCGCGGCGCTCGTCGCCGGCGGCCGCGTCACGGTGCGGGACTGGCCGATGCGGACGACCCAGCCCGGCGACGCACTCCGCACCCTGCTCTCGGACATGGGGGCGGAGGTCTCCCATGACGAGACCGGGCTCACCGTACGCGGCGACGGATCCGTGCGGGGCATCGACGCCGACCTGCGCGATGTGGGGGAGCTGACTCCGGTCATGACGGCACTGGCCGCCCTGGCGGACTCTCCGTCGAGGCTCACCGGCATCGCCCACCTGCGCGGCCACGAGACCGATCGGCTCGCCGCGCTGGTCACGGAGATCAACGCCCTCGGCGGAGACGTCCGGGAGCTGCCCGACGGGCTCGAGATCCGCCCGCGCCCACTCCACGGTGGCCTGTTCCACACCTACGAGGACCACCGGATGGTCATGGCCGCGGCCGTGCTCGGCCTGGCCGTACCGGGCATCGAGGTGGAGAACGTGGGGACCGTCGGCAAGACGCTCCCGGAGTTCACAGAGATGTGGACCCGAATGCTGGAGGGGTGACACTGGCTCGCCGGCTGAACGACTTCGACGAGGACGACGTACGGGTGCGGCCCGGACGCCGTGGCAGTAAACCGCGCACCAGGCGCAGGCCCGCCCACGAGGAGGCCGTCACCGGGCTGGTCCTCACCGTCGATCGGGGGCGGTATCGGTGCCGTGTCGAAGACCACATGGTCACCGCCATGCGCGCTCGGGAGCTCGGCCGTAAGGGCGTGGTCGTCGGCGATCGGGTGTTCCTGGTCGGGGACATCTCCGGTGAGCCGGACGCGCTGGCCCGCATCGTCCGGGTCCAGCCGCGGTCCTCGGCACTACGCCGTACGGCCGACGACACCGACCCGTTCGAACGGATCATCGTCGCCAACGCCGACCAGCTCGTCATCGTCACCGCGCTGGCCGACCCCGTACCGCGGCCGCGGATGATCGACCGTTGCCTCGTGGCCGCCTATGACGCCGGGCTGGATCCGCTGCTCTGCCTCACCAAGGCCGACCTGGCCTCGGCGGAAGATCTCATCGCCGCCTACGACCCGCTCGGCGTGCCCTTCGTGGTGACACGGCGCGGAGGGCCGGCCGACGAGCTCCGCGAGCGGCTGTCCGGCCGGATGAGCGTGCTCGTGGGCCACTCGGGTGTGGGCAAGTCGACGCTGGTCAACGCCCTCGTGCCGGACGCCGCCCGAGCGGTCAGCCACGTCAACCCGGTCACCGGCCGCGGTCGTCACACCTCCTCGTCGGCACTGGCCCTCGAACTCCCGGACGGCGGCTGGATCATCGATACGCCCGGGGTCCGCAGTTTCGGCCTGGCCCACGTCGATCCGCGGAACCTGGTCGGCGCCTTCCCCGACCTGGCCGAAGGCTCGGTCGAATGCCCGCGCGGGTGCGGTCATCTGCAGCCGGACTGCGCTCTCGAGGCCTGGGTCGCCGCGGGCCATGCCGACGAGGCGCGGCTGCACTCACTGCGCCGTCTTCTGGAAAGCCGCGAAACGGAGTCCGACTGAGGTGGAGACGGCGCCCACGCGCACGGCATGACCGGTCCGCGGGCGTCCGGCGAGCTCACGCCTCGGTGATGGGGGCGAGCTCGTCGACCATGGCCATCGCGCGTGCCTCGGCCTCGTTGAGGACCTTGATGTGGTCGGGGGCCAGCTTTTCGACACAGGTGGTCATCTCCGTGGTGACCTCGCTGAACGCCGCCTCCTCAGCGCCCCGGATCGCACTCCGGACAGTGGCGGTGCGGGCGCCCAACGCCGACCACTCCAGCTCCAGACGGGCGATGGTCGCCTCGGACAGGCCCGCGATCTCGGCCGCCTCGGTGGCGAGTTCACCGGTGACGGGTCCGCGTCCCGCCTGACGTGCCCGGCCGGACAGCGCCGAGACGCGACCGGCCAGGTCCAGTCCCTCCTGCGCCATCGGGAGCACCTCGTGGATCAGGTCGGTGACCGCCGCGGCCAGCTCCTCCAGCCGGCCGAGCAGCCGCTTGGTCACCGTCTGGAGCACCACGGACACGTGCCCGGCGACCTGTTGCGCGACGGCCCGCTCCTGTTCGGCCAGTGACGGGAGCACGTCGGCCTCCAGCCGGGCCCGCAGCGTCGCGCCGGCTCGCTCGCCGGCACCGCGCTCGCGCAACGCCGCCCAGGTGCGTTCGATCCGCTCCCTGCCCGAGGCCGAGATCTCCGTGGCGATCTCTTCGATGGCCTCCACGGTCCTGGCCTTCAGCCGATCGACCCTGCCGTACAACTCCTCGCTCTTGAACGGCTCGTTCAGCTCGTTGAGCAGGGCCTGCAGCCGCCGGGACACGTCGATGGCGTGCTCGGCGAGCGGCACGAGGCGGTCGGCGAGCTCGTCCAGCGTCTGCGCGCGACGCGGGTCGGTCAGCTCGGCCACCCAGGTGGGAAGGTCATGGGGCATGTCCCCCATGCTCCCATCCGGGCAGAGGCGGCCGTGGTCACAACGGCCCTACCCATTTCAACCCGTCTCAGCCGTTGGGGCGCAGGGTCCAGCGGACGGTCATCTCGGCCACCGTCTCGCCGTCCGCACGCCGCATCGCCACCGTGATGTCGAACTCCGGGCGCCCGCCTTCCGCGAGCTCCGCCCGTACGTCCTCGGCGGGACGGCCGAGGACCGCCTCGGCCTCGATGTCACCCCGCGCGAGCTTGAGATAACGGATCTCGGCGCCGACCGCCAGTGGCGTCGCCGCCGCGAGCTGATCCATGAAGGCGCCGAGCAGCACCGCGCCGGACGCCGTCTCGGCGAGCGTGAACAGCACTCCGGCGTGTGGCCCGCCGACGTGGTTGTGCAGCTCCGCGCGATCGGGCTGGCGCAGCAGGGCCCGCCCCTCCTCGTATTCGAGGAAGTCGGGGCTCAGCACGCCGATGAAGGGCACGAGGCCGGTGAGCGCGTCGCGTACGGTCGCCAGTTCAACAGTCGCCATGCCCGAATGCTATTCACATCCGGTCACATCCGGTCACATCCGGCGGTCCCGATCGAACCCCCGTCCGGCCGGATCAGAGCGCCGGATCAGAGCGCCGGATCGGAATCCGCCGTCGGCGACACGCCGGTCTCCCGCAACAGTGCGGACACGAAAAGGCCGCCGCTTCCGCCGATCCGCCGGTGGATCCGCCCTGCCGAGAGGTCGATCCCCACGCCGGCGAGCGCCGGCCGCCACGCGATGACGTGCTGGTGAACTGCTGCTGAGCACTGTCGATCAACGTTCCATCGAGATCGAACGGTGGAGCCGACCACGGCCGCCCGGGTGAGGACGGGTCATTCAGGCCGGTACGTCTGTCAGCACATGCCGTGATCACGGTACCGTTGCACGTCGTGGCGGGCTATTCGGATGATCTACGACTGGCGCATGTGCTGGCGGACGCGGCCGACGACATCACGACGCGGCGGTTCCGCGCCCTTGACCTGCGTATCGAGACCAAGCCGGATCTCACGCCGGTCAGCGATGCCGACCGTACTGTGGAGGATCAGATCCGCGGGACGCTCAAACGCGCCCGGCCCCGCGACGCCGTGCTGGGCGAGGAGTACGGCAAGACCGGCTATGGCGCCCGCTGCTGGGTGATCGACCCGATCGACGCGACCAAGAACTTCGTGCGGGGAGTGCCCATCTGGGCGACGCTCATCGCCCTCATGGAAGAGGACCAGGTCGTCGTCGGCCTGGTGTCGGCCCCCGCGCTCAACCGGCGCTGGTGGGCGGCTCGCGACGGAGGCGCCTGGACGGGACGCAGCCTCACCAAGGCCAGCCGGCTCCAGGTCTCCTCGGTCACGCGGCTGTCCGATGCCTCGCTGTCGTTCTCGAGCCTCAGCGGGTGGGAGGAGCAGGGCCGCCTGAACGGCTTCATGGACCTCACCCGGTCGGTCTGGCGCACCCGTGCCTTCGGCGACTTCTGGTCGCACATGATGGTCGCCGAAGGTGCCGTGGACATCTCGACCGAGCCCGAGGTGAACCTGTGGGACCTCGCCGCGCTTCAGGTCATCGTGGAGGAGGCGGGTGGCGTCTTCACCGACCTGAACGGCGTGGCCGGTCCCGACGGCGGAAGCGTGGTGTGCACCAACGGGCACCTCCATGACGAAGTCCTCCGCATCCTCGGCGGCGACCACCCTGCCCACCGCGTTTAGACCCGCCCGGCCCGCCATGTCCGAACCTGGGCGGGCGCCCGCACGCGATATATCGTGGGGGCACGGCTCCGCCGGAACCTCGATGGGCGAGCGGCCGTTCTCGTAGTAGTGCAACAGCGGCCGGAGGTGTTCGGGAATGTCGACACGGACCAAGTTCGTCATCGGCGGAGTCGTGGTGGGGCTGCTGACCCTGTGGATCCTGCCGTGGTGGTTGTCCGCGCTGATCATCCTCGGGGTGATCGGAGCACCCGTCGTCGCCTACTTGATGCTCGACCCCTCGCAGCGACGCAGGGTGCGTGCCCAGGGCCGCAAGCGCATCGGACCGTGAACCGCGGAGAGTGACCCCTAACCCACGTGGACCTGCGGCCGCTTGGGCGGCTCGTGCTCCGCGTGGCGTATGACCTCGCGGGTGAGCGGGGCGACGTCGCCGCCGCCGAAGACGAGGTAGCGCAGCATCGCCGCGATCGGGTTGCCCTCGGCCCAGTGGAAATAGACGTGCGGCTTCTTGCCGGTGATGTCCCTGATCCTGAGCAGGAGGGCCGCGATCGCGTTCGCGACCGTGGGGCTCTCCATGCGCAGGATGCGCTTGCCATACCGTTCCTCCCCCACGACGTCGAGGTCCGCGGCGAACTCCGAGGCGTCGGGCACGGTGACCTCGAGGAAGGCGACCGGTTCCTCGGGGGAGAGATGGTGGATCTCGCGGGTCTCCCGCTCCTTCTCGACGTACTCGGCCTCGTCCCGGGCGTTGGGCTCGTTCGCGATCAGGCGGATCTCTCCGCTCCTGGCGAGGTCCCGCAGGATCTGCCGGGCCCGCTCGTCGAACCGGATGTCGGTGACGCGCAGTTCGGTCGAGCGGGTGGCCCGCGAGATCAGTGAAGTGACGACGATCGCGGTGATGAAGAAGGACGCGATCTTGACCCCCTCGGGACGCTCGATGATGTTGGCCGTCGTGGTGTAGACGAGGATCAGCGTGATCAGCCCGAACCCGATGGTGGCGCGCCACCGGCGGCGGCGGCGCATCGCGATCGTGACGGCCACGGCGGCCGACAGGATCAGGACCAGGACGCCCGTCGCGTAAGCACCTCCCTGGGCCACGACGCTGGCACGGAAGATGATCGTGATGCCGAAGGCCACCGCGGTGAAGACCAGCACCAGCGGCCGGAAGGCCCGGGTCCAGTTGGGCGCCATGCCGTACCGCGGGAGATAGCGCGGCACGATGTTGAGCAGCCCGGCCATCGCCGACGCGCCGGCGAACCAGAGGATCAGGATGGTGCTCAGGTCGTAGAGGGTGCCGAACCGGTTGCCGAGGTACTCGTGGGCCAGATAGGCCAGGGCGCGCCCGCTGGCCCGGCCGCTCTCCCTGAACTCCCGCTCCGGGATCAGCACGATGGTCGTGAAGCTGCTGGTGATGAGGAACACGCTCATGATCAGCGCCGCGGTGGTGAGCATTCTGCGTGCCCCCCGGATCCGGCCGTACGGACGCTGAGGCGTGTCCGTCGGGTCGCCGCGGATCTGCGGCATCACCGCGACCCCGGTCTCGAAGCCGGACAGCCCGAGCGCCAGCCTGGGGAACACGAGCAGAGCGACCCCGATCATCGTCAGTGGGCTGGAGTATTCCAGGGTGAGCAGGCGGCTCCAGTCCGCGACCAGGTTCGGGTGGGTGATGACGTGCTGCAGCGCGACCGTCTCGACGATGAGGTTGAGGCCCAGATAGACCATGACCACCACGACCGCGATGGTGATCACCTCGCTGAACCCGGCCAGGAACACGGCACCGAGCAAGCCGAGCAGCACCAGGGTCACCGGGACCTGCTTGCCGGCCAGCGCGCTGGGGACATAGGGGTTCTCCAGAACATGGGCCGTGGCGTCGGCGGCCGACAGCGTCATCGTGATGACATAGTCCGTCGCGGCGAAACCCAGCAGCACCAGCACGAACAGCTTGCCCTTCCACCGCGGCAGCAGTCTTTCCAGCATGGCGATCGAGCCCTGACCGTGCGGGCTCTCCTCGGCCACCCTCCGGTAGACCGGCAGGGCCCCGAACAGGGTCAGCGCCACGAGGAAGATCGTCGCGAGCGGAGACAGGATGCCGGCGGCGAGCGCGGCGATGCCGGGCTGGTAGCCCAGCGTGGAGAAATAGTCCACGCCCGTGAGGCACATGACCCGCCACCATGGATATCTCTTCTCCACGGCGGGCTCGGCGTAGGGGCCACCCGACTCGGGCTGCCGCAGGTCTCCGAGCAGCCAGTCCCGCAACCCTCCGTGGGCCGTCTCGCGCCGGCCGGTGGACGTCACCCTTGCGCAGTCCCCCATTCGTGCGGTCCGAATCCTGCTGGAACCCACTGCTCTGCGGCCTTTGACCTGGACGTTCGAGGCCACATGTGATTTCTACGTTAGCGTCGCCCTGTGACCCGAGTGGGAGTGGTAGGCGGTGGCATCCTGGGACTGGCCGTGGCCAGGCGGCTCCTGGAGCTGCGGCCCGGCACGGCGGTGACCGTCCTGGACAAGGAGGACCGCGTCGCCGCGCACCAGACCGGCCACAACAGCGGGGTGGCTCACGCGGGCCTCTACTACGCGCCCGGATCGCTGAAGGCCCGGCTGTGCCGCCGTGGCATGGGCCTGCTCAAGGACTTCTGCGCCGAGCGCGGCCTCCCGTACGACGAATGCGGCAAGGTCGTGGTCGCCCGCACCGACGCCGAGGTGGCGCCACTGCGGGAGATCGAGCGGCGGGCGGCCGAGAACGGGGTCCCCGGCCTGCGGTGGCTCGACGCGAACGGGCTGCGGGAGATCGAGCCGCACGCCGCCGGGGTGGCCGCGCTGCACTCTCCGCACACCGCGATCGTGGACTTCCCGGCGGTCGCCCGCGCCTTCGCCGAGGAGGTCTCCGCGGCCGGCGGGGCCGTACGGCTGGGCCGCGAGGTGACCGCCATCCGGCGGGCCGGCGAGCGGGTACGGGTGGTCACGCCGCAGGAGGAACTGGAGTTCGATCGCCTCGTCATCTGTGCCGGGCTGCAGTCGGACCGGGTGGCGCGACTGGCCGGCGACACCACCGGACCGGCGATCGTGCCGTTCCGAGGCGAGTACTACCGCCTCGTGCCCGGGCGCGCGGACCTGGTCCGGGGGCTGATCTATCCGGTCCCGGACCCCCGCTATCCGTTTCTCGGCGTGCATTTCACCCGGCGGGTGGACGGTGGCGTCGACATCGGCCCCAACGCGGTGCTGGCGCTGGCCCGGGAGGGCTATCGGCGCCGGGACCTGCGGCCCGCCGACCTGTGGGAGACGCTGCGGTGGCCGGGTTTCCGGGAGCTGGCCCGGCGGCACTGGCGGACCGGGGTGCGGGAGATGTACGGCTCGGTGTCCCGGCGCGCCTTCGTCGCGCGGGCCCGGTCGTTCGTGCCGGAGCTGACCGTGGCGGACGTGGAGCCCGCACCGGCGGGGGTACGGGCGCAGGCGGTGGATCCCGACGGCTCCCTCGTGGACGACTTCCGGATCGGCCGGATAGGTCCGGTGGTCGCGGTGCGCAACGCCCCCTCTCCCGCGGCGACCTCCTGTCTGGCCATCGCCGAGCACGTCGCCGGCCAGGTGACCTGACCGGCCCCGTCCGGCCGTGTCCGGCTCCGGCGGCGCCGGCCGCACCCGGCGGTCAGGTGCCGGCGCCCGGGGCGATGGCCCCGGACGACCGGCCGGGAGCGACGCGGTCCGCGAGCCGGCGCAGGGCGTTCTCGGTGATAGCGAAGTGCGAACCGGCGATGCGGGCCGCGGCCTCCTCGTCACCCGCGATCACGGCCGCGGCGAGCCCATGGTGCTGGGGCGCGGCCTCGTCATAGATCTCCCAGGTGTACGGCTCCGCGGAGACGCCGAGGCTGACCTCGGAGAGCAGGCGCCGGTGCAGCCGGACCAGCCGGGGGTTGCGGGCCGCGCGGGCCACGGCGAGGTGGAGTCCGGTGTCGAACCCGCGGGCCTCCCCGAGGCTCGTGGCCGCGTCGAACTCCGCGAGGGCCGTCCGGATGGCCGCGTGGTCCTCGGCGGTGGCGCGCGCGGCGGCCGTACGGGCGATGAGGCTCTCGACCAGGCGACGGTAGTCGAAGAGCGCTTCGAAGTCGTCCCACCGCGTGAGCAACGCCTCCCGTACGGCGTCCTCGCTGGCCTCGGCCCACTGCGCGAGCACGAAGGCCCCGCCACCGCGGCCCCGCCGGATCTCGATGAGCCCGGTCTCGGCGAGCCGCCGTAGCGCGGCGCGGACGCTCTCACGGCTGACCTCCAGCGACCCGGCGAGGTCCCGTTCAGTCGGCAGCCGGTCCCCCACGCTGAACTCGCCCAGCGCGATGGCCGTCGACAGCCGGTGCGCGATCCGCTCACCGGTCGTGGCCGCACGGAGCGGGCCCAAGGGCGGACTCGAAGCCGCGCTCATGGGCGGCGCCTCATCGGTCACCGAGCGTCACCTCGCCATGTAGCCGTAACCCACGACAAAGGTCTAGAAAATAGACCTTTACCCTTCTATGGTGCATTGAGCATGAATGCCCACTCTAGGAGAGGCCTCCGGTAAGGCCCACCGCGCCTGACCTGAAGCAGCACGACCGAAAGGCCCCCCATGTCCGATACGACGACGCTGAGCTCCTTCGGCTACGAGCAGGAGCTCAAGCGCTCACTCAGCCTGGCCGATCTGATGATCTACGGCCTGGTGTTCATGGTCCCCATCGCGCCGTTCGCCATCTTCGGGGTGGTCTTCAACGGCTCCAAGGGCATGGTGCCGCTGACCTACCTGATCGGCCTGGTCGCGATGCTCTTCACCGCGCTCAGCTACCGGGAGATGTCCAGAGCCTTCCCGATCGCGGGCTCGGTGTACTCCTACGCCGGCCGCGGCATCAACGACAAGGTCGGCTTCCTGGCCGGCTGGGCGATCCTGCTCGACTACCTGCTCATCCCCACACTGCTGTACGTCATGAGCGCCGCGGCGCTGACGTCCTTCGTTCCCGGCGTCCCGCAGTGGGCGTGGGTCGTGACCTTCGTCGTGATCAACACGGTCGTCAACTACCTCGGGATCGAGTCCACCGCCCGGCTCAACCGGTTCTTCCTCGTGGCCGAGCTCATCGTGCTCGCGCTGTTCATCGGTTTCGCCGTCACGGCCATCGCGGCGAGCAAGAACGGCGCGCACTTCTCCTTCGAGCCGCTGCTCAAACCGCATCTGGTGACGCCCGGCCTGATCTTCGGCGCGCTGTCGATCGCGGTGCTGAGCTTCCTCGGGTTCGACGGCATCTCGACCCTGTCGGAAGAGGTCAAGGACGGCGACCGCCGGCTGGTCGGCCGGGCCACCATCGTGGCCCTGTGCGCGGTGGCCGTGCTCTTCATCGTCCAGACCTTCGTGGCCTGCCTCCTCGTCCCCGGCCGTACGGCCTTCCCGGACGGGGACGCGACCAACAACGCGTTCTATGACATCGCGTGGATCGCCGGCGGCGGCTGGCTCAAGGTGACGGTCGCGGTCACGTCGGCACTGGCCACCGGGATCGCCAACTCCCTGGTGGCGCAGGCCGCGACGTCGCGGCTGCTGTACAGCATGGCCCGCGACCGCAAGCTGCCGTCCTTCCTGGCGCACATCCACCCGACCCGCAAGATCCCCGAGCGCGCGATCCTGCTGGTCTCCGTCCTCTCGCTGTTCCTGGGCCTCACCTTCGTGGGCCAGCTCGACCTGCTGTCGTCCCTGGTCAACTTCGGCGCGCTGTTCTCGTTCCTGCTGCTGCACGTCTCGGTCTTCGTGCACTTCGTGCTCCGTAACCGCAGCCGCCGCTGGCACCTGCACCTCGTCGCGCCCGCCCTGGGCTTCCTGATCATCGCCTATGTCCTCATCAATGCCGACATGCGCGCCAAGATCGGCGGGATCATCTGGCTGGTCATCGGCGCGGCACTCCTCGTCTTCTACAAGCGCACCGGCCGCGGCACCGAACTGTCCCTGGAGGACTGATGCACATCAAGCGCACCGAGACCCACAACACCTGGGACCGGGACCTCCCGGCGACAGCGGTCCTGACCCCGGGCGACGAGGTCACGGTCGAGACCGTCGAGGCCAGCGGCGGTCAGCTGACCGCCGGCTCCACGGCCGGTGACGTGGCGACCCTCGACTTCGGACGGATCAACCCGGTCACGGGTCCCTTCCGGATCGAGGGGGCGCGCCCTGGGGACGCGCTCGTGATCGACATCCTGGACGTCTCCGTGGGGAGCTGGGGCTGGACGGCCTGCATCCCCGGCTTCGGCCTGCTCGCCGGCGACTTCCCGGACGCGCATCTGCGCGTCTCCGCCATCGCGGACGGCCGCGCCGAGCTGCTGCCCGGCCTGTCCCTCCCGGTCGTTCCCATGATCGGGACGATCGGGGTCGCCCCGCCCGAGGCGGGACAGCACTCCATGGTCCCGCCCCGCCGCTGGGGCGGGAACCTCGACATCCGCCACATCGGCCCGGGCGCGCGGCTCGTGCTGCCGGTCGGCGTGGACGGCGCGCTGCTGTCGCTCGGCGACGCCCATGCCGCGATGGGCGACGGAGAGGTGTCCGGCACGGGCGTGGAGACCGACGCGACCGTACGGCTGCGCGTCGGCGTGCGCCCCGGTGCCGCACCCAAGACCCCGATCGTGGAGACGGATCCGCGTACCCACCGTACGGGCGCCGCGCTGGCGACCACGGGCATCGGGCCGGACCTCATGGCCGCGGCCGTGGACGCCACCCGCGCCCTCATCGAGGAGGTCACGGCCCGGACCGGCCTGGCGCCCGCCGATGCCTACCTGCTCGCCAGCGTGGCCGCCGACCTCAAGATCTCCGAAGTCGTCGACGCCCCCAACTGGGTCGTCTCGGCCCACCTGGAGCTGTCCCTGCTGAACTGAGCGCGCATCCTCCCCCGTGATCTTGCGATCGTCCGCGGTGACCTCGGGTCTCAGCCGCGAACGACCGCGAGATCACGAGGGGAGTGATCTCGATCACGGCCTCCACGGCGGCGTCGTCATGGTGAGCGCCCACTACGACAGCGTCCCGGGCTCGCCCGGCGCCAACGACGAGGCAGCGGCACGGTCCTCTGCCTCGAGCTCGCCCGCGCGCTCCGCAAGCTCCCGACCCAGAAGACCCTGCGGATCGCGTTGTGGGGCTCGGAGGAGTACGGGCTCATCGGGTCGCGCCACTACGTGTCCCGGTTGTCCGACGCCGAGGCCGGCCGCATCGCCGGGTGCTTCCAGAACGACATGGTGGCGACCAGCTATTCGCCGGCGACCCGCTATTGGCTGCTCTCGGTGGACGGCGGGGACAACACCACCACGGCACAGGTGGCCGCGGCCGCCGGGCGTCTCGGCTATGCCGACCAGATCAGCAAGCCCACGGCCCGGGGGTCCAGCGACCACGTGCCGTTCTTCGAGCGCGGCATCGCGTCGGCCAACTTCAGCTGGCGCGGTGAGGGTGCACCGGCCGAGCTCGAGCCGGTCTATCACACGCCCGAGGACACGATCCGCGGCAACGTGAGCCTGGAGCGGCTGCAGGTCTCGCTCGAACTGATCGGCGCCGCCGCCTACGGGGTGGCCCGGCACCGCTGAGGACGGCCGAGGCGGGGAGACGCCCGGAACAGGCGTCCCCGCCTCGGCGCCTCGGCCAGGCCGCTCGCGCCACGGCGCCCTGTCAGCGGAAGCGCTCGTCCAGACCCTTGTCGAGGCCCGCGCGCC
>DASYNF010000097.1:0-4330 GCA_036008685.1 Actinomadura sp. | reverse complement strand
AAGAGCAGCCACAGCGGTTCCTCCGGCGGCAACTGTGTCGAGATCGCGGGCCTCTCCCAGGTGATCGCCGTGCGGGACTCCAAGGACGTGAACGGCCCGGTGCTGGCGTTCGGCCGTTCCGCGTTCCGGACGTTCGTGGGGGAGATCCGCACGGGACGCTACGAGAAGTAGCCCCACCGAGACGGAGCAGTCCCGTACCCCGAGCGATGTGGGCTGCCTTGTCCAACCGGCGCCGTCCCTCGGGTGAAGATCGATCCCGCAACAGGCGAACTGATCTCCCAGGCGGCGCACTTCCTCGGCATGACCAAGAAGGACTTCGTCGCCGAGGAGGCCAAGGCCTATCCAGAACAGCGGCGTGAGGAGGTCCGTCGCGGGATCATCGAGTCGATGAAGGTACTCGACGGATCTCTCACCTCGAGTGTCTCGACGCTGACCGGCCTGTCACCCGAGCGGATCGAAGCGCTCAGATGGGTGCTTGCTGAGCAAATGTGGATCGTTACCCCTGTCGGCTCTGTGAGTACCTTTCGTATTGAGAATCAGTCGCTTAGTGGGGCAGTGTGACGTTAAGGGCGCCGCCGTAGTCGCTGTTGCCTGGTCCGGTTGCCCTCAGAATCTGGTTGGGCATGCGGGGCGGCAGTGGATCCCCCGACAGCAACGGGTGGCCACCGCGACCTGATGGCCGTGCCTGAGAGTGGGAACCCAGACGCCGGCAGGCCGACGTTAGACGACTCCGCCCAAAGCAGCCGGTCCGGCTGCGCATCCGGATGAGGCCAAGGCCTGTCTGCCGGCCTTGACCGTCTGCCGGCCGCGGGCGGCGGAAGGGGAGTGACGGGTCGCCCCGGTCGCCGGAGGTCATTCGGGAGAGGAGGAGGCGGGGCTGAGCCGGCCGGCCGGCCGGCTCAGGCGTAGGTCGCGCAACTGCCGGCGGGAGGTGAGGTCCAGCTTCTTGAAGATGTTGCGCAGGTGCGCGTCGACGGTGCGCGGGCTCAGGAACAACTGGCCGGCCGCCTCCTTGGAGGTCGCGCCGTCGGCGACGAGCAGTGCGATCTGGCGTTCCTGCGCTGTGAGCAGGTCCAGTGGGTCGTCCGCCGTCTTGCGGGGGCGCTCACCGCAGGCGGCCAGCTCATGGGCGGCGCGCGCCGCGAATCCGGCGGCGCCGATCGCGGCCAGTTTCTCATGGGCGAGGCGGAGATGGGCCCGGGCATCGGTCCGCCTGGCCTGACGGCGTAGCCATTCCCCGTAGACCAGATGCGCGCGGGCGAGGTGGACCACGGACCGGGTACGCCCCAGCCGGTCGATCGCCTCCCGGTACAGGTCCTCCGTCCGCGGGCCGTCGCCGAACAGGGCGCGCGAGCGAAGCTGGATGCCGAGAGCCCAGTCGGTGCCACACACATTGGTCCGTTCGATGAGCTGCTCCAGCACGGGCTCGGCGATCCGGGGCCGGCCGCTGCGGGCGGCCGCCTCCACCAGCTCGGGCGGGATGTGGGGGTGAAACCCGGGATCGTCGTGGTGCCAACCCGAGCGGGCGGACCGCAGTGCGATGTCGTACCGGCCGGTGCCGTTGTGCAGCACCGCCTTCGCATAATCGATCATCGTGAGCACCAATCCCTGGCCCCCTTCCCGCGCCTTGGGGAGGCTGACCTCGATCAGTGCGGAGACCCCTTCGTGGTCGCCGCGCCATGCCTGGAGCGCCATGTCGCACCAGCCGGGAACGGCGGCGCCTTCCGGCTCGGGGATCCGGTAGGCCTCATCGATCAGCGCGGCCGCCTCGGTGAACTCGCCGGTGTTGATGTACGCGAACGCCAGGGAGCGCAGCGCGTTCGGAAGTGCGATCAGCGCGCCGGACCGGCGGGCCAGCCGCACGTGACGCTCGGCGATCGTGATCCATCCTTCCTCGTCCCACAGGTCGGCCGCGGCACCGCAGGCCGGCCAGAGCCAGTCGCCTTCGCGCTCGTGTCCACCCGGGCCGTCCAGGAAGGCGCCGACCGCTCTTTTCAGCAACGGAACGGCCGCCGTGTGGCCCTCCGTGATCTGCACGGACAACGCGTCCAGGAGCAGGTCGATGGGACGCTCTGGCGACACCGGGTGTGCCGTGGCCAACGAGGTCCGCACCGTACGGGCGGCCGTCTCGAGCAGTCCTCCGTCGCCCAGCCGACCGGTGCGCAGGGCCGCGGCGAACGCCTCGAGATAGGTCTCGTGGGCCAGCGGCCGGTCGTGCGCCTCGAGTCTTCCGGCCGCGCCCAGCAGCAGTGACGGGGCCGAGCCGGTCCGGCCGTTGTTGGTCGCGATCTGCGCGGCCAGCAACTGGGCGAGCACGCGCTCCCGGTCGTCCAACGGGCCCGCCTCGGCGGTGGCGAGCAGGTCGGCCGCCGCCTCGGCGGCCCCTGCCCGGTGCTTGAAGCGTGCAGCGGCCAGGGCGCGTGCCGCCCGGCGGGCCGGGTCGGGCGTCAGGGCCGCGGCCCGTTCGAGGAAGCCCCCGGCGGCGGCCATGCCGCCACGGGCACTCGCCCGGTCCGCTGATCGTTCCAGCTCCTCCGCGACGGCCTCGTCGGGGACCAGCACCGACTGCCCGCGATGCCAGGCTCGGCGATCCGGGTCCACCCGCGGGTCGGTCGCGTCGGCCAGCGCGCGATGCACCGCACGACGATCATCCGGTGACGCCGCGCGGTAGACGGCGGACCGTACCAGCGGGTGCGGAAACCGGACGCGGACGCCGAGGTCCAGAAGGCCGGCGGTCTCCGCCGGGGCCGCCGCCTCGGTCCCGATCCCGAGCAGCTCGGCCGCGCGCCACAGGAGCACCGGCTCACCGAGCGGCTCTGCAGCCGCCACCAAGAGCAGTTTCCGGGTCGCCGCCGGAAGTGCGGCCAGTCGCTCCCGGTAACCGGCCTCGATGCGCTCGGGCACCGGCAGCGCGTCCGGCAGGCCGAACCCACCGGCCAGCGCCGCCGGTTCCACGCACCGTGGCAGTTCCAGCAGGGCCAGGGGATTGCCGCGCGCCTCGGCGATGATCTGGTCGCGGATCCGCTCGTCGATCGGCGCGAGGATCTGGGAGCGCAGCAGCGTGAGCGCGTCATCGATCCCGAGGCCGGCGAGGGTCTGTGCGGGGAGCCCGTCGAACAGTCCGGGCGCTTCCGGATCGCGCATTGCGAACAGGAACGCCACCGGTTCCGCCTCGACGCGGCGCGCGACGAATTCCAGAACCTCGGCCGACGCATGGTCGAGCCACTGCGCGTCGTCGACGACGCAGACGATCGGCTGCTCGCGCCCGGCGCCGGACAGGAGGTCGAGGACGGCGAGGCCGACCCGGAAGAGATCCGGTACCGCGTCGTCGCGCAGTGCGAAGGCCACCTCCAGGGCCGCCCGCCGAGGGGCCGGCAGGGATTCCAGCCGCGCCAGCAATGGCTTGCACAGTTCGTACAACGCCGTGAACGGCAAATCGCTCTCGAACTCCCGGCCCACGGTGCGTCTCCGCCGCAGGCCCGGCACCGCGTCAAGCGCGTGCTCCAGCAGCTCCGTTTTGCCGATGCCGGCCTCGCCGCGGATCACGAGCGCTCCTCCCCGGCCGGACAGGGCCGCCCGCAACAGGCGTTCGACGGTGGCGAGCTCCGTTCTACGCGAGAGGAACCCATGCCGGTTCGCTGACGGGATCCCGTCGGCCATGATCTGTCCCCAGCGCCTCTGTGGTCCATCTGATGTCCCGGTCACGCGGATGGTGAGCTCAGGCGCTGTCGCTTGTCCGCATCCCGCCTCCTTGCCGGTTCTGTGGTATGCCATCTAACGATCATGACGCGGGTATGACGCCAACATGAAACCAACTGATGAGTAGAGCGGCTTTTCGATCATCGAGCCTCGCCACCGCGTGGGGCCACGTGCGGTGTCCGCGTACCCGCCTGAGGGACGGCGGATCACTGCGGAGACTGCGGAATAGGTGAGTTTTACCGATGTGCGTGACATGGTCGGCGCGAGAGGCTCGGACGGTGCTCGCCATGTGCTCGGTCGAGTTCGGGTCGGGCCGAGGTGGGAGAAGGCGCGGCGTCGTTTCCGGCCGTGGCGAAGGACGCGGGGCTCCTCTGACGGCTCGCCCACGCGATCAACGTCGACCGGGGTGACCGCACCGGCGCCGAATGATCGAGCGTCTCCACCTGGAAGCACTCAGCACGGGTGTGAGCCCGAGGAAGCGAGGATCCGTCCGTGGCCGATGAGCGGTGCCGGATCACGGTCGTGGGCGAGCACGGCCAGGTGGACCTGGCCGTGCCCAAGCGGGCCCCGATCGCCGAGTACGTCCCCATGCTGGCCGGCCTGTGCGGCCAGGAGGGATCGGATGCCCTGC
>DASYNF010000096.1:0-76469 GCA_036008685.1 Actinomadura sp. | reverse complement strand
GGGGAGAGGAGCCCGTCATGACGTCACGGCCGCCGTTACCGCCGTTCCCGCCGTTCGACGAGCGGAGCGCGCTCGAGAAGGTGCAGGCCGCCGAGGACAGGTGGAACACCCGCGATCCCGAGCAGGTCGTCATCGCCTATACCGAGGACGCGAGGTGGCGCAACCGGAGCCGGTTCTTCTACGGCCACGACGAGATCGTGGCGTTCCTGCGGGCCAAGTGGGCGCAGGAGCTCGACTACGCCCTCCGCAAGGAGCTGTGGACGTTCACCGGAGACCGGATCGCGGTGCGGTTCCAGTACGAATGCCGTGGCGAGGACGGCCGGTGGTGGCGGTGCTACGGCAACGAGCTCTGGGAGTTCGCCCCGGACGGGCTGGTGAGCCGCCGGGAGGCCAGCATCAACGACCGCCAGATCACCGAGGACGACCGCCGGATCTTCGGCCCGCGCCCGGTGTCGGAACGCGGCCGCCCTCTTCCGTTCGAGTAACGGACGTACGGAAGACCGAGGTGTGTACTGACCATGGACCTTATGACCCAGGTCACCGCCGTGTGACGGGGGCGCGAGCATGGATTACCAGAGTTTCATCACGACGGTCGAACAGCTGGCCGGTATCCCACACGATCAGGTGGAGGACATCACTTGCCTCGCCCTGGACACGCTCGCCAAGCGCATCTCGAAGGACGAGGTGGAGAATCTCGCCAGGATGCTTCCGGAGGAGCTGGAGAAGTGCCTTCACCGCTACGACACCGTGGTGAAGTACCACCTGGACGAGATGATCCGCCGGATCCAGTATCGGATGGGCGTGGACCGCAGGACCGCGCAGCGGGTGATCTACGCGGTCCTGGTCGCGCTGCGGAGGGCGGTTGGCCCCAAGGAGTTCGCCGACCTGCGTGCCCAGCTGTCCTGGGAGTTCGTGCCGCTCCTGGATGCGGTGGAGGCCGAGACGCCGCCCCGGCTGGAGGCCGAGGAGTCTCCGTTCATCGGCCCGCTGTCCTTCGACGAGTTCCTCGACCGCGTGGCCGAGCGCGCCGGACTGGACCGTGACCGGGCACGGAGGGCCACGGAGGCCGTGCTCGAGGTGCTCGCCATGCGGGTCACCGCGGGTCAGATGGAGGATCTGCGGCCCTACCTGCCGTACGAGCTGCGCCCCGCCCTCGATCGGGGCCTGTCCCGCAGCGGCGGGCGCGCGTTGCGGCTGTCGCTCAACGTGTTCCTCGACGAGATCACCCAGCGCGAAGGCGTCTCCCGGGAGGAAGCCGCCGCGCACGCGCGGGTCGTACTCGACGTGCTTCGCGAAGCGGTCAGCGACAAGGAGTTCGGGGACATGATCGCGCAACTTCCGAAGGAATACCGGACCCTGATAGAGGGGTAGTCAGCGCCGATCCGAGAACGCCCTTCCAGTCGTCCGAGCGGAGATCCGGAGGGGGGAGGCCGTCCTCCGGATCCTGGGCCGACGGCACAGCACTCCAGCCGCAGATCACGAAATGCGAGGGCATGTATAGGGTCGGCTTGTCCATGGTCTGGGGCGAGGAGTGCGGATGACCGGAGCGGCAGGTTCGACGCGTCCGAAGGTGGCGGTGTTCTCGCTGGGCGGGACGATCGCGATGAGCGGTGACGGCACCGGTGGCGTGGTCCCGGCCCTGTCCGGAGCGCAGCTCCTCGCCGCCGTGCCCGGCCTGGACCGGGCCGGCATCGAGATCGAGGTCCACGACGTCACGAACGTGCCGGGCGCCTCCGTGGCCTTCGAGGACGTGATCGCCGTGTCCAAGGCCATCCGGGAGCGGATCGCGGACGGGGTGGACGGCGCGGTCGTCACCCAGGGCACCGACACCATCGAGGAGACCTCCTATCTCCTCGATCTCCTCCACGACCACGAGGCCCCCGTGATCGTGACCGGCGCCATGCGCAATCCGACGCTCGCCGGGAACGACGGGCCCGCCAACCTGCTCGCCGCCGTCCAGACCGCCGCGAGCGCCGCCGCCCGGGGGCTCGGCTGCGTGGTGGTCTTCGGTGACCAGATCCACGCGGCCCGGTACGTCCGCAAGGCGCACAGCACGAGCGTCACCGCCTTCGCCTCCCCGAGCGCGGGCCCGGTCGGCCAGGTCGTGGAAGGCGACCCCCGCGTGCTCACCCGGCCGGCGGGCCGGTTCACCGTCAAGGCGCCCCAGGAGCCCGTGACCGCGAGGGTCCCGGTCGTCCCCATGTCACTGGACGACGACGGACAGCTCATCCGGGTCCTGGACGGGCAGGTCGACGGCCTCGTGGTGGCCGCCTTCGGCGCCGGTCACGTCCCGGCGGCCCTGGTCGGTCCGCTCGAGGCGCTCGCCGCGCGGGTGCCCGTCGTGCTGGCCTCCCGTACCGGCGCGGGGCCGGTGCTGCGCCGGATGTACGGCTTCGCGGGCTCCGAGAGCGACCTCCTGGACCGCGGCCTGATCAGCGCCGGGTTCCTCGACCCCTACAAGTCCCGGGTGCTGCTGCGCCTGCTGCTCGCCACGGGCGCCGGACCCGGGGAGATCACCGCGGCGTTCGAGCGGGCCGGGGCCGCCGGAAAAACGGCGTGACGAACCCATAGGCCCTCCCCGACAATCGGCAGGGTGAACCTGAAGCACTGGCCTCTTTACGCCCTGCGGATCACCACCCCCAGGCTGGTCCTCCGGCTGCCCGAACTCGCCGAGCTCGACGCGCTGGCCGAGCTGTCCTGCGCCGGCGTGCACGACCCGGCCCGGATGCCGTTCAACACTCCCTGGACCGACGCGCCCCCCGCGCAGCGGGCCCGTGGCGTGATGCGGTTCCACTGGCGGCAGCTCGCCGACTGGTCTCCGGACGGCTGGAACCTGCCGCTGGCCGTCTTCCGGGACGGGGAGGTGGTCGGCAGCCAGTTCATCGGGGCCAAGGACTTCCCGATCCTGCGGGAGGTGGAGACCGGCTCCTGGCTCGGGCTCGGGCACCAGGGGGACGGGATCGGCACCGAGATGCGTGCCGCCGTCCTCCACCTCGCCTTCGCGGGTCTCGGCGCGGAGACCGCGGTCACGGCGGCGCTCACCGACAACCCCGCCTCTCTGGGCGTGACCCGCAAGCTCGGGTATCAGGAGAACGGCCTCGCCCGGACCCGCGTCCGGGACGATCTCGGATACGAGCGGCGCTTCGTCCTCGACCGGGACGGATGGCAACGGCACCGCAGGCATGCGATCAAGGTCGAGGGTCTCGCCGAGTGCCTCCCGATGTTCGGCGCGGCTCCCTGACGGCCTGCATGTTCGCCGCGCGGCGGGTAGAGGCCAGGTGAGAGCGGCGGACCGAGCACGGAGGGGGAGAGACCGATGAAGCTCGGTTACATGATGATGTGCGAGCAGGCCCCGCCCAAGCAGCTCCTGCGGGATCTGGTGCGCGCGGAGGCGCTCGGCTTCGACTTCTCCACCACCTCGGACCACTATTTCCCGTGGCTGGAGGAACAGGGGCATTCCCCTTACGCCTGGGCGCTGCTGGGGGCGGCCGCCCAGGCCACCGAGCGCATCCCGCTGATGACCTTCGTCACCGCCCCGACCATGCGCTATCACCCGGCGGTGGTGGCACAGAAGGCCGCCACGGTCGCGGTCCTGTCCGAGGAGCGCTTCACCCTCGGGCTGGGCGCCGGCGAGAACCTCAACGAGCACGTCATCGGCGAGGGCTGGCCGTCGGCCGACGTCCGGCAGACCATGTTCGAAGAGGCCGTCGAGATCATTGATAGCCTCTTCGAAGGTAAATACGTGACATATCGCGGCGAATATCTCAACACCTACCGGGCCAAGCTCTACGACCTGCCGGAGAACCGGGTGCCGATCGCGATCGCCGGGGCCGGGAAACGCTCGCTCGAGCTCGCGGCGGAGTACGGCGACGCGCTCGTGGCCGTACAGCCCGATCCGAATCTCGCGGCCAGGTTCGACGAGAAGGCCGGCGCCGGCAAGCCCAAGTACGGTCAGGTGCCGGTCTGCTACGGCCCGGACGAGAAGGAGGCGAGAGAATACGCCGCCCGGATGTGGGGCTGGGCCCTGCCCGGCTGGGCCGTGCTCTCGGAGCTCCCGGGGCCGACGAACTTCGCCGCCTACACCCCGCTGGTACGGCCGGAGGACGTCGCCGAACAGGTGCCGTGCGGGCCCGATCCCGAGCCCTATGTCCAGGCGGTACAGCGCTACCGGGACGCCGGATTCACCCACGCCGCCATCGTCCAGATCGGCGGCGAACGCCAGGACGCCTTCTTCGACTTCGCGGAAAAGGAGCTCCTCCCGGCCCTGCGGGAGCTGTGACCAGCGGTCCGGCGCTCCCTCCTCGCTCGCGCCGGCCGGGGACGGGCCGTACGGTGATCTCATGACGACCGTGCCGAAGCGCCCGGGGGCCGATGACCGCCGGGAGGCCGTGGTGGCCACCCGGCGCGATCCGGACCGCCGCCGCGCCCTGCTCGAGGCCGCCGACCGGGTGATCCAGCGGGAGGGCCCGGAGGCGTCCATGGCCGCCATCGCGGCCGAGGCGGGCATCAGCAAGCCCATCCTCTATCGCCACTTCGGCGACAAGAGCGGCCTCTACCAGGCGCTGGCCGAACGTCATACGCGCAAGCTCATCGAGACCGTACGGGCGGAGTTCCTCAGATCGGACAGCCTCCGGGCCCGGACCCGGGCGACCATCGACGTCTATCTGTCCGCGATCTCCGACAACCTGAACCTCTATCGCTTTCTCATGCACCGGGCCAGCGCGGAGGACGCCGCCATCCACAGCGCCATGAGCACGGTGATCCGCGGGCTCAGCCGTGAGCTGGCCGAGGTCCTCATGGCCGAAGGGGAGGCGAGAGAGGGAGCCCAGGCCTATGTGTGGGGCCACGCCATCGTCGGCATGGTCCAGACGGCGGGGGACTGGTGGCTCGATCATCAGGAGGTGCCGCGCGAGACCGTCGTCGAGAGCCTCGCGGATCTCGTGCTCGACGGGCTTCCCGTGGCCGCTCACATGAATCTTCCCTGACCGTCCGGCCATCGCGCTCGTCCGACTCGAGGACCTGCGCGGGCGTGCGTTTGTGGGTGTTCAGGGATTTCATCCGGTCAGCGGCGTCCAGGGTCGGCCGTGTCGAGCCGTCCGCTATCGGGCCGGAGGCTGTCGATGACCCGGAGGATCTCCATGGGCAGCGGGAAGATGAGGGTGGAGTTCCGCTCGGTCGAGATTTCGGCCATCGTGGCCAGGATTCGCAGGTGCATGGCCGCTGGATGCCGTTCGAGGATCTCCGCTGCCTGGCCCAGGGTTTCGGCGGCCTCGAGTTCGCCTTTGGCGTGGATGACCTTGGCGCGCCGGTCCCGTTCGGCCTCGGCCTGGCGGGCCATGGCACGGCGCATGCTCTCGGGGAGTTCGACGTCCTTGACCTCTACCAGTGAGACCTTCACTCCCCAGGGGTTCGTGACCTCGTCGATCATCTGTTGCAGGCGCTGGTTGATCTCTTCGCGGTTGATCAGCAGTTCGTCGAGGTCGACTTGGCCGAGGACGCTCCGCAGGGTGGTCTGGGCGATCTGTGACGTTGCCTTGACGTGGTCCTCGATCGCCACGACGGAGCGGTTGGGATCGACAACGTTGAAATAGGTCACCGCGTTCACGCGCACGGTGACGTTGTCCTTGGTGATGACGTCCTGCGGAGGGATGCTCATCGTCACGGTCCTCAGCGAGACGCGGACCATTTTGTCGACGATGGGGATGATGACGAACAGACCCGGCCCCTTGGCCCCGATGATGCGGCCGAGGCGGAAGATCACTCCGCGTTCGTACTCCGGGACGACCTGTATGGCCGCCGACGCGATGATCAGGGTGACGACAACGGCGACGCCGATCCCTACCAGTGCGGTGCTCATGGGTTGTCTCCTTTCTGGGACTCGGGGTCGTCGGCGTTCTCGGCGATGAGTTCGAGGCCGTCCCGGTCCACGATCCGAATGTTCTGCCCCTCGGTTACCGGTCCGTCCCGGCCGCGGACCGTCCACCACGTCCCGTCGAGCTGGATCTGGCCGGTATCGCCCTCTGCCCGGTTCACCCGGGCCGTACGGCCGATCAGCGCGTGGTCTCCGGTGGTGGCGGGGGCGCGCCGGGCGCGCCAGGCCAGGCGGCCGGCCAGCGTGGTCGCCGCGCCGACGAGGAGGGCGGTGGGCCACAGCACGGCCGGATCGACCGTGGTGCCACCTCGGAACAGGAACATCCCGGCCAGCAGCAGCGACAGGGTCCCCCCGGCGGCGAACACGCCCACTCCGGGTGCGAGGATCTCGGCGATGAACAGCGCCGCGGCCAGCGCGAGCAGCAGCAGGCCACCGACGTTCAGAGGGAGAACGCTCAGCGCGACGGAGCCGAGGACCAGCATGATCGCTCCGGCGATCCCCGCGACCCCCATTCCGGGGTTGGCCAGTTCGTAGATCATCGCAAGGGTGCCGAGCGACAGGAACAGGAAGGCCAGCTCGGGGCTGGCCGGTAACCGGCGCAGCCCGCCGATCAAGCCGAGATCGTGACCGACCACCGCGGCTCCCACATGGGTGCCGGCCGCCACGTGCGCCGCCATGGTGATGCAGGCGTCCGCCGACGCCGCGCCCGGCGATGCCAGGAGCCAGGCGGCCAGTCCGACGCACATGGTGACCAGCACCAAACCGCTGATCGTCCGGTGACGGTGCGGCATGGGAAACCTCCCTCTGCCCGGCGACCGTCGGAGGTCTGTCCTTGCCGTACCCGGCAGAGAAGGTCTGGTCGTCGATTTGAACAGGCATATAGGGTTCTTTTGCTCTAATCGGGCAAGAAGCGAGCGTGTGAGATATCACGGACGACGCACACGAGCGGACTGAGGGTTATGTAGAGCTTCTCGCAGAGGTCTCGGTCACCCGCCGCCGCTCGGGCAAGGCGGCAGAACAATCTCACGCTCGCCTCGATCACCGGTGTGACGGCCGCGAGCACGCTCGCCGGCGACGCGGCGATGCTCCTACTGCGTTGATCTTGGGAGGATCGGCGCCGGTTCAGAACCCCGTTCGACGGCCGGCCCGGTACACCGTGGGGAGCCGGGATGCCCCGAATGCTTTGCGCAACCTGCGGCTACCGGTAGCCTTTGACGCATCATGCGAAACGTGACGCGCCATTGGTGGTGGCGCCGCTAAGGCGGTGCCGGTTCGCCGACGTGTCCGAACCAGCCAGGCGACCGCCCTCCCCGGCGGTCGTTCCTCGTGTCCGTCCCGGGAAGAGCGTCCCGAATCGAAGGGCCGACGCAGGTGGCTACGACCAGCGAATATCTGACCGCCGGTGGCGTACGGGTGATCCGTACCGCGACACCGGTGGACTCCGCGCACAACTCCGGGGTGATGGACGACCTCATCGCCGCCGTGGCCGAGCGCCGCGGCGGCGTCCTCAGCTCCGGGATGGAATACCCGGGGCGCTACAGCCGGTGGCACCTCGGCTACGTCGACCCCTGCCTGGAGGTGGTCGCGCGGGGCCGGAGGATCGCCGCCCGCGCGCTGAACGAGCGCGGCCGGGTGCTGCTGCCGGCCATCGCCGACGCCGTCCGCTCGGCCGGTGAGGTGACGGCCGAGGACGCGGACCTGGTCGAGGTCTTCGTACCGCGGACCGGGGAGGTCTTCGCCGAGGAGGACCGCAGCCGGCAGCCCACCGTCTTCACCGCGCTGCGCGCGATCACCGAGCTGTTCCGCTGCGGCGACCCGCACCTGGGGTTGTACGGCGCGTTCGGCTATGACCTGGCCTTCCAGTTCGAGCCGATCAGGCTGAGCACCCCACGGCCCGGGGAGCAGCGCGACCTCGTCCTCCATCTGGCCGACGAGATCGTGGTGGTGGACCGCAAACTCGAGGTCTCGGCCCGCATGTCCTACGACTTCGTCGTCGGGGAGACGAGCACCGCCGGACTGCCGCGGGAGACCGCGCCCACACCGGTCCCCGAGGCCCGCGAGGTCCCGCCGCAGCCGGTCCCGGGTGTGTACGCGCAGGTCGTACGGGACGCCAAGGACAAGTTCGTCCGCGGTGACCTCTTCGAGGTCGTGCCCGGCCATGTCATGTACGAGCGGTGCGTCTCGCCCGCGGCCTTCTTCGAGCACCTGCGGCGCGTCAATCCGGCGCCGTACGAGTTCCTGTTCAACCTCGGCGAGGGAGAATATCTCGTCGGCGCCTCGCCGGAGATGTTCGTCCGGGTCACCGGTGATCCCGCGACCGGCCTGCGGGTGGAGACCTGTCCCATCTCGGGGACCATCAAGCGGGGCGGCGACGCCCTCGAGGACGCCGAGCAGATCCGCACGTTGCTCACCTCCGCCAAGGACGAGTCCGAGCTCACGATGTGCACGGACGTGGACCGCAACGACAAGAGCCGGGTCTGCGTCCCCGGCAGCGTCAGGGTGATCGGCCGGCGGCAGGTCGAGATGTACTCCCGCCTCATCCACACGGTCGATCACATCGAGGGACGCCTGCGTTCCGGCCTGGACGCCTTCGACGCCTTCCTCACGCACATGTGGGCGGTCACCGTCACGGGCGCGCCGAAGTCCTGGGCGATGCAGTTCATCGAGGACCAGGAGGAGACGCCGCGCCGCTGGTACGGCGGTGCCGTCGGCTTCGTCGGCTTCGACGGCACCATGAACACCGGGCTGACCCTGCGCACGGCGCAGATCCGCGACGGTGTCGCGGCGGTCCGCGCCGGCGCGACGCTGTTGTACGACTCCGACCCCGAAGAGGAGGAGCGGGAGACCCATCTCAAGGCGCGTGCGCTGCTGGAGGCGCTGCGGCTCCAAGGAGGGCCGGACGGCCGCGCGGCGGCGCCCGAGCCCGAGACGGCCGGGGCAGGCCTGACGGTCCTGCTCGTCGACCACGAGGACTCCTTCGTCAACACGCTCGCCGACTACTTCCGCCAGCACGGTGCCCGGGTCACCACGCTGCGCCACGGTTTCCCGGAGGCGATGCTCGACCGGATCGCGCCCGATCTCGTCGTCCTCTCACCCGGTCCCGGCCGGCCCGCGGACTTCGACACTGCCGCGCTGCTCGACGCCATCGAGGCGCGCGGGCTCCCGGCCTTCGGCGTGTGCCTGGGGCTGCAGGCCATGGTCGAACACGCGGGCGGCGAGCTCGCGCTGCTGCCGGAGCCGTCGCACGGCAAGCCAGGACAGGTCAAGGTCACCGGCGGCGAGCTCTTCGCGGGACTGCCCGACGAGTTCACGGCGGCGCGTTATCACTCGCTGTACGCCACGCCCGAGCAGGTCCGTGGCGGGCTCCAGGTCACCGCGCTCACCGGCGACGTCGTCATGGCGATCGAGGATCCGGTCAACCTGCGATGGGCGGTGCAGTTCCACCCCGAGTCCATCCTCACCGCGGCGGACCGGGCCGGTCATCGGATCGTGGCCAATGTCCTGCGCCTGTGCCGGGACCACGTTCCGGCCTCCCGACGAAAGGCGAGGTCGGACGGCTGTACCGGCCGTTTTAAGGAACTGTGACCAAGTCTCGAAAAGATTTTAAGAACGTTTCGGTTTGTTTGGATCGCCTGAGGGGATTCGGCAGTCATGGGAACTTTGCTATGGCTCATTGCGGTGATCCTCGTGATCGCCGGTATCTATGTCCTCCTCGCCCGTCGTGACATTCTCTGGGGGATCGTCCTCATCGTCGTGGGCCTCCTCGTCGGCCCCGGCGGCGTCAGCATCTTCAATCCGTAGCACCGCCGGTCTGTGACACGGTCACAGACGAACAACCGAACCATGGCGCCGTATGCCGGACCCGTCGGGTCCGGCATACGGCTTTCCGGGGCATGGCGGCCGCCTGCGGCCGGCGGGCCGGATCCGGGCGGCTCCGCGACGCCGAGCGCACGTCCCGGCCGGGCGGCCGCACCGGCGCGTGGCCGAAGGTGCTCCGGAGGCCGCCGGAACCCGTGGGGTCCAGACGGTGCCACGGCGGGCGGTTGGCGCATAGGCTCGCGGTGTGGACAGGCGCATCTTCGGGCTTGAGAACGAGTACGGCGTCACGTGCACCTTCCGCGGGCAGCGGCGGTTGTCACCCGATGAGGTGGCCCGCTACCTGTTCCGGCGTGTGGTGTCGTGGGGCCGCAGCAGCAATGTCTTCCTTCGAAACGGCGCGCGGCTCTACCTCGACGTGGGGAGTCATCCGGAATACGCGACTCCTGAGTGTGACAACGTCGTCGACCTCGTGACCCACGACAAAGCCGGGGAACGGATCCTCGAGGGGTTGCTCGTGGACGCCGAGCGCAGGCTCCGCGAGGAGGGCATCGCCGGCGACATCTATCTGTTCAAGAACAACACCGACTCGGCCGGCAACTCCTACGGCTGCCACGAGAACTACCTGGTGGGCCGGCACGGCGAGTTCGGCCGGCTCGCCGACGTCCTCATCCCCTACCTCGTCACCCGGCAGATCATCTGCGGCGCGGGCAAGGTGCTGCAGACCCCGCGGGGTGCGGTCTACTGCGTGAGCCAGCGAGCCGAGCACATCTGGGAGGGCGTGTCGAGCGCCACCACCCGGTCACGGCCGATCATCAACACCCGCGACGAGCCGCACGCGGACGCCGAGCGGTTCCGCCGGCTGCACGTCATCGTCGGGGACTCCAACATGAGCGAGACGACGATGCTGCTCAAGGTCGGAGCCACCGACCTCGTGCTCCGCATGATCGAGGCCGGCGTGGTGATGCGGGACCTCACCCTGGAAAACCCCATCAGGGCGATCCGTGAGGTCAGTCATGACATGACCGGACGGCGCAAGGTGCGGCTGGCCAACGGCCGCGAGGCCAGCTCGCTGGAGATCCAGCGCGAATACTTCTCCAAGGCCAAGGACTTCGTCGACCGGCATGGATCCGACCCGATCGTGGACCGCGTGCTGGACCTGTGGGAGCGCACGCTCCGCGCGGTCGAAAGCGGTGATCTCGACCTGGTCGCCCGGGAGATCGACTGGGTGACGAAATACCAGCTCATCGAGCGCTACCGGAACAAGTTCGACCTGCCGCTGTCCTCACCGCGGGTCGCCCAGCTCGACCTGGCCTACCATGACGTCCACCGTGGCCGCGGGCTCTATTACCTCCTCGAGCGGCGCGGCTCGGTCGAGCGGGTCAGCAAGGACCTGGACATCTTCGAGGCCAAGTCCGTCCCTCCGCAGACCACGCGGGCCCGGCTGCGCGGTGAGTTCATCCGCAAGGCGCAGGAGAAGCGCCGGGACTTCACCGTGGACTGGGTGCACCTGAAGCTCAACGACCAGGCGCAGCGCACGGTCCTGTGCAAGGACCCGTTCAAATCCGTCGACGAGCGCGTGGACAAGCTGATCGCCGGGATGTAGCCCGGCCCCGGACGCACCCCGCGCCGCCTCCGGCGGGTGCGGTGCTCCGGGACGCCCGTGCCGTCGTCCGAGGTGCCGGGCCATGGCGGGCTACGGTCCGTCGCGGGCCGCAGACGAGCCGGTAAGGTGATCGCTCTGCGTTTCTCCACCCCCGAAGGGAAGCCATGCGCCGCCGTCTGACCTTTGTCTCCGCGGCCGGAGTCCTCGCCGTGGTGCTGCCGCTCGCCGCCGCCTGCGGCGGGGGTGACGTTCCGGTCAAGGTCTCCGGCGCCTTCGGCACCCAGCCCGATGTGAGTTTCCCCCAGTCCAAGCCCGGCGACGGCCTCGAGGTGTCCACGCCGATCGAGGGCAAGGGCGCCGAGATCGCCAAAGGCGATCTCGTGGTGGCCGACTATGTCGGCTACCGCTGGAACCAGAGCGGTGACAAGCTCATCGCCAGCAGCTATGCCGGAGGGGGGCAGCCCGGGGCGTTCCCCTCGGGCAAGCTCGTGCCGGGGCTGAACAAGGCGCTCATGGGCACGCGCGTCGGGAGCCGGGTCGTGGCGGTGATCCCGCCCAAGGACGGCTATGGCGCCGCCGGCAACCCGCAACTGCAGGTGACGGCCGGTGACTCGCTGGTGTTCGTGCTCGACGTGGTCGCGACGTACCCCAAGAACGCCGCCGTCAAGGGCAAGGCGCTGCCCCAGGGTGACGCCCGGCTCCCGCAGGTGGGCGCGGCCGGGCCGGGACAGGCGCCGACGGTGACCATGCCCCACACGAGTCCGCCGGCGAAGCCGCGGTTCCGCACCCTCGTCCAGGGGACGGGCGAGCCCGTGCGGCCGGGCCAGCTCCTCGCGCTTCAGTACACCGGGGCGTTCTGGCGCGACGGCAGGGTGTTCGACTCCTCGTGGAGCACGGGACAGGTCTTCTCCACCACGATCGGCAAGGGACAGGTCGTCAAGGGCTGGGACCTGGGCCTGGTCGGCCAGCGGGTCGGCAGCCGCGTCCTGCTCGTGGTGCCGCCGGCCTGGGGCTACGGTTCCAAGGGGCTCAAGCAGGCCGGGATCAAGGGCACCGACACACTCGTCTTCGTCGTCGACATCGTCGGTGCCCACTGAGGCCATCCGGCCCGTACCCCATCGCGCCCGTCCTCCGATCGGGCCCGTCCCCGTCCTTCGACAGTGACGGTGCGGCCGGTCGTATGAGCCACTGAAGGATCACGGCCGGCACGCTCAGGCCGGCGGCCGGTCCGGTGTCCCGGGCAGGAGCGTCGCGGCGTGCCGGCCGGCCGCGGCGGCGGCGAGGAAGTAGGCGAGGTCCTCCTCGAGCCGGCGCCCCATGGTGGACAGGCGCACGCCCCAGTCCTTCTCGGCCCTGCGGAGGGAGTCCTCGAGGCCGTCCACCGGAAGGCGCACCAGTTCGTGGCGGCCCTCCAGCGTTGCCGCCTGTTCCAGCACCCGGGCGCCGAACTCACCCGGGAGGTCGGGGACGACGATCTGAGCGGGCGCGAGAGCGACGCGGCCATAGGCCGTGAGGCTGTGGTGCGAGACGCCGAGGTGGCGCTCCCGCCGGTCACCCTCGCTGATCCGCAGGGATCCGACCGGCCGGCCGGAGAGCACGGCGGTGGCGTTGACGGCCTCGCCGGCCGAGACGCCGGAAAATCCCCAGCGGGTCCCCGTGCCCAGGTTTCCCGGCCCCTGCGCGAGCACGACGACCTCGGCGCCGAGAACCAGCCGGGCCGCCAGGAGCCCGGTGTGCACGGTGACCGTCTCGAGGTCGCCCCCGAACGCCTGGCCGGCCGTCACGGTCGCGGCCAGTGCACCCGCCTCCTTCAGCCGCGCGATGGACATCGAGAACCACGCGGGCAGCGCGCCGCCGTCGGGCATCACATAGACGACCCTGGTGCCCGGACGGGCCTCGAGCAGCCCGGCGAGGACGGGTGGGAGGGCGGAGTGCAGGTCCGCGACGACGACCGGCATGCCGTCCAGGGAGTCGGCGTCGGCCAGCAGGCCGTGGTGCGGGGAATCCTGTTCGTCCGCGCCGAGGACCGTGGCCTGCAGTGGCGTGTAGCGGGCCTTCACCAGGTGGCCCGGCCCGGTGGGGTCCGGCGGGAGCCGGTCGGGGACCGCGATCACCATCGCATAGCCACCGGTTCCGAGACCCAGGTCCAACGCGGTCGTATTCAGCAGTACGGTGTCACCGGGTTCAGGCCGTCCGACGAGTGCCGGATAGGCGAGGGCTCGGCGGGTCCGGGTCGCGGGGCCGTCCCCCTCGACCACGACCTCCAGCTCGATCGCCCCCGGCCACTGCCTGCGTACTACTTCCACGGTGCCTTTGCGCCATCGGATCACGTCGCGAGGGTAGCGTCAGCCGGGCGTGCGGGTGCCGGGCCCACCGGACTACGGGGGGACGGTCCCGCGAAGGACCGCGAAGGACCGCGAAGGAGAGGTGGTGGCGAGATGTCGCGGCGCAAGACCGAGCGCCTGCTCAACCTGGTGGTCTGCCTGCTCGCGACCCGTCGTCATCTGACGGCCGAGCAGATCCGCCGGGCGGTGCCCGGATATCCGGACTCCGATGAGGCGTTCAAGCGGATGTTCGAACGTGACAAGGAAGAACTCCGCGAGCTGGGCATTCCGCTGGAGGTGGGCGCCGATGGCGACGAGGACACCGGCTACCGCATCCCGCCCCAGGCCTACGAGCTCCCCGAACTCCACCTGGCCCCGGACGAGGCGGCCGTGCTGGGCCTGGCCGCCCGGGTGTGGCAGCGGGCCAGCCTGGCCGAAGCGGCCTCGGGCGCGCTGCTCAAGCTGCGGGCCGCCGGGATCGACACCGACGGTTCGGCCTCGCTCGGCATCGAGCCACGGGTCGACACCGACGAGCCGGCCTTCCCGGCGCTGTGGGAGGCCGTGCGGGACGGGCGGCCGGTGGCCTTCGACTACCAGGGCGTCGGCCGCGCGGTCGTGCGGCGGCGTCACCTGGAGCCTTGGGGCGTCGTGAGCCGGCGAGGTCGTTGGTACGTCGTCGGCCACGACCGCGACCGGGACGGCGTCCGGGTGTTCCGCCTCAGCCGTATCCTCGGCGAGGTGGCGGCCGACGGCCGTGCGGGGAGTGTGTCCGTCCCGCCGGACGTGGACGTTCGCAGGCTCGCGTTCGACCGCGGCGAGCCCCCGGCCGAGCCCAGGATCGCCACCGTGCGGCTGCGCAAGGGCGCCGCCGAGGGGCTGCGCCGCCGGGCGCGGGAGATCACCCCCGTCGACGTCGCCTGGGACCAGGCCCGCCTGGAGTTCCACGAGGTCGACCGGTTCGCCCCCTACCTGGCGCGCTTCGCCGACGACGTGGTGGTCCTCGATCCCCCCGACGTCCGAGAGGCCGTCATCCAGCAGCTCAAGGCGGTCCTCGCATGAGGGACGAGCGGGTACGGGGAAGGAACGCGACATGACGACGACGTCGACCGACCGGCTCACCAGGCTGCTGGCGCTGGTGCCCTATGTCGTCAGCCGCGACTCGGTCGCGCTGGCCGTGGCCGCGGAGGCCTTCGGCGTGAGCGAGAAGCAGCTGATCGACGATCTCAACCTGCTGTGGTGCGTGGAACTGCGCGCGCCCGACCCCTACTGCCCGATCGACCTCTCCTACGAGGGAGGTGAGATCACGGTCAGCGAGGCGGAGTCGATCGCGCGGCCGCTGCGCCTGGGCGTGGACGAGGCCAGTGCGCTCCTCGTGGCGCTGCGCATGCTCGCCGAGATCCCGGACCTGCCGGACCGCGACGCGCTGAGCAGGCTGATCGCCAAGCTCGAGACCGCGGCCGGAGCCGCGGCCGCGGCGGTCAGCAACCAGGTGTCGGTACAGGTGGACGCGCGCGGCGACGTGGTGACCCGGGTGCGGGAGGCCATCGACCGCGGCCGCCGGGTCCATCTGACCTACTACGTCCCCGGGCGGGACGAGAACACCGAGCGCGACGTCGACCCGATGCGACTGCTGTTCGTCGAGGGGCAGTCCTATCTCGAGGGCTGGTGCCGCCGCGCCGAGGCGGTACGGCTGTTCCGCCTCGACCGGATCGGGGAGCTGACGATCCTGGACGTCGCGGCGCAGGTCCCCGACCATGCCGAGCCCGTGGACGTGGACCGCGGACTGTTCCGGCCCTCTCCCGACGACGTGCCGGTCACGGTGGAGCTGGCGCCCTCGGGCCGCTGGGTCCCCGATTACTACCCCTGTGAGAGCGTGGAGGACCTCGGTGAAGGGCGGCTGCGAGTGGTGCTGCGGACCCGCGACACCCGCTGGGTGCGCGGCCTGGCTCTGCGGCTCGGAGATCAGGGCCGGGTCGTGGGGCCGCCGGAGGTGGCCGCGCTGATCCGCGGCGATGCCGAGCGAGCCCTCGCCCTCTATGACACGGTGTGACCGGACCCCTGTGATCGGGGTGTGCTTCGGATCCGTGATTCGCTACGGTGGCGGATGTGCTGTGGGTTGTGGTGTCCGTCGGCGTCGCCTTCGCCGGCCTCGTCGTCCTGGCGGTGGGCGCGTTCAAGGTCTTCCTGGCCGTACAAGGGCTGGCGCGTGAACTGGAGCGGACCAAAAGGCGGCTCGAGCCCAGACAAAAGGCGCTGCGAAGTGAACTTCGGACACTTCGCCGCGCGGCCGAGCCGGACACTCATCCGGACGGCGTACGATCGTCCTGAGTAAACCCCTGCTGAAGAGGTGTTGACATGGCTGGTCTCGGCACGAGCGAGATATTGATCATTCTTCTGGTGGTCCTTCTCCTGTTCGGATCGGCGAAGCTGCCCCAGCTGGCCCGCTCGCTGGGCAAGTCGGCGCGGATCCTCAAGGCCGAGACCAAGGGCCTGCGCGACGACGAGGACCCGGCCCAGCAGGCTCAGACCGAGGCCGCCAAGGCACAGGCGGACGCGGCCAACGCCAAGGACAAGGCCGACCACGCGGCCCAGCAGAACCGGCCCCAGCGTGAGCTCCCGCCGAGCACGGGCGACGGCACCACGATCAACGGGTTGCCGCTGTCGGAGGCCGAGCGCGACCGCCGCACTTCTTGAGCGCCGCCGGACCGATCCCGAGCCGAGCCGACGAGAACAGACAGCTACCGATGAAACCGCAGACCGGGCAGGTCGACGAGGCAGACCGGATGCCGCTCATGGAGCATCTCCGTGAGCTCCGTAACCGGCTCGTCAAGGCCATGCTGGGGTTGCTCGTCGGCACGATCATCGGCTGGATCGTCTTCACCCCGGTCTGGGAGTTCCTCAAGGAGCCCTACTGCTCGCTGCCGGCCTCCCACGCCCTCGAGCAGGGCAAGTGCACGCTGGTGGTCAACGGGATCTTCTCGTCGTTCTTCCTCCGGCTGAAGATCGGGTTCATCATCGGAGTGGTGATCTCGAGCCCCGTCTGGCTCTACCAGCTGTGGGCGTTCGTCGCCCCGGGGTTGTACAAGAGGGAACGGCGCTGGACCTACGTCTTCCTCGGCGCCGCGCTCCCGCTGTTCGCGGTCGGGGTCGCACTCGCCTACGTCACGGTGGACAAGGGCCTGAGCCTGTTCCTCGGCTTCACGCCCAAGGACGTGGCGGCGCTCATCACCGTCGACCACTACCTCGGCTACGTGCTCGCCATGTTGCTGATCTTCGGGTTGACGTTCGAACTCCCCCTGTTCGTGGTGGTGCTCAACCTCGCCGGCGTGCTCACCTCCGATCGCATCCACAAGTCCCAGCGAATGATCGTTTTCGGGATCTTCGTCTTCGCGGCCGTCGCGACGCCCAGCGCCGACCCGTTCACGATGCTGGCGCTGGCGCTTCCCACCGTCCTGCTGTTCGAGATCGCCGCGTTCCTGGCGTTCCTCAACGACCGCAGGAAGGGGCGCCGGCCGGACGAGGACGCCGGGTTGTCCGATGACGAGGCGGCACCGCTGCGCCTGGACGACGAAGTCGAGGCTCGCTGACCCCTGGCCGGGTGTGAATCGGTCGGTACCAAACCGTAGGCTCGACTACATGACCTCCCTCGATAAGTCCCCCGCCGAGCGATACTCGGCGCACCGTGAGCGCACCCGGCACAACGGGGTCGCACTCACGGACTTCCAGGGAATGTACGACTTCGAGCTGGATCCCTTCCAGCTCGAGGCCTGCCGAGCCCTCGAGGACGGGCAGGGCGTGCTCGTCGCGGCACCGACCGGTTCCGGCAAGACGGTCGTGGGAGAGTTCGGCGTCCACCTGGCACTGGCCAACCGCCAGAAGTGCTTCTACACCACGCCGATCAAGGCCCTGTCGAACCAGAAGTACGCCGACCTGGTCAACCGCTACGGTCCCGAGCAGGTCGGCCTGCTGACGGGCGACAACAGCGTCAATGGCGAAGCGCCCATCGTCGTGATGACGACCGAGGTGCTGCGCAACATGCTCTACGCGGGCTCGCCGACGTTGTCCGGGCTGGCCTATGTGGTCATGGACGAGGTGCACTACCTCGCCAACCGCTTCCGCGGGGCGGTGTGGGAAGAGGTGATCATCCACGTCCCCGAGTCCGTCCGGATCGTCGCGCTGTCGGCCACGGTGAGCAACGCCGAGGAGTTCGGCGAGTGGCTGCAGGAGGTCCGGGGGCGGACGGCCGTGATCGTCGACGAGCATCGGCCGGTCCCCCTGTGGCAGCACATGCTGGTGGGCACCCGGTTGTACGACCTGTTCGTCACCTCGGGTAAGCCGGACGAGCGGGTGAAGGTCAATCCGGAGCTCCGGCGCATCGCCCTCGACGACGTGCGGCGCGCAAAGATCAACCAGAGCCGCCGCAACGGCCGCAGGAGGCCGCAGGGACGTCCCGCCGGGTTCCGGCCACCGAGCCGGCCGGATGTGATCGAACGGCTGGATCGCGCCGGGCTGCTCCCGGGCATCACCTTCATCTTCAGCCGCGCCGGCTGCGACGCCGCCGTCACCCAGTGCCTCAACGCCGGGCTCCGGCTCACCTCGAGGGAACAGGCCGAGGAGATCCGCGCGCACGTCGAGGTCCGTACCGCCGACATCGCGGAGGAGGATCTGTGGATCCTCGGCTATGACCAGTGGGTCGCCGGGCTCGAACGCGGGATCGCCGCGCACCACGCGGGCATGCTCCCGACCTTCAAGGAGATCGTCGAGGAGCTGTTCGTCCGCGGGTTGATCAGGGCCGTCTTCGCCACCGAGACCCTGGCCCTCGGCATCAACATGCCGGCCCGTTCGGTCGTGATCGAGCGGATGGACAAGTGGAACGGCGAAGTGCACGCCGACCTGACGCCGGGCGAATACACCCAGCTCACCGGCCGGGCCGGGCGCCGCGGCATCGATGTGGAGGGCCACGCGGTCGTGGTCTGGACGCCCGGCGTGGACCCGGGCTCGGTGGCCGGCCTCGCGAGCACGCGGACCTACCCCCTCAACTCGAGCTTCAGGCCGTCCTACAACATGGCGGTCAACCTGGTGGGCGCGGTGGGACGCGAACGCGCCCGCACGCTGCTGGAGGAGTCCTTCGCACAGTTCCAGGCCGATCGCGCGGTCGTCGGGCTGGCCCGGCAGGTCCACAAGAACGAGGAGGCCCTGGACGGCTACGAGGAGGCGGCGACCTGCCACCTCGGCGACTTCATGGAATACGCCGCACTGCGCCGCCGCCTGTCGGACCGCGAGTCCGAGCTCGTCCGGGCCCGTTCGTCGGCGCGCCGCGCCGATGCGGCCCGGTCCCTCGAGCAGCTGAAGCCCGGCGACGTCATCATGGTCCCCTCGGGCCGGCGAGCGGGAGCGGCGGTCGTGCTGGAACCTGGGCTCACCAAGCGGTCCGACGGTCCCTCGCCGCTGGTTCTCACCGCCAACCGCCAGGTCAAGCGGCTCTCGGTACTGGACTTCCCCGCGCCCGTGGAGCCGGTCGAAAAGATCCGCATTCCCCGGTGGTTCAGCTCCCGCTCACCACAGCATCGGCGAGACCTCGCCTCCACGCTGCGCGACAAGATGGGGGAGGAGGGCGACGACGCCAAGCCGGCACGCGCCTCGCGCGGTTCCGCCGCCGAGGATCCAGAGATCACCAGGCTGCGCGAGGAACTCCGGCGGCATCCGAGCCATGCCTGCGCCGATCGTGAGGATCATGCCCGCTGGGCGGAGCGTTACTTCCGGCTGGAGCGTGACACCGCCAACCTCCGCCACCGCGTGGAGAGCCGTTCCCAGGTGATCGCGCGGACCTTCGACCGGGTCTGCGGGGTCCTGGAACAGCTCGGCTATCTCCACGGCGACACCATCACCGAGGAGGGCCGGCGCCTCGGCCGCATCTACTCCGAGCTGGATCTGCTGACCGCGGAGAGCCTGCGGGCCGGCATCTGGGAGGATCTGACGCCGCCCGAGCTGGCCGCGTGCGTCTCCGCGCTGGTCTACGAATCACGGCAACCCGACGATGCCACTCCGCCGAAGACGCCGCCGGGTGCGGCCCGCGAGGCTCTGGCGTCGATGATCCGGCTGTGGGGTGACCTCGAGTCGGTCGAGAAGGACAACCGGGTCTCGTTCCTGCGCGAGCCGGATCTCGGATTCGCCTGGCCGGCCTTCCGGTGGGCCAAGGGACAGCAGCTCGACGCCGTGCTGACCGAGACGGATCTGACGGCGGGTGACTTCGTCCGGGCGGTGAAACAGCTCCTCGACCTCCTTGGGCAGGTGGCCGACGCGGCGCCGGAGGGCAGCCGGATCCGTGGCACCGCCCGCCGGGCCATGGACGCCATGCGCCGCGGGGTCGTGGCCTACTCCTCCGTGGGCTAGCGGCCGCTCCCGACCCGGTCCCCGGCCGGGGACCGGGTCGGTGATCAGGTCTCTGTTCGGCACCGAACGGATCGAGGCCGGCTCGTGCAGGTTTGAGGCAGAACGATCAGGAGATCTCTGGTGTGCGCTTCGAGGGACAAGGCGCATTGATAACCGTTCCGACCGGAGGTCACCATGCTCGCCATCGTCGCGGCCGCCATCTTCGCTCTCGCGTTGCTCTTCGACCTCGCCGACATCCACTCGGACGCCTTCAACTATTCCACCCTGGTCACGCTGGGTCTGCTGTTCATCGCCCTGCACCTCGCGGGGGTCGGAGCGGGTTCGAGCTGGCGGGGCCGCAGGCGCTGAGCCGGGGCAGGGGCGCGTCCGCGCCGGCGGACCCTACCAGGCCATGGCGGGTCCGCCAGGCCATGGCGGGTCCGCCGCCGGGCGCGCCTTCGCGTCACTCCGGCCGCCTACGGGCGTAGGCCAGCAGCCGGGGCCGGTCCAGGATGGTGATCTTGCGCCGTCCGGTCCGGACGAGCCCGAGTGCGCGCCACTCCTTCAGGGCCCGGGCCACGGTCTCACGTGAGGCGTCCACCCAGCTGCCGAGCTCCTCCTGGGATAACGGTGGCCTGATCTCGATGCTGCCGTCCGGGCCCGGCCGGTCGTACTGCTCCGAGAGGTCGCAGAGGTCGAGCAGGAGGAGAGCGAGCCGGCGGCTCGCCTCCGCGGAGGCGTGGGCCTGCACCCTGCGGCCGGCGTCGTCCAGGCGGCGGATGAACGTGCCGCTGACCATGCGCCACGCCCGCGGATGCTCGTCCAGGAACATGGCGAACCGGCCGGCCGGTACGACCAGGCCCCACAGCGTGCTGATGGCCGTCACGGTGGCCGAGCGCTGACGATCACCGAGGCCCGCGCTCTCGCCGATGAGGTCGCCGGGTCCGCGCACCGCGAGCACCACCTCGTGCCCGTCCTCGGTGGCGGAGGTCACCTTCGCCCATCCCCGCTCGATGACGATGATGTGGTCGGATTCGTCGCCCTGGTAGCACAGCGGCATCTTGACCGCATACGTACGAGGCCGAGCGACGGCTCGCAGTGCGGCGCGCTCGGCCTCGTCGAGGGTGGTCCAGAAACCGCCCCTGGGCGGTGTGGGGGTCCTTTCGGGCACAGGGCATCCGTTTCCGTGAGCCCTCTTGTTCAGAGGATCGCGATCGTGGGACGAACAGCCTCCAGTTGAACCATTTCCGGACGATCTGACAAGACCTGAGAGAAGCCGGCATCCGGGCCTGGGGGAGTGGGTGGTTGACCCAGGGCCGCGGATGCCGGCCCCGTCATCCGCCGGCCCGCAGGTGAACGGCCAGCAGGCTCCAGGCCAGGAACCCGATCAAGGCTCCGTAGGCCCAGGTCAGCGCGCGACGGGCGAGCCAGTCGCGGATCTGGATGAGGGCGATCAGGAGGTTGAGCCGGTCGACGGCGTCCCGGGAGGGGGCGTCGCCGTCGGCGGCCCCCGTGTCCGTGCCTTCGACGCCGACGGCGATCACCGCGGCGTCCGAAGCCATCCAGGCCGCCTCCCGCAGCAGGATGACCACATGGCCGACCGCGACCAGCACGGGCAGCAGCAGCCCCATGAGCACGAACGTCGTGAGTGTGGACTCGATGGCGCGGACGGTGCCGGCCTGGAGCACAAGGCCCATGGCGATGGTCGGCACCGTCCATCCGGCCAGGGCCGTCGCGTGGTTGGACTCCCGTACCACCGCGATGACGTCGGCCGTGCTGGTGATGACCCGGGTCGAGGAGTCATCGCGGCGGGGGAGGAGGTCGGGGGGACCGGTCAGGATCGTCATGGCACTCTCCCGTGGCTCGGCTACCTCGATGGAAACGCGCCATACGCCGGAATGCTGCGCCATGCGGCATGTGCGGTCTGTGTCAGATGACACAGACCCGTGTCAGTGATCGCGCAGTGCGGCGAGCAGCCGGTCCGCCGGTCCCTTGAGGTTCCACCGGTCGGCGAGCCGCGCGACGGCCCCGGGGTCGGGCGGGGAGGCCGGCAACCGGTCGCGGAGCTCCGGGATGGCGATGTCCGTCACGACCCGTACGACCGTCCCGGCCGCGGCCAGGTAATCCCGGGCCCGGTCGACCCGCGCCCGGCTGCCCGGCGGAAAGCCCTCGGTCTCGCCGGCGTCCATGGCCGCCAGGACCCCGTCGACGGAGCCGAACCTGGTGATCAGCGCGGCCGCGGTCTTGTCGCCGACCCCGGGCACGCCGGGGAGGCCGTCGCTCGGGTCGCCGCGCAGTGTCGCGAACTCGGCGTAGGCGTCGCCCGGGATGGCGTATTTGTCGGCGATCTCCTTCTCGCCCATGATCTGCAGGTTCCTGATGCCCCGGGCGGTGTAGAGCACCTGGACCGGGCCGCGGTCATCGACGAGCTGGAACAGGTCCCGGTCTCCGGTGACGATGTCCACCGGCCCCTCGGTCCTGGTCGCGAGAGTTCCGATGACGTCGTCGGCCTCGTAGCCGGCCACGCCCAGCCGGGTCAGGCCGAAGGCGTCGAGCACCTCGTCGATGATCGGAAGCTGTGCCTCCAGCGGGTCGGGGGTCTCCTCGGTGCCGCCCCGGTCCTCGGTCTCGGCCACCCGGTGGGCCTTGTAGGACGGAAGCGCGGCCACCCGGAACGCCGGCCGCCAGTCCGCGTCCATGCAACAGACCAGACGCTCCGGTGACCGGTCCCGGACGAGCCGAGCGATCATGTCGAGCAGACCGCGTACGGCGTTGACCGGCGTGCCGTCGGGCGCGGTCACCGACTCGGGGACGCCGTAGAAGGCGCGGTAGTACAGGCTGGGCGTGTCGAGCAGCATCAGGCCGGGCATCGGCCCATCGTCGCACGTCTGTTCGGCCGCGGCCTCCCCAAGGCCGTGACCGTGCGCGAGCGCGCACGGGGAAAGGGTGCTCTGTTCGCAGGAGCGGTGCACCCACGAGAGCCTATTGACCGAGTAGGGCCCATACGGTCTTGCCTCCGCGCTCTTTGTCCTCCTCCCAGCCGAGCTCGGCGGCGAGTTGTCTGACGATGTGGAGGCCCCTGCCGGACTCGGCCTCGTAGTCCGGCTCTTCGAACGTCGGCATCCACGGTGCCGGATCCCAGACCTCGAGCAGCATCCGGCCGCGGTGCGGGCCGAGGTACAGCTCTATCCGCCCCTGGGTCTGGAGGGGGCTGCTCTTCGTCGCCCGGACCGCGTTGGTGACGAGTTCCGACGCGATCGTGCAGGCGTCCTCGATCAGATCCGCGTACCTCAGGCTGAGGAGCTGGTGCCGTACGAACACCCGGGCGATGTGGACGGACTGAGGAATCGGCACCAAAGTGACCTGTAGGCGCGTTCTGCCCGTTCCGGTCGCTTGTGTGTCCATCTCGTACCGCCCTAAGTCGTCTCTCCGACTTCTTTCCGTCTATGCCTGGCAATGGTCGCAGCTCTGGGTTAGCTTGTCGCCGTTGCCGGATACCTCGGATACCTCGGAGAGTGACCGATGGGTGCCGCTGAGTCTATTGATCCGAACGCCTCACTCTGGGACTGGCTCACCTATGACCTGCGGCGTTACCGCGTGAAGCATGGTCAGACCTTGGAGCAGATCGGGCGGATAATCAACCGCTCAAAGGGCTGGGTATCCAACGTCGAGAATGGTCGACGCCGACTCGGAGACGTCGAGGCGAAGATGCTGGACCGGCTGTGGGATACCGGAGGGCACTTCCTCAGACTCCTGACCTTCGCCAGGGCCGGCCACGACCCAGACTGGTTCAAGCAGCATGTCGAGTATGAGGCCAAAGCCGTGGTGCTCAAGATCTATGAGGCGTTAGTGGTCCCCGGGCTGCTTCAGACCGAGGAGTACGCCCATGCGCTTCTGCGTGAGGGCGGAGTAGACCAGCTCGACGTGCTGGTGGCCACTCGGATGGCGCGACAGAAGACTCTCAGCAGGCACAAACCGCCGCTGCTCTGGGTCTTGTTGGACGAGGGCGTACTAGACCGTCCTGTGGGCGGGCGCCAGATCATGCGGGACCAGTTGGAGCGACTCCTGGAGGTCTCTGAGCTACCTGATACCAGGCTCCGTGTGGTACCTCGCTCGGCTGGTGCGCACGATGGCCTGGACGGGAGCTTCAAGATCATGACCGTAGATACCGGAGATGTCGCCTACGTCGAGGCTCCGCAGGGCGGCAGGCTGGTCCCGGACTTCTCGGAGGTACGATCGTTCGGAATCCGGTATGACCGGATCGGAGCAAAAGCGTTGCCCGTGGATTCCTCGCGAAGCCTGATCAAGCAAACGCTGGAGGAGATGTCATGAACGCCCGTCCGGCTTGGCGCAAGTCGAGTCGAAGCGGCCCCCAGGGCGGCGACTGTGTCGAGCTGGCTCGCCTGGGGTCTGAGATCGGTATCCGGGACAGCAAGAACCCGGCCGCCGGCCACCTGAGCGTTTCGGCTCGGACTTTTCACGCCCTCGTCTCCCGTATCAAGACCGGCGCGCTGGAGCTGTAAACCGGACCAGGGACCAGAACGTCGCAAAGGCCCACCTCCCCGCTGTAGCGGAGGGACGGGCCTTTTGCATGTAGTCCGCAGCCAGGGGTTCCGACGCTCCGAGAGGCCTGCCGGAGACCGGCTCGCGCCCAGAGGCATGAGCCACGACGTCCTTACTGACTCTCGGTAGTGTCCACGACCATGCGGATTCTTGTGCTTGGCGGGACGTCTTTCGTGGGCCGCGCCATCGTGGAGGACGCTCTCCGTACAGGGGCCGAGGTGACCGCGTCGGCCGGTACCTGTTCATCTCCAGCCACGCGGTGTACCAGCGCACGGGGGTGGGGCCGGGCTCGACCGAGGACACTCCACGCCGTCCGCCCGTGCGGGACACCGAGGAGCTCGACGACGGCACCTACGGTCCGCTCAAGGTGGCCTGCGAGGACGATGTGGTGGCCCGGTACGGCTCGCGGGCGACGATCGTGCGGCCGGGGAAGGTGGTCGGGCGGCACGACCCGTCGGACACGTTCACGTACTGGGTGCGCCGGGCCACGCGCGGCGGACGGGTGGCGCTGCCTGCCGACCCCGAGCAGCCGGTGCAGGTCACCGACTCGCGAGACCTGGCCCGCCTGGTGGTGCGGTTGCTCGTTGACGATCGCCCTGGCGTCTATCACGCGGTGGGGCCGGCCGAGCCGATCACGCTCGGTGGGCTCATCGAGACCTGTGCGCGTGTGGCGGGCACCCAGGTCGAGATCGTGCCGGTGTCACCCGATGGTGTGCCCCCGCTGTTCCCGCTGGTACGGACGAACCGGCCGACGCAGCAGCGCAGCTCGGCACGTGCCCGGGCGGCGGGCATGTCCGCGACTCCGTTGGAGGTGACGGCGGCCGACGTCCTGGCCTGGGACCGCGAACGTGGAGAGCCGCCGCTGCGGCGCGGTTTCTCTCCCGAGGAGGAACAGGCCCTGCTCGCACAGCAGGACGGCGGGGCCTTCGACGCCCTCGTCGGCTCGTCCGGAGGATGCTCGCCGACCCCACGTACTTCCACCGAGGCCACACCGCCCAGGAACCGGACCGGATCATGACCAGCAGGCCAGCCCCGGGCGTGCGCGCCCGGGAGATGAACCTCTACCGCCGTTACTTCGACCTGGTCGCCGCCGGCCGCAAGACCGTCGAAGTCCGCGTCCAGTATCCCAAGCTGCGTGATCTGAAGGACGGCGACCACATCCGCTTCGTGTGCGGCCGCGACGACCGACTCACCCGGGTCAAGCGCGTCACCCGCTACGACTCCTTCGAGGAGATGCTCGACGGGGAGGGGCCGGCCAACGTCGACCCCGACAGCCCCCGCGATCAGCAGCTCGTCGACATCCACCGCATCTACGGGCCGGAGAAGGAGGCCCTCGGCGTCCTTGCCATCGAGGTCGAGCTTCTCGACCCGCCCTCAGGTCGCTGAAACCAAGGACACCCGCCGCGTGAGCGGGGGCGGGCGTGCGGGCGGGGTCGTCCGCGATTAGATTGGCGCCTTGACGTCATCCCAGGTGCAAGCCGGGACGGAAGACCCACCGACATCTCGAGGGAGGGAAGCGCCGAGCTCCCGTCCGTTATGGCAGGGGGCGCCGGCGCGGATCAGGTGAACGCGGATGTGACAACGGAGTTGTATCCAACCGAGCGGCTCGCCCGGGTGCAGGAGGCCACCGCGCGGTCCGGGCTCGGCGCGGTCGTGCTCACCCCGGGCCCCGACCTGCGCTATGTGACGGGTTATGACGCGATCCAGCTGGAACGGCTGACCTGCCTGGTGGTCCCGGCGGCGGACGAGCCCTTCCTGGTCGTACCGAGGCTGGAGCTCCCGGCCGCCCAGGCCTCCCCGGCCGGCCGCCTCGGCCTGGAGATGATCGCGTGGGGCGAGACCGACGACCCCTTCGCGCTGGTCGCGGGGCGCCTGCCGGGGGACGTCTCGCGCGTCGGCGTGGCCGACCGCATGTGGGCGGTGATGGCGCTGCGGCTGCGCGACGCACTGCCCGGCGCCGAGCAGGTCGCGGCGGGGACTGTGCTGCGCGAGCTGCGGATGCGCAAGAGCCCCGCGGAGATCGAGGCGCTGCGTGAGGCGGGCGCGGCCATCGACCGGGTGCACCAGATCGTGCCCACGCTGCTCAAGCCCGGCCGTACCGAGCGCGAGGTGGCCAAGGACATCTCCGAGGCCATCATCGCGGAGGGCCACGTCAGCGTGGACTTCGCGATCGTGGGTTCGGGTCCCAACGGCGCGAGCCCCCACCACGAGGTCTCCGACCGGGTGATCCAGGCCGGCGATCCCGTCGTCGTCGACATCGGCGGCACCATGCCGACGGGCTACTGCTCCGACGAGACGCGCACCTATGTCGTGGGGCGGCCGCCGGCCGACTTCCTCGCCTACTACGGGGTCCTCCGCGAGGCGCAGCAGGCGGCGTGCGAGGCCGTACGGCCGGGCGTGACCCCGGAGGCCGTGGACGCCGCGGCCCGCGACATCATCGCCGAGGCGGGGTACGGGGAGTTCTTCGTGCACCGCACCGGGCACGGCATCGGCCTGGAGACCCACGAGGATCCCTACATCGTGGCGGGCAACACCGAGCCGCTCGAGGCCGGAATGGCCTTCTCGATCGAGCCGGGGATCTATCCGGGGCCGCACGGCGCGCGCATCGAGGACATCGTGGTGTGCACCGAGGACGGCCACGAGCGGATGAACCTGGTGGACCGTACCCTGATCGTCATTGATCATTAAGCGATCCCGGCTCGGAAAGGCCTTTTCGGTCCTTACTTCTGCAGGTTTCGGACATGTGGATGAAGAATATGGATTCGTAAATAACGATCTCTTTACAACCACTGTCATTGCGTCCTGATTTCGCCACGAAATGCGGCGGCGATGGTAGGACCTAGACGTGCCCTCGCGGCAAGGCGTCCCGCCTCCGTCCGGGAGGGCACGGCCGGGTCTTGCATAAGCGCAGATCAGAGAGCATGGGAGACGCCGTGGCAGAGGTGGTCCTGGGCGGGATGGGGAAGGTGTACCCCGACGGCACGCGTGCCGTCACCGACCTGAGTCTGGAGATCGTCGACGGTGAGTTCCTGGTTCTGGTCGGCCCCTCGGGCTGCGGCAAGACCACCGCGTTGCGAATGGTGGCCGGCCTCGAGGACATCTCCGAGGGGACGCTCCGGATCGGAGAAAGAGTCGTCAACCGCGTCCCGCCGCGGGACCGCGACGTCGCGATGGTGTTCCAGAGTTACGCTCTTTATCCGCACCTTTCCGTACGCGACAACATCGGTTTCGGACTGTCCCTGCGCAAGGTGCCGAAGGAACAGATCCGGGAGAAAGTGGACCGGGTCGCCGACATCCTGGGCCTCCGTGAACACCTCGACCGCAGGCCCCGCAACCTGTCCGGCGGTCAGCGGCAGCGGGTCGCGATGGGCCGCGCGATCGTCCGGGAGCCGCAGGCCTTCCTCATGGACGAGCCGCTGTCCAACCTCGACGCCAAGCTCCGCGTGCAGATGCGCGCCGAGATCGCCCGGATCCAACGGGACCTCGGGGTCACGACCATCTATGTGACCCACGACCAGACCGAGGCCATGACGCTCGGAGACCGCGTGGCGGTGATGAAGAAGGGCGAGCTCCAGCAGGTCGCGGCGCCGCAGGAGCTCTATGACCGGCCGGCCAATCTGTTCGTCGCGGGCTTCATCGGATCGCCCGCCATGAACCTGCTGCCCGGAGCCCTCACCGCCCCGGAGGGCGGTGAGGGGCTTCGGCTGGAGATCGGCGGCCAGCCGGTCACGGTCCCCGCCGAGGTGCTGGAGAGCCGACCCGGTCTGCGCGCCCACATCGGAAAGGACGTCATCGTCGGCGTGCGGCCCGAGGACATGGAGGACGCCGCACTGGTCGCGGCCGATGGCGGGCCGCGCCTGGAGTCCACGGCCGACCTCGTCGAGGCGATGGGCTCCGACGTGCTCGTGCATTTCTCCGTGGACGCCGCCCAGGTGGTGACCGAGGACACCAAGGAGCTGGCCCGCGACGCGGGCACCGACGTGCTCGCCTCGGCCGAGGCCCCCCGTACCAACGTGGTGGCGCGTTTCAGCCCCCGTACGCGCGTCAAGGTGGGCGACCGGATCACGGTTCACGTCGACACGGGCCGTCTGCACTTCTTCGATCCGGATACCGGGGCGTCGATCTGGGAGCCGGTCGCAACGGAGCTCGGGAAGGATGAGTCATGAGGGTCACCAGGCGGGTCATGGGCACGGTCGTCGCGGCGGGGCTGCTGATCTCGGCCGCCGGATGCGGCGGAGACGAGCCCGGCAAGGCCTCCACCCCGGCCGGAGGCGGTGAGCTCAAGGGCGTCACGCTCGAGGTCGCCGCGATCTGGACCGGGCAGGAGCAGGCCAAGTTCAAGAAGGTTCTGGACGCCTTCACCCAGCGCACCGGCGCGAAGATCAACCTCACGCCGACCGGGGACAACGTCAGCACGTTCCTCGGCTCCAAGGTGCAGGGCGGTGCGCCGCCGGACGTCGCGATGCTGCCGCAGCAGGGCGTGCTCGTCCAGTTCGTCCAGAAGGGCTGGATCAAGCCGCTCGCCGCGGACGCCGAGGTGGCCGTCAGGCAGAACTACGCGAAGGTGTGGCAGGACCTCGGCTCCCACAAGGGCAAGCTCTACGGCGTCTATTTCAAGGCCACGAACAAGTCCACGGTGTGGTATCGCCCGAAGGCCTTCGACGACGCGGGGATCCAGCCGCCCACGACCTGGGACCAGCTGGTGAAGGACGCCGGCACCCTCGCCGACTCCGGGACCACCCCCTTCGCCGTGGCCGGTGGGGACGGCTGGACGCTCACCGACTGGTTCGAGAACGTCTACGCCTCCAGCGCGGGCACCGACAAGTACGACAAGCTCTCCAAGCACGAGATGAAGTGGACCGATCCGTCGGTCAAGGAGGCGCTTCGCAAGCTCGCCGAGATCTGGGGCAAGAAGGAGTTCGTCGTCGGCGGCGCCCTGCAGACCGACATGCCCACCTCGGTGACGCAGACCTTCGGCGACAGCCCCAAGGCGGCCATGGTCTACGAGGGCGACTTCGTCCCCGGCGTGATCGGCGAGCAGACCAAGTCCAAGGTCGGCACGGACGCCCGGTTCTTCCCGTTCCCAGCCGTCGGCCAGCAGCCTCCGGTGGTCGGTGGCGGTGACGCCGCGGTGGTGATGAAGGACGGCAAGGGCGCGCAGGAGCTGGTGAAATACCTCGCCGGGCCCGAGGCGGCGAAGGTCTGGGCCGGGCTCGGCGGATTCACCTCGCCGAACAAGGCTCTGGACCTGTCGGCCTATCCCGATGAGATCCAGCGCCAGATCGCCAAGTCGGTCATCGACGCCGGCGACAGCTTCCGCTTCGACATGTCCGATCTCGCTCCGGCCGGCTTCGGCGGCACCAAGGGCGCCGGCGAGTGGAAGCAGCTGCAGGACTTCCTCAACAACCCCACGGACGTCGACGGGGCCGCCACGAAGCTGGAGGCCGACGCGGCCAAGGCGTTCAAGAGCTGACCGGAGAATCCCATGGCAGCCAGTACCGAGCAGCCGGCCGCCGAGGCCGGCTCCCCCCTGGCCGACGACGTCACGTCGCAGCCGCCCGCCGAAGGCGGGCGGCTGGGCCCCTCGCCCGCGTTGTCCGCCGGCTTCCTGTTCCCGGCTCTGGTCCTGCTCGGCCTGCTGGTGGTCTACCCGATCATCTACACGGTATGGCGCAGCCTGCACGATGCCGAAGGACGCCGCTTCATCGGGCTCGGCAACTACGTCGACATGTTCACCGAGTCGGTCGCGGTCGACTGGTCCGGAGGAGGGGCCGTCGCGGTCGTCGCCGCGATCACCGTGGTGACGGCGGCGGTGGTCGGGGCCGCCACGGTGATCGGGCTCATCGGCCGCGGCACCGCCGGCAGGATACTGCTGCTGGCCCTCCCCGTGGCCGATGTGGTGGTCTACCTCGTCATGGCGATGAGCTCGCCCATGCTCACGGTGATCAAGAACAACGTGATCTGGGTGGTGCTCGCGCCCACCGTGATCACCGCGCTGGGCCTGGTCTTCGCGGTGCTCATCGAACGGATCCGCTGGGCCACGGCCTTCAAGCTCGTCGTGTTCATGCCGATGGCGATCTCCATGGTCGCGGCCGGCGTGATCTTCACGCTGGTGTACGACCAGAACCCCGACCGGGGCGTGCTCAACGCCGTGGCCGTCGGCGTGCACGACACCTTCGCCGAGCCCTCCCCGTACCCGGGCGCGCATCCGCGCGACAACGGGCCGCTGGCCGCTCAGGGCAAGGCCTTCACGAGCCGGCAGACCGTCCGGCCGGGCCAGACGGCGCTGCTGCCGGTGGTGGCGATCCCGCCGGAGCGCCAGAAGGGGCTGCGGCCGGTGCGGCCGGTGGAGGCCAGGCCCGGCACGATCACCGGGATCGTCTGGCTCGACTTCGCCCCGGGCGGGAGCGGCAGGCCCAACCAGCCCGACGCCGCCGAGAAGGGTCTGCCCGAGACCACGGTCGAGGCACTGTCCGGTGGCAAGGTCGTCGCCACCACCACCGCGCGGGCCGACGGCGGCTTCGAGTTCGGGCGGCTGCCGGCCGGCGCCTACACGATCCGGCTGCCGGAGTCGAACTTCCAGGAGCCCTACGGCGGGGTGAACTGGCTCGGCCCCAGCCTGGTGACGTTCTCCATCATCGGCGCCTACATCTGGATGTGGGCGGGCTTCGCGATGGTCCTGATCGCGGCCGGGCTCGCGGCGATCCCCCGGGACGCGCTCGAGGCCGCCCGGGTCGACGGCGCGACCGAATGGCAGGTCTTCTGGCGGGTCACGATGCCGCTCCTGGCCCCCGTGCTGGTGGTCGTGCTCGTCACCCTGGTCATCAACGTCCTGAAGATCTTCGACCTGGTCTACATGATCGCTCCAGGGGCCACGCAGCAGAACGCCAACGTGCTCGCGCTGGAGATGTATCTGAAGTCCTTCGGCGGGGGCAACGACCAGGGCATGGGCAGTGCCGTCGCGGTGCTGCTGCTCGTCCTCGTCCTGCCCGCCATGATCTTCAATGTCCGCCGCTTCCGGCGGGAGCAGGGATAGAGGTGACCTGATGACCGAGACTTCGGAGCCGGTGTCCGGAGCGCCGCGCAGGGGCCTGGCCTCGCGCGTGGTCAACCGGCTCGGCGGCGGACTGGCGCAGCTCGTCCTGGTCGTGATCGCGCTGGTGTGGCTGCTGCCCACGTTCGGGCTGTTCATCGCGTCCCTGCGGCCGGAGACCGACAACGCCGAGAGCGGCTGGTGGCAGGTGTTCACCCGGCCGTCGCAGCTCACCTTCAAGAACTACGGCGACCTGCTGAGCAACGAGACGATGACCCAGGCGTTCGTCAACACGCTCCTGATCACCGTGCCGACGACGCTCCTGGTGGTCGTGGTCGCCGCCCTGGCCGCCTATGCCTTCGCCTGGATCGAGTTCCCGGGCCGGGACTGGCTGTTCATCGGCGTGGTGGCACTGCTCGTCGTGCCGGTCCAGGTCGGTCTGATCCCGGTCGCGGACCTGTTCCGGACGCTGAACCTCTTCGGGACGATCCCGGGAGTCGTGCTGTTCCACACCGCGTTCGGGCTGCCGTTCGCCATCTTCCTGCTGCGCAACTATTTCGCGGGGATCCCGCGCGACCTCCTCGAGGCCGCGCGGATGGACGGCGGAACGGAATGGACGATCTTCCTGCGGGTCATCTTTCCCCTGGGGGGCCCGGCCATCGCCTCGCTCGGGATCTTTCAGTTCCTGTGGGTCTGGAACGACCTCCTGATCGCTTTGATCTTCGCCGGACGAGAATCCCAGCCGCTCACCGTCGCGATCCAGCAGCAGGTCCGCCAGTTCGGGGCCAACATCGACATCATCGCGCCGGGTTCGTTCGTGTCGCTGATCGTGCCGCTGCTGGTGTTCTTCGCCTTCCAGCGCTACTTCGTCCAGGGCGTGCTGGCGGGCTCGGTGAAATGACCGGTCATCCGCAGTCCGCCGACGGCCGGTGACATCCGTGGACGGCCGTCGCTGTCCGCCGGTCCCCGGCGCCGGGTGGGAGCCGGGCGCTGATCTCCAGGGGGGCGGCCCGGGCGTTTGGAGGCCCCGGAATCCCTTGATGGGTGTGTTCGGTGGGCCCTCCTGAGGGCCACCGAACACACCCATCACATCGTCTGTCCCGTCCCGCCGTGATCTCGTTCAGGCGGTGGCCTTCTCCAGGTCCACCTCGGCGGCCTCGGAGTGGCCCACCGCCAGGCCGGACTCGGGGTCGAAGAAGTGCAGGTTCTGGGTGTCCACGGCGAGCTCCAGCTCGTTGCCCGGCCGGACGCTGGAGCGGGCGTTGACGCGAGCCGTCCACAGCGCCTTGTTCTCGACCAGCGGGATCGCCGTGTCCTCCTCGCCCTCGCTCGCGTCATGGGCGAGGTCGGCGGTGTCCTTGTGGACCACCGGCGGAGCGTCGATCGCGAAGATCACGTTGATCTCGCTGCCGAGCTCCTCGGTGACGCTGGCCTTCACCGGGATCCTGGCCCAGTCCGGCTTGGCGTGGCCGGCGTCCTCGAAGTCCGAGGGCCGGATGCCGACGATGACCTCCCGGTCGAAATAGGAGTCGAGCCCCGGCTTGGCCGAGAAGGTCGACTCCGGCACGGGAAGCTTGTAGCCGGCGAAGACGATGTGGGCGCCCTCGTCGCGCACGAGCCTGGCCGTCACGAAGTTCATGGCCGGGGAGCCGATGAATCCGGCGACGAACAGGTTGACCGGGTTGTCGAAGAGCCGCTGCGGGGTGTCGACCTGCTGCAGCTTGCCCTCGCGCAGCACGCAGACCCGGTCGCCGAGGGTCATCGCCTCGACCTGGTCGTGGGTGACGTAGACGGTCGTGACACCGAGCCGCTCATGGAGCTGGTTGAGCGAGGCGCGCATCGACACGCGCAGTTTGGCGTCGAGGTTGGACAGCGGCTCGTCCATGAGGAAGGCCTGCGGCTCCCGGACGATCGCGCGGCCCATGGCGACCCGCTGCCGCTGACCGCCGGAGAGCGCGGCCGGCTTGCGCTTGAGGTAGGGCTCCAGGCCGAGCATCTTCGCGGCCTCGGCGACACGCTGCTTGATCTCGGCCTTGGGGGTGCCGCGCAGCTGCAGGCCGAAGGCCAGGTTCTGCTCGACGGTCATGTGGGGGTAGAGCGCGTAGTTCTGGAAGACCATCGCGATGTCGCGGTCCTTGGGTGCCAGATCGTTGACCACGCGGTCGCCGATGACGATGGACCCGCCGCTGATGTCCTCCAGCCCCGCGACCATCCGCAGAGCCGTCGACTTGCCGCAGCCCGAGGGTCCGACGAGGACCATGAACTCGCCATCCCTGATCTCCAGGTTGAGCCCGTCCACGGCCTTGACGCCGCCCGCGTAAACCTTCTCGATACTGTCCAGCACGATCTTGGCCATCGCACACCTTCCGATGAATACGTTTCCAAGGAGTCTCGATACGAACCCTATGTCCTGTCAAGGGTGGATCGACGGCATCTGTTGACCCCCGCTCAGCCTGCGGTTATGCCGGTGCAATGCCTGGTTCAGCTCGGAGTTGGACAATGGTGTGACGGCCGGTCATGATGGAAACGTTTCCATTTCCGGGCCGATGGCACGGATGAGGTAAGCGGGCGAGGTCCCGCGGCGGGAGAGAGGTGGACAGTGGCGACAGGCCGCCGGGCGATGACCATCAAGGACGTCGCGGCCGCGGCCGGGGTCGGTGTGGCGACCGTTTCCCGGGTCCTGTCCGGACAGGGGTCGGTGAGCCCGCGGACCCGTGAGCGCGTCCTCGCCGCCGTACACCGGCTCGACTATCGCCCAAGTGCCCTCGGCCGGAGCCTCAAGCTGCAGCGGACCGGGAGCATCGGCCTGGTCATCCCCGACGTCACCGATCCGTTCTATGCCGCTCTGGCCGGAGGTGTGCTGGCCTGCGCGCGTACGCTCGGCGAGCACGTCGTCCTCGACGTGTCCCATGACGATCCGGCGCGTGAGGCCGAGATCCTCGATCGGCATCTGGAACAGCGGGTGGACGGCGTCATCGCGGTGCCGGTCGGAGGGGGCACCACGACCTGGCGGACGGCGGTCCGGGTCGGTGTCCCCGTCGTCTTCGCCGACCGCGACGTGGCCGAGCTCCCCGCGGTCCCGTCGGTCCTCGCGGACGACCGGGCCGGCGTACGGTCCGTCGCGGAATACCTCGTCGGCCTGGGACACCGGCGCATCGGCTTCCTCGGCGCACCCGCCTCGGGCCCGCCCGAGGCCCCGACACCCAGCCTGCGGGAGGACGCCTTCCGCACGACCCTGCACGATCTGCGGGTCGTGGCCGACGACGACCTGATCGTGCGAGCCCGGCCGAGCCGGGACAGCGCCTACGCGGCCGCGGCCAGCCTGTTCCAGCGGCGGCCCGATGTGACCGCCGTGCTCGCGGCCGGGCACCTGCTCGGCGAGGCGGCCGTGCTGACCGCCCGTGAGCTCAACCTCAGAGTGCCCACCGACGTGTCCATCGCGATGGTGGACGACGTGCCGTGGGCCGAGCTCTGCGACCCCCCGCTGACCGCGGTGGCCCGGCCGGCGGCGGACATGGGTTATCGGGCCTGTGAGGTCCTGCTCCGGGACCCGGCCCGCAGGGAGCGAGGCCGGCCCGTCGTCCTTCCGACCGAGCTGGTCGTCCGGGGCAGCTGCGGGCCGCCGGCCGGACGCGCCTCCCGCGGGTAGCCGGCCGTCGCAGGGTGGCTCGGAGCCGGTACGGTCCACGCGTCCGGTGGGGGGTTGTAGGTTCGTGCTCGTGGAGGAGATCGATCGTCAGATCATGGTGCTGCTGGCCCAGGACGGGCGCATGAGCTTCACCGATCTGGCGAAGGAGACGGGGCTGTCGGTCTCGGCCGTGCACCAGCGGGTCCGCAGGCTGGAGAAGCGCGGCGCGATCCGCGGGTTCACGGCGATCCTCGACCCCGAGGAGATCGGCCTGCCGCTGACCGCCTTCGTGTCCATCAAGCCGATCGACCCGGCCGCCCCGGACGAGGCCCCGCAACTGCTCGCCCACCTCAGCGCCATCGAGGCGTGCCATTCCGTCGCGGGGGAGGAGAGCTACATCCTCAAGGTACGGGTGGCCTCTCCGGGTGCGCTGGAGGACCTGCTCCAGCAGATCCGTGCCGCGGCCAACGTCGCCACCCGCACCACCGTCGTCTTGAGCACGCCCTACGAGAGCCGCCCTCCACAGGTCTGAGGCCGCCATCTCCCGCCGGTGGGGCCGGCGGGGAGCGGAGGGGGCCGGGGATCAGGAACGCTCAGGGGCGAGAGCCACCAGGGCGTCCTCGGCCCGCCGCATCGATTCGCCGGGATCGGCGTCCGGGTGACCGATCTCGGGATCGAAGTTCAGGTCGACGAAGAGCTCGGTGACGCCCTGCGCCTCCAGCGCGCCGAAGTCGGAGCGGATCTCCTCCAGGGTTCCGGTCAGCGGCCGCCGGTCCGGGCCCGCCTGAGGACGGACCCGCACCACCCCACGGCAGACGAACCGCAGTGCCCCGGGATCCCGGCCGGCCGCGCGGGCCGCCTCCCGGACGATCTCGATCGACTGGCCGATGCGGTGCAGGTCGGCCCGGCTCGAGCTGATCCAGCCGTCGGAGAGCCGCCCGGCCCGGCGGAGCGCCGGCTCGGACGTGCCGCCGAGCAGGATCGGCGGCCGCGGCTTCTGCAGAGGCTTGGGATCGAAGCGGACCGGCGGGAGCTCGTAGAACTCGCCGTGGAACTCCGGGACCTCGGAGGTCCACAGTTCCTCGAGCACGGCCAGGAACTCCTCCGCGCGGGCGCCCCGGCGCTCGTACGGCACCCCCACGGCGGTGAACTCCTCGCGCATCCAGCCGAGGCCGAGCCCGAGGTCCAGCCGGCCCCCGGAGACGTGGTCGAGGCTCACCGCCTGCTTGGCCAGCAGCGGCGGCGGGAAGAAGGGCATGTTGAGCACCGCCACACCAAGCCGTACCCGAGAGGTGTGCGCGGCGAGGTAGGACAGGGTGATGAGCGGATCCGGCACATTCCGATAGGTCATGTCGGTCGAATCCGCGGGGTTGAGCAGCCGTTGCAGGGTCCACAGCGAGTGGTAGCCGAGTTCTTCGGCGCGCTGGGCGATCCGGACCTGGTTGGCGGGCGTGGCCCACGATCCCGACATGGGCACGGCGAACCCGATGAGCACAGTGCTCCCCTCTCCACGATCTCCAAAAGCGAACTTACAGCGCCAAGGTCCCCGGCACCGACATGCCGGGCCGCCGACGGCCCGGACGGGCACCCGCCCTTCGCTCCATCCGCGATCGGGCGGCGGGGCGGCCGCCCGGCGAGTACGTTGTCCCCATGATCACGCGCCTGGTCTCCGCCACGGGCGCTCGAGTGCTTTTCCGGCCCGTCCCCGCTCCGGCCGGCCGGCCCGCCACCGCGGAGCCGCGACCGTCCCGTGTGCCGCCGGTTCGGCCGGTGCCGTGGTGGCGTTCCCGCAGGCCGTCGCGGTGACCCCGACAGGGCGTGACCGCCGGCCCGGCCTCCGGCGGCCGCCCGTTCGCGTGGCGGGCGCATCACGGCTTGGTTTCGACTACGGCGCATGGTCTTGACGCCGCGCGCGGTTCATTAGGACAGTTTCTTAACTGTTGGCTGTCATGATCGGGTAAGGGAGGACTGTGCTGGTGACCCAGCCGACGTCGCGCACTCCTCCAGCGTGGTCGAAGCATGGCCCGTGACGACCTGGCAGGTCCCTCCGCAGCAACCCCTCACCCTCAGGAGACACCCATGGCCGACTCTCCGACCCGGTCCGCCGACCTCAGCCGCCGGCAGATGCTCCGGCGCATCGGCATGACCGCGCTCATCGCCGGGCCCGGCGTCACGATGCTGGGCGCCTGCGCCACCAGCGGCGGTGGCGACACCAAGAGCAACGCCGTGAAGGCGGGCAAGGACCCGGTCAACCCCTTCGGCGTGCAGGCGTCCGCGCCGCTCGAGGTGATCATCTTCAAGGGGGGCCTCGGGGACGGCTACGCCACCCAGGTCCATGAGCCCGCCTACCACAAGAAGTTCCCGCAGGCCAAGATCAAGCACACCGGCATCCAGGAGATCGGCAAGACGGTCCGTCCGCGCCTCGTCGGCGGCAACCCGCCGGACATGGTGTCCAACGCGGGCAGCGACCTCATGGACGCCGGTGCCCTGGTCGCCGAGGGACAGCTGCTCGACCTCACGCCGCTCTTCGACGCGCCCTCCATCGACGACCCGGCCAAGAAGGTCCGGGACCTGCTCATCCCCGGGGCGGTCGAGGCCGGGCTGATCGACGGTAAGCCCTACCAGATGATGTACGTCGCCTCGAGCTACGGACTCTGGTACGACGCCAAGCTCTTCCAGAAGGAGGGGTGGACGGCGCCGAAGACCTTCGACGAGTTCAAGGCGGTCTGCGAGAAGATCAAGGCCAAGGGGATCACGCCGTACGCCTACGCGGGCAAGAACGCCGCCTACTACCAGTACTGGATGATCCTGATCTCCGCCGCCAAGCTGGCCGGAAACGAGATCCTGGTCAACATCGACAACCTGGCCGACGGCGCGTGGACCGCCGACGCCGTGAAGCAGTCGGCCGCGGCGTGGGCCGAGATCGGCAAGCTGTACATGGACAAGAGCTATCTCGGGCTGATGCACACAGAGGTCCAGACCCAGCAGAACGAGGGCAAGATCGCGTTCTATCCGTCCGGCTCCTGGCTCGAGAACGAGCAGGCCAAGCAGACGCCCAAGGGGTTCGAATACGCGGTCGCCCCGACGCCCAGCCTCACCGCCTCCGACAAGATGCCCTACGAGGCCATCCGGACCTCCGCCGGCGAGGCCTATTTCGTCGCCGCGAAGGGCAAGAACACCGCCGGGGCCATGGAGTACCTGCGCATCATGCTCTCCAAGGAGGGCGCGAAGGGCTTCTACGAGAAGAGCGGCAACATCCCGGTCGTCGCGGGCGCCGTCGAGGGCCTGCAGCTGACACCGGGCAACCAGAGCGTCCTCGCGGCGCGCAAGGCGGCCGGTGACAGCAACGTGGTCACCAAGAGCTTCTTCGAGGAGTGGTACAAGGAGCTCGAGACCGAACTGCGCACCCAGACCAACGAGCTCATGTTCGGGCGCATCACCGCCGACCAGTTCTGCGCCAGCATGCAGAAGAAGGCGGACTCGGTGAAGAAGGACTCCTCCGTCAAGAAGCAGCAGCGGAGCTCCTGACATCCCCGACGAGCGAACACGGAGCTGACTGACATGCGGCAGGGCAAGTACCGGTTCATCGTGGGGATGCTGGCCGCCCCGGTGATCCTCTATGCGGTCTTCGTCATCGGGCCGTACGCGCAGGCGTTCTACATCGCGCTGACCAACTGGCGAGGCATCTCGGGGACGCCGCAGTTCATCGGGCTGGACAACTTCGGCCGCCTGCTGGACGACGACGCCTTCTGGCACGCGGTCCGCAACCACGGCGTCATCCTGCTTGCCCTGCCGCTGGCGACCATCGTCATAGCCCTCTTCTTCTCCTTCCTGCTCAACATCGGCGGCGGGGCCGGTGGCTCGGCCATGTCCGGTGTACGCGGGGCGGGCCTCTACAAGGTCGTGTTCTTCCTTCCGCAGGTCCTCGCGATGGCCGTGGTCGGTGTGCTCTTCCAGGCCGTCTACCGCCCGGACCGGTCGGGTGCCCTCAACGGGCTGCTCGGCAAGGTCGGCATCGAGCCGGTCGGCTGGCTCACCGAGCCGAGGCTGGCGCTCTGGTCGATCATCGGGGTGCTCGTGTGGCAGGCCGTCGGGTTCTACGTCGTGCTGTTCTCCGCGGGGATGTCCTCCATCCCCAAGGACATCTTCGAGGCCGCGGCGCTGGACGGCGCGGGCAGGTTCCAGGTCTTCTTCCGGATCACCCTCCCGCTGCTGTGGGACACGCTGCAGGTCGGCTGGGTCTACCTCGGGATCATGGCGTTCGACTGCTTCGCGATCGTGCAGGTGCTGTCGGTCGACCGCGGCGGCCCCAACAGCGCCACGACCGTGCTCGCGCTGGAGACCTGGCGCAACGCGTTCACCTACTCCAAGTTCGGCTACGCCTCCGCCATGGGCGTGGCGCTGTTCTTCATGACCATCACCTTCGCCGCACTGACCTTGCGCGTCACCCGGCGTGAACGCATCGAGTTTTGAGGACGGGTGACATGACGAGCCAGAACACCATCCTGCCGGGCCCGGAGGCCGACGGGGAGCGGACCCGCGCCGCGGCACGCCGCGGCCGGGGCGCGAAGCGGGAGCGCCGGGACGTCTTCCTCGGCCTGTCCCATGCCGCCCTGTTCATCTGGGCACTACTGGTGATCGTGCCGTTGGTGTGGACCTTCGTCGCGTCCTTCAAGACCAATTCCGAGATCTTCGGTGATCCCTGGGCGCTGCCCGGCGCGCTGCGCGTCGACAGCTGGGGCCGCGCCTGGGCCAAGGCGCACATCGGGCGCTACATGCTCAACACCGTCGTCGTGGTCGGCTTCAGCACGTTCGGCACCATGGTGCTCGGCTCGATGGCCGCCTATGTGCTGGCGCGCTTCACCTTCCCCGGCAACCGGGCCGTCTACTTCATGTTCGTGTCCGGGATGACCTTCCCGGTCTTCCTGGCCCTCGTGCCGCTGTTCTTCGTGGTCCGCAACCTCGGCATGCTCGGCACCTACCAGGGCCTCATCCTCGTCTACATCGCCTATTCGCTGCCGTTCACCGTGTTCTTCCTGTCGGCGTTCTTCAAGACACTCCCCACCTCGGTCGCCGAGGCGGCGGCGATCGACGGCTGCGGGCACTTCAGGACGTTCTTCCAGATCATGATGCCGATGGCCCGGCCGGGCCTCATCTCCATCACGATCTTCAACGTGATCGGCCAGTGGAATCAGTACCTGCTGCCGATCGTGCTGATGCCCGGCGACGCCCAGGACAAATGGGTGCTGACCCAGGGCATCGCCGAGATCTCCACCAACGCCGGCTACCAGGCCGACTGGCCGGGCCTGTTCGCCGCGCTCAGCATGGCGATCATCCCGGTGGTCATCGTCTACATCGTCTTCCAGCGGCAGATCCAGGCGGGCCTGACCGCCGGGGCCGTCAAGTGAGGCTCGCGGTCGTCGGAGGCGGCTCCACCTACACGCCGGAGCTCATCGACGGCTTCGCGCGCATGCGCGACGTCCTGCCGCTGTCGGAGGTCGTTCTCGTCGACCCGGACCCGCGCCGGCTGGAGCTCGTCGGCGGGATGGCCGCGAGGATGCTCGCCCGGGCGGGCCACCACGCGGCCGTCCGTACGACCTCGGTGGTGGAGGAGGGGGCCGCCGGCGCCGACGTCGTGCTCCTGCAGCTCCGCGTCGGCGGTCAGGCGGCCCGGGCCGTGGACGAGACGTTGCCGCTGGAGTGCGGCTGCGTCGGCCAGGAGACCACAGGGGCCGGCGGGCTGGCCAAGGCCCTGCGCACCGTCCCGGTCGTGCTCGACATCGCCCGCCGGGTGGCGGAGGTGGCCCCGGGAGCCTGGATCGTCAACTTCACCAACCCGGTCGGCATCGTGACCCGGGCCCTGCTGGACGCCGGACACCCCGCCATCGGGCTCTGCAACGTCGCGATCGGCTTCCAGCGCCGCTTCGCGGCCCTGCTCGGCGTCTCACCGGACCGGATCAGCCTGGGACATGCCGGCCTCAACCACCTCACCTGGGAGCGGTCGGTCCATCTCGACGGCGACGGGCGCGACGTCCTGCCGGAGCTGATCGCCGCGCACGGGGAGGAGATCGCCGCCGAGGCCGGAACCCCGGCCGCGCTGATCCGCCGGCTCGGCGTCGTTCCTTCCTACTATCTGCGCTACTTCTACGACCACGATCAGGTCGTACGAGAACAACGGGAGAGCCCCTCGCGGGCCGCCGCGGTCAGCGCCATCGAGAACACCCTCCTCGACCTCTACGCCGACCCGTCCGTGGACACCAAGCCCGAGCTGCTGGAGAAGCGCGGCGGCGCGTTCTACTCCGAGGCGGCGGTGGACCTCATCGCCCGCCTCGCCGGGACCGGGACCGGTGCCGCCGAGGTGCAGGTCGTGAACCTGCGCAATGAGGGCAGACTGCCGTTCCTGTCCCGTGCGGCCGTGATCGAGGTGCCGGCCACGGTCTCGCCGACGGGCGCGGTGGCGCTGCCCGTACCAACGCTGGAGCCGCTGTTCGCCGGCCTGGTGGCCCACGTCTCCGCCTATGAGGAGCTGGCGCTGGAGGCGGCGTCGCACGGGGGAGTGGACCGGGTGGCCGACGCGCTGCTCGCCCACCCGCTCGTCGGCCAGGCCGGCCTCGCGGGTGAGCTGGCCCGCAGGCTCGTCGACGCCAACCGGCCCCACCTCCCCTGGGCCCCCAGGCCCTGAGCCGCCGGGCCACAGGGCCCGCCGGTCAGCGGGCGAAGACCTGGGCGTCGTCCGCGAACGCCTTGAACTCCAGGGCGTTGCCGGCCGGGTCCCGGAGGAACATGGTCCACTGCTCACCGGCCTGCCCGGCGAACCTCAGGTACGGCTCGATGACGAAGCGGGTGCCCGCCGCCTTCAGGCGTTCGGCCAGCTCGTGAAACCCCTCCACGGTCAGCAGGAGGCCGAAGTGGGGGACCGGCACGTCGTGGTCGTCCACGGGGTTGCTCGCCTCGCCGGACGGCCGGGGAGCGAGGTGGGTCACGAGCTGGTGGCCCTGGAAGTTCCAGTCGATCCACGAGTCGGATTCGCGGCCTTGCGGGCAGCCGAGCGCCTCGCCGTAGAACGCGCGGGCGGCACTGAGGTCGTCGACCGGGATGGCGAGATGGAAGCGGGGAAGTGGGGCTCCGGACACGAGGGCGCCTCCTTGTGCTGATCGATGTGTGCGATGTTAACGTGCGTCACGCCGTGGACAATCGCGGCGCGGGCGGGTCTCGGCCACGCCGTGGAGGAGGAGCTGGTCGTCCTGGAGGAGAGAGTGGGCCGGAGAACGGGCCGGTGTCATCGCGGGCGGCGCCCCGATGCGGGGGCGGCCACATGAGCGGGAGCGCCGGGGACGTGGAGGTCCTCATCGCCTCGCCGCTCGAAGCCGAGCACGTGGCGGCCATCGAGGCCGTCGACCCGCGGGTCCGGGTGCTCTACGCTCCCGAGCTCCTGCCCGTACCCCGCTACGAAGCCGACCACGAGGGCTGCCGCCGGGAGCTCGCGGGCGAGGAACTCCGCCGGTGGCAGGCGATGCTCGCACGGGCGGAGGTGGCCTTCGACCTCGACTGGTGGGCGCCGGGGGCCATGAGCGACAACTGCCCGAGGCTCCGCTGGGTCCAGGGGACGAGCGCCGGGATGGCGGGACAGCTCGCGCGCGCTGACCTGCCGGCCGGCACCGTGGTGACCACGGCCTCGGGCGTGCACGGTGTCCCGATGGCCGAGTTCGCCGTCGCGGGCGCACTCCATTTCATCAAGGACCTGCCCGGACTGCGGAAGCGGCAGGAGGGCCGGCGATGGGAACGGCATCCCAGCCGTACGCTGGCCGGCCGGCGCGCGCTCGTCGTGGGCCTCGGGGCCATCGGCCGGGAGACCGCACGGGTCTTCTCGGCTTTGGGCGTGGAGGTCTGGGGAGCCGGGCGTCCGGGGCGCTCCTACGACGTGCCCGGGGTGAGCCGCCATCTCCTCTACACGGAGCTGGCCTCGGCGTTGCCGCGGACCGATGTCCTCGTGCTCGCCGTCCCCCTCACCGCCGAGACCAAGGGCCTGATCGGGGAGACGGAGCTGCGGCTGTTGCCCGAGGGAGCGCTGATCGTGAACATGGCGCGCGGCTCGGTGATCGACGAGGAGGCGCTGGTCTCCGTGCTGCGCGACGGCCATCTCGGGGGAGCCGCCCTCGACGTCTTCGCCACCGAGCCGCTCCCGCCGGAGTCGCCGCTGTGGGGGATGGACAACGTGCTGGTGTCCCCTCACTCCGCCGCCACCGTGGCGGAGGAGAACGCCCGCATCACCGAGGTCTTCACCGGCAACCTCCGCCGCTGGCTCGACGGACTCCCGTTGCGCAACGTCTTCGATCCCGTCCGCGGCTACTGACATCCGTCGCGGCACTGGCCATCGACTGCGCGGATCCGCCCCGGCTCGCCGAGTGGTGGCGCCGGCTGCTCGGCGGCAAGATCGAGATCGACACGGACGGGGACGCGACGCTGCACGCCCCCCAGGGCTGGCGGCTCGACTTCCTCGCCGTCCCGGATCCGAAGACGGTGAAGAACCGTCTTCACCTGGACCTGCGCGGCAGCGACTTCTCCATGGCGATCGAACAGGCGATCGCGCTCGGGGCCACGCGCGCCGCCGACGTCTACCAAGGTGACCGCTGGCAGGTGCTCCGAGACCCCGAGGGCAACGAGTTCTGCATCCTCCGCCCGGCCAGAGCGGAGGGATAGGGCCGGGCATCGGCGCCTCAGCCCTTCAGCAGGCGCGCGCCGCCCTCCCAGCAGACCTCTCGCAGCCACTCGTCGCCGAGCTCCAGCCGCTCCAGGGCCTCGAGCTGGTGGGCGTACTCATGCGGGATGTTCGGGAAGTCGGTGCCGAGGAGGATGCGGCCGGCCAGCCCGAGCTCGCGCAGCCGCGGGACCAGGTGGGCGGGGAATCCGTCCTTCCCGCCGTAGAAGTCCGTGAACATGCCCGTGGTGTCCAGGTGCACACCCGGATGACGGTCGGCGAGTGCGAAGAACCCGTCGAACTCCGGCGCCCCCAGATGAGCGATGATCGCGATGAGGCCGGGGTGACGCTCCAGCACCTCGCCGAACGGCCCGGGACCGGTGAAGCCGTTGGCGACCGGCCCGGACCCGGCGTGGACGAGGGCCGCCGTTCCGGACTCGGCGAGCAGGGCCCACACCGGATCGAGGATCTCCTCGCGCGGGTCGAAGCCCCCCACCTGCAGGTGCACCTTGAAGACCCGGGTGCCGCCGTCGATCGCCCGCCGTACGTACTCCGCGACGTCCGGCTCGGGGAAGAACGTGCCGGTCGGTACGCACTCCGGCACCTCCCGCGCGAACCCGGCCGACCACTCGTTCAGGCTCTCGGCCATCCCCGGCCGGTGCGGGTAGGCGAGGGCGGTGAAGGCCCGGACTCCGAGCTCCCGCAGCCGCGTGATCCGCTCCTCCTGGGTCGAGCGGTACCGGATGGGCCATTCCCGGCCGATCAGCGGGCCCGGCTCGTCGAAGTACTCCCACACCCGGCTCAGCAACCGGGGCGGCATGAAGTGAACGTGGACGTCGAAGAGACCGGGCAGGCCCAGCGCATGCCAGAAGGCCGGGACGTCCGCGTCGGTCAGGGGGGATTCAGGCACAGAGGGGACTGTATCCGCCTCGCGGGCCGTGCGAACGATCGCATGAGGAAGCGCGGACGCGGGCCGGATTCAGGACGCCGCGACGATGAAGGTCAGGTTGCCGAAGCCGACCTGGTCGCCGGGTCGCACCGGGGCCGGGCCGGTGAGCCGCCACCCGTTCACCCGCGTGCCGTTCATCGACCCCAGGTCCGTCACCATCCACCCGGTTCCGCCCCGGTAGATCTCCGCGTGGAAACGCGACACCGTCGGGTCGGTCAGGATGAAGTTGCAGCCGGGTGCGCGGCCGATGACGATGCGGGTGAGCCCGTCCGGCGGCAGCATCAGACGCGGCAGCCGGGGCGTGCGCCAAGCCGCCTCGATCCGTGCCGTCATGGACGAGAACGAGGCGACCACGCCGGTCAGCCGGTCCATCATCTTGTTCCCGGGAGGCAGATCGTGGACGATCTCGGCGAGCTCCGCCTGGCTGCGTGCCCGCAGGATCTGATCCACCCGTCGCTCGAACGTGTCGTCCGACATCCGTCCTTCGGCGACCCGGTCGCCGAGCGCCTTCAGTGCCCGGTCGCGCTCCATGTCCGACGCCCGAACCGGGTATGAGGGCCCACCGTTCATAACGCGAGTATTCAGTCCCTCGACCTCGCTGTCCAGCCACGGCTTTCCCGGGCAAAAGGCCCGGCGCCCCCGGTGCGTTCCCGCCTACCGCGACAGCAGGTCCTTGGCGATATGGCTCACCTGGATCTCGTCCGTGCCGGCGTAGATCTGAAACGACTTGGCGTCCCGGGCGAGCTGCTCCACGCGGTATTCCGACATGTAGCCGTTGCCGCCGAACAGCTGCACCGCCTCCATGGCGACCTCCGAGGCCGCCTGCGCGGAGTAGAGCTTCATGGCCGATGCCTCGGCGAGGGTGGGGGTGCGGCCGGCCCGCTGCATCTCGACGTGCCGGAACACCAGGTTCTGCACGTTGAGCCGGGCGACCTCCATCTTGGCCAGCTTGAGCTGGATCAGCTGGTAGTCGCCGATCGGCCGGTCCCAGAGCACCCGGGACCTGGCGTACTGGACCGACAGCTTCAGGCACTCCTCGATGACCCCGAGCGCCATGGCCGCGACTCCCGCGCGCTCGGCGACGAAGTTCTGGCGCGCGGACTCACGACCACCGCCGGAGCCGCCGGCGAGCAGCCGGTCGGCGCCCGCGCGGACGTCGTTCAGGAACAGCTCGCCGGTGGGGGAGGAGTGCAGGCCCATCTTGCGCAGCGGCTTGCTCTGTTCGAGCCCGGGCATGCCGCGGTCGAGCACAAAGGTGAGGATCTCGCGGTCGCGCGGCGGCGCGCCGTCGTCGAGCTTGCAGTAGAACACGATGGTGTCGGCGTAGGGGCCGTTGGTGATGAAGGTCTTGCCGCCGTTGATGACGTACTCGTCGCCGACCTTCCTGGCGGTGGCCTGCATGCCGCCGAACGCGTCGCTGCCCGAGTTCGGCTCGGTGATCGCCCAGGCGCCGACCTTGTCGAAGGTCAGCAGGTCCAGGCCCCAGCGTTCCTTCTGCTCGATGGTGCCGCGTTTCATGACGGTGCCCGCGGCCAGACCCAGGCTCACCCCCATCGCGGTGACCAGCCCGGGGGACACCTTGCAGAGCTCGATGATGGGCAGCATGCTCATCGCGGCCCGCAGGTCGCCAGAGCCCTTCTGCCGGGAGGGGGGGTCCTCGCTCGTCTCGGTCCGGCCGTCGCGCTCGATCCGCGACCGGAACGACGAGCGGGCCATCTCGTCCATGCCGAAGGTCGCGTAGAGCTTGCGGATCAGGTCGTACGGGGGGAGCTCTCCGGCGTCCAGCTCGTCCAGGTGGGGGCGGATCTCGGCGTCGATCCAGTCACGGACCGTGTCCCGCACCATCACTTCTTCGTCGGACCATTCGATCACGATGTGCTCGCCTCACCTCGGACTCGCCAGCGGACAGGCTCATCCAAGCAGATGCTGCAAGTGCGCGCTTACTCGGGTCCGAGCATGATCACGTCGGCCAGGATGCCGCCGTCGGGCGTGTACCGATCCGGGGCCGGGCTGTCGTGGACGACCAGCAGCCGGGGCCCGTCCGTGCCCTTCAGGAGCGTCATGCCCTCGGGGTGATCCTTGCCTTCGCCGTACGGCACCTCGCCGAGCACGCGCAGCTCCTCGGCGGTGACGACGGCGGGTTCACCGGTGTCCGCGGCGCGCGGCCACCGGACGAGGCGCACCGGCCCGTCCAGGTCCATGGTCGGCCCGGTCAGGATCAGGAGGTCGTCGCCGTCGGGGCACAGGTCCCGAACGCCCAGGCCGCCGAGGTCCAGGAAGTGCGTGCGGTAGAGGGACCCGTCGTCGAAGGGGCGCAGCCGGAGCCGCTCGCCTCCCGGGTCGTCGTCCGGCCGCAGCTCGATGATCACTGCCCAGCCGCGCAGCACCGGGCCCCGCAGCCCGAGGTAGACCCGGTCGCCCAGCACCGCGATGCCCTCGACGTCGAAGCCGTTGTCCTTGCCGGGAAGGGACAGGAACGGAGCGAGATGCGGGTCGTCGCCGAACAGGCCGGTGATCGCGTCGTCGCCGCCGCCCAGGATCGCGGCGCACCGTCCGTCCTCGGTCTCGCGGACGACCTCGGGCAGCCCGTCGGGCCCCGTCACCACGGGGAGCCGGGCGAGGATGAACCTGTTGTCCTCACGGATCACGGTCGCGAGCCGCTTGCGGGCCTTGTTCGGCCGGTGCCCGGGCTTGATCCTCTTGCGCTTGTGGCTGTGCGAGCCCACGGTCCAGAGCCATTCGCCGGCCCGGGCGAGTCCCTCCAGGTCGGCCTCCTCGTCCGGACCGGCCGGGAGCTTCACCAGGTCGGCCAGAGCGAAGGTGCGATGGGCCGTGAAGGCGGCGACGCGTCCGTCGTGGTCGGTCGTCGCGGTGAGACGTTCGATGCGGGCGCCCTCGTCGCTGGCCACCCACAGGCACGGGCCGTCCTCCCGGACCCCGGAGAAGTTGGCGTGGATCTCCCGGGTGGTGTCGGGGCGGACGCGCAGCTCGACCCGGCGTTCGGCTTTCACCCGCCGATGGTCCCATACCGGGCGTACCTTCCCCGCCGGGATATTGTGATCTACAACGTAAAGGCGTCAGGCCGTCCAGCTCACCAGGAGCTCGGGCGGCTTACGGAACACCAGGCCCCGCGGGGCCGCGGGAGCCGCCAGCCGCAGCCCCGGGAGATGATCCATCAGCCCCCGCAGGGCGGTGCGGGTCTCCAGCCGGGCCAGGTGCGCGCCGAAGCAGAAGTGCGGCCCGTGCGCGAAGGCGAGATGCCGGGCGCTGTTCGGCCTCCGCAGGTCGAACCGGTCCGGGTCGGTGAACACCTCGGGATCCCGGTTGGCGCCGGTGATGGACACGCGTACGAGGTCGCCCTTGCGGATCGCCGCCGGGCCCAGGTGGACGTCATGGGCGGCGTACCGGTCGACCACGGCGGCCGACGGCTCCAGGCGCAGCGACTCTTCGATGGCGGCGTCCAGCAGGCCAGGGTCGGCCCGGACGAGAGCCAGCTGGCCGGGATGGCTCAGCAGATGCAGGACGGCGTTGACGATCATCCCTTCGGTGGTGTCGATCCCGCCGAACATCAGGACCGCCGCGTTGGCCACGACCTCTGCCGTCGTGAGGCCCTCGTCCTGCGCCGCGACGGTCACCAGCAGAGAGGAGTCGCGACCCGAGCCGATGGCGCCCTCCACCGCGGCGCGGAGCCTGCCGTAGGCCTCACCCGCTTCTCCGGGCCGGCCTGCCGTGATCTCCGAGATGGCCGCGACGAACGTGTCGTACCACGACCGGATGGTCGCGGCGTCGGCGTCCGGCAGCCCCAGCGCCTCGGCGACCACCGCCACGGCCAGCGGGCCCGCGAAGTCGCCGCGCAGCTCGGCGGTGCCCACCGGCTTCATCGCGGCGACCAGGCGGTCCACCTCCTCCTGCACGAAGGCGGTGAACCGGGCACGCGTCCGAGCCGGCCGGAACGGCCGGGCGAACGGCTCGCGATGCCGAACGTGCACGGCGCCGTCGAGCGACAGCATGCTCGCGCCGATCACCTGCGCGGTCGAGAACCGCGGGTCGTCGACGGTGAAGGTCTCCGCGTCCCGCATGACCTGGAGCGCGAGGTCGTGGCGGGTGACGAGCCAGCACTCCAGCGCGGCGATCCACGAGACCGGCTCGGCGGCACGCAGCCGGGCGAGCAGGGTGTGCGGGTCGCCGGCGAGTTCGCCGGCCGTGGCCTGGGCGCCGATGGGGCAGGGGGATACAGGGGAGATCACCCGACCAGCGTAGATCCGGCTCCGCCGGCGCGTTCGCCGGGACTGTACTGCTGAACGCGCCTACGGCCCGGCCGCGAGCGGTCCCGTACGGCCCCGGCTCCGCGCGGTCCCGTCCCCTCCCGACCGGGCGCCTCGTCACGCCGGGGCGTACCGGCGCCACCAGGCCTGGCCGGCCGGGGGCAGGGTGTCGATCGGGTCGTAGTACTCGTACATCCGGGTGAGGGCGTCCGGGTCGTCGGTCTCGATGCCGGTGCGGTAGTTCTTGGTCCAGTACGAGATCCCGCGCTCACGGTCGTAGCCGGCGAGCTGGTGCACCCAGCGCTTGCCGACGTAGGGAACGTCGCAGACGATGCGGGGCGTGGCGAAACCCGGCAGGTAGCCCATGATGGCGTGCTGGAGCGACTGCGCCTCCCAGACGGCCAGCCGCCAGTGCTCGCTGAACGGGATCATGTCGCACATGTACAGGTAGTACGGCAGGATGGCCGCTTCGTCGAGCATGGCGAAGGACAGGTCCAGCAGCGCCTCGGGGCTGTCGTTGACGCCGCGCAGCAGCACTCCCTGGTTGCGCACGTCCCGGATGCCCGTCTCGAGCATGGCCTTGGCGGCCCGCGCCACCAGCGGGGTCACCGACTGCGCCGCGTTGATGTGGGTGTGGATCGCGATCTGCGCTCCGCGTCGCCGGGCCTTGGCGGCCAGCCGTTCCATGCCGGCGCGGACCTCGTCCTGCAGCCAGTGCTGGGGGAGCCCCATGAGCGCCTTGGTGGCGAGCCTGATGTCCCGGACGTTGTCGATGTCCAGCAACCGCGAGACGAAGTCCTCCAGCCGCGGCCACGGCATGTTGGCGACGTCGCCTCCCGAGACCACGACGTCCCGCACGCCGGGCGTGCGGCGCAGATAATCGAGCATGGCCTCGTGCCGGTCGGCCGGCCGGAGGCCGAACTTCTGCTTGTCGATGGCGGGGGTGGAGTTGCCCACCAGGTCCATCCGGGTGCAGTGCCCGCAGTACTGCGGGCACGTGGGCAGCAGCTCGGCCAGGACCTTGGTCGGATAACGGTGCGTCAGCCCCTCGACCGCCCACATCTCCGTCTCGTGGAGTGAGTCCCGGGTGGAGTGCGGATGCGAGGGCCAGTCGGTCCGCCGGTCACTGAACACCGGGAGCATGTAGCGCCGCACCGGATCGGCGTAGAACCCCTCGGTCGACCCGACCTCCATGGTGTTGACCATCTGGGGCGGGATCAGCATCGACATCGTGGCGCGGTGGCGTTGATCGCGCTGCAGATCGTCGTAGAACTCCTCGGCGAGGAGCCCGCCCATGACCTCCCGGAGCTGGCGGACGTTCTTCACGCAGTGGGCCCGTTGCCACTGCGCCGACTCCCACTCCGCACGGGTGACGCCGGCCCAGCCGGGGAAGCGCCGCCAGTCGGGCTCCACCAGTTCGCGGCGCCGATAGGCATAGGGCTGTGGTCGCGCGTGAACATCGATGGTCACCGGCGCCTCCGTGGGATCGGGCCGTACCCGCCGCCGACCGATCCGTGAACTCATCCGGGCGTACGGCCGGTTAAGCCAAGAGAAAGTCAGGTCTGTACAAACTCTGGTTCAAGCGGCAGAGTACGGGAAGTATTCCTCTATAACCAGAGTTGCGCCGCATATCCTTCAGGTCAAGGTGTACGGGGCGGTAATCGACATCGAAGGGCGCCGGCCGTCACAGGACCGGGCCCGATGGCGGGGGTGGGCACATGAGGGAGCCGCGGGCTCGGGACTCCTCGGCGATCGGACTGCACCGGGTCCTCGATACGGACGCCGTGCTGCCCCAGGCGGCGCACCGGCTCGATCCGGCGCCCCGCATCCGTGCGGACGAGGTCCGGATCGGCGTCGAGCGGCTCAACCTCGACGCGGCGTCCTATCGGCAGCTGTTCGTCAAGCACGACGGGGACCCCGACGCCATCCGCGCGGAGGTCCTCGCGATCGTCGGTGAGCGCGGCAAGATGCACAACCCGGTGACCGGGTCCGGGGGCATGCTCGTCGGCACCGTCGAGGAGGTCGGACCAGAGTCGCCGCTGGGACTCCGGCCGGGACAGCGGGTCGCGACCCTGGTCTCCCTGACCCTGACCCCGCTGGAGATCACGGATGGGCTCGCGCGCTGGGACGGTCTCACCGAGCAGATCCCGGCGGCCGGGCACGCGATCCTGTTCGGCCGCTCGATCGCGGCCGTGCTCCCGGAGGACCTCGCGGTTCCGCTCAGTCTCGCGGTCATGGACGTGTGCGGCGCGCCGGCGCTGACCCATCGCGTCGTCTCCTCCTACGCCGGGGCGGGCCGGCACGCCGGTGGGACGGGGGATCGCCCGGACGGAGCACCCCCGGTCGTGGCCGTGCTGGGCGCCGCCGGCAAGAGCGGCTCGCTGGCACTCGCCGCGGCGCGGCGAGCCGGCGCCAAGGAGACCATCGGCGTCGTCCCGACTTCACGGGAGCAGGATCTTCTCGATCGCGCCGGGCTCGCCGACCGGGTCGTACGGGCGGACGCGCGCGACCCGGTCGCCCTCGCCGAGGCGATCGGCCGGCCCGCCGACGTCACGGTCGTCTGCGTCGACGTCCCCGGGTGCGAGCACGGAGCGATCCTCGCCACCGCGCCCGGCGGCACGGTGATCTTCTTTTCGATGGCGACCTCCTTCGCGGCGGCCGCGCTCGGCGCCGAGGGGCTGGCCGCCGACGTCACCATGCTCATCGGCAACGGCTATGTCCCCGGCCACGCCGCGATGGCGCTCGATCTGGTCAGGTCCGAGCCGGCGGTGCGGGCCCTGTTCACCGCACGGTTGGGCGACGAGGCGCGAGGGTAGGTGAGGATGTCCTCAGGACGATCACCCGCCCTCCTCGCGGGGGCAGGGTGGCCGATGGAACGAGAGAGGCCTCCCATGCCCGACATCATCACGGCGCTACAGAACCGTGAGCCAGAGCAGCGTCAGTCCGAGCTGGTGAAGGTCCTGGTCGACACCTTCGAAGACCTGATGGCCGCCGCCCCGGCCGCCTTCCGGCGGCGATTCCGCAAGATGGCGATGGATCCGTTCGCGTTCTACCGGGGCAGCGCGTGCGTCTTCTACGCCGACGTGGTCAACGACGACGATCCCTGGGCGGACGAGCGGACCAGCAGGGTCTGGATCCAGGGGGACCTGCACGCGCAGAACTTCGGCACCTACATGGACGACGACGGCGTGTTCGTCTTCGACGTCAACGACTTCGACGAGGCCTACCTCGGGCACTTCACCTGGGACGTCAAGCGGATGGTGGCCAGCGTGGCAGTGCTGGCGTGGACCAAGGCGTTCTCCGACGAGGACATCCGCGCGCTCATCGAGACCTACACCCGCGCCTATGTCCGGCAGGTCCGCTACTTCGCCCACGGTGAGCGCGACAAGCTCTTCGCCCTGACCCTCGACAACACCGATGGCTACATCCGGGAGGTACTGGTCGACGCGCTCGCGTCGACCAGGATCGGCCTGCTGGAGAGCAAGACCCTGGTCGAGGAGCACGAGCGGCGCTTCAAGATGGGGCCGGGCGTCCGGCGGCTCGGGGACGCCGAGCGCGCCAAGGTCGAGGAGGCCTACCAGGGTTACCTCCAGACGATCCCGGCGGACAAGCGGTTCAGCAGCATCACCTACCGGATCAAGGACGTGGTCGGGGCCTCCGGCTTCGGCATCGGCTCGGCCGGGCTGTCCGCCTACAACATCCTGGTCGAGGGGCGCAGCCAGGCGCTGGAGAACGACGTCATCCTGTCGGTCAAGCAGGGCAACGTGGCCGCGCCGAGCCGTGTGGTCGACGACCCGCGGATTCGCGACCACTTCAACCACCACGGCCACCGGACGGCGGTGTCGCGCCGGGCCCTGCAGGCCAACACCGATCCCTGGCTGGGCCACACCGAGATCGACGGCGTCGGTTACGTCGTGCAGGAGCTCTCGCCATACGAGGCGGACCTGGACTGGTCCGGGCTCACGGACCCGGAGGACATGATCCCGGTCCTGTCGGACCTGGGCCGGGCCACCGCCAAGGTCCACTGCGTGTCCGACAGCGATTCCGACCAGACCCTCATGGACTTCCAGGTCGAGGACGCCATCGACGCGGCGATCGGCCCCGACGAGGAGCCGTTCGTCGAGGCGATGGTCAAGTTCGGCATCGACTACGCCGCCGTGGTCCGCGATGACCACAGGCTGTTCGTCGACGCGTTCCGGGGTGGCCTGATCCCCGGGGTCTGAAGGCCGCACCCTGTCCTGAGGCGGTCCACGGGGACCGGGGCCGGGGTGCGAAAGGAGAGGAGACGGGATTGACTCGGCGTAGTGAACTGCCGGACCGGCCGCGGGAGACCCCGCAGCCGAGGGAGACCGGCGGGCGGCCGTACGACCCACCGCCCGGGACGGCCGGCGACGGCCCGGCGGGCGAGCCGCCGGGCAAGCTCGGGCTGGACCCCCAGGTCGTGCGCAAGGCCCGTGCGCTGGCGGCACGTGCGTCAGAGCCGATCATCGAGCTGGCACGGACGCACACGACCGTGTCCGTCGAGCGGGCGCTGCTGCGGCTCGCCGGACTCCAGGGAGCCGACGCCGGGGGGATCCCGTGGGCCAACCGGCTCGTCGACTCCGTCCGCGCCCAGGTGGGCCTGGAGCACGGTGTCGCGCTGCCGGTGTGGGATGCCCTGGCCGCCGGTTCCCACGGCGGTCTGCGGGAGCTGGCGGAGGCGGCCGCGGCGGGCGGGGTGACGTTCCGGCTGCCCGCCGGCGCCGAGGCCGTGCCCGCCCGGGAGGCGGCCCGCCGCGCCGCGCGGTCGGGGATCACGAGGATGGACCGGCAGCGGGCGGAGCGGCGCCGGCTGCTGGCCGAGACCGGGGAGCCCGACCAGCCGTGGATCTATCTGATCGTGGCGACCGGGGACATCTATGAGGACATCCCGCAGGCGCAGGCGGCCGCCCGGGAGGGCGCGGACGTCGTGGCGGTGATCCGCTCGACCGGGCAGTCGCTGATGGACTATGTGCCCGAGGGAGCCACCCGGGAGGGATACGCGGGGACCTACGCCACGCAGGAGAACTTCCGGCTGATGCGGACGGCCCTCGACGACGTCTCCAAGGAGCTGGGCCGCTATGTCCGGCTGACCAACTACGCGTCCGGGCTGTGCATGCCGGAGATCGCCGCGCTGGCCGGCCTCGAGCGGCTGGACATGATGCTCAACGACTGCATGTACGGCATCATCTTCAGGGACATCAACCCCCGGCGGACGTTCATCGACCAGCGGTTCTCCCGGCAGATCCACGCCCGCGCCGGCATCGTGATCAATACCGGCGAGGACAACTACCTCACCACCGCGGACGCCGTCGACGCCGCGCACACCGTCGTCGTGAGCCAGCTGCTCAACGAGCGGTTCGGCCATGAGGCGGGGCTGGCGGACCGGCAGCTGGGTCTCGGTCACGCCTTCGAGATCAACCCCGCCATTCCGGACTCGTTCCGGCTGGAGCTCGCCCACGCACAGCTCGTCCGGGAGCTGTTCCCGGACGCGCCGCTGAAGTACATGCCGCCGACCAAGCACATGAGCGGCAACATCTTCGGAGGCTACCTCCTCGACGCGTTCTTCAACCTGGCCGGCGTGATGACCGGGCAGTCCATCATCCTCATCGGGATGATGACCGAGGGCATTCACACTCCCTGGCTGTCCGACCGCGACCTCGCTCTCGAGAACGTCCGTTACGTCCGCGACGCCTGCGGGCGGCTGTCGGAGGACTTCATGCCCCGGCCGGGCGGATTCGTCGTCCAGCGGGCCCGGCAGGTGCTCTCGGAGTCCATCGACCTGCTGCACCGGATCTGCGATGACACGCTGCTCACGGCGATCGCCGACGGGACCTTCGGCGTCACCCGCCGGCCCCCGGACGCCGGCAAGGGGCTGGACGGGGTCATCGCCCGCGCGGACGGCTATTTCAACCCCGCCGGCGAGATCTTCGACACCGAGGACCCGCACGCGGCCAAGCTCGATGAGGAGGTGCCCGCATGAAGATTCCCCAGGCCGGGTCCACGGCCTCGCAGGAGGCGAGGCCGGACATCGGCGACGTGCCGGAGTCCCGAACACGGCAGGTGATCCGGCCGTACGGCGACACCACCGGTGACGGCATGGTGCAGGTGTCTTTCACCCTGCCGGTCCCCGCGGGCAAGCGGGCGGAGGCGGCGGCGCTGCAGCTCGCCGGCCGGATGGGGCTGGAGCCGGCCAGCGTCGTCCACGCCAAGCCGATGGGCCCGGACTTCACGTTCTTCATCGTGTACGGACGGGTCAACCACCTGATCGACTACGCCGCCATCGAGGAGCCGGCCGGGCGGGAATATCCCCTCCTGGCGGCGACGGAGGTCAATCTGGCCATCCGGACGGTGCTGGCGAGGAGGCTCGTCGTCGTGGGGGCCTGCATCGGGACCGACGCTCACACCGTGGGCATTGACGCGATCCTCAACGTGAAGGGCTTCGCGGGGGAGAAGGGCCTGGAATACTACCGGGAGATCCACGTGATCAACATGGGCGCCCAGGTCACCGTCGAGGAGCTCGTGGAGCGGGCCAAGGCCGAAAACGCCGACGCCGTGCTCGTGTCGCAGGTGGTGACGCAGAAGAACGCCCACCTGCACAACACCAAGCAGATGGCCGCGGCCTTCCACGCCCGCTATCCCACGGCCGTCGCGGCCGGCATCGGACGGCCGCTGCTCGTCGTCGGAGGGCCCCGGTTCGACACGGTCAGCGCCGAGGACCTCGGCGTGGACCGGATCTTCGGCCGCGGCACCACACCCGGCGAGGTGGCCGGTTATCTGGTGCACGCGCTCCTGCCCGGCTTCCGGCCGGGCGAACACTCGCAGGATCACGAATGAACGGGGAGAACGGGCAGAACAGAATGAACACCGTGAGCGGTGACGACCGCGTGGGACTGAGCGTGACGCACCGGCGGTACGTCCCGTACGCCCACGCGCACTACGGCGGCGACCTCGTCGACGGAGCCTACGTGCTCGGCCTTTTCGGGGACGTCGCCACCGAGGTCTGCATCCGGCTCGATGGTGACGAGGGGTTGTTCGCCTCCTATGACGACGTGCAGTTCCGGGCGCCGGTACGGGCCGGGGACGTGCTCGAGGCCACCGCCACCGTCACGGGGCTCGGCCGGCGCAGCCGCACTCTCGAGTTCGAGGCCCGGGTGGTCTGCAGGTCCGCGCCGGCCCGCGGTGCCTCTGCCGCCGAGGTGCTGGCGGAGCCGGTCATCGTGGTGACCGCCCAGGGCACCGTGGTGATCCCTCAGGGCGACCATGGAGGCCCGGCGGCGCAGGCTGCGCGGTTGTGACAACGACCATTTCGCCGACGTGCGGAGGGCGGCCCTCACCTGCGAAGTCGGTCGAACCGTGCAGAACATCAGGTGGTTGACAAGTCCCCGGATCTCGGTAGGTTTGCTCGAAGTCCAGGATTGGACGACCGATCAGCCGGCTGAGGCGCCGCCGGACACTGCGCCCGAGACGGGTGCCGAGTCCACGACCGGTACAGGCGCGACCATCAGCGTGCCGACGTCCGAGCCAGGCGTAGTGCACCGGTACCGCGCTCAGGCCGATCAGCGAGATCGGGCGGAGGTCGGACCCGGACATCCACTAGATAACGGAGTGCCGGTCTCACCGCCTGTGAGAAGGCCCCGGCCCGACGGATGTCCGGGCCTTCTTCCGTCGCCCGCGTCCTCCACGGATCGATGCGCCCACGCCGGATCCGGGCCGGTCCTCGTGTATGTTTCGGACGCCACGCCGGGTAAGACGCTGCGCTGCATAAAGCGGTCATGAGACCGTGGTCGCTGTATCTCCGTGGGACCGATACCGTTTCGCGGGACGAATCGCAGGCGAACGGGAGCGGTGGTGGCGCAGGAGACCGTTACCGGGGTCGACCCCGGTGGCCCGGCCGTCCCCGCCTCGGAGCGGCGGACGGCCCCCGAACACGGTGGCCGGCGGGCCGGCTGGCGGCGCCATGCCGCCGCGGTGGCCGCCGGACTGCTGATGTGGCCGGCGTTCCCGCCGTTCGGGCTGTGGCCGCTGGCCATCCTCGGAGTCGCGGTGTTCGCCCTCGCGCTCCGCGGGCTGCGGGCCCGGACCGCCGCGTGGCTCGGTTTCTGCTCCGGAGCGGTGTTCTTCCTGGCCGCCCTCGACGGCATCGTCAAGATCGGGCCGGACGGCTGGATCATCCTGAGCCTCGTCCAGGCGCTGTACTTCGCGCCCCTCGGAGCCGCCACGGCCATGGTCGGGCGGCTGCGCGGCTGGCCGGTGTGGACGGCGGCGCTCTGGGTCACCGAGGAGTTCGTCCGCGGCCGGGTCCCCTTCGGGGGGTTCCCATGGGCGCGGATCGCCTTCAGCCAGACCGGATCGCCCTTCACCCCCTACGCCGCACTCGGTGGGGCGCCGCTCGTGACCTTCGTGACCGCCCTGGCCGGTGGCCTCCTGGCCCTGGCCGTCCTCTCGGCCTCAGGGTCGTGGCGGCGCGCGGGACGAGAAGGCGGGGGAGCGGGGGCCGGCGCCCCCCTCCGCGGCGCTCCCACGAGCATGTGGCGGGCGGTCGCGCCACCCGTGGCCGCAGCGCTGGCGCTCGGGCTCGCGGGACTCGCCATGCCGGTGCCGACCACCGGACGCATGGTCACCGTCGCGGTGATCCAGGGCAACGTGCCACGCCTGGGGCTCGACTTCCTCGGTCAGCGCAAGGCAGTGCTGGACAACCACGTACGGCGGACCAGGGAGCTCGCCGCCGAGGTCCGGGCCGGCCGGCTGCCCCGCCCGGAGCTCGTGGTCTGGCCGGAGAACTCCAGCGATCTCGACCCTTACGCCGATCCGGAGGCGCGGGCGGCCATTGACGGCGCCGTCAAGGAGATCGGGGTGCCGGTGCTGGTCGGCGCGGTGATCGACTCGGCGGACGGCCGGCATGTGGAGAACCGGGGCATCGTATGGGACCCGGTGAACGGGCCAGGTGACTACTACGTCAAGCGGCACCCCGTCCCGTTCGGGGAGTATCTGCCGTTCCGTGACATCCTCACCAAGATGATCACCCGTTTCGAGCGGATCCCCCGGGACTATCTGCGCGGCAAGCGGCCCGGCTTCCTGCGGCTCGGCCCGGCGCGGGTGGGAGACGTGATCTGCTTCGAGGTGGCCTACGACGGTGTGGTGCGCGACGTGGCCTCGGCGGAGCTGCTCATCGTGCAGACCAACAACGCGACCTACGGCCGGACGAGCCTGCCACCTCAGCAGATCGCGATGTCGCGGCTGCGCGCGGTCGAGCACAGCCGGACGGTCCTCGTCGCGGCGACCAGCGGCATCAGCGCCATCGTGGCGCCGGACGGCCGCATGATCGACAAGTCCGCGGAGTTCACCCCGGACATCCAGGTGGCCAGGGTCCCCACCCGTACGACCCGGACGCCCGCCGACCGGGTCGGGGCCGTACCGGAGTGGGCGCTGGCGTTTCTCGGCATCGTGGCGACGGGGCTGGCCATACGCACCGGCGGCCGTAAGGACAGGAGCTAGCCCATGGAGACAGGTGACCTCGGCCGGATTCTCGTGATCGTCCCGACGTACAACGAGCGGGAGAACCTCCCTCTCATCGTCGGGCGCGTACGAGACGCGGTCCCGTCGGTCCACGTCCTGGTCGTCGACGACGCGAGCCCCGACGGCACCGGGGAGATCGCCGACGGGCTCGCGGCCGAGGACGATCACGTCAAGGTCCTGCATCGCGCGGGCAAGGACGGCCTCGGCGCCGCCTACATCGCCGGCTTCGGATGGGCGCTGCAACAGGGCTATGACGTCATGGTCGAGATGGACGCCGACGGATCGCACCAGCCCGAGCAGCTGCCCCGCCTGCTCCAGGCGCTCCGGGACGCCGACCTGGTGATCGGGGCACGCTGGGTGCGCGGTGGGAAGGTCGTCAACTGGCCGAAGAGGCGCGAGGTGCTGTCACGAGGCGCCAACACCTATGCGCGGCTGATGCTCGGGGTGTCGTTGCGCGATGCCACGGCCGGCTACCGCGCCTACCGGGCCGCGACGCTCGAGAAGATCGGCCTCGACGGCGTGGACTCGCGTGGATACTGCTTCCAGATCGACCTCGCCCTCAGGGCGATACGCAAGGGCCTGCGGGTCGTCGAGGTCCCGATCACCTTCGTCGACCGGACCCACGGCACCAGCAAGATGAGCGGCGACATCGTCGGCGAGGCGATGTGGCGGGTCACCCGGTGGGGCCTCACCGCGCGCCTGAACAGGCTCCGCGGACCCGCGGGCCGTTAGCGGCGAGCCTGCGGCCTCCGCCGTAGGGCCGGCCGGTGCCCGGCCGTCCGGCCTTGGCGGGCCGGAACGGGAAACGTTCCGGCCCGCCTCGGCGTTGACGTTACATCGGTAACCACGACGAAGATGGAGCCATGCTGCCGCTCGTGCTTTTCCTGGCGTTCCTGTTGCTCCCGGTCCTGGAGATCTATGTCATCCTCCAGGTCGGGCAGCTCATCGGCGGTTGGGAGACCGCCGTCCTCCTGCTCGCCGAGAGCCTCCTCGGCGCCTGGATCGTGCGCCGTGAGGGCCGGCGCGCCTGGCGTGCCCTCCGGGAGACCTTCGGGCGGGGGGCCCTGCCGGACCGTGAGCTGTCGGAGGCGGCGTTGGTGCTCGTCGGCGGGGTGCTCCTGCTGACTCCCGGCTTCGTCACGGACGTGCTGGGGTTCGTGTTCGTGCTCCCCTTCACCCGGCCGGCCGTACGACGGGCACTGGCGGCCTACGTCCGCCGGCGGGTCCGGACGACCGAGCGGAGCATGGGCGGCATCTTCCCGCCGGGCCCGGGAGGCGGCGCCGCCGCATCCGGCTCCAGAGAAGCCTCCGCTCCGGGATCCGGCAATCGGCGCACCGGGTCACCGGGGCCGGGGGACGGTCCGGTCATTCAGGGCCAGGTCCTGGACGAGGATCCGAGCTAGGCCCTGCGGGAGGAGTCCGAACCGGCCACGCCGGCGAGTGTGCGGACGCCGCCGGAGACGACGAAGCCGTGCCGCCGGGGACCGGCGGCACGGCTTCTGTGTGTCTTCTATGTGCGTGTTGTGCGTATGCGGGTTGCTGGGACCCCGATCAGGCTGTCCTTCTGCGCTGCGCGCGCAGGATGGCCAGCCGCTCGGCCAGGACCTCTTCGAGGTCCTCGATGGTGCGACGTTCCATGAGCATGTCCCAATGCGTGCGCGGCGGCTTGCCCTTCTTGGGAGAGGGGAGCTCGCCGTTCGCCCTCAATGCGGTGACGCCGCAGTTGCGGCATTCCCAGGTGATGGGCACCTCGGCCTCGGCGGCGAGTGTCACGGTGAACCGGTGGCCCTTCGGACAGGTGTAGTCGATCTCCTGGCGAGGGGCGAGATCAGTGTTGCGATCGTTCTCGTAGCTGGTCGCTCCGAGTCGGGTGCCGCGAAGTGCGCGCTCGGCCATCGTCACGTGCCTCCCAGACGACTTGCAGTCTTGTTACTCACCAACGCTGGATACCGTCACAAGATTCCCGTCCTGTCGCCTTCCCAACCCTGTGCGTTCCCTCGGTTCTCACCGGGGCTCTTCGCGGCCGTGATTCAGGCTTTCAGGCTCTTGCGCGAAGTGATGATCTCGTCGATGAGCCCGTAGTCCCGGGCCTCCTCCGCGGTGAGGAACCGGTCGCGGTCGATATCGGCCCGGATCTGGTCGATGGACCGGCCGGTGTGGTGGGCGAGGAGGTCCTCCATGGCGGCGCGCATGCGCAGGATCTCGCGGGCCTGGATCTCCAGGTCACTCGAGGAACCTCGGCCGGCCTCGACCGAAGGCTGATGGATGAGGATCCGTGAGTTGACCAGAGCGGCCCGCTTGCCGGGGGCCCCGGCGGCCAGGAGTACGGCCGCCGCCGATGCCGCCTGCCCGAGGCAGGTCGTCTCGACGATGGGCCTGATGAACTGGATGGTGTCGTAGATCGCCATCATCGAGGTCATCGAGCCGCCGGGGGAGTTGATGTAGATGCTGATCCCCCGGTCGGGGTCCATGCCCTCCAGCGCGATGAGCTGGGCGATGACGTCGTTGGCCGCGATGTCGTCGACGGCGGTGCCGAGAAAGATGATGCGGTCCTGGAACAGCTTGTTGTAGGGGTCCATCTCCTTCATGCCGTAGGAGGTGCGCTCCACGAAGGACGGAAGGATGTGGCGGCTGTTCGACGATCTCATCTCGGTCAGACTCCCACCCGGTCGGTGCTGTCGATGACGTGGTCGACGAAGCCGTAGTCCCTCGCCTCCTCGGCGGTGAACCATCGGTCCCGGTCGGAGTCCCGTTCGATCTCTTCGACCGGGCGTCCGGTGTGGAAGGCCGTGCGCTCCGCGAGGATCCGCTTGAGGTAGAGGGACTGCTCCGCCTGGATCTTGATGTCCGAGGCGGTCCCCCCGATGCCACCAGATGGCTGATGCATCATAACCCGTGCGTGTCTGAGCGCGTGTCGCTTGCCGGGCGTGCCGGCGCACAGCAGCGACTGCCCCATGGAGGCGGCCATGCCGAGGGCCACCGTCGTGATCTCGTTGGGCAGGTACTGCATGATGTCGTAGATGGCCATCCCGGCGTCCACGACCCCACCGGGTGAGTTGATATAGATCGTGATGTCGCGGCGCCCGTCCTGCGCCGACAGGAGGAGCAACTGCGCGCAGACCCGGTTGGCGAGCTCGTCGTCGATCTCCTGGCCGATGAAGACGATGCGCTTACCGAGCAGCCGCTGGAACAGCTGATCCTGCATGAGCCGTTCGGCGGGCAGCTCGGTGACCCGGGCGCGGGTCCGTGGTGCGTGAGTGTCCGGGCGAGCGGCCGGGAGCGGGCTGTATCGCTGCTCGTGCGCGGTGACTTCCACGGTGGCCTCCAAAGATTATCTGTACGCTACGTACACTCTATACAGATGAGTCGGCGGGAGGGAGTACTACGATTGAGGACGTGGAGATCTCTGTGACCCAGGCGCGTGCCGAGTTGGCCGAGTTGGTCAACCGGGTCGCCTACGGGCGCGAGCGGGTCGTGCTGACCCGTCGCGGCAAGGCGGTCGCGGCCATCGTCTCCGCGGAGGATCTGGAGCTGCTGGATCGGCTCCTGGCGGAACGGATCGACCTCACCCGGTCCGGGCCCGCCGATGAGGACGCCGAGCAGGGCCGGTCTCGGCCCGCCGGGCCGATGCGGATCGCGGCCGAATATCGCCCCGATCAGCCTCCGCGCCCGCCCGGCTTCGGCCGCTGAAGCCAGGGCTCCCGCCGCTTCGGCCTTGACCGGGAGCGGCCAGGGCAGGGGTGGTCAGGGCAGGGGTGGTCAGGGCGAGGTGGTGACGTGCCGCCACTGGCCGCGCGCCGTCATGACGGCGCGGAGGGCGGTCAGGTTGTCGGTCATGATGCCGTCCACGCCGAGGTCGAGCAGGTGGTCCATGTCGGCGGGGTCGTTGACCGTCCAGGCGTGGACTTTGAGGCCGAGGGCGTGCGCCTGTTCCACGAAGGACTCGGACACGAACGGCATCCGGCCGAGGCTGTGCGGGACCTGTGCGCAGGCGACTCCGGTGGCCGCCAGGCGGACGAGCTTGTCCAGCGGTCCGCCATAGGACTTCGCCCGCAACGCCATCACTCCTCGGGGGCCGAGGGACGTGCACACGTCCTGCTCGGTGAACAGCGGCAGGCGGGCCCGCAGTTGCGTGAGCCGCCGGGTGGAGAAGGACGTGATGCAGACCCGCCGCCAGGCGTTGGTCCGCCGCAGGGCTTCGATGAGCGGCCCGATGGCGTGCGACTCCTTGATGTCGATGTTGACGCGGGCCTGTGGCCACGAGCCGAGGACGTCCTCGAGCCGCGGGATCGGCTCCACGCCCCCGATGCGTGCCCGGGCCACCTCGTCGTAGGGCATGCGGGCGATGGTGCCGCGGCTGTGGGTCGCCCGGTCGAGGGTGTGGTCGTGGAAGACCACCAGGACCCCGTCGGCGGTGGCGTGGACATCGGTCTCGAGATAGCGGAAGCCGAGATCGACGGCCCGTTGGAAGGCCGGCATCGAGTTTTCGAGGCCGCCCTGTGCTCCGCCTCTGTGGGCGAAGGGGATCGGGCCAGGATGATCGAGGAATTCGTACGCGCGCGGCACCTACCCGAGTATGGCGGTTACCGGAGGGCGATGCGATTTCCGAGCCGCCGATCACCGCGACCTTACTGCGTCAAGGCGCTCGGCGATGGCGGCATATCACCTCTGACAGGACACACCGGTGTAGCGTGCTCTGGGGCTCCCGGAGCCCCCCGGAATCTTGAGATCGAAAGGCATGTGACGTGGCGGACGCAAGCGAGTACAAGGCGACGTTCGAGCTGCTGGACGTGGACGGCGACGGATTCATCTCCGTGGCCGAGTTCCAGCACCTCATGCGCGCACTCGGGCAGGAGGTGTCCCACGCCCGCGCGGTCGAGATCGTCGTGGCGGCCGACCGGACCCGCGACGGCCTCATCTCGCTGGAGGAGTTCGCCGACTACCTGGCCGCCAACCCGCTCTGAACTCCTGGGGAGAGGCGGTCGCCGGGGCTCTCGTCGTGAGGGGACGCGCTGACACGTCCCCCCGGGGTCATCCGGGCGCTGCCGCCCACTCGCGGCGGCGCGCCTCGGCGAGGGCCACGGCGGTCGCGACGGCGACGTTGAGCGACCCCACCCGGCCGACCTGGGGGATGTAGGCCACGGCGTCCGCGGCCGCGAGCAGGGCCGGTGAGCACCCGTGGTCCTCTCCGCCCACGGCGAGGCAGACGTCACCGTCGAGCGGAGCCTCGTGGAGCGGCAGCGCGTCACTGGTGAGCTCGATGGCGACCACGCGCAGGCCCGCCTCGTGGGCCGCGGCGACCGCGTCGGCGGGCGTTCCCACGTGATCCCAGGGCACCAGCCGGTCGGTGCCGAGCGCGGTCTTGCGGACCGCCTGGTGGGTCGGGAGGGTCGCGTTGCCGGCCAGCCACAGGTGCTCGACGCCGAAGACGGCCGCGCTGCGCACGATCGAGCCGATGTTGAAGGGTTGGGTCACCGATTCGACGATCAGTCCCAGCCTGCCCTCGGTGCGCCGCCGCCAGTCGCGGTTGAGCCGCTTGACGTCGGTGGGCCGCAGCTGCCTGCGCTCCTCGGCCGGCCTTCCGGTCATCGTGGGTCCTCTGAGTGGTGGGGGGCGGCTCCGGCCGGTCCGGGACGCGGAGATACCGCCAGGACGCGGTAGGAGGAGCGGGAGGTCACACGCTCGGTCGGCCACCCCTGATCGTTCAGCCAGCGTTGCAGGGAGTCCGAGCCGAGGTGCTTCTGGACCACGAGATGGGCGAGCCCGTCCGGGGTGAGGCGATCCAGCCAGGTGGTGAGCAGCTCGTGGAGTGCCTGCTTGCCGATGCGGATCGGCGGGTTGGACCAGATCGCGGTGAAGCGCACGTCCGGCGAGAGCTGTTCGACGGGCATGAAACTTACATTGTCAAGGCCCGCAGTCGTGGCGTTACGCCGGGCGACCTCGAGAGCTCGTTGATTCACATCGATTCCGTACACCCTCGCCGAGGGAGAACGGCTCGCCATGGTCAGTGCGATGGGTCCGTAGCCGCAGCCGAGATCGAGCAGGTCGCCGTGGGGCGGGGGAGAGGGGACCGTCTCGAGGAGGATGCGGGTGCCCAGATCGATCCGGTCCGGGGAGAACATGCCCCGGTCGGTCTCGAGCCGCAGGTGCAGGTCGGGCAGCACCAGGTCGACGGCCCCCGGCCGGCTGGACGTCCCCGGACGTTCCGCGAAATAGTGCTCCCCCACGTCGGCAGACCGTACCAGTAGGCCCGGAGGGGCGTGGCGGCGGCCGTCCCCCTTCTCCGATCCGGTCGCCGGACGCCGGGGCCGGCGGGAGCGATCAGGGGAGCCGGGCGAACCAGAGCAGTGACGCTCCCCCGGCCGCGAGGGCGAGGAGCAGGGCGATGCCGGTGAACTGAGCCGCGATGTCGCGGTGTTCGAGGCGCCAGCCCAGCGAGCTGCCGATGTGGCGGTAGACCTCGGACAGCTGCCCGCTGTCGGCGGCCTCGTAAGCCTTGCCCTTGGTCTGCTCGGCCAGGGTCCGGAGCGCCTGCTTGTTCACCTCCACGGTCGTGCGCTCGCCGTCGATGTCGACCGTCCCGTACGGCGTGCCGAAGGCGATGGTGGAGACCGGGACGCCGATGGCGCGTGCGGCCTGGATCGCCTCGTCGAGGGACCGGCCGGAGGTGTTGTCGCCGTCCGAGAGCAGCACGATGTGGGCCGGTGGGGGGTCGTGTGAGGCCTCGGCGTCGAAGGACCGGATCGCCTGCAGGGAGGTGAACACCGCCTCGCCGATGGCGGTCTGCTTGGCCAGGACCATCTGGTCGATGGCGGCGATCGTCGCGGCACGGTCCGCGGAGGGGGCCGACACCACGTTGGCGCTGCCCGCGAAGCTGACGACGCCGACGTTGAACCGTGGCGGGAGCTCTCGGATGAACTTCTTCGCGGCCGTCCTGGCCGCCCCGAACCGGTCCGGGGCCACGTCGGTCGCCTGCATCGACAGGGACACGTCGATCGTCACCATGATGGTCGCCCGGTCCCTCGGGACCTTGACTCCCGTCGCCGGCCGGGCGAACCCGAACATCATCGTCACGATGGTGGCGAGGAACAGGAGCGCGGCCACGTGGCGCCGCCAGCCCGGATGGCGCGGGGCCACCTGTGACAAGAGGGCGAGGTTGGTGAAGCGAACGGTATAGCGCCTGCGTCGCAGCTGGAGAAGGACATAGGCGGCCATCAGCAGTGGGACGAGCGCGAGCAGCCAGAGCCGGCCAGGGGACAGGAAGGTCATGTGCGGGCTCCAGCGGCTCGTCCGGTGACGCGCCGCTGCCGCATGGCGAAACGGGCGACGTCGGTGATCCAGTCACGGTCGGTGCGGAGCACCAGGTGGTGCGCACCGCTGCGGCGGAGGGCCTCGCGGGTCCGGGCGCGCTGCGCGGCGGCGGCCTGGGCGTAGTCGCGTCTCACCCGGGCGGACAGGACGATCTCGTGGACCGCGCCGGACTCGGGATCGGACATGTGCACGATCCCCACGTCCGGCAGGTCGAGTTCCCGCGGATCGATGATCTCCACGGCCAGGACCTGGTGCCGGGCGGCGAGCCGGCGGAGCGGACGCTCCCAGGCCGGCCGGCCGGCCGCGGCGGACGGCGGCGTGCCGAGGTGGGCGGAATCGGGCTCGGGATCGTCCGGGCCGGGGGCCGGGTCCAGGAAGTCGGAGATGACGACCCGTAGCCCGCGCCGGGTCTGACCGCGGGCCAGGTCGCTGATCGCGGCCGCCAGACCGGGGCCGCCTTCTTCCCCCGCGGGCGTGCGCTCGGCGTCCAGGACCGACTGGAGCATCGCGTACATCGCCGCCTTGCCGGCCCGGGCCGGCCATCGGCGTATCGATCCCTGGTGGAGGATGTAGGCGCCGACGCGGTCCCCGAGCCGTACGGTCAGGAAACCGACGGCCGCGAGCGCGGCCACCACGAGATCGCGCTTCTCGAAGTCGGCGGTCCCGAAGTCCATGCTGGCCGACAGATCCACCAGCGCCCACGCCTCGAGTTCGTGATCGGCGATGAGGTCGCGGACGTGCGGGGTGGTGGTGCGGGCGGTGACGGCCCAGTCCATGTGCCGGACGTCGTCCGCGCCGGGCTGGTAGACGCGGGCCTCGGCCAGCTCGGTGCCCGGCCCGGGGAGCAGGCCCATGTGCTCTCCCTGAAGGAGCCCGTCCAGCCGGCGGCTGACCTTGAGCTCCAGCCGGCGCAGTGAGCGCTCCGGAGCCAGGTCCGCCAGAGCGGGGCGGCTCCGTGCGGGGCGGCTCCGTGGTCGCGTCATGGTCGCCCGCCGCTCCTCGATCCGCCCGCCCTCGCGTGGCTCGGGATCCGGTTCATCCCGCCGCGCTCCCGCTCGTGTCCTGGAGTGGGTCCCTCATGGTGTCACCGGGACCCCGTGGTTCCACACCACCCGGGGAGGCGGGACCGTGGCGAGCAGCCGGTCGACGATTTCGCCGGTGTCGACGCCATCGGCCAGCGCGTCGAACGTCAGCACGATCCGGTGCGACATCACGTCCCTGGCGACGTTGTGGACGTCCTCGGGCAGGACGTAGTCGCGGCCCCTGAGCAGGGCCAGCGCCCGCGCCGAGGCGACCAGGCCCAGCGTCGCCCGTGGGCTCGCACCGATCTCGATGACCTCACGGAGATCGGGGAGGCGGTACTGCTCCGGTTGCCGCGTCGCCATGACGAGACGAACGATGTAGTCGGCGATGAGCTCGTGCACCGAGACGCTCTCGGCGGCCCGTTGCAGAGCGATCAGCTTGTCCGGGTCGAGGACCTGCGTCGCCTCGGGGGGATCGACGCTCATCCGCTGCAGGATCTGCAGCTCCTCGTGGGCGCCGGGATAGCCGACGTCGACCTTCATCAGGAACCGGTCGCGCTGTGCCTCCGGGAGGGGATAGACCCCCTCGGACTCGATGGGGTTCTGGGTGGCGAGGACGACGAACGGCTTGGGAAGGGGAAAGCTCTTGCCTCCGAGAGAGACCTGCCGTTCGGCCATGACCTCCAGCAGTGCCGACTGCACCTTGGCGGGAGCCCGGTTGATCTCGTCGACGAGCACGAAGTTCACGAAAACCGGGCCGAGCTCCACGTCGAACTGCTCGGTCGAGGGGTGATAGATCCGGGTCCCGACGATGTCGGAGGGCACCAGGTCGGGGGTGAACTGGAGCCGGGCGAAGGATCCGCCCACGACGCGCGCCAGCGTGCTCACCGCGAGGGTCTTGGCCACGCCGGGGACACCCTCGAGCAGGCAGTGACCCTTGGCCAGCAGTGCCACGACCATGCGTTCGACCATGTGCTCCTGCCCGACGATGACCTTCTTCACCTCGGTCGTGGTGCGCTGGAGCAGCGCGGTGGCCTCGTCGATGTCAGAGGAGACGACAGTCATCCAGCCCTACCCGTTCTCCGATCCGAAAGGCGCGCCAGAGGCGCATGCGTGCGCGTCCCCGACCCTATGTGATCGGCTCTGTCCCGTCGTCCATGATCACGTACGCGGGTGGCCGGGGCCGACGCGGGAGTTGTTATTGTGGCGGCCATGTCCAGCCCGTTGCCGTATGGGGACCCGACACGGCTCGGGCCCTTCCACCTGACGGCGCGGCTCACTGAGACGCCCGCCGGCATCACCTACCTCGGCATCGACGCCGGTGGCCGCCAGGTGAGCGTCGCGGTCATGACCCGGGGCGCGGCCGAGGACGCCGCAGCCCGGGATCGCTTCCGTGCCGCCATCCTCGGGGCGGGCCGTGGGGGGCCGGCTCCGGTCGTCGCAGCCGAGCCGGACGGGCCGGCGCCCTGGGTCGCGACGGCCTATGAGCCCGGGGGCCCTGGGGCGGAGCGGTTCCTCGGCCCGGTGCTGCTGGAGGCGGCCTTCGGTCAGCCTCCGGCGGACGGGCGCCGTGGCCCGCAGTTCCGGCCGTACTGGTTCGGGTCCCGGGAGCCCGCGGTCGCGGTCGCGGTCGCGGCCGGCGGCAAGATCCCGGGAGGCGGTCCAGCGCCGGACGCCGACCGGCCGCGGCGGGGCCTCGTCACGACGATCCTGTCGCTCGTCGGCGCGATCGCGCTGCTGGTGGTGCTGATGTCAATGCTTTACGCGTGCCGTCCGATGGCGGTGGCGCCTCCGGTCCCGACGGATCCGCCGTCACAGCCCTATGACCCCTTCACGCCGGACCCGAGCCCCTCATGGATCCCCACCCCCTCGCCGACGGGGACGGCGACACCGACGGGCCTCCCTGCTCCGGGAGGGGACGCCTGACCGCCCTTGACACCGCCGTGGGCCGACGCGGGCATGACCTCATGTCGCAGACCCTGCCGGCCTTCCCCGGCGCGGCCGTTCTGGTCGCGCCCGCGTCCGTCGAGCGCATAGGCGCCCGGTACCGGGCCGGTGTTCCCGCGAACGACTGCGTGGTCACAGAGTGAGGGAGGCCTCGGTCAGGCCGGACTCCCGCAGGGTGATGTTGAGCCGGCCCAGATCCAGCCCGATCTCGGCCGGTCCCGTGCCGGGGAGCGTCTTGGGCACGCCGTGGAAGGCCAGCCGGGACGGGCCGCCGAAGACGAACAGGTCGCCCGACTCGAGCCGGACGTCGGTCCATGGTCTGGCCCGGGTCTCGGTGTTGCCGAACCGGAAGACGCACGTGTCGCCGAGGCTCAGCGACACCACCGGGGCGCGGCTCCGCTCCTCGCGGTCCTGGTGCTGGCCCATCCTGGCCGCGTGGTCGTAGTAGTTGACCAGGGCGATGTCAGGGTCGTAGTCCGGCGCGTCCGCGCCGTAGGCCTCGATCACCGCGCGCCGCCCGAGATCGCCGAGCCGGTCGGGGAACGGCTTCACCGGGGTGCCGTCGCCGGCCGTGCGCGAATACCGGTACGAGGACCAGTGCCAGCCCAGGCATACGGTCCGGACCGACATCACCTTGCCCCTGGGCAGCCGGTTGACCTGCAGACCGGCGGGCGGACGGGCCCACTCCCGGCAGGCCTCGACAAGCCGTCGCTGTGCCTCCAGATCCAGCCAGCCGGGAATGTGGACCGCGCCCGGCGCGACCTCCGCCCGAGGCCGGGGGATGAGCGCTGACATGTCTTCCACCGTATGCGCGCGGTGGCTCCGGCCGGGCGACGGGGCAGAGGCCGCCGTGTCCGGCTTTCCGGATGAGCCGCCGGCTTCCGCCGCCGACCGCGACCGCGAAGAACTGCAAGATCACGGCGGAGGTACGGGGCCACGCCGGGAGGTGACCGCCGCGGCCTCGGTGTCCGTCGCCCTGGCGAAGGCGCCCGGGCGCAGGTGCCCGCGGCCCTCCCGGACGGCCGCTACGGGGCCAGGGCCCTGGCCTGTTCGGCGGTGAGCTCGGCCAGGGCCTGTGTCGCGGCGCGGCAGAGGCCCGGCAGGCTGAGATAGCCGTGCGGGGCTCCGGCGTACTCGGTCAGGCGGACCGGCACGCCGGCGCGGCTCAGCGCGTCGGCGTAGCGCACGCCGTCCTCCCGCAGGAGGTCGTGCTCGGCGGTCTGGACGAGCGCCGGAGGCAGGCCGGTGTGATCGCCTGCGTGCAGCGGAGACACCCGCCAGTCGGCGGCGGTGCCGTGCGCCCCGAGGTAACCGTCCCGGTACGCCAGCATGTCCGCCAGCGTCAGCACCGGTTCGGCCTTGCCGTTCCCGGCCGGGTGGCCGTCCAGTACCAGGTCGGTGCTGGGGTAGAGGAGTGCCTGGTGGGCGATGGCCGGGCCGGCGTGGTCGCGGGCGAGCAGGCACACCACCGCGGCCAGGCCGCCGCCCGTGCCGTCCCCCATGACCGCGAGCCGGCCGGCGTCGGCGCCGAGGTCGCCGGCGTGCTCGGCCGCCCATTCCAGGCCCGCGTAGCAGTCGTCCAACGCTGCCGGGAACGGGTCCGCCGGGGCGCGCCGGTAGCCCACGGACACCACCACGGCGTCCAGGGCTTTGGCGACATGACCGCACAACCAGTCGGCCATGTCCAGATGGCCGGGAGTCCAGGCGTCCCCGTGATAGTTCACGACCAGGGGCCGAGCCGTCGGCGAGGCCGCCGCCCGGCGGTAGACGCGTACGACCAGATCCTCCTCGGGCCCTGGTGACCTGAGGTTCGTCACGGCCAGTCCCGGCGGCAGACGGCCGAAGAACACGCCGGTGAGGGGGTTGAGGCGAGACCGGCCGGCACGGGCGTCGCGGATGGCCGATGGCGTCAGGGCCTGGAGGGTCGAGGCCGGCAGCCTCCGGAGCACCCAGCCGAGCATCTGGACGCGCCGGTCGAGCGGGGCCACGTTCACACGTCCTTGGACGTGCTGGCTTGGGGGGTGCCGGCCTGAAGGATCGCGGGGGATGGCATGACTGTCATTCAAGCAAGGGCGCGCCGCTCCCGCTCGATGATCGGGAAGCTCCTCGGCCTCGATGATCGGAAGGCTTCCCGGCCGGGGCCGGGCCGGAGGTCAGTCCCACCAGAAAGACCAGGAGTTCCTGCCACGGATGCTCTCGGCGTAGCCGGTCAGGGTCTCCGGGCCCTGGACGATGTTGTCAGGACAGAAGGCCCAGTGCTCGGCGGCGACCCGCAACGCGTGGTCGGTGGTCATCGGCGGTGCGGCGACACTCAGGTCGAGTGTGTCGAACCCGAGCCTGACGACACGTACGCCGAAGCGGTCCTCCCACCCGCGTACGACCGCGGACAGGGGCGCCGTCCACTTGTTGTGGTTCACCGCGCCCTGCCAGCCCATCACGGCGAGGGCGTCCGCGCCGCGGCCGACGGCGACGAGGCCGAGCGGCATCGAGCCGTCGTCGAGAATCCCCGCGTACCAGTCCGCCACGACGTCGGGGTCCTCCATCAGCTCGCCGGGTGGCGCCAGACCGGGGCACTCGCGCCGGAAGGGGGCCAGGTCCTCGAAGTCGTCCTCGTCCTCGTCCTCGTGTCCCTGTGGCTCCACCCAGTCCGCCCACACCTCGCTCATGAAGGCGGCGGGGCGGTAGGTGTCGATATCGCCCACCTGTTCGGGTGCCACCTGGCCGGCCGACCACGGCTGGGTGGAGTCGTCCATCACCAGCGGCCACAGTCCCGATCGGTGGTGCTCGGCGCGGAGCCTCGTCCACAGGCCCGCACCGGGCGGTTCGTCGGTCAGCCAGTACGCCGGCCGCGTGGGCGTCTGGTGCTGGGCGTGGTCGGGGTCCGGCCAGACGAGGTCTCCGGAGGGCAGGGGCACGGACAGCCTTCGCCCGGCGCCGCCGTCGAAGAACAGCTGGCGCAGGGCCGAGGGCAGGCGCTCCCCCCGCTCGTGAAGGTCCATCTCGGTCACCCCGGTACAGGTCACGCCAACACGGATCTCGGCGTTGTCCTGAGATGGTAGCGACCGTCCCTTCCACGGCCGGTGGCCGTCGCGCCGTGCGCCGTTCCGGTCAGGCCGCTCTGGGGGCGGCCGGTGCCTCGTGGACCGGATTCTCGAAACTCACGTCGAGCTCACCGGCCCTGACGTCGATGTGGATGACGGCGCCGTCCTGGACGTCCCCGGACAGCATGGCCCGGGCGACCCGGGTCTCGACCTCCCGTGAGATGAACCGGCCCAGTGGACGCGCCCCGTAGACCGGGTCGAAGCCCGCCCGCGCGATGAACTTGCGCGCCGCCTCGGAGACCTCCACGCTGATGCGGCGCTCCGCGAGCCGCCCACGAAGCTCTTTGAACATCAGCTCCACGACCTGCTCGATCTCGTCCTGCGTCAGCGGGCGGAACATGACGGTCTCGTCCACCCGGTTGAGGAACTCGGGACGGAAGCGCCCGCGCAGGTCGGCCAGCACATGGTCGCGCGCCTCCGGAGTGATCTCCCCCTCCGGGGTCACGCCCTCGATCAGGAACTGCGAGCCGATGTTGGAGGTCATGATGATGACCGTGTTGCGGAAATCGACCGTACGGCCCTGACCGTCGGTGAGCCGGCCGTCGTCGAGCACCTGGAGCAGGATGTTGAAGACGTCGGTGTGCGCCTTCTCGATCTCGTCGAAGAGCACGACGGAGTAGGGCTTGCGGCGCACCGCCTCGGTGAGCTGGCCGCCCTCCTCGTACCCCACGTACCCCGGGGGAGCGCCCACGAGGCGGCTCACGGTGTGGCGCTCCTGGTATTCGCTCATGTCCAGCCGGATCATGTTGTCCTGGGTGTCGAACAGCGACTCCGCGAGCGCCTTGGCGAGCTCGGTCTTGCCGACCCCCGTGGGCCCGAGGAAGATGAACGAACCGATCGGGCGCCTGGGGTCCTTGACCCCCGCGCGGGCCCGGATGATGGCGTCGGTCACCGCCTGCACGGCCTCGTGCTGCCCGACGACCCGTTCGTGGAGCACCTCGTCGAGCCGCAGCAGCTTCTCGCGTTCGCTCTCCTTGAGGCGGCTGACCGGAATGCCGGTCCAGCGGGACACGATCATGGAGATCTCGTCCTCGGTGACGACCTCGCGCAGCAGCCGGTGACCGCTCTGCTTGGCCGCCAGCCGCTCCTCCTCGGCTCTCAGCCGGCGCTCCAGTGCGGGCAGCTTGCCGTGCCGGAGCTCGGCCGCCCGGTTGAGGTCGTACTCGCGCTCGGCGCGCTCGGCCTCCTGCCGTACCTGCTCGATCTCCTTGCGCAGCTCCTGCACCCTGCGGAGCGCATGCCGCTCGGCCTCCCACTGCGCCCGCATGGCGTCCGCCTCGGCGCGCAGATCGGCGAGCTCGGCCCGCAGCTCCTCGAGGCGCTGCCGGCTCGCGGGATCCTCCTCCTTGGCCAGGGCGGCCTCCTCGATCTCGAGCCGCCGCACCCGGCGGACCAGCTCGTCCAGCTCGGCAGGCATCGAATCGATCTCGGTGCGGAGCATCGCGCACCCCTCGTCGACCAGGTCGATGGCCTTGTCCGGGAGGAACCGGTCGGAGATGTAGCGATGGCTGAGCACCACCGCGGCCACGATGGCGCTGTCCTGGATCGTCACACCGTGGAAGACCTCCAGCCGCTCACGCAGACCGCGCAGGATCGAGATGGCGTCCTCCACGGACGGCTCCTCGACGAGTATCGGCTGGAACCGCCGTTCCAGGGCGGCGTCCTTCTCGATGTACCTGCGATACTCCTGCATGGTCGTCGCACCGATCATGTGGAGCTCTCCGCGGGCCAGCATCGGCTTGAGCATGTTGGAGGCGTCCATCGCCCCCTCGGTCGCGCCGGCTCCGACGACCGTGTGGACCTCGTCGACGAACAGCAGGATCCGGCCCTGGGAGGCGAGCACCTCGTTGAGCACGGCCCTGAGCCGTTCCTCGAACTCGCCGCGGTACTTGGCGCCGGCGATGAGGGAACCCATCTCCAGGCTGAAGACGACCCTGTCCCGCAGTCCCTCGGGGACGTCGCCCCGGGCGATCCGCTGGGCGAGTCCCTCCACGATCGCGGTCTTGCCCACGCCCGGATCTCCGGTCAGCACCGGGTTGTTCTTGGTCTTGCGGGACAGGATTTGGATCACCCGCCTGATCTCGGCGTCACGGCCGATGACCGGGTCGAGCAGGCCGGACTCCGCGTCGGCGACCAGGTCCCGGCCGTACTTCTCCAGCGCTTCGTAGGTGACCTCCGGCGTCGCCGAGGTCACGCGCTGGCTGCCGCGCACCTGGGTGAGGACCTGGAGGAACCGGTCGCGGGTGAGCCCGTGCTGGTGCAGGAGCCGTCCGGCCGTCGACTGCGTGCCCTCCTGCAGCATGGCGATGAGGAGGTGCTCGACGGAGACGTACTCGTCCTTGAGCCGTTTGGCCTCGCGCTCCGCGGCCTCGAACAGCCTCGCGAGCCGCTGGGTGATCATGATCTTCTCGCCGGGGGCGGCACCGGGCCCCGTGACCCGCGGCCGGCGGGACAGTTCCGCCTCCAGCTCCTGCCGCAACCGGTCGGTGTCGGCGTCCGCGGCCGACAGCAGCCGCGGCACCAGGCCGCCCTCCTGGTCGAGCAGCGCCAGCAGGAGATGTTCGCCGTCGACCTCGGTATGCCCGAAGCGCATGGCCTTGGTCTGGGCGTCGTGCAGTGCCTCCTGTGATTTCTGTGTCAAGCGGTTCAGGTCCACGATCAGCCTCCAGTCCGTCGGGAGCGGCGCCGCAGGGACCGCTCGAGCCCCTCGATGCGGTCGAGCAGGTCACAGACCAGTCCGAGCGCCGCGTAGTTGAGGGCGAATCCCGCACGGAGCCGCTGGATGCGGCCGACCACGGTGAGCTGCGACGGTGAGAACCACAGTCCTCCGGTCATGTCCCGCTCGGCATCGAGCAGGTCGAGGGCGACGAGACGGCGGACCAGGTCCGGGTGGAGCCGCGCCGTGCGGGCGAAGCTGTCCAGATCCAGCTGTACGGGCCTGACCAGCGCGTATCTGCGTGTCGGTGTGGTCTTCGTCAGGGCTTTCATTCCCGTTTCCTCGGGTCGAAGTCGGATACGGCGGCGAGCTCCTCGAACAGGCGCCGCTCCTCGGACGTGAGCTCCGGCGGCACCATGATCCGGACCTCGGCCAACAGGTCTCCTGGTTGGCCGTGCGGATTGGGCAGGCCGCGGCCGCGCAGCCGCAGACGCCGTCCGCTGGAGGTCCCCGGGGGCACCTTGACCTTGGCCTCTCCAGCCGGGGTGTCGACCGGGACCGTCGCCCCCAGAGCCGCCTCCCATGGCGCCAGGGGAAGGTCGACGTGGATGTTGCGGCCTTCGACGCGATAGCGCGGATGCGGTGCGATCCGGACGATGAGGTACAGGTCCCCGGGGGGAGCCCCGTCACCGCCTTCGCCGCCCTGCCCGGCCAGCCGGATGCGCTGGCCGTCGGTCACACCCGGTGGGATCGTGACCTCGATGCTCCGCCGGCCTCCACGGCCCTCGAACGTGACCCTCCGCTTGCCGCCGCGATAGGCCTCTTCCACGGTCAGCTCGATCTCGAGTTCCTGATCCGCGCCGGGAGCGGGGCCCCACCCCCGGCCGCGCCCGCCGCCGAAGATGCCGCCGAACAGGTCCTCCAGGTCGACCTCGTCGCCGAAGCCGGTGCCGAACCTGCCCCCCTCGGGGCCGCCCCAGCCACCGCCGCCGAAGCCCGCTCCCGCGCCCGCCCGGGCGCGGCGCCCGCCGCGGCCTCCACCCGCACGGGCCCTCGCCCAGGTCTCCGGGTCGACGTCCTCGGGCACCTGCCGGAAGTCGGGCCCGAACGCGTCATAGCGCTTGCGGGTCTCCGGATCCGACAGCACGGAATAGGCCTCCGCCGCCGCCTTGAACCTGTCCTCGGCCGCGGGATCCTTGTTCACGTCCGGATGGTTCTCCCGTGCGATCTTCCGGTAGGCCCGCTGGATCTCTTCCTGGTCGGCGTTCCTCGGCACCCCCAGAACGTCATAGAAGTCGCGGTTCGACGCCATCAATCCGCTCCCTCGTCGCGCGCCGCCCGTACGCCTTCGGCCGGCCGCACGCCGGCGCGCTCGCGTTCGCGGTTCCGGGCCCGATCCGGCTCAGGCCCGAGGCGATCGCGTACGTCCTGGACGTCGGCGAGGGCACTTGGACGCGGGTTCCCGAACTCTCCGACGTGCCCACGCGGTGCCCCGAGGGCGGCCGCGGCATCGGCCGGACCCCGGTCCGCGGTGCCGGGGGGAGGCGGCCACGACGGTCCCCGGGCCGCCGCCCGCATGGCGGCTCCCTCGCACCCCGGCGCGGGGAGATGCTCGCCGCCCATGACCGTCATTCCGTTGTGAAGTCGGCGTCGATGACGTCGTCGTCGGTGGGGGTTTGGGGTGTGCCCCCTGGGCCGGTGCCTGGGCCGCCTGGGCCGCCTGGTTGGGTTCCGGGTTCTGCTGTGGTTTGGGCGGCGGTGAGGCTTTG
>DASYNF010000095.1:0-14546 GCA_036008685.1 Actinomadura sp. | reverse complement strand
CGGATACGTCAACGTCCAGAAGTCCTATCAGTGGGACCCCGCCACGCTCTTCACCGGCGTGACCGAGCGCGACATCCGCGGTGTGGAGGCGCCGATCTGGAGCGAGACCCTCACCAATATCCAGGAGGTCGAGTACATGGCGTTCCCGCGGCTCGCCGGGATCGCCGAGATCGGCTGGTCTCCGCGGAACAACCGGTCCTGGGACGAGTACCGGACGCGCCTCGCCGCCCAGGGTCCGCGCTGGACGGTCATGGGCGTCGGCTTCTACCGCTCGCCGGAGATCTCCTGGGAGCGCCCGGCCGCATAGGCCCTGTCCGACCGTTCTGTTCAGGCGAACAGTAGGTCCCGTGACACCGGGCGCCCCAGGCCTCAGCCTGGGGCGCCCGCCCATTTGTTCCGGCCGATGTGCGCGCGGCTCCCGGTGAGGGCCGCTCACGCGTGGCGGAAGGTCATCGCCCGTGGTCGAGGTGGCCCGAGCGGCCGAGAACCGGCCAGGCGCGGCGCGGCGGCGGTGATGGCGAACGCGCCGGGCCCAGAGGTGCGGGACAGCCCGCGGACCACGGCGGCCACCGCCTCGGGCGGCAGCGCAGACCTTCCTCACTGACCGGCACTGATCCTGGGCAGGAAGACGAGCATGCTCGTCAAGCTGCTGGCGTTCGTGCTGCCGCTGAGTCTGGACGAGTTCGCCATGGCCGCCGCGCTGGCCGCCGCCCGCCCCCTGACCGCCCGTGACCGGCTGCGGGTGGCGGTGGTATTCACGGCATTCGAGGGTGGCATGCCCCTGATCGGACTGGCCCTGGGCGCCGGCCTCGCCCGCTCGATCGGCGGCTTCACCGACTACCTGGCCGGTGCCGCAGTGATCGCTATCGGAGTCTGGATGCTGTTCGGCGAAGACGAACAGTCCGAACAGGCCAAGGCCGGACGGCTCACCAGGGCCCACGGCATGGCCGTCATCGGGATCGGGCTTACCCTGAGCCTGGACGAACTCGCCATCGGGTTCGGTCTCGGTCTGGCCGACCTCCCGTTCATCCCGGTCGTCCTGGCCATCGCCATCCAGACCTTCCTCGGCACCCAACTCGGCCTCGCCCTGGGCAACCGCCTGAGCGAACATCTTCGCGAACGCACCCGGCAATTCGCCGCCATCGCCCTGATCGTCCTCGGCGCGGCCCTCCTCACCGGCAAACTCCTCGCTGACCCCACCTCGAACACGGCAGCGCTACCGGTCACCACCGCCATGAAGATTCGTCTGTGACCGGCCACAGTCGGCGACCCAGCGGCGGTTGAACACTCTCACGGCCGCCTCCGCGCCATTGATCCCCGTCCGGGAGCCTGTAAGTTTCGGAGCCAACGGCCATGATCCCATCGACCGCTCCGCTCATGTTCGGACGGTCAGCATGCCGTCGGGCTGGAGGGCGACTCGTGATCCGAAGGCAGTGCCGACCCGGTCGAGGATCCCCCTCAGCCAGTCTCGGTCTGCGCCGGAGGCGTGGTGGAGCCGCATCTTCCGAGCTTGCATGGGCGCGATCCGCAGGTCGGCCAGCCTGCCCGTGTCCGGTTCCACGGACGCGAAGTACAGCAGGCGCAGGTCGTCCCGGTAGCCCTCATGGCCGGTGATGCCCTCGTAGTCGTCGATGAAGTCGCCGCAGCCGTACAGGATCAGCTTGCCCTCGTACACCTCGATCGGGCGGGGGTGATGGGAGGAGTGCCCGTGGACCACGTCGACGCCGAGGTCGATGAGCCGATGCGCGAACCGGATCTGATCCGGGGAGACCTCGTATCCCCAGTTGGATCCCCAATGGACGGAAGCGACCACGACATCGCCGGGCCGCTCCATCGCCAGCGCCGGGCCGGCGACCTCGGCGGCGCTGGCGTCTGAGAGATCGGGTACGAAGTCGACACCGGGCCGTTCCGGGGTCGCGGCCCAGCTCGGCGGAACGCCGCTGCAGGGCATGCCGCACGAGAAGATCAGGACACGCCGGCCGCCCTCGACGGTGACGGCCACGGGCCGCCTCGCCTCTCCGGCGTCGCGCCCCGCCCCCACCTCCCGGAGCCCCGCACCGGACAACGCGTCGAGGGTCTCCTCGAGCCCCCGGTAACCGAAGTCGAGCACGTGGTTGTTCGCCAACGCACTGGCATCGGGCCGGGCCACCGTCAGAGCAGGAAGGTTGTCAGGGTTCATCCGGTAGTGCACGGCCTTCCCCGGCATGAAGTCGTCGCTACGCGTGACACTCGTTTCCAGATTGACCAGCCGGACATCGGGTCCGATGTCGTCGAGCGTCTGCAGAGCGTCTCCCCACGGCCAGGAGAAGTCGACCGGACGAGGAATCGGGCCGTTCACCGCTTCCGCCAGCTCGACATAGATCCGCGCGTCGCGGACGTATCTTTCCCGCAGCCTCGGGTCACCGGGGTGCGGAAGGATCTGATCGACACCCCGGCCGAGCATCACGTCGCCACAGAGCGACAACGTCACCAGGCCCGCCGGCACATCTTCTACCGTCTCAGACCGGCGGTCTGAGCCAAGACGCCGGGCCACCCCCGGCGAACGCTCTGGGGAGAACCATGTCTCTGACATCACATGCCGCGGTGGTGGCGGTCGTGGTCGTACTGGCACTGGCCAACGTGCTCAACAACCGCCTGATGCCTGCCGCCTACGTGGTCACCTCACTCGTCACGACCGGCGTGCTGCTGGCCCTGCTGAGGCTGGCCGGCGTCGGCTGGGCCCAGGCGGGGCTCGACCGCGACACGGTGCGCCGCGGGCTGACCTGGGGGCTGATCCTGATCATCGCGGTGGCGGCCTGCTACCTCGCGTGCGCGCTGCTTCCAGGGACGCGGGACCTACTTCTCGATCGGCGGGTCGCCGACGCGGGACCGGGCAGGATCGTCTTCGAGGTCTTGGTGCGCGTGCCGCTCGGCACCGTCCTGCTGGAGGAGGTGGCCTTTCGCGGGGTGCTCTACGCACTGGTCCGGTCCGAGTACGGCGTGGTGGGGGCGACCGTGGTCTCCTCGGGGCTCTTCGGGCTCTGGCACGTCCTGCCCGCCGCCGATATCAGCACGGTCAATCCCCTGATGACGAGGATCTTCGGTCCCGGTCCACTCGGCGCGATGCTCGCGACGACGGCGGCCGTCGTCGTCCTCGGTCTCGCCGGTTGGATCCTGTGCGAGCTCCAGCGTCGCAGCGGCAGCCTCCTCGCGCCCGCGGCGCTGCACTGGGCGACCAATGGGCTCGGATACATCGCGGCCTATCTGGTCGTCAGGGCCGCCGACTAGATCCTCGATCCCCGGAGATCCGCACCGGGATCGCCGGGGCGTAGTGGAGCCGGCCGAAGCAGGCCACCTTGGCCAGGGCCCACCAGTGCGCGCCCGGGCGCGCACTGGTGGGGACTCGCACCGCATAGCGCAGGTCGGCGGTGCCTCCGGACGCGACCGCGAAGCCTCGGGTCCAGGGCGTGACGAGCGCGTCGGCGCCCGGGCCCCAGGTGCCGATCGGGCTGATGAGCCGGGCCTCGCCGCGCACCTCGCCGCCCGTCCGGTTGCTCAGCCGTACGACGATCTCGCTCTCGCCCCCGGGAGGCAGCAGCAGCCCTTCGGGTTCGACGGTGACCGAGACCGGCATGTCCTCCCCCGCCGCACCCGCGATCACCATCGTGGCGTCCTCGATGATCTGCCCGAGCTCATCGCCGATCCGGGCCGCCAGGAAGTACGTCCCGGTGCCGCCCGCACCCACCGTCAGCGTGAACCGGGCGTGTTCACCGGCCGCGAGGTCGTACTCCAGGGGCGGGTGGCCGACGGACAGTCCCGGCGGCACCGCGAGCTCGACCCGCCCGGCCGCAGGCCGGGCGGAGGTGGCGACGGTCACCTCTGCGGTCGCGCTGTCGTCCGGCCCGCTCAGCCGGACCGCGGCCGGGCCGATGTGCACGCTCACCGGAAGGTGACCCACCGGAGCCGGCCCTTTGTTGTGCAGCCAGTAACGGCCGAACACCGGCTGCGCGGGCTCGGCGCCGGCGCCGAGCCGGCCCTCACCCGGGGGGTTCGTCCTGACCGGCCGGGCGCTCAACGTCACGATCTCGGCGGCACCCAGTCGCACGGTCACCGTGTCGCCCCCCTCGACGGCGGCGCCGGCCTCCTCCTCCAGCACGTTGGCGACCCGGGCGCCGGTGAGTCCGCCGATGATCCGGATCCGTGCCCGCGCGGGCCGGCCGGAGGACTCGTACACCCGTACGATCACGCCGGCGGCGACGTCGACGTCGCCCGAGCCTCCGGAGGCCAGGGGGTTGCCCTTCGGCTTGAGCGCGGTCAGCACGACCCGCTCGGGCTCCACCGAGGCCAGGCTCGCGCGGGCGGGGAGCACTCCCGGGCCCCGCCGGGCCGGCCGGGCGAGCACGGCGTGGTTGTACTCCTGCCCGGCCCGGACGAAACCGGCCTCCCGCCAGTCGCCCGGACCGGCGACGAGGGCGTAGGAGAACGTGTGGCTCCAGTGCTGCCAGGCGAAGCTGGAGCCGTCCGGGGCGCCGCGCCGCTCGCCGTCGATCCAGACCCCGCACGGCCACGCGCTGCAGGACCGCATGAGGTTGAGGTGGAGAGTGCCGTCCGTGCCGACGACGAAACCGGGCGTTCCCTGGTTGAGCAGCCCGACCGAATAGTCGTCGAGCGGGTCGGGCGCCGTCTCCAGGTCCGAAGGCCTGGAGATCTCGATGACCGAGTCGGCCACGTCGCCGGTCAGCTCCGTTATCGCGGAGCCGAGGTCGTCGGCCCCCACGACCAGCACGGGGAGGTCCCGCGGCCCGCGGAGGTCGGCGGTGGCGGTCCAGACGTCGGCCGGCGGGCGGGCGGCGGGCACGAAGACCCTGCCATGGCGCTTCAGCGCGATCGTGGAGGCGGGCTCGGCGTCGGCCAGCACCGCCGCGGCGAAGGCGTTGTCGCCGGGGCCGCCGAGGACGATCCGCACGTCGGGCAGGTTGGAATCGACGTCGAGGGAGCCATAACGCGGTCCGTCGGGCCGCGAGCAGGTGGCGGTCACGCCCTGGCCGGCCAGCCCCGCGACGAGGGCCCGGACCTCATCGCGGCACCGCCCGCCGTCGGGCTCGATCACCTCGGCGACGCCGACCGCGTGCTCGCGGCGTGAACCGTCCTCACCGGTCAGCGCGATGCGCGCGGTCGCGCTCAGCGCCACCCAGTTGTGCGCCGGGGCGTCGAGGGTCCACGGTGTCTCCGCCGCGTCGGCGTCGGGAAAGCCGAACGGCCGTGCGACGGCGGCGAACCCCACCTCGGACACCGGGCGGGCACCGGGCACCTCGACCGGGAACCGTACCCGGAGCAGCCGGTCGGGCCCGATCGGCCCGTCGACGTGGCTGCGGAAGTCGACGCGGTCGACGCCCTCCCAGAGGATGACCTCCTGGGTGATCCGCAGGTCGTGCCGCGTCGTCTCGGAGACGATGCGGCGGCCGATGGCGCACCGCTCGGCCCGCACCTCCGCCGCGTGCCGGCCGATGCCGTGCCCGGGTCCCTTGGGCAGCAGGTGCCATGGTCCCTCGCCCCAGTACGGGTGGACGGCGTACTCCTCGTACACGACCAGCTCGCCCCCGATCCGGCCGCGCCGCAGCAGCTCCCGGCCGGTCCGTAGGTCGCGGATCGAGGACAGCGCGCCCCCTCGCGCGGGGTCGGCCTCGACCCGGAACGCGGCGTTGGCCGCTTCGAGACCACTCGTCGCCGTCCATCGGCCGGGGGCGTCCGCGGCGCCGACGGCCCGGTAGAGGCGGTAGCCCAGCGCGGGCACGTCCTTGGCGAGGAAGGTCAGCGTGATCTCGGCGAGCGTGCCGTCGTCGTGCCGCCGTAGGCCCTCGGTGACGGCGGCGACCGGTTCGCCCTCGTCGTCTCGTAGTTCGACGCCGTCCTGACCGGGCTCGGACAACGAGATCCGCACAGTCGTGATCCCATCGCGCGGCCAGGACAGCGTGTTGACGACGACGACGGGGCGGCCTTCACCCGCAGTGGCGGCATGCGCGGCGATGTGGTCGGCGGCGGCCGTGCGCACCTCGTCACCGAGCTCGTACGCCTCCCGCCACCCGCCCAGCAGGTCGAGATAGACCTGGTCGGACTCGGTGCCGGTGATGGCGTCGTGGTGGGCGCCGAAGGCGAGCAGGCGCCACGCCTTGTCGAGGGCCTCGGCCGGATAACGCACCCCGCCGAGCAGCGTGGCGAGGGTCGCCAGCCGCTCGCCGTCGAGCACCGCGATCTCGGCCGCCCGCTGGGCTTGCTTGGTGTCGATGTAGGAGACGTCCTTGCCGGTGTAGATGGGGTTCATGTCACGCGTCTGCGGGCTGAGGCGCACCCGGCGCTCCGCGGTCTCGCTCCGTACCGCCGCGAAGAAGTCACGGGGCAGCGCGACGACGAACCGGGGCCAGACATAGCGCTCGGCCCACTGGCGGTGGATCCCCGTGCACCAGCGGGACGGGACGACATGGTCGGCGCCGACCGGGAGCAGGACGTTGCGCGTCGCGGCCACCGGCTGGAGGAGACGGAACTGCAGGTGCGCCTCCTCGATGGCCTCGTCGAGGGTGCCGCATCGCTCCATGCCCCAGCCGGCACCGTAGTGGTTCGCCATGTACGAGGTGAGCAGACCTCGCCCGTTCGGTGAGATCCACTCGAATTCGCTGGGGAACTGCATGCGGCGGTTGTCGCCGACGTGCCGGTTCGGGCCCCACATGTGGAAAGGTCCCCGCGCCCAGGAGCTCGAGGTCATTCCGGCGTCGGCCATCAGCCCCGGGAAGGCGGGATCGTGCCCGAAGACGTCGAGCATCCAGGCGGAGGCCGGATCGCCGCCCACGACATCGCGCTGGTAGCCGAGGCCGTAGACCGCGTTGCGGATCGTCGACTCGGGATGGGTGAGGTTGGTGTTCGGCTCGTTGTAGGTGCCTCCGACCAGTTCGACGCGCCCCTCGTCCAGAAATCGGCGGAGGTCCGCGCGGTCCTCGGGGAAGGCGTCCCAGTACGGCTTGAGATAGTCGACCTCGGCGAGCACGAACTTGTAGCCGGGGTCGAGACGGGCCGCCTCCAGGTGGGCACGGCAGAGGTCGAAGGCGGTCCTGACCTCGCTCCGGCGTACGCTCTCCGCCGCCGGCAGGTCATACCACGCCTCGGTGAAGCCGCCCTGGGTGTTCCACCACACGGGGTCGTAGTGGAAGTGGGAGACCATCCACATCGTCCAGCCGGTGTCCCCGGCCACGACTTCGCCGGGAGCGGTGGAGCGGCTCGTGCCGGTATCGGCGACCACGGTCACCTGCCGTACGGTCCCGGGGGTGACCGGCGCGGACAGCCGCACCCCCACCTCGACGATTCGTTCCTGGCCGGGGTTCGGGCCGGTGACGAGCGCGGGTTCGGGTGTCGTGACTCCGGGGCCCTCGATCGTCACGCGTATCCGGTCCGATGCCCCGTCCGGTGCCCGGCCGGACCCGGTGACGGCCCCGGGGCCCGTATCGGAGAGCCCGACCCGTACGACCTGCCGGGGGGCGGCCGTGGGCCCGACGAACAGGTCGGTGGAGCCGACGTGGGAGATCCGCATCACTCTCCGCCCTGGCGTGAAGGTGAACACCCCGGTCACGCCCGGCAGCGTGATCCGGTCTCAGAACCAGTCCATCACGAGCGTGCGCATGAGCATCTATCCCGGCAGCACGGGGTTGCCCTGGAGGTTGCCCTCTCCACAGGGCCAGGGGCCGGTGTCGAGGGGCACGAGGTCGGTCTGTGCGAAGACCACGGTCCTCTTGCCGGTGGCCCGGTCACCGGTGAGGACGAACACCAGAAGGCCGTCGTCGAGTAGCAGCATCCGATCGGTGCCTCCCTGCGCGTGGTCCTCGTACAGGGTGCGGACGGAAAGATCCGGGCCGGTCACCTGGAGCCGGCCGTCTCGCCAGAAGGCCGCACGGCCGTCGCCGCCGAGCACCGGGCCGATGGTGTGGTAGCCGGGGAGCATCGGTCCGTCGGTCATGGTCCCGTCCCGGTGCAGCCTGCGCAGCCGGGCCGGCGATGACGACCGGTTCTCCAGCTCGACGATCCGGATCCGGCCGCGGTGACTCACCAGGGGCCGGCCGTGGCCGGCCCATTCGGCCACCACGGTGCCGTCGCGGTCGTACAGATAGGTCTCGAACGCCCCGTATCCCTGCGCTCCGACGAGGAATCGACCCGGTCCGGCCACCGCCCGGGCGCCGGTCGGGTGCGGCGGCGTCTCCCCCACCAGATCCCCGCTCCCCAGGTCGAGGCAGTAGCCGACGCCGAGCCCGCTCGCGATTTCCACGTACGTGGCCAGCAGCCGGTCGCCGGAGACCAGCAGCCCCTCGTCACGTTCGGGGGTGAAGTCCCTCGGCTCCCACGCGGGCATGGGCTCCGGCCGCCAGCCGGTGTCGACGCCCCGGTGGGTGACACCGTGATATCCCAGTCCCCGGACGGTGATGGGCGTGCTCCACACGCGGGCTCCTCGCCGGTCGAGGCGCTCGACTCTGGCACCTCGGTAGGGCGAGGTGGTCCACGTGAGGAGGAACCCGTCGGGCAGTACGACGAAGGACCCGAGCCGCTCGTCCGGCAGGCAGGACGGCACGACACGTCGCCCCGGCGAGCCGGTCGGAAGCGTCTCGATGAACGCTCCGCCGCCGGACAGCCAGATGCCGCCGTCCTCGGCCACTCGGAGCATCCCGCCGGCCCGTTCGAAACGGCGGCTCCACCGGATGCTCCCGTCCAGGCCGACCGCGTGCAGGCTGGTTCCCGGCCGATCGCCGCAGACGACGTACAGCGGCCCTGAGCCGGAGGCGGCGCAAAGAGAGCCGGGGTGGCCCGGCAGTGTCACAGGGGTGAGGACTCTCCGAGATCTGAGCACGGCGACGATCGGCTGCGATCAGTCGGTGACGTTGCTGCGGTTCTGGTACGCCAGGTCCTGGTACTCGGGGTGACGGCGCATCCAGCCGGCGATGAACGGGCAGACGGCCAGGACCGGCAGCTCGCGCCGGCGGGCGTCGTCCAGCGCCGCGCGGGCCAGTGCGCTCCCCACGCCACGGCCCTCATGGGCGGGCTCGACCTCGGTGTGGGGGTAGACGACCAGGCGGCTCGTCCGGGTGTACTCGGCGTATCCGACGAGTGCGCCGTCGATGCGCGCCTCGAAACGGTCGTTGTTCTCGGCGTCGGTGACGGTGACGCTGGTGGTCATGGCGGCGGGTTCCCTTCTGTCGGGGGATCGGCGGGGATGCGGACGGAAGGCAATTGAACCAGTGTGACCGCCCAGGACGCCGGGCTCCGCGATTCCACCTCGGAGGCCCGGCGGCGACCGCTCGATCCGGGGGTTGGAGGTGAACGGTGAGGGGGAAGGCGGTGTCATGGAACTGTTTCCGGCGATGCCCCTGGCCGATTGGCAGGACACCAAGGCCACGCTGCACCGCTTCGCCCAGGTGATAGGCAAGATCCGGCTGGCCTCGGGGATTCAGCGCAACCACTGGTGGGACGTGCCCTTCCATCTGACCGGGCGGGGTCTCACCACGCGCCCGACGGGGCGGGCCGACGGTAACCCGATCTTCACGATCGATTTCGACTTCGTCGGCCATCGGCTGCTCGTCACCACGCTCGACGGGAGGGCGGTGTCGTTTCCGCTCTACGGCCGGTCGGTGGCGTCCTTCTACCTCGAGGTCATGCGGGCGCTGGCGGCGCTGGACGTGCGAGTGGACATGGACATACCGCGGCCGTTCGACCTGCCCGACTCCGGCCGCCCGTTCGCCGAGGACACCGAACACGCGACCTATGACCCCGCCATGGCCACCCGGTACTGGCAGGTCCTCAGCCAGGTCAACCTGGTCCTGGAGGAGTTCGCCGCGGACTATTCGGGAAAGGTGAGCCCGGTCCACCACTTCTGGCACACCTTCGACATCGCCTGCACCCGGTTCACCGACCGCGTGGTCGCCCAGCCTCCCGAGGTGGACCCGGTGACCCGCGAGGCCTACTCCCGTGAAGTGATCAGCTTCGGCTTCTGGTTCGGTGACGACGCCTTCCCGGAACCCGCCTTCTACTCCTACACCGCGCCCGAGCCCGGCGGGCTGGACGGAGAGCCCCTGTCCCCCGCGGCCGCACAGTGGATCACGCAACGAGGCGGCCACCTGGCCGTCCTCCGCTACGACGACGCACGGGCCGAGGCCGACCCGCGCGCCGCCGCACTCTCCTTCTACGAGAGCGCCTACCAGGCCGGAGCCCGGCGCGCCGGCTGGGACATCGCCGCGCTCGCCTCCCCCGGGGGCGTCACCGACCCGCAGTCCAGGACGGTGTCCCACCTGCCACGAACGGATTGACCGCCTTGGCGGGTTCGGCGACGGCACCCGGCCGGGCCGCGGGTTCGCGGATCCGGCCGGATGCCGTCTGTGCGCGCTCGATGTCAGGGCGTCAGGCGCCGGTCCTCCGGCCTTCGTCCTCGGCGGCCGGGCGGTAGGTGGCGATGATGACCCCCGAGCCGAAGACCTTGGTGTCCGCAAGCTCCAGGGAGGCCGCGAAGCCGTCCTTGGTGAGCAGCTCGTCCGGGCTCCCGGTGCCGACGAGCACGGGGTGGATCCAGAGCCGCAGCTCGTCCAGGAGACCGTGCTCGAGCAGAGTGCGCGTGACCGGGCCGAAGCCGTACTGCAGGATGTCCTGACCGGGCTCCTCCTTCAGCTTGGCGATCTCGGTCGCGACGTCGCCGGAGATGATGCTCGTGTTGTTCCACTCCGCCCTGTCCAGGGTCGTGGAGACGGCGTACTTGGCCATGCAGCGCGAGGGACTGCGCATGGCCGAGGAGCTCCGGCTCTGGCCGGACGTCGCCGTACGGCTGGCCTGGCTCGGCTGGATCGCGATGATGCGGCGCGCCTACCCGCAGGCGCGGGAGTACTGCGAGCGGGCCCTGCGGCTGGCCGTCGAGCAGGGCCACCAGATGGCCGGGGTGTTGGCCGAGATCGGACTGGGGCTCACCGCCCGGCGGCAAGGCGAGCTGGAGGTCGCCGAGACGCACCTGCGCACCCTGCTCAAGGCGGTGCCACAGGACGCGGACACCGTCCCGCCGTTGTACCTGCCGTTGATCCAGGTCGGCCTCGGCTACGTGGCCGAGCAACGCGGGGACGCGGCCACGGCACTGGTGTTGCACCGCGACGCCCTGGCCGTCGCGCTCAGGATCGACGGGCCCCGGGACATGGCCTTCTCCCTGGAAGGCCTCGCCGGCGCGCTGAGCCTCGCCGGCCACCACATCGACGCCGCCCGCCTCCTGGGGGCGGCGGCCTCGGTGCGCCGGTCCTCGGGGCTGGCGCCGGGCCCGGCCGAACGCGACGACATCGACCGCATCACGGCCAGGATCCGGTCCGCGCTGCCCGAGGACACCTTCGCGGCCGAATCCGGCCACGGCGGCACGCTGTCTCCGGCCGACTGCATGCGGGACGTCGCGACCGCCCGGCTCACCGGCGTCCACGCTTGAGCGGGCCCGCGTACGGGCTGATCCGGCACCACTTCACGGCCCGGCTCCCGGCTCAGAGTTCGACGGGCATGAGCTTCCCGGTGTGCACGTCGTAGATGGCGCCGCCGACGGCCATGCCGGCGGGCAGGAACGGGCTGGTGCGGATGCGGAGCAGGTCGTGGCGGAGGGCGGCGTCCTGGTCGGGGACGGTGTGGAACTCCAGGCTGCGGGTGTCGACGCCGTGCCCGGCGGCGAGCGTGTGGACGTCACCGTCGGTGGCCTTGGACATGCCGCAGTCGGTGTGCGGCATCACCAGGACCCGGTCGACACCGAGGAGGTAGACGGCCAGGACGAGGGTGCGCAGGACGTCGTCGGTGACCCGGGCGCCGGCGTTACGCAGGATCTTGGCATCGCCGGGCGCCAGGCCGAGTAGGCCCAGGGGGTCGATCCGGGAGTCCATGCAGGTGACCACGGCCAGTCCACGGAGGGCCGTGCCGGTCAGGTCCGAGTCCTGAAATGTCCTGGCGAATTCCTCGTTGGCGGCAAGCAGGTCGTCAAAGGCGGTCACGTCTCGCAGTCTCCCTGGCGCAGCGAAATTATCGCATCCATCATCCCTCAGACCCGTTTGCAGGACTTACAGGGATGAGCCGTAAGGGATCACCCGGGCCCCGCGGCGGTCGACCGCACCACGAGCATCCCGGATGGGATGCAGCGGCTCCGCGATCGCGTGGATCACCAGCTCTCGCAAGATTCTTTACAAGTAAAACACCTGTTAAGGTTATTGGCATGCCGAAGCGGACACGGACCAGCAAAGAAAGCCAGGCCATGCCACGCCGTATCCGCGTCCGCTCCCTTCCGCTCAGGGGCGTGCTACGAGTGGGCCAGGCCGCCGACATGTGGCACAAGCCCGCACTCAGCGTGGTCATCGCCGTCGGCGTCCCCAACCTCACCCTGCTGGCACTCGGCAGGCCCGACCTCGCCATCTACACCTCGGCCGGGTCCATGTGCGCGCTCTACGCGCACGGCGAGCCCTACGCCGTTCGCGCCCGCGTCCTGCTGTGGGTGGTGGTCGGCATGCTGGCCGGCACGGGCATCGCCCTCACCACCGCCGCCATGACCGGCTCGACGGTGATCCGGGTCGTCGTCGCCTCGTTACTCGCCGCGGTGTACAAGATGACGTGTGATGCGATCCGCATGGGACCGCCCGGTGGCCTCATCTTCACCTTCATCGCCGTGAGCTGTGCCTTCATGCCCCAGCGGCTTGCCGACATCCCCGCCCACCTGGCTCTCGGCCTGCTCGGCGGCGTCATCGCCTGGCTGGTGTGCATGGCACCGGGACTGATGCGGCCGGACGGCCCGCAGCGCATCGCCACGGCCCGTGCGCTGGAGGCGGCCGCCCGGCTGCTGCGGGCCGCCCCGTCACAGGTCCCGCGGGCCCGGCACGACGCCGCGGCCGCGGTCAACGCCGCCTGGCACACCCTCGCCCGGGTCCCGGCGCGCACTCCCGAGCGGGCCGCGGCCCGCGAAGCCCTGGAACGACTGGTGATCCGGGCCGAGTCCGCCTTGGCCATCGTCTCGCGAGAGGCGGTGGAGGCCGACCGGTTGACGACCTGGGCGCGGACACTGCGCCGCAATCAGACGCCGCCGCAGCCGCTCCTGGTCTTCGAGGAGGCCGGAGAACTGGCCGGGATCGCCGTGGTGGAGCGCACCGCCGCCCGAACGCGTTCGGAGACGAGCGCTCGTGTCCCCCAGGCCGTACGCGGGCCGCGGGCCGTCCTGGGCGCGCTGCGCCCAGGCTCCGCGCTGCTCCCGATCGGCGCGCGGGTGGCCGTCGGCGGTGTCCTCGCGGGATGCTCCTCCATGGCGCTCGGCGTGGGCCGGCCGTACTGGGCCGTGATCACCGCCGCCGCGATCTTCCAGGCGAACATGACGCTCACCTGGCGGCGGGCGCTCCAGCGCGTCATCGGCAACCTCGTCGGCCTGCTGGTGTTCACGGCGCTGCTCCCGTTGACCCGTACGGGTCCGGTGGCCCTCGTGCTGACGGCCCTGGTCTTCCAGTTCGCCGCCGAGGCTCTGATCAGCCGCAACTACTGGCTGGGCACTGTGTGCGTCACGCCGATGGCGCTGCTGATGGTCCAACTCGCCGGGTTGCAGCCGGCCGGACAGCTGGTCGGCGACCGTTGGCTGGACACCTGCGTGGGCGCCATCGTCGGCCTGCTGAGCTGCGTGGTGGTGACCAACCGCCGGGCCACCGACCGGATCGGCGCCGCCCTGGACCGTTCGGCACGCGCGGAGACCGCCGCCCAGGAGGTGCTCGCCCGAGGCGGCGCGGGTCCACACGAGCTCGGCCGGGCCCGCACCCGCCTGGCCACGGCGCTGGTCGAACTCCGCGACGCGGTGGACGTCGCCGAGGGGGAATGGTGGCAGCGAGCGCTGCCGGAGGAGCGGATCACGCTGGCCGAGCAGGAGGGACATCGGTCGCTCGCCCGGCTGACGCCGGGTCCGCCCGGCGGCACAGGGCCGGGACACCGGCCCGCCGAGGCCGGCGCTACCGTGGTCGGCGCCGGGCGCCATAGCATCGGCCACGGCCGACCGAGACAATGACGCGGAGGAAATGGCCCGTGGAGGATGTGGTCGCGGAGACGCTGCGCCAGTGGCAGCGCCTCCACCCCGACCTCGACACCCTGCCGATCGCGGTCATCGGCAGGCTGAACCGCTGCTGCTCACTGCTCCAGCAGAGCGCGCAGGCCCCACTGGCCAAGGAGGGCCTGGCGCGGCCCGAATTCGATCTTCTCGCCGCGCTCCGCCGGGTCGGTGGTGGCCTCACCCCGACCCAGCTCGCCCGGGAGACCTTCGCTTCCGGCGCGGCGGTCACCAAACGGCTGCGGCTGCTGGAAGAACGCGGCCTGGTGGAGCGCCGCACCGACGAGCGAGACCGCCGGGTCTCCCGTCTCTCGCTGACCGAGCGGGGGCTGGACCTCATCGAGAGGCTGCTTCCCGAACAGGTCCGCTACGAGGCGTCGCTGCTCTCCGAGCTCAGCACTCAGCGGCAGCGCGAACTGGCCGACATCCTCAGTGAACTGCTGGTCCTGCTGGAGGGCAGGCT
>DASYNF010000094.1:0-4687 GCA_036008685.1 Actinomadura sp. | reverse complement strand
GCGACGACCAGGGCGCGCGCGATCGCCGCGTTCGACCATCCCTCGATCAGCAGCCCCAGGACCTCCAGCTCCCGCGGCGTGAGCCCGCGCAGGTCCCCGGCCGGGGAGACCAGGATGACCGCCGCGGCGAACGGCCGCAGGTCCGGCGGGATGGCCAGCACCGTGATCCGGACGTGGGTCTCCGCGCCCTCGCCGCCCGTCGGGCCCGGCAGCGCGGCGAGGAACGACGCGAGCGGACCGCCCCGGACCAGCCGCACGGCGGCCGCGATCAGGACACCGGAGTCGGGCGCAAGCAGCCGATGGCCGGGCAGACCGGGCAGCGGCAGCACCGCTCCGGACTGGGCCAGCACGATCCCCGCGGCGGCCCGCCCGACCACCCGCGCGATCGTGGCCAGGGACCGCAGCGGGTCCACGGCGTCCGCGATGCGGGTCGCGAGCACCTCGAGCAGATCCCGGGCGGCATCGCTCACCTGATCCGCGGCCTGGGTGTGCAGGGCCAGGACTCCCAGGTAGCGGCCCTCCGGGGTGAACAGCCCGGCGCTCACGCCGTCCCGAAACCCTGCCGGTTCCAGATACTCCGCCCAGGTGGGCACCTCTGACAGCGGAAACGGCAGGTCGCGGCCTCGGATCGGACGGCGCGACCGGCTCAGGCCGACCAGTTCGACCTCCTCCAGCGTGGAGGCGCTGTCCAGTTGGCCGCAGATCCGCTCGTCGTAGCCGGACCGGGCCACGGGAACGTGCGCATTCTGGTCCGCCGGCAGCAGAGTGATCCAGCCGGCGTCGAACCGCACGACCCGCCGCAGCTGCCCCAGCAGCGCCTCGGCCCGCTCGGCCAGGGTGCCGGGCGTAGCGGCGATGCCGGCGACCTCGGTGAGGATCGCGGCGGTGTCCACCGGCGGACCACCAGCATCCGGGTCTGACGGCATCAGTCCTCCCGGCGGCGCCACTGACGGCCTGCCCGGATGCCCCGCCTTCCCGACATGCCGGCGTGGACCGACCGCTGTCATACGGGGTCGGCTGGGATCGCCATCGTCCACCCCAGGACCTCGCGACGGCCATCCCTTGCTCACGGCCGGGGCCCCGTATGGCAGATAACGGCGATACGGAGCACCAGGAGCACTGAGCCGACAGCCTGCGACAGTTTCTGGCAGGCGGCCATCCCGAGTCTGTTGGCACGCCTTCAGCCCGGCCATGTACATGACGCGCCCGACCAGCCAGACCGCGCACCACGCTGCCGACATCGCCGCAGCCCCGGCGTGGCCGGAATAGGCGTCGATGGCGTCCGCAGTTCCGGAGCCCGGCCCGAGAGGACCGGGGGGCGACGCCGCGATGATGGCGACCCACTCCAGCAGGGCGGGTTCTACGGCTTGTCGCAACACTCCTGGTAGCGAGGGGTGTGCGAGTGGGACGGCGAGGCCGTAAACGACAACTTGATCTGGAGTCCGAGTACTGGAAGCCGCTGCAGTCCGGCGTCGGCACGGTCGCCGCCTGCAAGCTGCTGGGCATCGGCCGCGGCCTGCATCCGGCGGCGCTCGCGGAGGGCGGCCTGCGCCCGGCGCTGAAGACGCTGGCGCGCCGCTCCGCCGTCCCGGTCCGCCTCGACGTCGGCGTCGAGGCCTCGGCGGCCGGCTCGTGCTGCACAGCCCGCCCGGCGCGGGCACCACCATGCAGGTGACACTGCCGCTCACCGCCCCCGACGCCCCGGGGTCACCCGCCGCAGTCACCGGCCGAACGGATGACACCGGCCATGACCCGGCAGCCGAACCCGAACCCTCGGGCCCCGCGCGAGGACGCTGACAGCTTCGTCCGCTGAAGCTCCCACCACCGCCGTACCGACCCTCGCCGCCGGCGGCACGCCCGCCGAGGCCTTCGCCCCCGCGGGCGTCACGGTCGACGGCACACCTGCGTCCCGGTCAGCCCCGTCTTGCCCGCGGTGGCGCGTCCTCCGGCATCGCGGTCCCGGTCGCTGGGTCACCCACTACGGGTGGCCCACTCCTCACCGGCGGGCCCTACGGTCCAGGGGCGGCGTAGGAGGCGGTCATGGTCCAGCAGAGCCCGATCCCCACCAGCACGGGCGGAACCGGTGGCGCGCCAAGAGCCGCCCGTCTCAGCGGCGGGATAGTCGCCACACTGGCCAGCGGCGGCCTGCTCGCCGTCTTCATGGTGCAGAACAGAGAGGACGTCACACTCCAGTTCCTGTTCTGGAGCTTCACCTGGCCGCTGTGGCTGTTCACCCTGATCGTGGCGGTACTCGGATCCATCGTGTGGATCGGGCTCGGCGTACTGCGCCGCCACCGCCGTCGCGTCGCGCGGCGCGACGCCCGCAGGGACTGACCGGGTCGCACTCCCCGAGCCAGTCGTTCGCGCCGGGGAAGGCCAGGGGTGATCGACGGTTCCGTCAGCGGGATGCCCAGCGGGTTGATGACGGTCGGCACGAAAAGTCTCTTGCGGTGCCTACGAAGCCCGGTGCGGCGTGGTGATCGGGATTCGTATTTCGGGCCGTCCAGACCGGCGCGTCCCTGAGGTACTCCAGCGCTGTGGCGGCGCGGCGAGGGACAGTCGCATGAGGGTCGGCCGGTAGTTCTGAAGTTCGTCGACGCCGGCCACCAGGAACTCCTACCAGTCCGCGACACCGCTCATCGACGTCCGCTCCTCCATGCAGAAATGACGCACTCCGTTCCTGGCTCCTTCGACGACAACGGCCGGGGGTTCGGCTGCAAGTCCGATCACACGGCGGCCTCGGCGGTTATCCGACCTGATCGGACGGCGTCCAGCAGCGACTGGTGGTCGCGCTCGTTCTGGTCGGCATAGGCCTCGGCGAACTCCCGGACGGCCTCGTCGAAGGATGGACCCCCGCCGAGATAGGCCGCCATCGCAATGCGGTCTCCCGAACGGGCGTGGGCGCGAGCCAGCGTCCAACCGCAGACCTCGCCGTAGGCCCGCATCACGGCCGGCACCATGGACTCGACCTCGGCCGACCCCTTCCAGTCGCGCAGCTGCCGTACGTAGAAGTCCCTGGGCTGACCGTCGAGTCCTTCCACCCTGACCCAGCCGAGGAAGATGTCGCCCACGGCCTGCATCAGCCGCTGGCCCACCACGACGCGCTGCCCACTGTTGTCGTACTCGCTGGCCTCGACGAACGCTTCCAGCACCGAGGCTCCCGCCTCCTTCGCCTGCAGGAACAGCGGATGCTCGCCGTCCTCGAGCAGCAGCAACATCCACGATCGCGTCCCCACGCTGCCGACGCCGACGACCTTTCGGGCCATGTCAACCAGCCGGTATCGGTCCAGCAGGACCCGTCGCTCGGGGTCGAGAGTCTCGGCGTAGGCAGCGAGCATGCTCCGCAGCCGTATCTCCGTCGTCTCGATCTCCGCATCGCTGCCCACGATGTCCCGGATCGGGACGATCAGGGGCGGATCCGGGTTCAGTCGCGGCCGGCCGTCGTCGACGCTGGCGAACCGCCCCAGTGCTCCGAGGTTGTCCTTCGTGTGGGCCTTGGCGGCGTTGCGAGCGATGGCCTTGCGCTGACGACGCGCCAAGCGGACGTCGGTGACCGCCTCGATGTCGGCCATGTCGGCGTGGGCGTACCAGACGTCCAGCGAGTGCATGCCGGCGAAGGCGCGCATCGCCCGCCGGTACGCCGCAACCGCCGCGAGCACGATCCGCCGGCGCTCCTTTTCCGGGTAGTCGCGAGCGCGACCAGCGATCTCGAGGCTGGTCGCCAGCCGCTTGATGTCCCACTCCCACGGTCCGGGCAGCGTCTCGTCGAAGTCGTTGATGTCGAAGACCAGATGCCGCTCGGGTGAGGCGAAGACCCCGAAGTTGGCCAGATGCGCGTCGCCGCAGGCCTGCACGGTCAGCCCGGACTGAGGGGTGTGTGCCAGGTCGCTCGCCATCGGCAGCGCCGCACCGCGGAAGAACGCGAACGCCGAGGAAACCATCCGGCCGTAGCGGATCGGCAGCAGCTCGGGCACACGGTTGAGCCCCTGGCCCTCCAGCAGGGTCAGCGGATCTGCCCGGTCCGGGCCGACAGTGAACTCCGCGTGGCTGGAGCGGGGCACCTCCGTTCGCGCGGCCTTGCCGCGCGCGACCCGCTGTTCGCGGGTGAGCCGCGGTGCACTCTGCGTGGGCTGCGACGTGGTCACCTGCGTCATCGACTCGTCCTTCCCGAAGCGTGCCTCCAGCCCCGGACAGGGTTCCGCTCAGGCACCGGCCCCCTGACCATCGCCCAGGCCTGGGCGCCGGGCATCCTCCGTGCGAGGTGAGCGCGAGAAGCATCCTGTCGGGGTGACCGGACCACCGCCGTCGTCGGCGAAGGTTGGCGGAGCCGGTGGACTCCGGCCGAGAAGCGAGTGGTGACGGACAGCACGGCAGATCGGCCCTACGGACGTCACGCCCCAGTCACGCGACTGGCGGCGGCCGGGGCGCTCGGCGCGTTCCTGGCAACCATCGCCGTCGTGGTGGGGACGGCTCGCACCGCCGCTGCGGTTCCGTTCACTCCCCCGCGCGCGCTGGCCGTTCGCACACAGCTGAACACACCCGGCTGCTTGCCGGCCGCTCCGATCGCTGACCCCCTAGGCCTCCGCTCGCGAACCCACGAAGGCAGCGACCAGCAGGAACAGGCCGAAGACGAGGACCTGGGCGCCCAGGATCAGGGACAGGACCAGCACCGTGGCCTCGGGCCAGG
>DASYNF010000093.1:0-2830 GCA_036008685.1 Actinomadura sp. | reverse complement strand
GGGCGTGGCCTGTTGGTGGTCTGCGGCCCAGGAGGCGAGGATGCGCAGTCCGTCGTGGGAGGGGGTGCCGGGTTCGGCGGTCCAGATGACGAGTTGCTGGTCGGGGTCGGTGCTCGCGGTGAGGGTGTCCCAGTCGAGGGTGAGGGCGCCGGCGATCGGGTGGTGCAGGGCTTTGGTCCCCACGGTGCGTGCGGCCACGTGGTGGGCGGCCCACCACTGGCGGAAGTGGGGGTCTTGCACGGACAGTTCACCGACGAGGGCGGTCAGACGCGGGTCGTCGGGGTATTTGGCGGCTTCCATGCGCAGCTGGGCGACGGCGGTGCGGGCGACGGTGTCCCAGTCCGTGTACAACGACCGCATGGCGGGGTCGGTGAAGACCACTCGGGCGTAGTTGCGCTTCTTTTCCGGGATTTCCGCGAAATCGGTGATCAGGGCGGCTGCCAGGGAATTCCAGGCGAGAATGTCCATGCGGCGGCCCATGACGATGGCCGGGGTCGCGGTGAGGTCGTCGAGGAGGCGCTGCAACTGCGGCTGGACCGTCTGCCTGCCGCGTCGGCGGGGCCGGCCGTGGTCCTTGCCGGCGAGAGAGAACAGGTAGTCGCGCTGGTCGTCGTCGAGGTGCAGCACTTGGGCGAGGGTGGACAGCACGGGGGCGGACGCCTGGATGCGCCCCTGTTCCAGGCGGGTGTAGTAGTCGGTGCTGATGACGGCGAGCTGGGCGACCTCCTCGCGGCGCAGGCCCGCCACCCTGCGCGGCGCGCCGGTCTCGGGTAGGCCCACGGTGCGGGGGCTCAGCTCGGCACGGCGGGTCTTGAGGAATTCCCCCAGCTCGTTGAGGTGTGCGTCGCGGGGCATGGACACCAGTGTCGCACCGCGGGCACGCCGCCAGAGGGGGAGGGTTTCATCCCTGGATAGTTCTATCCCAGGAAGAATCTCTCCTCTTTGCAGCTCCGCGCGAGGGTGCGAAGGTCGACGAGTACGTCACCCCGGCTGTCACCACGCTGACGGCGCTCTACCGCACCGAGCAGCTCGGATACCACCTGCGGCTGGCGCTGGCGAACGGGCTGAGACAGGACGAGCTGGTCGAGGCCATCACCCACATCGCCTTCTATGCGGGCTGGCCCAACGCCATGACCGCCATCACCCAGCTGAAGAACATCGTCGAGGAGACCGGCGGCCAGGACGCCTGACCTCGTTGCCCGACACCACATCGCAAGGAGAAACACCATGGAGATCCTCAAGCAGCCCCCGACGAGCAAGGCCCCGGCTGACCTGTTCACCGGCGACGCCTGGTGGGACGTCATCTACGCGGGCGAGGAGCCCTCCCGCGCTCGGGCGAACATGGTCAAGTTCGCGCCCGGCGCCCGTACCGCCTGGCACTCGCACGCCATGGGCCAGACCCTCCACATCGTCGAAGGCGTCGCCCTGATCCAGTCCCGCGGCGGTGAGATCATCGAGGCCCACCCCGGCGACATCGTCCACACGCCCGCGAACGAGGAGCACTGGCACGGCGCCGCCCCCGACCAGTTCATGATCCACCTCGCCCTGTGGGAGAGCCCCGGCCCGGACAACGGCCCGGAGAACGCGTGGCTCGAGCACGTGACCGACGACGAGTACAACGGCCCGCGCGTCAGCACCCGCCGCTGACCGCACCCTCGGCGCTCCGGCCGATCTCACCGGGCCTACGCTGACAACTCAAATGCCCGGCGGGGGATCTTCCCACCTGCCGCCGGGCGGCGCCCCTTACGACACATTCAGGAAAGTCTTCATGCGAGCAACACTGATCTACGGTGCCGGCGACATCCGGATCGAGGACGTACCCGACCCGAAGATCCAGCACCCCACCGACGCCATCGTGCGTGTGGTGCGCTCCTGCATCTGCGGCAGCGACCTGTGGCCCTACGGCTCGCGGCCCGCCAGCGACGAGGGCGACCGCATCGGCCACGAGTTCATCGGCGTCGTCGAGGAAATGGGCTCGGAGGTGTCCGGTCTGAAGGCCGGTGACCTCGTGGTCGCACCGTTCGCCTACGCCGACAACACCTGCACCTTCTGCGGCGAGGGCCTGCACACCTCCTGCCCGCACGGCGGATTCTGGGCCGTCGACGGCGTCGACGGCGGCCAGGGCGAGGCCGTACGCGTGCCGTACGCGCAGGGCACGCTGGTGAAGCTGCCCGTCGGCGAGGACTCCGCCCTCATGCCCTCGCTGCTCACCCTCTCCGACGTCTTCCCCACCGGCCACCACTGCGCCGTGACCGCCGGGGTCAACCCGCGCACCACGGTCACGGTGATCGGCGACGGCGCGGTCGGCCTGTCCGCGGTGCTGGCCGCCAAGCGGCTCGGCGCCGAGCGGATCATCCTGATGGGCCGCCACACCGACCGCACTGACCTGGGCCGCGACTTCGGCGCCACCGACGTCGTCCCCGAGCGCGGCGAGGAAGGCATCGCACGCCTCCGGGAGCTGACCGGCGGCTTCGGCACGCACACCGTGCTCGAGTGCGTCGGCAGCCTGCCCGCCCTGGAGACGGCCTTCGGCGTCGTGCGTGACGGCGGCGCGGTCAGCCGGGTCGGCGTGCCGCAGTACTCGGACGGCCCGATCGGCTTCGGATTCTTCCGCCGCAACATCACCCTCACCGGCGGCGTCGCCCCGGCCCGCGCCTACATCGAGGAGCTGATGCCCGACGTCCTCGACGGAAAGATCGAGCCGGGCCGCGTCTTCGACCGCACCACCAGCCTCGAAGACGTCCCCGCCGGCTACCGGGCGATGGCCGGCCGCGAGGCCCTGAAGGTCCTCGTCCAGCCCTGACCAGAACCCCTGTGGGCACGAGCACGC
>DASYNF010000092.1:0-9986 GCA_036008685.1 Actinomadura sp. | reverse complement strand
GCGCCCACCCTGTCCGGGCTGGAGTCGGCAGCGCGGGTGGTCGCGTTCAGACTGCATCGAGGTGCCGCCCACTCGGTCAGTGTCGCGGGGGTCGTCATCGACCGTGTTGATCGCGGCCGGCTGATCCGTCGACGTGACAACGCGCGCTGGGAGGCGCCTGGCGGTGTTCTCGAGCTCCAGGAGCCGATCGAGGCTGGGGTCAGGCGGGAGGTCAAGGAAGAGACAGGGCTGGGCGTAGACCCTGTGGCCTTGACCGGGGGTCTACAAGAACATGGCGCGAGGGATCGTGGCCCTGGTGTTCCGCTGCACGGAGATCTCGGGAGAGCTGACGACCAACGACGAGGTGACCGCCTTCCACCAGGCGACCTCGAAGAAGTGACCGCGATGCCCGGCGAGGCGTTCGCGGTTCGCGTCCTGGACGCGTTGCACGACGGTCGCCCTGCCACGCGTCAGCATGATGGGGTCAACACGTCATGGCGGTCCTGCGTCTGGTGTCCTGTCTCTCTGATCTTGATGCGAGCGTCCGGCAGCCTGATACCGGTCTCAGCGATGGTGATGCCACCCCAGTGTCGAGTGTCCGGCTGTGTCAGCGATGGCGTACAGCGATGTCGGTAGCCACTCGGTGCCGGTGAGCGCTTAAAACAGAGGTTCCTGGTCGGGATCCACTGGAAGTGCGATCCGCTGAAGCACTGTCAGGACTGGCCTGAGTGCTTTATCCACCCCCGCATAGGTTCCACTCTCGACCGTCAGTTCATGGAGATGACTACCAGTGGAGCGAGCTCGCCTGATCGCCTCGACGGCGTCGGCCGCAAGGTTTGGGGTGAGCTGGAGAGGGATCGCGCTTCGCCACATGGCTTCGCCATCCGGCGCAAGACCTGCCAGCAGTGAGGCGGCGACAACAGCTCGCACGGCATCACCATATTCCAGATAGTCCTCAGCGTCGCAAGCGATGCGTACTGCGGCTTCGAGTTCCTGCTCAACCTGGGTGGACGGTAGATCCAGCAGGTGATCGACGAAATCCATGGCGGTGTCATCGTCGAAGGGCCCTGGTCCCCACGTGCCCACGTGACCTCCGCAGCTTGATGCTCACTTCATTGGATCATCTCAGCGGAGATGCTGGCCGTGAGATTCGTGATTGGCCAGCGCGCCGGAGGGCCAATCCGGGGGTCACCCCAGGGGAACGGGGTGAAACTACTTCGACCCAAACGGACTGCTCTGACCAGCAGGTGAACCGTTCGGTATTGATCCAGACTCCCGGACCTTGGTTCGAGTCCCATCGGCCCAGGCGCCCCAAGGCCGGCACCCGCTTCTGCGGGAGTCCCTCGCCGGGATCGAACGCATCCGCACCGGCTGAGAACCGGTCATCGACCCGCCTGGCTCTCCCCGTCCAGGTAACCATGAACTCCGTGATCGAAGGGTGCGTCCGTCGAAAGCGCTTGCACGAGGAACCGCAGATCACCGTTGCACAGCGCGACTTCGACCTCGCTCTCCTCATTACCGAGGTGCACGACCGCGCCGATCCGGAGCGGCTCGAACTTGCGTCGCTCCCGCCACGTGGACGGCTTCGTGCCGACCATAATGGACCCCGTCAAAGGCTGGTGGCGCGTCGCCGTTTCCAAACCACGTCTGTGCCGGAGATGTTCAGAGCCCCGAGCTCCAGGGTCTGTTCCAAGGGCTGCGGCAGGTCGCTGTACTGGTGAGCCCAGATGTCGAGGACGCTCATTGTGGTCGTCTCGTCTACCGGTTCGTAAGCCTCGACGGTGACGCGTTCGAGCCAGTAGGAGCCGTGTCTGGCGCCAACCGGATCGACCCCGCCGCCAGCGTAGTCATCTCGGAACTGGTCATGCCTCACCAAGGCCTCCAGAAGCTGCTCGTCGCCAGTAGGTGCAGTCCATCAGCGGCAGACCCCTGTATCCGCGGGAATGCCGGCTCTACCTCGACAGTTCATGGCGGGTGGGGAGGGAAGACGGTGTCGCGTCTTCAGGAGATCTGGAAATCCCCTTGGGGACGGTGGTCGGCTGAGCGTGTCCGGGACGGCCAACGCCGAAACGGCCGCGGAGCCGTGGTGGTTGTCGTCGTGGACCCTTTAGCCAAGCCAACCGCGGGGAGTTGGCGCTATCGGGAGCAGAGAGGGGCCGCAGCTCTCCCTCGCTTGACGAGGGAGAGCCGATCAGTGGCGGATTTTTCCTTCGGCGGTCACTGGCGTCGCGATTTGCAGACCTTATGACCAGACACCCACACCTTTCTACTCCCTCTCTGGGTGCTCCTGTATTCCCAGTGACCTCTCTCCCAACGGCAATCTCTCCGAGGCTGCAGGTTCGTAGGGTTGGGCATCCCGTATGTCGCACCGTAAGGCGCGACAATAGGGTTTCCGGTGCCGGTCGGAGTAGCCGCGGTGGCTGGCCCTACTGCGAGCGCAGTCCCTCCTGCGAGGGCCGCCCCCAGCAGGGTAGCGGTTATGCGCTTTTTCATTCTCATGGAAGTTACCTCCTTGAGATCCGAGCTATCGCAAGCTGACCGGTTCTTTGCAGAACAGAGGTCTCGTGACGCGGAATTTGATCATCGCGCTGCCCGTTGATGGCGGGCTAATGAAATCAACAGTGCATATCGCAATCTCCCCCACGCATGCCGCCTGAAACCGCCGAATATCGGTTTGACTGAGAATTTTCATGCCATGGGGAATCAGTTGCCCGGCGCGCCGGCGCGGTGCTCCTGCGGGCTGACACCCCGTACGCGCTTGAAGGCCGTGCTGAGCGCGAAAGGACTGCCGTAGCCGACCCGCCGGGCGACCGTGCCCAGAGTGGCGTCCGGCTCGCGCAGCGGATCGAGCAGACCGTCCAGAACGACCTCCTGGCCCGGCTCATCCTTGATGATCTCGTCGCCGAGCAATGGAATGAGCGGACAGTCCCAGGCGTCGTCCCGGAGGACCACCAGGGTGGGCAGCGCGCTGAGGAGCCGTCGGCTGATCTCGCCTCGCATCTGGTAGGTACCGGTGAGCATGACCGTGGAGCCGTTGTCCGCGGCCGGTGGGCTCCGCTGAGATCTCTGGCACGGTCTCCGTCATGCCTTCGAGGTGATCTACGTCGCAGTTCACCCTGTGCGGGGAAGATCAACAGGCCAAAGTCGCTTGAGGGCTCAAGTAAGCATCAAGCAGGCACAGGGTGCGGTCCGGCGCGTCGCCGCGGGCCGCACACGGCTCGAAGGACAGGTATGACCACAGCGTTCGATCCCATCGACCTCGGCCAGATCCGGCTCGCCAACCGCATTGCGATGGCGCCGATGACCCGCAGCCGCGCCTTCGGCCCGGATAACAGCCCCACCGACCTGACCACGACCTACTACGCGCAGCGTGCCGGCGCGGGCCTGATCATCACGGAGGGCACGCAGCCGTCGGTGGTCGGGCAGGGCTATCCCTCGACGCCGGGCCTGCACAGCAGCGAGCAGGTCGTCGCCTGGCACAAGGTCACCGACGCCGTGCACGAGAAAGGTGGCGTGATCTTCGCCCAGCTCATGCACGCGGGCCGGATCGGCCACCCCAGCCTGCTGCCGGACGGGCTCACCCCGGTCGGCGTCTCGCCGGTCGCCGCGGGGGGCCAGGTCTTCACCCCCGACGGACCGCAGGACATGGTCACGCCCAAGGAGCTCACCGAGGAGGAGATCCTCCAGACCATCGCCGACTTCGCCGACGCCGCCCGCAACGCCATCGCGGCCGGGTTCGACGGCGTCGAGCTCCACGGGGCCAACGGCTACCTGCTCCACCAGTTCCTCTCCACCAACACCAACCTGCGTACGGACGGGTGGGGCGGTTCGGTCGCCGGCCGGATCCGGTTCCACGTCGAGGTCGCCCGCGCGGTGTCCGCCGCGATCGGCGGAGACCGCACCGGGATCCGGATCTCCCCGGCCAACGGCGCCAACGACACCCTCGAGGAGGGGCACCGGGAGACCTACCGGGCCCTGGTGCCCGAGCTCGACCGGCTCGGCCTGGCCTATCTGCACGTCGGTGAGGGTCCCGACCGTGAGCTCACGCTCGAGTTGCGCAAGCAGTGGAGCACCACGTTCATCCTCAACCCCTCGACCCCGGGCGCCACGACAGGCCCGGAGCACCTCGGGCTGATCGAGGACGGCACCGCCGACATGCTGTCCTTCGGCGCGCTGTTCCTCGCCAACCCGGACCTGCCCCGACGGCTCCGCGAGGGCGGGCCGCTCAACACCCCGGACGGCGACACCTTCTACGGCGGCGACGCCAAGGGCTACACCGACTACCCGGCCCTGGACTGACGCCGCTCAGCGGCAACCGCCCCCGTCACAGCCGCCGTGATCTCGCAGTCGTTCGCCCGAACGACTGCGAGCTCACGGCGGGCCGCAAGGCCGGCGGAGCAATGGGGCTGTCGGCCGGTCTCGAGCTCGGGGACGTATCTCAACACGTCAATCACCAGGTGGCCCCGGCTGAGCAGTTGGCCGGAGACGGCGTGTGCGTCGGGAGGCGAGGTTCAGGGGGTGCGGCGCATCAGGGTGACGAGATGGTCGAGAACGGCTCCGTTGCTGATACGCAGGCCGTCGTGCTGGTGTTCGTTGGTGATCCAGGGCTTCAGGCCGTAAATGACCTGGGCGGTGGTGATCGAGAGGTCGCGGTCGAGGTACATGTCGTCGTAGTAGATGGCCGCGGTGACGGGCACGGTGTTGGTGCGCAAGCGGGCGGCGTCATAGAGGGCGGGCCAGGCGGGACGCTCGGCGATCAGGTGCGCGGCCTGGCGGAACGGCTGGAGCGCCGGGTCGGTGTCGAACATCCAGGGGTAGATCATCTCGCCGGTGAACAGGACGGGGGCGCCCGAGTCGAGAGCGGTGGCGGCGTCGAAGGCGGGGAACTCGCCCCGGATGCGCTGCGCCGACCAGTGGGTGGGGCCTGGTCCTTGGGCGTAGGTCGCCTCCTGCAGCAGTGAGTAGAGCGGTCCCCCGGCGGTCCCGGACAGTTCCTGGTCCACCTGGAACAGAAAGGCGTCCGACAGTTCGGTCCCGCCGGTGAAGGGGCCTTCGAGGAGATAGTGGAGGCGCCGGCTTCCGTCACTACCGCCGAGCATGTTGCCCAGGGACTGGAAGGCCTCGATGGTCAGCGTCCTGCCGCTCGGCAGGACGACGTGATGTTCACGCAGGTACCGGGCCACGGTACGGGCTTGCTCGCGGTCGTCAGGGTAGCGGTCGTAGTGCTCGGTGTTCTTGGCGGCGACCCGGGGATACAGGGCGCGGTAGACCTCGTCGGCGGTGGCGTGCAGGCCAGGTAGTCCGCCGGTGATGAACGCCTCGGTCAGTCCTTGCGGGGCGAACGAGAGGTAGGTGACGGTGCACAGGCCGCCGAAGCTCTGCCCCAGCACGCTCCATGGCCGGTCCCCGATGAGTGCCCGGCGGATCATCTCGGCGTCCCGCACGATGGCGTCGGCGCGGAAGTGCGACAGGTAGTCGGCCTGGGCGCCGGGATCACAGACCCGGGCCAGGAAGCGGCGGTCGACGGGGGTGGAGCGGCCGGTGCCGCGCTGGTCCAGCAGCAGCACGCGATAGTCCCGCAGGGCGCGGTGCAGCCAGCCTTCGCCGCCGAGCGGGCGAGGGGCGGGGGATCCGGGGCCGCCGCCGAGGAACAGCAGCCAGGGAAGGTCCCGGCCCGCCTTGCCCGCACTGCGCACTTCACGCGCGTACACCTGGATCTGCCGGCCGTCGGGCCGGTCATGGTCCAGGGGCACGGTGAAGGTGTGGTCGGCCTGCACGATGCCGTACTGGCGCGGCGCGGTCACGAGGTCGCCCTGTCGGTGGCCAGGGATCGCCGGCGGCGCTGCCGGACGGTGGGGACCTCGGCCGGCTCCCGAGCCGGCATCATCCGAGAAAACCGCGGATACGCGGTCTGATCAACCGACATGACACGCGACCCCCCAGAAGACGACCAACCGGCCGACGCCGACCTTAACGATCAAGCGTGAGGCCCGCGATCCGTTTCTGCCGATGAGATCAAAGGTGACCTGCGGGTCGGCCCCCCTCGGGGTCCTCTATGTGGATGCCCCCGGCCGGGTACACGTCCCCGGGGCCGGCGCGGGAGCCCCTACGACGCTGGGCGCCGGTCGGCTGAACCGGCCCGGCCGGGGCAGGTAGGGGAGAGCGGGCCGTTCATCCGACGGGGAGCCACAGCCGTGATAATCACCGATGCCCGAGTGATCGTGACATGTCCCGGCCGCAACTTCGTCACACTGAAGATCGTCACCGACGAGGGGGTCTCCGGAGTCGGGGATGCCACCCTCAACGGCCGTGAGCTGGCGGTGGCCGCCTACCTGAGCGAACACGTCGTACCGCTGCTCATCGGCCGGGACCCGGCGCGGATCGAGGACACCTGGCAGTACCTCTACAAGGGCGCGTACTGGCGGCGCGGGCCGGTGACGATGTGCGCGATCTCCGCGGTGGACACCGCGCTGTGGGATATCAAGGGCAAGGCCGCCGGGCTGCCCGTCTACCAGCTGCTCGGCGGCCGGTGCCGGGACGGCGTCACCGCCTATGGCCACGCGGAGGGCGAGACCGTCGACGGCGTGCTGGCCGAGGTCGCCCGCCTCCGCGACCTGGGCTACCGCGCGGTGCGTGTACAGGTGGTCGTACCCGGCGCCCCAGAAGCCGGCGAGCCGGCGTACGGACGTGGGGGCACCGTGCTGCCGGGAGAAACCGTGCTGCCGGGAGAAAGCGTGCTGCCGGTGGAAGAGGTCTGGTCGACCGAGCGCTACCTGGACTTCATCCCCTCGGCGTTCGCGCGGGTGCGGAGCGAGTTCGGCTCCGAGGTCAGGCTGCTGCATGACGTGCACCACCGGCTCACCCCGATCGAGGCCGCACGGCTCGGCCGGGCCCTCGAGCCCCACGCGCTGACCTGGATGGAGGATCCGGTCCCGGCGGAGCTGCAGGAGGGCTACCGGGTGATCCGCGCGCACACCTGCACGCCGCTGGCGGTCGGCGAGGTCTTCAACACCATCTGGGACTGTCACAAGCTGATCACCGAGCAGCTCATCGACTACATCCGGGTCGCGGTCGTGCATGCCGGCGGGATCTCGCATGTCCGGCGGATCTTCGATCTCGCGGCCCTGTTCCACGTACGCGCCGCGTCGCACGGCGCGCCGGACCAGTCGCCCGTGTGCATGGCCGCCGCGCTGCACGTGGACGCGAGCATCCCCAACTTCGGGCTCCAGGAGTACGTGCCGTCCACGGCCGAGACGGATGCCGTGTTCCCCCACGGCTACCGCTTCGAGGCGGGCTACCTGCACCCGCCGGAGGGGCCCGGGCTCGGGGTCGGCATCGACGAGGAGCTCGCGGCCGCCTACCCGTACCGACCCGCGTATCTCCCGGTCAACCGCCTCCAGGACGGGACCGTCCACAGCTGGTGACCCCCGGCCGGGCGGAGCCGTTTCTCTCCGGATCAGTGTCAGATCACGGCTGGGGAGCCCGCTTCGATGGCTCGAGGTCGAAGTGGATGCCATCGATCTGATCGGCGGCGCTCCGGTCGAGGACCGTGACGCTGGCGGCCGGGGTGAGACCGCCGGTCCGGGTCCGGTCCATGAGGACCTTCCAGCGCCGGCAGTGGCGTTTGAAGGTGGTGGTCGTCACCACGCGTCCCCGGGAGTATTGGCCGGCCCGGGCGGCCTGGGGCGTCACGTCCAGCAGGATCAGGTGCAGGTCGGTCCCCATGCGCCGGGCGAGCCAGGCGAATCCGTGCAGGATGTGCGGCCAGGTGCCGCGGGTATGGGCGACGACCGCATGACCGCCGAGCAGCGCGCGGGCGATGCGCCACACGTGGGTGGCGTGCACCAGGGGGGTGCGGGCCCGGTTCGGGACCGGGCCGAGGTAGCGGGCCCACCAGTTGCGGGACTGGCGCGAGTCGATGACTCGCACCGGGCCGGCGGCCACGGGCTGTGTCTCGTCACCGCGCAGGCGGTAGAGGCGCAGTAACAGGGTGCTCTTCCCGGCGCCTGGCAGGCCGGCGACGAGCACCAGTGATCCGGCCGGATAACGCAGACCCTCGGGGGCCGCCATTGCTCCCACCTCGTCCGTTTCGGAGGGATGTAGACGTCCCATCATCCGTCCTGTGATCGCGGTACGGAAGGAGACGAAGCTGGCGCTGCGGGAGTTCCCGGCAACGGACGCGGGGGCACGCGAATGGCCGCCGGAGCCGGCGATTCTCACAGGCGTCCTCGGCGGGTGTCTCTTCGAGGGGTCCTACAGGTGTCCTGGGACTCGCTCAGTACGGCATGGGGCGGCCGGAGGGGGTCCGCAGGTCGGGGTCGTTGTCACGAGGCGGTCCGGACGGCTTCCGGGCCTTGATCCTTATACGGCGCATGATGCTCCTCTTCGAGTCTGGCGCGTTGGGACGACGTCGGCATGCGACATCGACGCGGTCGAGGTCGGTCGGGATCAGCGGTGATGAGGGGTCAGAAGCCGAAGTCGAAGACGACGGGCTCAGGGGCCGTCGTCAGCAGGCCGGCCAGGGGCCGCGGGTGGACGGCGCAGCGGCGCGGGTGGACCGTGCATCCGTCGGGCAGCGGTTCGCCGGTGTCGTCGAACACGACCGCTCCATCGCAGACCGGGTTCCAGCTCTGTTCCGGGCGACCGGACGCCACGTGAGCCGTCGTTCGGGCGCACGCCTCCGCCGTGGGCTGCGCTGGATCGTGCGAGCACACGATGTCCACCTCCGTTGCGCCGAGTCATGGTCGGTGAGCGGTTGGAGGTGGCTTTGCGCCCGCCGCCCCGCAGGTCACCGTCAGGTAAAGAACGGTCACGAGGGAGTATAACACTTATAAAGGGATAAACCAGACAGGTCAAGGAGTGGTCATCGCGGTCGGGCCAGGGGCAGGGTCGCCCAGTCCATGTATGGCCGTGGTGTGGCGGACCTCACACCCGCGACCGTCTGTCAAGGACCGGACATAACGGATACAAGGTAGTAAGACGGCCAGACTTGGGAATAACTCCTGGGTACGACTCTGTCGGGCGAAGGGCACGTAGCGATCATGGTCGGCTCGCCGTCGTGATCCGAGCGGAGCCCTTCGGGATACGGGGTCAGGCCCACGCCGGGTGACCGTCATGGGGCGCGGAATGGTCCGCCTCGCTCATCCGGTAATCGCACCCACCACCTGGGACAGTGAGCGCGTGCGGACCTGTCGGCATGCGGGCACCGGTCCGGGGGTGTGGTCCGTCATGATCGCCATGGCCCTCAATGGAGGTGGTCTCGATGGCCGAGCACCACGAGTTGCGCTGGGGAGGCGTCGCGGGTTTCGGCTATGCCGTGCTCGCCCTGATCGCCTATTTCCTCCCCGGTGGTACGACACCCCGCGTGGACGCGACAGCGGGGCAGATCGTCACGTTCTTCACCGAGAACCGCGCGCTGGTGCTGACGCAGGCGTTCCTGCTCGCCGCCGCCGCCGCGCTTCTGGTGTGGTTCGCCGCCGCGCTGGCCCAGACACTGCGGGAGCGCGCCCCTCACAGTGACCTGCCCGGAGCGTTGCTCGGGGGCATGATCCTCGTGGCCGCGGTGATGTTCGTCGGGGCGGCGTTGTACGGCAGCATCCCCTACCGGACCGGTGAACTGGCCACGATGATCACGATGATCGGGCTGTTCGACGTCACCCAGGTGCTGTTCACGATGATCGGGCTCGCGGCGGCCGTGCCGTTCGCGGCTCTGGCCATCGGCATCCACCGGACGCGCATGCTGCCCGAGTGGATGAAGTGGCTCGCGGCCGTGTGCGCGGCACTCGGTGTCGCGGGCGCGCTGTTCGTCAGCAAGACGGGAGGAACGTTCAGACCGGGCGGGCCGGTGGTCTCACTGATCCCCTTCCTGGCCTACGCGGTGTTCGTGATCGCCGCCAGTGCCATGATGGTCCGCGAGCACCTGCCCGCCATGGCGGCGACGCCGCGGGCCATGGGGCACACCTGACCGGAAAGGGCCGGCCCGCCTCGGACGATGTCCGAGGCGGGCC
>DASYNF010000091.1:0-3493 GCA_036008685.1 Actinomadura sp. | reverse complement strand
AGGACGTGGTTGATGAGCCCGCCGAGGAAGGCCGTGTCGGAGCCCGTCCGGATCGGGACGTACATGTCGGCCAGCGCGCTCGTCCGCGTGAAGCGCGGGTCGACATGGATGACCGTGGCGCCGCGCGCCTTGGCCTCCATCACCCACTGGAAGCCGACCGGGTGGGACTCGGCGAAGTTGGAGCCCTGGATGATGATGCAGTCGGAGTTCTGCAGGTCCTGCATGAACATGGTCGCCCCGCCGCGGCCGAACGAGGTGCCGAGCGCCGCCACCGTCGAGCTGTGACAGACCCGCGCCTGGTTCTCCACCTGGACGATGCCGAGCGCGGTGAACAGCTTCTTGATGAGGTAGTTCTCCTCGTTGTCGAGCGTCGCGCCGCCGAGGCTCGCGATCCCGAGCGTGCGCCGGACCCGCTTGCCCTCCGCCTCCCACTCCCAGGTCTCGTTACGGTCCCGGATGACCCGGTCGGCGACCATCTCCATCGCCGTGTCCAGATCGAGCTTTTCCCAGTCGGAGGCGAAGGGCCGTCGGTAGAGCACCGTGTAGCGGCGCCCCGGCCCCGTGGTCAGCTGCAGGGTCGCGGCCCCCTTCGGGCACAGCCGTCCCCGGTTCACGGGTGAGTCCGGGTTGCCCTCGATCTGGACGACCCGGCCCTCCGAGACGTAGACGTTCTGCGCACAGCCCACCCCGCAGTACGGGCAGACCGACTTCACCACCTTGTCCGCCTTGGCGACCCGGGGCCGGAGCGACCGGGTGTACGGCGACCGGACCGCGGCCCCGCGGCCGAAACGATCAGTGCTTCGGATCTGCCGGTAGACGGGCCACTCCTCGATCCAGTCCCGCACGCCCATGACGCATCCCCCTTCGGTCGGCGACGGCCTCAGCTCCGGGTCAGTGCTCGTCCCAGTGGCCGTCGTGCTCGACGTGCCGGCATCCGTCGTGGATGTAGTCCACGTGGTCCCCATGCGGCACCGCCACGTGCCCGCAGCCGTCGCCATGCATATGCGTGTGGGTCTTGTGCTGGGTATGGCCGTCGACCTCGCACTCGTCGACATGGTCGTCATGGATCCGGTGCAGGTGACCGTCGTGCACGTAGTCGACGTGGTCGCCGTGCGGAACGGCGACGTGGCCGCACTCCGGCCCATGGGCGTGGTCATGGCCGACGTGCTCGGTGTGGTTAGTGGTGTATTCAGCGTGAGTTGTCATGGATTCGTACCTCCCCGTTGGCCAGGCCCTCCCCCGGACCCGGCTCTTTGTTCCATGCCCCGGAGCTCGCGTCGGCGAACACGGGCTCCCCGGGTTTTGATCACCAATACCGGTTGACGCGGCGACCTTGAGGGAAACACCTCCGGACGGGGGCGAAGCCAAATGACGATCAGATTCCACTTGCCTAAGAATTCGCGCCATATACCTTTGAAAATGATTTTCACCGCAATTGCGACAACGATCCTCCTCAGCGCCGGGTGCGGCGAAGGGAGCCCGGTCACATCACGCGACGCCGGGCCGCCTCCGCAGGCGCTCGGCTCCACCGGGGCATGGCCGACACGCGGCGACGGAACCGGGCGGCTGCGCGGCCTGCCCGCACCGCTGAGGTTCGATGGGAGCACCCTGGACGGCAGGCCGTTCAACGGCGCCGACCTGGCCGAACGGCCCGTGGTCTTCTGGTTCTGGGCACCCTGGTGCCCGATATGCATGTCCGAGGCGCCGCACGTCGCCGAGGTCGCCAGGAAGTACGGGGACCGGGTGACCTTCGTCGGCGTCGCCGGATTCGAGACCGACCGGGACAAGATGCGACGCTTCGTCGTCCGCACCGGAACCGGCGGGATCACACAACTCGACGACCACACCGGCCGGCTCTACGCACATTTCAAGGTGACGACCGTACCGTCATATCTGTTCGTCACCGCGGGGGGTAAGAGCACCCGCGACTTCGGCCAGCTCCAGCGATCGGCCTGGGACGGCAAGGTGCGCAAGCTCGCCGGCGCCCCGCGTCTTCCGCACTGATGCGCCGCACACGACCCGATAGTAGAAATTGTATAATTACGACATTAGAGACATATCCTAATGCCATGGCCTGGCGTCGTCATGGCGCGGTTTCCGGGCATGACGAATTCATGGTGCGACGTCATCGAGCCGTAAGGCCGCGGGCGGAGGTCCGGCGGTTAGCGTGCTTGTCATGAAGATGCTCGCCATGACGATCGCCGCGGCGGCTCTCTTCGGGTCCGGCTGCGGGGGCGCGGCCTCCCGCGGCGCGACGGTGACGCGGGACTCTCCGTCGCCACCGGCCGGCCCCGCTGCCGGCGGCGAGGACGACGCACCGCGATCCGCTCCGCCGTGGAGCGGGGGTGGCGGGCGGCTGCGCAGCCTGCCTCCACAACTCGACTTCCAGGGGACCACCTTGGCCGGGAGGCCCTTCCTCGGCGCCGACCTCGCCGAACACCCCATCGTCTTCTGGTTCTGGACGCCCCGGTGCGCGGCATGTGTCTCCGACGGTCCGCACGTCGCCGAGGTGGCCAGAAGATACGGCGACCGGGTGGCCTTCGTCGGGGTCGCCGGGCTGGACGACAGCGGCGACCGGCTACGGCGGTTCGTCGCCCGGACCAGAACCGCCGGGATCACACAGCTCGACGACCGCACCGGCCGGCTCTACGCGCACTTCGCGGTGACCACGCACTCGTCGTTTCTGTTCATGACCCGCGGTGGCCGGACGACCCGCGACTACGGGCCGCTGGGCCACGCCGCTCTGGAACGGCACGTACGCAGGCTGGCCGGCGGGTAGCGGAATGGACAAGGTGCCACTGGCCCTGGCGGCCGGACTGGTCGCGGCGTTCAACCCCTGCGGTTTCGCGCTGCTGCCGTCCTACCTGGCCCTGCTGGTCGCCGACCCCGGCGCGAAAGGCGTCTGGCGGGCGCTGAGACTGTCCACCGCGATGACCGCGGGATTCGTCACCGTCTTCGGCCTGTTCGGCGTGGTGGTCTCGGCTGTGACGGCGTCGATCCACAGTGTCCTGCCGTGGGTGACGGTGCTGGTCGGGATCGGGCTGGTGGTGCTGGGCTGCCGGCTGATGGCCGGCCGGGAGCTGCTGCTCCCCGTGCCCAGGCTGCGGGCCGGCGGGCCGTCCCGCTCCCTCGGGGGGTTGTACGGATACGGCGCGTCCTACGCGGTGGCCTCACTGTCCTGCACCGCCGCTCCGTTCCTGGCCGTCACCGGGCTGGCCTCCGGAAGCGGAAGCCTGCTCGAGAGGCTGGGCGCGTTCGTCGCCTATGGCCTCGGGATGGGAGCGGTGATCGGGCTGCTGTCGATGATGGTGGCGCTGGCCCGGCAGGCCGCGGTCACCCGTAGCCGGCGGTTGTTGCCCCACGTCTCCCGGGCCAGCGGGGCGCTCGTCGTGCTCGCCGGCGGCTATGTCGCCTACTACGGCTGGTACGAGTGGCGCGTCGGCAAGGGACCCGCGGACGATCCGGTGATCGCGGGCGTGAGCGCGCTGCAGGC
>DASYNF010000090.1:0-21300 GCA_036008685.1 Actinomadura sp. | reverse complement strand
GCAGCCGCTCGCGAGCCGCATCATCAAGGTGGCCAACGCCTACGATGATCTCGTCGGGGACTCCTCGGACCGGGACCGGTCGGCCGCCGTCCTCGAGAGGCTTCGCGTCGACTCGGTGACGGAGTACGACCCGGCCGTGGTCGAGGCGCTCAGCCGCGTAGTGGAGCGCCACTCCCAGCTCCGCTATTAGCGCGTCGGACGGACAAACTCCGGCGCCGAGTTTTGTGGAGCGGCGGAGTCGGTTTCGGGCTGCTCTCCCGCTAGTCTCGGCGACGTTCGCTCGCCCCAGGACGGTGGCGCGCCCCGATCGGGGCCGGAGACGACGGCATTGTGGCATGAGGGGGTCTGTACGTGTTCGAGTCGGTGCTCGTCGCCAACAGGGGTGAGATCGCCAGCCGGGTGATCCATACAGTACGGAAGATGGGCGTCAAGGCCATCGCCGTCTATTCCGAGGCCGATGCGGACCTGCCCTTCGTGGGCCAGGCCGACGAATCGATCCTCATCGGGCCCGCCGACCCCCGTCGCAGCTACCTCGACATCGACGCGGTGCTCGAGGCCGCCAAGCGCACGAACGCCCGGGCCATCCATCCCGGCTACGGCTTCCTGGCCGAGAACGCCGACTTCGCCCAGCGGGTCATCGACGAGGGCCTCACCTGGGTCGGTCCGCCGCCGGTGGCCATCGCCCGCATGGGCGACAAGATCAACGCGCGTAACCTGATGATGGAGGCCGGTGTTCCCGTGGCCCCCGGCACCTGGGAGCCGGTCCCCGACGTGGACATGGCGGTTCAGGAGGCCGAACGCATCGGCTACCCGGTCATGGTCAAGGCGGCCGGCGGTGGCGGTGGGATCGGCATGGGCGCCGCCTTCGACGAGGCGGCCCTGCGCAAGGCCTATGAGACCGCCCGGCGGGCCGCGGAGCGCTTCGCCGGTGGTGACCGGCCGGGCGCCGATCCCGGCATCCTGCTGGAGCGCTACATCGAGCGGGCCCGGCACGTGGAGATCCAGATCCTCGGCCTGGCCGACGGGACCGTGGTGACACTGGGGGAGCGGGACTGCTCGGTGCAGCGACGGCACCAGAAGATCGTGGAGGAGACTCCGTCACCGGGAGTGGGGTCGGAGCTGCGGGCCCGGATGCTGGAGGCGGCCGTACGGGCCGGCGAGGCGGTCGGCTATCGCGGGGCGGGGACCGTCGAGTGCCTGGTGGACCCGGTGGCCCAGGACTTCGTCTTCCTGGAGATGAACACCCGGCTGCAGGTCGAGCACCCCATCACCGAGATGGTGACCGGTGTCGACCTGGTCGAGCAGCAGTTGCTCATCGCCGCCGGCGAGGAGGCCTCCTTCGGCAGCGGGCCCGAGGGACACGCGATCGAGTTCCGGGTCTATGCCGAGGACCCCAAGCGGTTCCTGCCGAGCCCGGGCGAGATCAAGGTGTGGGAGGAGCCGGTCGGCGACGGGATCCGGATCGATGCCGGCTACGCGGAGGGCAACAAGGTCACCCCCTTCTATGACCCGCTGCTCGCCAAGCTGTGCGTCTCCGGCACCGATCGTGCGGCCGCGCTCGAACGCGCTCGCGCCGCCATCGAGGTCTTCAAGATCGAGGGGCTGAAGACCAACCTGCCCTTCTTCACGGAACTGCTCGGCAACGCCGAGTTCCGGGAGGGCACCTATGACACGGGACTCGTGCAGCGGATGCGCGCATCCTGAGCCCTTTCGCTCCCGAGTCGTGGAGAGTCCCGCAGTGCATGCCGCCGGCACCGGCCGGACGGCCCGTCAAGGAAAGGAGCCGCGATGACCGAGGTCCGCGCGGAGATGGTCGCGAACGTGTGGAAGGTCGTCGCCGCTGAGGGCGACGTGGTCGAGGACGGTGACACGCTCGTCATCCTCGAGTCCATGAAGATGGAGATCCCGGTTCTCGTGGAGGACGACGGTGTGGTCGCCAGCCTCAAGGTGGCGGAGGGTGACGTCGTGCAGGAGGGCGATCTCATCGCCGTCATCGAATAGCGGATCGGAGCCGGAGATCTATTGCGACCACTGTGGCGGCTCGCGGGATGAGACCGGCCACGAGGACTGCCGGGCCGCCCGGCACCTCGAGCCGCCGCGTTACTGCGCCGAATGTCGTCGTCGGCTCGTCGTACAGGTGACTCCGCACGGCTGGACCGCCCGTTGCGTGCGGCACGGCGTTCGGACCGATGCCTCCCAGGACGGGGCGGGCAGGGGAACGCCGGACGGATCGGCCGGACGGATCGGATAACGGATCGGATAGAGGAGTGCCGGAGGATCGCCGAGGCTGGCGATCACTCCGGCGGAGCGTCATCTCGGCGAACCGGTCCGGGCCGATCTCACGTCCCGCGCCCTCCGTCCGGGGGTCACGGCTCGAAGGTCACAGAGTCTCCGACAGGGCCTTGATGGGCATCTGCAGCTCCTGGAGGAGCCCGAGGTCGTCGTCGGCCGGCCTGCCGAGCGTGGTCAGGTAGTTGCCGACGATGATCGCGTTGATGCCGCCGAGCATGCCCGACCGGGTGCCGAGGTCGCCGAGGGTGAGCTCTCGTCCGCCCGCGTAACGCAGGATCGTATGCGGGAGCGCCAGCCGGAAGGTCCCGATCGTCTTGAGCGCCTCGGCCCCGGACACGAGCGGAAGGCCGGCGAAGGGCGTGCCGGGCCGCGGGTTGAGGAAATTCAGCGGCACCTCCTCCGGTCGCAGCTCGGCCAGCTGCCCGGCGAACTCCGCGCGCTGCTCCAGCGTCTCGCCCATCCCGATGATCCCGCCGCAGCACAGTTCCATGCCGGCCTCGCGGACCATCAGGCAGGTGTCCCAGCGCTCCTGCCAGGTGTGAGTGGTCACGACATCGGTGAAGTTGGACCGCGCGGTCTCGAGGTTGTGGTTGTAGCGGTGCACGCCCATCGCGGCCAGCTCGTCGACCTGTTCCTGGGTGAGCATGCCCAGGGAGCAGGCGATGTTGATGTCCACCGCCTGGTTGATCGCCTCGATGCCCTCGCGGACCTGTGCCATCAGCCGTGCGTCGGGGCCACGGACGGCGGCCACGATGCAGAACTCGGTGGCGCCCGTCGCGGCCGTCTCCCGGGCGGCCCGCACCAGCGAGGGGATGTCCAGCCAGGCGGCCCGGACCGGGGACTGGAACGTGCCGGACTGGGAGCAGAAGTGGCAGTCCTCCGGACAGCCGCCGGTCTTGACCGACACGATCCCCTCGACCTCGACCTCCGGCCCGCACCACCGCATGCGGACCTCATGTGCGAGCGCCAACAGGTCGGCGAGCCGGTCGTCCGGCAGCTTCAGGCAGGCCAGGGCCTGTGCGGAGGAGAGACCACGTCCCTTGTCGAGGACCTGGTCACGGGCGATATCGAGGATGTCGGTGGTCAATGTGTCTCCTTGTCCGGAGCGAAACGGTCTCGAAACGATGTGGGGTCGAAGACTCCGCCGAGCGGCGGAGCCAGTCCGTGCCGTGCGATGGTCAGGAACCCGGCCGGGTCGAGGGCTCCCGCGCCGGCGGGAAGCGCTCCGGCCAGGGGACGCGCGGAGACGGTCTCCAGGTCGCGGATATTGCCGCGCATCGCCAGGTCCGGTGCGGCCGGCCATTCACCGATGACGATGCCGCCGAGCTCGACGCCCCGGTGCGCCATCGCCTCCAGGGTCAGCGCGGTGTGGTTGAGCGTGCCGAGATCGGGCCGTACGACCACGACGACCGGTGCACCGAGCAGGCGCGCCAGGTCGGCGATCGTGGTGCCGTCCTCGTCGTAACGGACCAGCAGGCCCCCGGCGCCCTCGACCAGCACCAGCCGGTGCGACTCCGCGAGATCGCGGATCCGGTCGGCCGCGCCCGTGAGGCCGACCGGCGGCAGGCCGCTGCGCCGGGCCGCGGCCGCGGGTGAGAGCGGGTCGGGGTAGCGGCCGTACTCGTGCAGCTCATCCACCCCGGCGAGCCGGCGTACGTCCTCGAGATCGCCTGGTTCGCCGGGTCCGGTCCCGGTCTGCGCGGGCTTGACCACCGCGACGGAGGCTCCCCGGTCCCGGGCCAGTGCGGCCAGCGCAGCCGTGACGACCGTCTTGCCCACACCTGTACACGTCCCGGTGACCACGACCACACTCACGATCCGCAGGTTAGCGCGCGCCGATCTTCGATAGCCCTGTGAGAACCCACAGGTTCGGGCCTGCGGTTTTGTACGGCCCGCCTTCTAAGGCCCCGTTTCGTACGGCCCACCGCCGCGCCGCCGCGGTGGCGCGAAGAACCGTAATGCCCTGGAACCCGCCGGGCCGCAGGTGCGTCCACGGGCCGTGCGGACCTGCGGACTAAGCTCACTGAGCGTGGCGATGTTCGGACTCCTGGTGGCGGCGTTGATCGCCGGCTGTGGCCCTGCGTCGCGGCCGCCGGCCGCCACGACCGGGCCGTACGCGGAGCCGGCCGCAGAGCCGTCGTCCGCGGACCGCGCCGTCACGGCGGCGGACGAGCTCGTCCTGCGGTGGCGCCTCGTCGGAGGCATCGCCGGGCGGGGCGGTCCGGGTACGTTCCCGGACTTCTCCCTGTACGGTGACGGCCGGGCCATCGTGCCGAAGCCCGCGGCGGAGACCGGCCTGCGGGAATATCGCCTGCGGCCCGCCGCCCTGCGGCGTCTGATCGAGGACGCCCGTGCCGCCGGGCTGGAAAGGTCGCGCACCGCCGAGCAGCCCGGAATCGCGGACGCGTTCACGATGGAGATCACGTTCGGGAGGGCGCGGACCCGGATCGCCGTCGCCGGGCCGGGCGAGTCGGACCGGGCCGTGCGGTTCGCGCGTGAGCGTCTCGATCCATCCCGATGGGCGCCCTCCGACCAGGCCGCGCCCGTACGGCCGTACGAGGCGGCGCGGCTGGCCGTGCTGGCCGTGCCGGCCGGCTCCATGCAGGGTCGGAAGGCCCGTCCCTGGCCGATCGGCGCACTGGGCGATGGCGCCGCGGTCCGGGGGGAGCGGTGCACGATCCTCAGCGGGCGTGAGGCGTCCTCGGCGAGCCGGCTGGCCCCTGCCGCCCTGCCGGGAAACCGCTGGTCCAGTGCGGGCAAGGTCTACGTCGTCCGGTTGCGGCCGCTGCTCCCCGATGAGGGCGGCTGTGCCGACGTCCAGGGCTCCTGATCGGCACGGGGCTCTCGCCCGTGCGGATCATTCGCGACGGAGCCGGGTGATGAACTTGTACCGGTCGCCGCGGTAGAGCGACTGCGCCCATTCGACCGGCGCACCGGCCGCGTCGAAGGCGTGCCGGGACAGCAGCAGCATCGGCAGGCCGACGTCGACGCCGAGCAGCTGGGCGTCGTGCGGGGTCGCGAGCACGGTCTCGATGGTCTCCTCGGCCTCGGCCAGGTGGACGTCGTAGGCCGTCGCGAGGGTCTCGTACAGGGACCGGTGCCGGGGGAGCTCCTTGCGGAGACCGGGGAACCGGCGTGCGGGCAGGTGGGAGGTGTCGACCGACATCGGCTCGCCGTCGGCGAGCCGGAGCCGGTGGATGCGCAGCACCCGGCCTCCGGGGCGGATTCCGAGCAGAACCGCGAGCCGCTCGTCCGCGGTGACATAGCCGATGTCGAGGATGCGGGTCTCCGGGCGGAGGCCGTGGTGCCGCATGTCCTCGGTGTAGCTGATGAGCTGCAGCTCCTGCGCCACCTTGGGTTTGGTGACGAACGTTCCCTTGCCCTGGATGCGCTGCAGGCGTCCCTCCACCACCAGCTCGGCGAGGGCCTGCCGCACGGTCGTACGGGAGGTGCCGTAGCGCTCCGCGAGCGTGCGCTCGGGAGGCAGCGGGCTGCCGGGGGCGAGCGACTGCGTCAGCTCGACCAGGAGTTCCTTCAGCCTGTAGTACTTCGGGATTCTCGGCCCACGCACGGACAGAGCCGGTCCGAAGTCACCCATAGGTGCCCGCTCAGCCGTCACCGAGTCTCCTAACGTTCACCATCGGTTGGCCCGATGCTAAGCAGCGTACGGGTCAATCCCGTCCCTGACCTCCCTCAGGGCCTCGCCGATCACTGTGAGGTCCGCCTCTGACAGGCCGGCGCGAGCGGTGATTCGCAGACAGGAACGGTCCTTCGGCACCGAGGGGGGCCGGAAACAGCCGACCCGGAGACCGTGGCCGACGCAGATCTCAGCCGCCCGTACGGCCGCCAAGGGGGCGCCGAGCACGATCGGCACCACGGCCGCCGCCGGCCGCGTGGTCTCCAGTCCCTGGGCCGTGGCCGCGGCGCAGATCCGTCTCGCCAGGTCGCGGGCCCGCGCGGGCAGGTCCGGCTCCGCCTCCAGGACGTCGAGCGCGGCCAGCGCCGAGCCCACGGCCGGCGGCGCCAGGCCGGTGTCGAAGATGAACGCCCGGCCGGTGTCCACGAGCGTGTCGATCACTTCCGGCGCGCCGAGGACGGCGCCGCCCTGGCTTGCGAGAGATTTCGACAGGGTGAGCGTGAGCACCACATCCGGTTCGGCGGCGATGCCGGCCGCGTGTGCGGCACCGCGTCCCCCGGGCCCGACCACGCCCAGGGCATGGGCCTCGTCGACGACGAGGAGCGCGCCGTGGCGCCGTACGACCGTGTGCAGCTCCCGCAGCGGCGCCAGATCACCGTCCACGGAGAACACCGCGTCCGTCACGACCAGCGCGCCGTCCTCGTCCCGGTCGGCGAGCGCCTTCTCGACCGCGGAGACGTCACGGTGCGGTGCGATGACCACCCGGGCCCGGGACAGGCGGCAGGCGTCCACGATCGAGGCGTGGTTGACCTGGTCCGAGACCACCAGGGTGCCGGCGCCCGACAGCCCCGCGACCGCGCCGAGATTGGCGAGATAGCCGGAGGAGAAGACCAGCCCCCGGGCCGCCGTGGTGAAGCCGGCGAGGCGCCGGTCGAGTTCGGCGTGCAGCTCGGTCGTGCCCGTGACCAGACGGGAGCCGGTCGACCCGACTCCCCAGTGACGAGCCGCCCGTACCGCTCCCTCGATGAGCCGGGGATCGCGGGAGAGCCCGAGATAGTCGTTGGAGGCCAGGTCGATGAGGCCGTCGTGGTCACCGGTGCGTGGCCGCAGGGTCCGCCGCAGCCCCGAGGCGGCCCGGTCCCGCGCCGCCGAGCGCAGGCGGGCGAGCGGATCCGTCCTCATCGCCGCGCCGCCGGCGGCTCCTCGTGCCGCCATCGCGGCCGCGGACCGCCGCTCCGGCGGTTTCCTCGAGGCGGCTCGGCGGGCCGTGCGGCCTGATGGATGGCCTGATGGATGGTCTGATGGGTCATTGGCGCATCTTCCCAAGCCGATCCGGCTGAGATGATGGTCGGGTGCCTACGTTGACCGATCTGGTGCGGACTCGGACCGACCTCGACGACGCCGACATGGAATGGCTGCACGCGCTCGTCTCGGACTGGCAGTTGCTGGCCGACCTGTCCTTCGCCGATCTCGTGCTCTGGGTCCCCGTACGCGGCGACGGCTCCGGAAACGAGCCCGGCTGGCTCTGCGTCGCCCAGATGCGGCCCACCACCGGTCCCACCGCCTATCCGGAGGACATGGTCGGAAAGGTCCTACGGATGGGCGGGGGCGGCCTCATCGACCTCGCCTGGCGAGAAGGACGCATCGTCCGGGAGGGCGATCCGGAGTGGGGCAGCGGGATTCCGGTACGGGAGGAGTCCATCCCCGTGCGCCGCCGGGGGACCATGCTCGGCGTGATCCAGCGCAGCACCAATCTCAGCTCCGCGCGCACTCCCTCCCGGCTGGAGCTGACCTATCTCCAGAGCGCCAGCGACCTCGCTCAGATGATCAGCGATGGGCGGTTCCCGGTTCCGGGGGAGGAACCCAACCTGATCCGCGCCCCCCGCGTGGGAGACGGGCTCCTCCGTCTGGACGCGTCCGGCCGGGTGGTCTATGCGAGCCCGAACGCCCAGTCGGCCTTCCGGCGGCTCGGCCTGGCCACCGACCTGGTGGGCATCTCGCTCGGCGAGACGACGGCGGCGCTGTGCGACACCGGCGAGCCGCTCGAGGAGTCGCTCGTCGTGTCACTGAGCGGTCGTGTCGGTCGCGAGGTCGAGGTCGAGTCCCACGGCTCGGTGGTGCAGATGCGGCTGATCCCGCTGGTGGTCGACGACTCCAGGATCGGCGCCATCGCTCTGCTCCGCGACGTCACCGAGCTCCGCTGGCGTGACCGCGAGCTGATGACCAAGGACGCCACGATCCGGGAGATCCACCACCGGGTGAAGAACAATCTGCAGACGGTCGCCGCGCTGCTGCGGCTCCAGGCCCGGCGGCTGCGGATTCCGGAGGGGAGGGCCGCGCTGGACGAGGCCGTACGGCGGGTCGGCTCCATAGCGATCGTCCATGAGACGCTGTCGCATACTCCTGAGGAGCTCGTGGACTTCGATGACATCGCCGACCGTGTGATCACTATGGCGGCGGAGGTCTCGTCTCCGGAGACCCCGGTCAGGCCGAAGCGGAGCGGCAGCTTCGGTGTGCTCCCCGCGGCCATCGCCACCCCACTCGCCATGGTGCTGACCGAACTGCTGCAGAACGCCCTCGAGCACGGCCTCCCGGACTGCGACGGGTCCCTGGAGGTGATCGCCTCTCGAGGTGAGGAGCGGCTGTCGGTCGTCGTCGCCGATGATGGGAAGGGCTTCCCGGCCGACTTCGATGTGGAGTCCGCCACGAGCCTCGGCCTGCAGATCGTCCGGACACTGATCGTCGGCGAGCTGGGCGGGAGGCTGGAGTTCCAGCCGAGGGCCGGGGGCGGCACCGAGGTCCACCTCGACATCTCCCTGGAACAGGGCCTCCGTCCTTCGCCACCACCGCAGCGTCCCGGCCCGGAACGGCTGGGACGCTGCGTGCTCCCCGTGGACAGGGGGGACCCTCTCTGAATGTGAGGGGTCCTCTGTGGACATGAGCGGACGTGAGTCGACATGAAGAGAGCGTCCGTGGCCTCCGCCACGGACGCTCTCTTCATGTCGCTCTGTTCATGTCGCGCTGTTCATGTCCGAGACCCGTAGGTCAAGGGCCGCAGGTCAGACGTTGGCGCGGGCCCGGGCACGGGCGTTGCGCCGCTTGAGCGCCCGGCGCTCGTCCTCGCTCATACCGCCCCAGACACCGGAGTCCTGCCCGGACTCCAGGGCCCACTGAAGACAGGCCTCGGACACGGCGCAACGGCGGCATACCTGCTTGGCCTCTTCGATCTGCAATATCGCCGGACCGGTGTTGCCGATCGGGAAGAACAGCTCGGGGTCCACGTCACGGCAGGCTGCGCGGTGGCGCCAGTCCATGCGGTCACTCCTTCTTCAGCGTGGAGGATGACTCCACTTGTGAACGGTTTCACGATGTTATGAATGGGTCCGGAATCTGTTGATTCGTTCCCGGAGAGTTGTTCTGGGGCGCTATCGATCGAGAGGCGGCAAACCCGGTCCCCTGTTCGGCTGGCGCACTTTGAGCGTGTCAGGGCAGTCCAGGACCACGCAAGACCTTTGAGAAAACTTTCTCAAAGTATGGGTGTCGCATGTGTCACATGGTGTCGCGAGTCACTCACTGTACGGCGAAGGACGCTCTCTCCGAGGGAGAGTCACATGACGACGCGTATCGCCTTGGGTACGGAGCGGAACTGAATCTGCTCTCGCTCGCCAAGATAGTCGCCATCGAGCTGGAAGGCGATGGGGCGCGACGAGCGGATCGTGAGTTCCGTCGCATCGGGCAGGTTGAGGCCGCCCCAGCCCCGCCGCGGCCTCGTACGAGGGAGCAGCATCTGGAAGAGCATGTGCGCGACCGGCCGTACGGCCAGGCTGCGAGCGCCGAACACCTCGAGTCCCGCGTTGAAGTCCGCCAACGGGTTCGGATTGACCTCGAGCGGGCCGAGATAGGTCCACGGCGTCGTATTGGAGACCACGGCCAGGAACAGATCGCTCACCGGAGTCCGGCCCGGACGTTCGATGGTCAACGCCGGCTGCGTGCGGTCGGTGACCGCGAAGAACTGCCGCAGCGCGGCCCGCAGATAGAGGGTCGGGTCGGCCCGGAACCCCGAACCTCGCAGCTGCTCCACGGCCCGTACGACCTCGGCGTCCAGGCCGACGCCGCCGCAGAAGGTGAAGTAGCGGTCATCGGCGAGTCCGAGACCGACGTCGCGATAACGGTCCTGCCGGAGTGCGTTGAGGATGAGCTTCGCGGCACCGACCGCGTTGTTGGGCAGGCCCAATGAGCGGGCGAACACGTTCGCGCTGCCGCCGGGCAACACCGCCAGGGAGGGGAGGTCGCTCGACGGTCCGTCGGCGAGGAGCCCGTTGACCGCCTCGTTCACCGTCCCGTCGCCACCGAGCGTGATCACGAGGTCGTAGTGCTCGTCGCGGGCCCTACGTGCGAGCTCGGTCGCGTGACCGCGGTGACCGGTCGTGGCGATCTCGAGATTGAGGTTGTCAGAGAAGGCCCGGACGAACAGATCACGCGCTCGCCGGGACGTCGAGGTCGCTTTGGGGTTCGTAATGAGCATCGCACGCACGGCGCCAGCGTATCCGTGGCCACCGCTCCGGGCCTCGCCGGTGGGCAGTAGGGTTCCCGATGTGACCGGACGTCCCCTCACCTTGACCGTCGGTGCCGCCATCGAGGCCGCCGAGGGCGTCGCCGCGCTCGGATTCGGGCTGTTCGTCGGCTGGGAGACGATCGTCGGCAAGCCGCTCGATCCGGCCAGCGCGATCGGCGTCACGGTGCTGGCACTGGCCGGCGGGGGCGGGATGCTCCTCGTCGCCAGGGGGCTCCTGCAGGCGCGGCGGTGGAGCCGGTCACCGGCCGTGCTGACCCAGCTCTTCGCCGTGCCGATCTCGGTGTCCATGATCCAGAGCGGTCAGTACGCCATCGGGGTGCCGATGATCGTGCTCGCCTTGACGGCGCTGGTCCTCCTGCTGTCCAAGCCCAGTAACGACGTCCTGGTGCACGGAGAGCACTCACCCGGCGAATAGGGCGAGTGGGCCGAACAGGCCGAAGCGGGATGGGACGGACCATGCCCCATGGCGCCGGCCGGCGTGACCCCGCCCGACGGCACCACTCACCGACGGACCCGCGGACGGCCGCGATGGCCGCACGACACGGCCGGCCGTACGCGCGCGTACGGCCGGCTCGGTCACTCGTCGGCGGTGAGGCCCTCACGAAGCTGGGCGAGGGTCCGGGCGAGCAGGCGGGACACGTGCATCTGCGAGATCCCGAGCTCCGAGGCGATCTGCGACTGGGTCATGTTGCCGAAGAACCGCAGCAGCAGGATCTTCTTCTCCCGTGCGGGCAGCTTCTCGAGAAGCGGCTTGAGGGACTCGCGATATTCGACGCCCTCGAGGGAGTCGTCGATGATCCCGAGTGAGTCGGCCACGGCGGGCGCGTCCTCGTCACCGGAGTCGGGTGCGTCGAGGGACACGGTGGAGTAGGCGTTGGCCGACTCCAGGCCCTCGAGCACCTCCTCCTCGGTCATCTGCAGGTGCTGGGCCAGCTCGCTGACCGTCGGGGCCCGGCCCTCGCGCTGGGCCAGCTCACTGATCGCCTTGGTGAGGGAGAGCTTGAGCTCCTGAAGCCGCCGGGGCACCCGGACGGCCCAGCCCTTGTCCCTGAAGTGGCGCTTGATCTCGCCGACGATGGTGGGCGTCGCATAGGTCGAGAACTCGACGCCGCGTTCGAGGTCGAACCGGTCGATCGACTTGATGAGCCCGATCGTGGCGACCTGGACGAGGTCGTCGAGCCACTCACCGCGGTTGCGGAACCGGCGAGCCAGGTATTCCACCAGTGGCAGATGGAGCTCGACGAGCTGGTCGCGGATGCGCTGACGCTCCGGATCCCCCTCGGGCAGCTGGGTGAGGCGCTCGAAGAGCCCGCGCGCACGGGTGCGGTCCGGGACCGCGGTGTCCGTCCGCTCGTTGCCGGAGCTGTTGCCTGCCAGGGTGGTCTTCTCCGTCACGGGGCTCCCGCCGCACCGCGGCGCTTCTGCAGCATCACGGTCACTCGGTCGTCGGTGCCCACCCGTGCGTCGACGTCCCCGGCGAGGGACGACAGCACGGTCCAGGCGAAGGTCTCACGGCTGGGCACTCGCCCATCGACTGTGAGGACGGACACGGCGATCCGCATGGCGTCCCCGGTCAGTTCGAACTCGCACTGCAGATCGGTCCCGGGAACCGCTTGCGCGAGGAGCATCGCACACGCCTCGTCCACCGCGATGCGGAGGTCCTCGATCTCGTCGAGGGTGAAGTCGAGCCGTGCGGCGAGTCCTGCGGTCGCGGTCCGCAGGACCGAAAGATAGGCGCTGGCGGCCGGCAACCGTACGGTCACCAGGTCGCGCAGGGTCAACTTCGTACTGGCTGGCATAGCAGCGGTTTCCTCGGTCACGTCACTCCCTACGGGGGATGGTCCGCTGCTTCGAAACTACCGTCTGGCGGCTCCGTTGCGTACGCGCGGCGCGCTCAGTCTTCCACTCCGTGGGCCTCTCGATACACGCAGGGCCGGTTCCGCCGCGGCGGAACCGGCCCTGTTACGGTGACCTAGGCCTGCTTGGTCTCCCAGAAGATCTTGTCGATCTCCGCGATCTTGCCGAGCAGCTTCTCGGCGACGGCGACGTCCATGCTGTTCTTGGTGCCGGTGGCGCCCGCGAGCTTGGTGGCCTCGTTGAACAGGTTGTTCAGCTGCGGGTACTTCTCAAAGTGCGGCGGCTTGAAGTAGTCGGTCCACAGCACCCACAGGTGCTCCTTCACGAGCTGGGAGCGCTGCTCTTTGATCATTATGGCCCTGGCCCGGAACACCGGGTCCTCGTTGGAGGCGTACTTCTCACAGATGGCCTTGACCGACTCGGCCTCGATCCTCGCCTGTGCGGGGTCGTATACGCCACATGGTAGGTCGCAGTGCGCGGAGACGATGGTCTTCGGACGCAGAAGGTTTGCGAGCACCTGCACGGTTCCTTCCCTTGATCGGATCATGGTCTACGAGTCGACACTACTCCCGTGCTCCTTCCCGCTCAGCACAGAGGCATGACATGCGGATGCCGTTGAGGAGCTTCGGGGTCACGGGCGAGTCGATGTCGCCCACGCTGCAGCCCGGAGATCGTGTCGTCGTCCGTACCTGGGGGCGGGTGCGGGCCGGCGACGTCGTCGTGGCCTGGCATCCGCGCCGGCCGGATCAGATGATCGTGAAGCGGGCGGTGCACCGCACCGACGACGGCTGGTGGCTCGAGAGCGACAACCAGCGTGCCCCCGGACGTCAGGACAGCTGGGATTTCGACGCCGTGCCGGACCGCCTGGTCGTGGGCCGCGTGGTGGTGCGTTATCGGCCGCTGTCCACGCGCCCCATATCGGCCTCCGCGCTCTCGCGGCGGCGGTCGCGATAGCCGGGGGCGTCGGCCCGGGTCGCGCAGTGGCCGGAGCAGTAGCGCAGTGACCGGTCCGGGGAAGTGTCGAAGTAGACGTTCGCGCACCCGGGGGCCCGGCAGAGCCCGAGCCGCTCGATCCCGTGATCGCTGATATAGACGGCCAGGCCCATCGAGGCCCCGGCGGCGTAGCGATCCGGCACCGAACCGCTCTCGGTGAGGTGCAGGTGCCAGTCCTGCCCGTCGTGGCCGGAGATCTGCGGGTGGATCGGATGCTGGATCATCAGGGTGTTCAGCCGCTCGACGGCCTGGTCGTGGTCACCGGCCGCGGCGGCCTCGAAGATGGAGCGTAGTTCCGTGCGGAGGTCGCGCATCGCGTCGAGATCACGCCTGGACACCCGTCCGCTCAGATGGGGGCGGATCTCGAGCAGTTGCTGCAGCGTGTCGAGATCACGCAGCGAGTCCTGGGCGGGATCCTGCGTGTTCACGAGTTCGACCACCAGGTCCGCGTAAGAGGCGAGGTCCACGTGCGCTCCTCACGGAGTCGACCCGACCGTAGCGTCAGTTCGCTGCATCGAGTATTGCACGCCACGTCGTCGAAGACGCCTGTTCGTTCGCGGTGAAATCACCTGCGGAGTGACGGCCGTACGCGGTCCCCGAACCCGGGGCGGGTTCGGGGACCGTGGGGTCAGAGGTTGCCGGTCTCGCCGACCTGAGCGTGCGTCGGATCGAGTACGCGGCGCAGGAAGACGCGGGTCCGTTCCTCCTGCGGATCACCGATGACCTGGTCCGGTGGGCCCTGCTCGACGATCATGCCCTGGTCCATGAACACCACGTGGTCGGCCACATCCCGGGCGAAGCCCATCTCGTGGGTGACCACCAGCATCGTCATGCCCTCGTCCGCGAGCGCGCGCATGACCGCGAGCACGTCCCCGACCAGCTCCGGGTCGAGGGCGGAGGTGGGCTCGTCGAAGAGCATGAGCGTCGGATCCATCGCCAGCGCCCGCGCGATCGCGACGCGCTGCTGCTGGCCGCCGGACAGCTGGGACGGATAGCTGCCGGCCTTCTCGATGACGCCGACCTTCGTCAGGTTCTCGCGCGCCACCCGCTCCGCGTCGGCCTTGTCCCGCTTGAGGACCCGCCGCTGGCCGATCACCACGTTGTCGAGCACGGAGATGTGCGGGAACAGGTTGAACTGCTGGAAGACCATGCCCACCTGGCGGCGGGCGCGATCGAGGTCCACATCCGGGTCGGTGAGGTCGACCCCGTTGACGGCGACCCGGCCGGACGTCGGCTGTTCCAGCAGGTTGACGCAGCGCAGCAGCGTCGACTTGCCCGACCCGGACGGGCCGATGACGCAGATGACCTGGCCCGGGTCGACGGTGAGGTCGATGCCCTTGAGGACGTCGAGCTGACCGAAGGACTTGTGCAGGTCGCGGATCTCCACCGCGGGTGTCATCGCGTCACCGTGCCTTCGCCTGGCGGGCCTCGAGGCGCCGGACCAGGATCCCGAGCGGCACCGTGATGATCAGATAGGTGGCGCCGGCGACCAGCAGCGGAGTGCCGTTGGCGTTGGCGGTCGACAGGTCCGAGCCGAACTTCGTGAGCTCGGTCGTGGCCGAGGTGACCCCCAGGATGAAGGCCATTGAGGAGTCCTTGAACAGCAGGATCAGCTCATTGGTGAGCGGCGGGATCACCAGCCGTACGGCCTGCGGGATGATGATCGAGACCATGGCGCGGGTGTGGGACATGCCCAGGGAGCGCGCCGCCTCCACCTGCCCCTTCGGCACCGCCTGGATGCCGGCCCGGAAGGTCTCGGCCATGTAGGCGGCCGAGACCAGGCCCAGGCCCAGTGCGACCTGGCCGTAGGTGCCTCCGGGGAAGTTCTGGAAGCCGGGAAAGGCGGCCGGCAGGAAGAGGATGAACGCGAAGATCAGCAGTGCCGGGATGCCGCGGAAGATCTCGATGTAGACGAGAGAGACCCAGCGGTACGGGAGCACGGACGACAGCCGCATGAGGGCCAGCACCATGCCGAGCGCGAAGCCCAGGACGTAGCCGCTGATGGTGAACACGATCGTGTTCTTGAGCGCGACGGCGAAGATGTCCGGGATCGTGGACTTCGCCACGTCCAGCTTGAGGAAGTTCTGCGCGATCGCGTGCCAGTCCGCGACCGACGCCACGAGGGCCATCACGATGACGAAGAGGGTGTACTGGACGCCGAGACTGATCCGTCTGCGCTGGCGCGGGCTCAGCCCGGTCCGGCCGGGAGTTCCCTGGGACGGACCGGGCTCGGCCACGGTGGTCGGTGAGGTCATGTCAGATCAGGGGGTCGCCGTCGGGCCTGGGGAGGAGGGTGCGGAGGGCTTCGGGGTCGAGGCCGGTGCGGTGCCCAGCCACTTGGTGTAGGAGCCTGCCCAGGTCCCATCGTTTATGGCCTGCTGAAGCACGTCGTCGATGGTCTTGAGCAGCTGGGGGTCGCCGTTCTTCTTGACCGCGAAGCCGTACTGCGAACCGGTGGTGAAGGTCCCGCCGATCTCGAACTTGCCCCCCACGGCCGGCTTCTTCATCCAGGTGTTGACCACGGGCAGGTCCTGCAGGATGACCTTGACCTGACCGGACTGCAGGGCCATGAGCTCCTTGCCCGAGTCCTTGTACTGCTTGGGGTCCATGCCCTTGGCCTTGGCCATGTCCAGGCTCGTCGTCGCGGCCTGCACACCGAGCGACAGGTGCTTGGCCTTGATGTCGTCCAGGTTCTTCGCGCCCGTGCCCTTGGGGGCCATCACGGCGATGGCCTCGTCCATGTAGGGGATGGAGAAGTCCAGATTGCGCTTGCGCTCGTCGGTGATGGTCATCCCGGCCGCGGCCACGTCGCACCGGCGGGCGTTCAGCGCCGTACCACCCTTGATCGAGTCGAAGTCCATGTCGACGAGCTCCTGGGTCACGCCGAGCTTCTTGGCGACGAGGTCCATCAGGTCCACGTCGAAGCCGACGTCCTTGGCGCCCTGCTTGAACTGGAAGGGCTCGTACGGGAGGTTGGTGCAGACCTTCAGCTTGCCCGGCGTGACGAGCTTGACCCCGCCGGGGGTCGCGGTCCCGGTCCCGGACCCGCCCCCACAGCCCGCCGCGAGGGTGACGGCGGTGATGACCGTGGCGAGGGCCGCGAATCGCGGGCGCCGGCCGGCCTCTGGTCTTCTGTCGGTCACTCCAGGCCAGATTCGCATGTGGTCCTCCCGGGGGACTGTGCGCCGTCGAAGGTCGTAGATGATCCGGATCTTTGATCGACATTTTGTCGGAGCCCGGGCCCGTCGCTGGTTAAGGATGCGACACAATCGGACAACAGGTCTCCTCAGGAGAACCTACCTGCTCAGATGAGGTGCGCTAAGCCCTCGTCCCGGGCCGGCGACACAGGCCGGCCAGATCCGCCTACCAAAGATTCGCGTCTGTTCGGTGTCCGACAGCTGCCCGGGTCCGGAGGGCGGGTATGCCACAATCAGGGAACGCGGGCGACCCCCGTATGTCGAGAGACGACCGCCTGATGCGACCACCTGGATCGGTACCCATCCGCGGCCGTCTGCCCGAAGCAGGAAATCAACCCAAGGGGTCGCTATGACCGGGGATTCCCCAAACACGACCACCCGTGACTCCGATCCGGCCTTCGCGTTGCATCGCGGAGGCAAGCTCGAGATCCGTTCCACCGTTCCCGTGCGGGACAACGACGACCTGTCGCTCGCGTACACCCCCGGGGTGGCCCGGGTCTGCATGGCGATCGCCGAGGAACCGGAACTCGTCAACGACTACACCTGGGTGTCAAATGTGGTCGCCGTGGTGTCCGACGGCACGGCCGTCCTCGGGCTGGGGGACATCGGTCCCGCGGCCGCGATGCCGGTCATGGAGGGCAAGGCACTGCTGTTCAAGGAGTTCGCCGGTGTGGACTCCGTGCCGATCTGTCTCGACTGCACCGATGTGGACGAACTGGTCGAGACCATCATCAGGCTCGCCCCGAGTTTCGGCGGCATCAACCTCGAGGACATCAGCGCGCCGCGCTGCTTCGAGGTCGAGAGGCGGCTGCGCGAGGCCCTCGACATCCCGGTCTTCCACGACGACCAGCACGGAACCGCGATCGTGGTGCTCGCCGCGCTCAAGAACGCCTCCCGGCTGGTCGGCAAGCCGCTGTCGGCCATGCGGGCCGTGGTCGCCGGCGCCGGCGCCTCCGGGGTGGCGGTCACCCAGATCCTGCTCAACGCCGGCATCGGGGACATCGTCGTGTCCGACAGCAAGGGCCTGCTCTACGAGGGCCGAGACGGACTCAACGCGGTGAAGAAGGCACTGGCCGCGGCGACCAACAAGGCCCGGCTCAGCGGCTCGACCGAAGAGGCTCTGCACGGCGCCGATGTCTTCATCGGCCTGTCGGGGAGCACGGTCCGTGAGGACGCGATCGCCACCATGTCCGAAGACGCCATCGTCTTCGCGCTGTCCAACCCCACGCCGGAGATCCACCCTGAGGCCGCCCGGCGGCACGCCCGGGTGGTCGCGACCGGCCGCAGCGATTTCCCGAACCAGATCAACAACGTGCTCGCGTTCCCCGGGATCTTCCGCGGTGCCCTCGACGTGCGCGCGCACAGCATCACGGAGGGCATGAAGCTCGCGGCGGCGGAGGCGCTCGCCGCCGTGGTCGGTGACGACCTGAGCGCCGACTACGTGGTCCCGAGCCCGTTCGACGAGCGTGTGGCGCCTGCCGTGATCCAGGCGGTCTCGGCTCAGGCCCGCGAAGAAGGCGTCAACCGCATCTGATCCGCGGTCCCGCTGCCACGGCCGCCGGGCGGCCGTGGCAGCGGGACAGACGGGGCGCGAGCGGCGACCCCGGCTTCGTCCGGGCGGTCCCGCGGGGACGCCGACGTGCGGCGGGTCCGGTCCCCAGCGCGCCGGCCCGCCACCCCGGCAGCCGGAGCGGGGCAGGCCCGACCGGACCCGACCCGACCCGGCCCGCCATGCGGGGTCGCGGCGGTCTACCCTGACGAGATGTTCGCTGTCACGGCTGCCCGAATCGACGCAGACAACCCGCTCAACGGACTCGAGCTCGGCGATCGGCCCGAGCCGGACGTCCCCGAAGGATGGACCACCGTCACGGTCAAGGCCACGGCGCTGAACCACCACGACCTGTGGACGCTGCGCGGCGTGGGGGTGCGGGCCGAACGGCTGCCCCTCATCCTCGGCTGTGACGCCGCGGGTGTGGACGAGGACGGCAACGAGGTCATCGTGCACTCCGTCATCGGCGACCCTGACCGGGGCGGCGGCGACGAGACCCTGGACCCCAAGCGTTCGCTGCTGTCGGAGACCTACGACGGCACGTTCGCGGAGCGGGTGGCCGTACCACGCCGCAATCTCGTGCCCAAGCCCGCGGCACTGTCCTTCGAGGAGGCCGCCTGCCTCCCCACGGCCTGGCTGACCGCCTACCGGATGCTCTTCGACAAGTCGGGTCTGCAGCCGGGATCCACCGTGCTGGTCCAGGGTGCGGGCGGGGGCGTGGCCACCGCGCTCATCGCCCTCGGCTCGGCCGCCGGCTACCGCGTCTGGGCCACGAGCCGCAGCGAGGCCAAGCGCAAGCGGGCTCTCGAGCTCGGTGCCGACGCGGTCTTCGAGAGCGGGGCGCGCCTGCCCGAGCGCGTCGACGGGGTCATGGAGACCGTCGGCGAGGCCACCTGGGCGCATTCGATGAAGTCGCTTCGGCCGGGCGGGCGCATCGTCGTCTCCGGAGCCACGAGCGGCCCGATGCCGCCCGCGGAGCTCACCCGCGTCTTCTTCCTGCAACTGTCGGTCACCGGATCCACCATGGGGACCCGCGATCAGCTCGTACGGCTGGCACGCTTCTGCGTCGCCACCGGGGCGCGGCCGCAGATCGACCGTACGCTGCCGCTGTCCGAGGCCCGGGAGGGGTTCGCGGCCATGGCCGACGGCGACCTTTTCGGAAAGGTCGTCTTCACCCCGTAGTCACTCGGGGGGCGTGCGGAAGATGTCGGTGCGGAGGCGTTCGCCGGTCTCCCGGAGCAGCGCCCGGGCGGCGGCGAGCATCTCCTCGTCCGCGTCGGACGTCCACGCCTGTCTGCGCGCGTCCTCCACGAACTCGCGGAGCGCCCGCTCGTACACCCGGCGAGGGTCCTCCCCCCCAGCGGAGGGGGCCTCGCCGGGCGTGCGGGCGGACTCCTCCTCGGCGGCAGGCGTCGCGGTGTCCTCGCTCCAGACGGCCCGCCACGCCTCCTCCCAGTTCTGGCGCCACTCGTTCTTCCAGTTCTGCCGCTGCCCGCGCCAGTGCTCCTTCTGCCGCTGCCACTCCTGCTTCTGGCGGTCGGCGCCGCCCTTCCACCCCTCCCACGAGGTGGTGCCGCTCTGGTCGCGCATGCCCTTGGTCGCCTGGGTCAGCTCCTCGCGCAGCGACCGTACGGTCTGGCGCACGTCCTCCTGGACCTCCCGCGCGAACTCCTGAGCCGAGGCGGCGATCTCCTGTTCCAAATCGGCGAGCTCGTCCATGCGGCGTTCGAGCTCGGCGCGGCCCTTGTCGGTGATCTGGTAGACCTTCTTGCCCTTGATGACCTCGTGCGTCACGAGCCCTTCCGACTCCAGGCGGGCGAGGCGTGGGTAGATCGTGCCGGGTGAGGGGGAGTAGACCCCGAGGAAGCGGTCCTGCAGCAGCCTGATGACCTCGTAGCCGTGCCGCGGGCTCTCCGCCAGGAGCCTCAGCAGATAGAGCCGCAGGCGGCCATGGCCGAAGACGGGGGACATCAAACCTCCACATCCGGCTCGCCGCCGGGGCGAGCGTTGTCGTCCGGCCGGCTGAGGACCGTGATCGTTCCCGACACGGTGTTCACGGTCACCCGCCCCGAGCCGTCGCCGAGGGTGCCGGTCAGGGTGTGCGGCACCGATCGGCTGGGGGCCTTCAACTCCGGGAAGGAACTGTCGATCCGGCCCGTGATCGTGGTGAGGGAGACCTCGGCCGACGTCGAGGCGGGGAGCCGCAGCGTGACCTCTCCCGACGCCGTGTTGACCTGGACCTGTCCCCCCTCGATGAGGTCGATGTCGGCGGCGATCCGCCCGCTCACGGAACGCCCGGTGAGCCGTTCGATCGAGCCGCCGGCCAGCGCGAGATCGCCGGACACGGAGGTGAACTGGACCGTGCCGTCGAGGCCCTGGGCCTCCACGACCCCGCCGATCATGTCGGCGTTCACCCGGCCGGTCACTCCGTCGAGGGTGATCTCACCGGCGCCGCTTCGGACGGAGACGCCGGAGGTCAGCCCGGTGACGACCGCGTTGGCGTTGACCAGGTTGAGGCTGACCGGGCAGTCCGGGGGGACCGTGACGGTGACGTCCGCGCTCGACCGGTTGTTGCGCACCCAGGTGAGCAGGCCCTCGAGCAGCAGGTTTTCGTGGGAGACGTTGAGCATGCCGGCCTCATGGCTGATCGTCAGGGGCCGGCCGTTGACCTCGGCGACGTGGACCGAGGGTTCGTCGCCGCCGGCGAGCACGGAGACGTCGCCGCTCACCAGCATCACCTTGAGTGCGACGACCCCGTTGAAATCGAGGTCCGTCGTGTCCTCGACAGTCCACCGCGGCATCAGGTCACGCCTTCCCGCTCGCCGGCCTCACCTAAAAACGATATATCGCGTTTGTGGCAAGTCAAGATATATCTCGACTCGCTCCAGCGTGTCGGCCCGCTGGCCGGCCCGCCCACCGAGCCGAGCGTGGCGGCCGGGCCCCGGCTCGGCCGCTGTCTCAGTCTTCGTCGTCGAGGCGGGCGAGCCAGGTGGCGAGGCGTTCGACAGGTGTCTCGAACTCGGGGTTGAGATCGACGAACTCACGCAACCGCTCGGCCACCCACGCCAGGGTGACGTCCTCGGAGCCACGTCGGTCGGCAAGCTCCTCGATACCCCGGTCGGTGAAGTACATGCGATGCCTCCAAAAGACGACTCCGCCGTGATCTTGCGGTTGTTCGCGCGAACAACCGCAAGATCAC
>DASYNF010000089.1:0-23390 GCA_036008685.1 Actinomadura sp. | reverse complement strand
ATGTTGCCTAGTTTAGGAGATGGCGCGATGCCGGTCATCCGCAGTGCCGAAAACCGCCGGACCGAGACGCCGAACGGTGTCATGACGACTCTCGCCTCCCCCGCCCAGGGCGGCGCCGGACTGGCGCTCTGGCAGGCCCGGATGGGGCCGGGGCAGCAGGGCCCGCTGCACGCCTTCGACGCCGAGCAGGTGTGGACGTTCACCGAAGGCGGTGCGACGGTCGACCTCGACGGCGAGAAGGTACGCGTCGAACGGGGCGACACCGTGATCATGCCGCCCGGCGCGGCCCGCCAGGTCTTCGCCGACCCTCGGGCCGGCTTCACCGCCATCGTCGCGGCCCCGGGCGGCGCGCGCGTCTACATCCCCGGCGGCGGTGACGACGCGTGCGAGATGGGGCCCATGGGAGCCGAGCGGATCGTGCCGCCCTGGGCCGTCTGAGCACTGCTCACGGGGCCGTGGTGGCATTTCGCGGGCGTGGTTCATCGCACCGCGGCGCCCGTGGGCTGGATCAGGTCCCACCGGTTGCCGTACAGGTCCTCGAAGACGGCGACCATGCCATAGGTTTCCCGCCGCGGGCTCTCCAGGAACGTGACCCCGGCCGCCCGCATCCGGGCGTGATCCCCGTCGAAGTCGCCGGTGTGCAGGAAGAAGCCGACACGTCCGCCGGTCTGGTCCCCCAGCCGCGTTCGCTGCCGGGGGTTCGCGGCCTCGGCCAGCAGCAGCCCGGTCTCCCGTGCTCCGCGCGGGCACACCACGACCCACCGTTTGCGATCGTCGAGCCGGGTGTCCTCGCGCAGCTCGAAGCCCAGCGTGCCGACATAGAAGGAGGTGGCCTTGTCATAGTCGCGCACGACAACGGTGACAAGTCCGAGATGGGCCATCAGGTGATGATCCCAGGACATCGGGTGGCATGCGCGGCGGACGGGGCCGGGCATGGCCGGACGATCTCGGGTGCTTGACTTGGTGTGCCGCTGTGCCTGCTTCGCGTGGCCGGCCCGTACGGACCGTAGGCGAGTGCGCCGGGGGCACCCGACCGCAGGGACATTCACATGAAGAAGCCAAGGCTGGGAGAGATCCGTCCATGACAGACAAGCCCTCTGTAGCAGTTCTGGGTACCGGGATCATGGGGTCGGCGATGGCCCGTAACCTCGCCCGGGCCGGCCATGAGGTACGTGCGTGGAACCGCACCCGGGCCAAGGCCGAGCCGCTGGCGGCCGACGGCGCGCGGGTCACCGACACGCCGGCCGAGGCCGTGGACGGTGCCGAGATCGTGTTGACCATGCTGCACGACGGTCCGTCGGTCCTCGAGGTGATGCGCGAGGCGGCTCCGTCGCTGCGGCCGGGCACCATCTGGGCCCAGTCCACCACCGTCGGCCTGGAGTCCCTGGCCGAGCTGGCGTCCTTCGCGGCCGAACACGGCCTGGTCTTCATCGACGCTCCCGTACTCGGGACGCGGCAACCCGCCGAGAACGGGCAGCTCACCGTGCTGGCGGCGGGTTCGGCCGGGGCGCACGCCGCTCTGCGGACCGTCTTCGACGCCATCGGGAGCCGTACGGCCTGGGTCGGCGACGACAGCGCGGCCGGCGCGGCCACCCGGCTCAAGCTCGTGGCCAACAGCTGGGTGCTCGCGGTCACGCACGGCACCGCGGAGGTCATGGCGCTGGCCAAGGGACTGGACGTGGACCCGCAGGACTTCCTGGACGCGATCGCCGGGGGACCGCTGGACCTGGGCTATCTCAAGGCCAAGTCGGCGGCCATCCGGGACGGCGACTTCGCTCCGAGCTTCGCGACCGCCACGGCGGAGAAGGACGCGCGGCTCATCGTCGCCGCGGGTGAGCAGGCGGGGGTGCGCATGGACCTCGCCGCCGCGGGCGCGGAGCGTTTCCGCCGCGCGATCGCCCAGGGGCACGGTGACGAGGACATGGCGGCCTCCTATTTCGCCAGCTTCGACGACTGAGCGCCGGAAAGCCGACCCGCCGGCGCGAACAACCGCAAGATCACGCCAGCGGAACCCACCGTGATCTTGCGGTTGTTCGCGGTCGGTCAGGCCACGCGCCTCAGGAAACGCGCCTCAGGACATCCGCTTCAGGACATCCGCTTGCGCACCTTGTCCTTGATGTGCGCGGGCAACGCGTCGGCGGCCGTCAGCCTGGGCAGCAGGTCGGGCTCCAGGGTCAGTGCGCGGAACACCAGCGCGGTCGTGACGTCGTGCTCGGGACGCGTCTCCACCGTGATCCGGTCACCGGCCTGGATCTCACCCGGCTCGATGACCCTGAGGTAGGCGCCGGGGAGCGCACTCCGGGTGAAGCGCTTGAGCCAGCCGTCCTCCGCCATCCAGCCGCCGAACGTGGCGCACGGGAACCGCGGACACGTCACCTCGAGTACGGTCCGCCCGCCGATCCGCCAGCGTTCACCGATCAACGCGCCGTTCACGTCGAGCCCGGAGGTGGTGAGGTTCTCGCCGAAGACCCCGGTGCGCAGCTCCCGGCCGAGCTCGGCCGCCCACCGGTCCAGGTCCTCGCGAGCGTAGGCATAGACGGCCTGGTCCGTGCCACCGTGGTGTCTGACGTTGTAGACCCGGTCACCCGCGAGGCCGACCGCGCCGGTCCCCTTGGGCCCCGGCTCGCTCACCGCGACGGGCCCGAGCACCGGGCGCTTGTCGATGCCGGTCGTGTCGGCGTTGTTCCACGGATTGCCGCGGGGCCTGCCGATGTTGACCGAGAGCAGAACTGCCATGGCTGAACGGTAGGCGGAGTCCCGGCCGGACCGCGACCCGGTTTTCCACGGCGGTCCGCCCATCGCCGGAGCCGGACCCGGGGTGCCCTGTCCACAGTCTGTGGACAGGAGCTCGCGCTGCCCGGCCCCGCCGGTCCTCCACTGTGGACAAGTGGATCAGCGCAGGCCTGCGAACAGGTCGTCCTCCGGGCCCTCGGGGACCGGGACCTCGCTGAAGCGGCGCACGAAGGCCTCCAGGCCGAACGCGCGCTGCTGGGCCTCCTCGGGCATGCGCAGCAGGAAGATGTTGTCCCCCTGGCTGGCGTGCGCCTCGAGCGCCTTGCGCTTGCGCTCGGCATGGGCCGACACGTCCATGACCGTCGTGATCAGCTCGTCCGGGGTCCCGAAGTCCTCCGGGAGCTCCAGGTCCTCCGGTGCGGACCCGGTGCTGCGGAGATAGTCGAACAGCTCCGCCATCCGGGCCCGCGGGATGGCGGTGTAGTAGAACTTGCGCGGGATTCCGCTGACCTCGGCCGCCGCCATCGCGATCCGGTGAGCCTGGATGTGGTCCGGATGTCCATAGCCGCCGTTCTCGTCATAGGTGACGACGACCTGGGGACGGTAGCGCTCCATCAGCTCGGCCAGCCGTGCGGCCGCCCGCTCGACGGGGACGTTGCAGAACGCGTCCGGATTGTCGTTGCCGCTCCAGCCGACCATGCCCGAGTCGCGGTAGCCGAGCAGTTCCAGGTCCGTGATGCCCAGGTGGGCGGCGGAGGCCCGGAGCTCGTCGAGGCGGCCGGCGCTCACCTGATCCTCATCGTGGCCGGGCTCGCCCGGCTTGACCCCGCCGGGGCCGTCGCCCTGCTCGCCGTTGGTGCAGGTCACCAGGACGGTGCGGACCCCCTCCTCCGCGTAGCGGGCCAACGCGCCCCCGGTGCCCAGCACCTCGTCGTCGGGGTGGGCGTGGACGGCCATGATCGTCAATTCGGAATCCATGGCTCCCAGAATGCCCTAGCCGCACTGCTCCGTCTCCTCGCCTCTGGGCATGACGATGTGGAGCCGCGGCGCGTGCTGCCCATGGCGCTGTCGGCCGTCACCGGCGCGAACGCCATCCCGCCCCCGCTCCGGGCCACCGAGGGCTTCGCGACATACCTCGGCGCGGTCCTCGGACAGGACGGCAGGCGGTGGCCGGGACGGCATACGCCCTGTTCGGATAGTATTTCGGTGCGTCCCGGGCCAGGCCGGCCGGTCATCGTCGCGGCGCCGTGCCACCTGCCGAGATGAGCGAGGCGAGGAGGCGCGACCCCGACGGGCGAGGTTCTGGCCGGCGGTGGTCGGCAGCGGTCATATCCGGTCCGTACCCTCTGCCCGGAGCCCCTGTTCGCGGGCGCGCATTGTGGCATGGGACACCTGCTCCGCCGTAGACGGCCGCAGAGAATGTGGTGTTTATCACGAGGTGGTTTACATCGTGTTCATAATTGGGAAACACATCCGAAATGTCCGATTGTAAACCTCTGCATGTCCGAAACCTCCCGTCAACCTGCGAAGAGGCGATCGACGTTGTCCTATAAGGCCGAGTACATCTGGATCGACGGCACTGAGCCCACCGCCCGGCTCAGGTCAAAGACAAAGGTCCTTCCCGATGGCGCGGAGCCGCCCCTGTGGGGTTTCGACGGGTCCAGCACGAACCAGGCACCCGGCGGCGCGTCGGACTGTGTGCTCAAGCCCGTCTTCTCCTGCTCTGACCCCGTCCGCGGCGGCGATGACAGGCTCGTGATGTGCGAGGTCTACGGCACCGACATGGAGCCGCACCTCTCGAACACGCGCGCACGGCTGCGTGAGGCCGCCGAGCGCTACGCCGACCAGGAGTCGTGGTTCGGCATCGAGCAGGAATACACCTTCTTCGAGGAGGGGCGCCCGCTCGGCTTCCCGGCCGGCGGTTTCCCGGCTCCCCAGGGCTTCTACTACTGCGGTGTCGGCAACGACGAGGTCTTCGGCCGTGAGATCGTCGAAGCCCACCTCGACGCCTGCATGCGGGCCGGCCTGACCATCTCCGGGATCAACGCCGAGGTCATGCCGGGCCAGTGGGAGTTCCAGATCGGCCCGTGCGGTCCGCTCGAGGCCTCCGACCAGCTGTGGGTCGCGCGCTGGCTGCTCTACCGCATCGCCGAGGACTTCGGCGTCGGTGCCACCCTCGACCCCAAGCCGGTCAAGGGGGACTGGAACGGCGCCGGAGCGCACACCAACTTCTCCACCAAGGCGATGCGCGAGGGCTACGAGCCCATCGTGACCGCCTGCGAGGCCCTCGGCACGAACGCCGCCAAGCACATCCGGGGCTACGGTGCCGACATCGAGCGCCGGCTCACCGGTATGCACGAGACCGCGGCCTGGCACCAGTTCAGCTACGGCGTGGGTGACCGCGGCGCCTCCGTGCGCATCCCGTGGCAGGTCGAGGCCGAGAAGAAGGGCTACCTCGAGGACCGGCGGCCCAACGCCAACGCGGACCCCTACATCGTCACCAGGCTGATGGTGGAGACCTGCTGCTCGGCGCTGGAGAGCGCCGGCCAGGTCTGAACGTCCGTACACCTGCGGGGACGTCCGGCGCGGTTCCTCAGGGCGCGGTTCCTCAGGGGAGGCCTCCCGTAGGAGCCTTCCCGGGGCTCGGCGGCGCCCGGACATGAACGAGGGGATCTCGGAGCGAAGCGCTCCGAGATCCCCTCGTTCATGTCCGCCCCCATGTCCGCGCGGGTTCAGCGCCGCTGGTCGGCGCGGCCCCCGGAGATGCCGGTGATCACACCCGTGAGGTCGAAGCTCGCGGTCAGCGTGGTCCCGTCGGCATGGCGTCCGCCGATCCGCTCCAGGGTCTCGGTGCAGGCCATGCCGTAGTGCTGGAACAGACCGCGTACGACGGCGCGCTGTTCCGTCGGCCATACCCGCGCGACCCGGGCGAGCAGCGCCGGGGCGGTGGCCGGGTCGAACCGCGCCACAGGGACCTGTGAATCGTCGATGGTGACGTAGGCCGATCCCTTGCCTTCGTTGAACCGGCAGGACCAGATGCCCCGCCCGCCGAGGACGTACGCGGACGCGATCGCCAGGAGGGTCGCCGCCCAGTGGCGGTTGGGAAATCCGGACAGATCGAGATGGCCCGTGGTCAGCTCGGGGATGCGCTCCCGCGTGCCGAAGCGGTAGACCGCGCGCAGCGGCGCCACCGCGGGGTGATTCCAGTCGAATCCAGGGTTCTCCCACAGCCAGAGCCAGCTCTGGCTGACGTGGGAGAAGCTGCCGAGGCCCGTGACGCCGCCCAGCGTCAGTCCGTTGCCGCTGAGGGTCCGGCCCCTCAGGTCCAGGTCGCGGCTCTCGCCGCCCAGAAACGTGTTGAGCAGATCCTGTTGCTGGATGGCCGCCGCCGAGCAGTCTGCGGCGAAGGCCTGAAATTGCGGGCTGAAAGCGGTAGGTGCGGACATATCCCGTGACCTTACGATCCCGTCGGCCCGCATGTCAGCCTGGTCCGTTCGTCTCCAAGCCCGTCTCCAGGCCCGTCTCCAGGCCCGCCCGGGCCACGCGAGATCTCCCGCGAATCCGAACGCGTAGAGTGGTGGATGTTCGACACTGAGTGAGCACCAGGTGTGAGGTTGCGATGCCCGAAAAGAACATGGATCTCGAGGCGTTGAAGCGGCGCATGGGCCGGATCGGGGTGTGGAACAGCACGCTCAGCCAGGAGCCGGCCGCGTTCGAGCGAGCGGCCGCCGGCGAGATCGAGAGCCTCGGCTACGGCACGCTCTGGATCGGCGAGAGTCCCCGGAGCAAGGAGGCTCTGGTCCACTCGGCGATCCTGCTGGAGGCCACCGAGCGGCTGATGGTCGCCACCGGCATCGCCAACATCTGGGCCCGCGACGCCACCGCGTCCGCGAACGGCGGCAACGCGCTGGCCGAGGCCTACGGAGGCCGGTTCATCCTGGGGCTCGGTGTCAGCCATGCGCCGCTCGTGACGGTGCGGGGCCACGACTATCGCAAACCGCTGGAGGCCATGACGTCCTACCTCGACGCCATGGACGCCACGAAATACGAAGGCCCGCTGCCGGAGCCGGCGCCGCGGATGCTCGCCGCCCTGCGGACGAGGATGCTCAAGCTCGCGGCCGGGCGGACGGCGGGCGCGCACACCTACTTCATGACTCCGCTCCACACCTCACGCGCCCGCCACGTGCTCGGCCCCGACGCGATCCTCGCACCGGAGCAGGCCGTGATCCTCGACACCGACCCGGCGCGGGCGCGTGACCTCGCGCGCCGGTACATGGCCTTCTACCTGGCCCTGCCCAACTATCGCAAGAGCCTCCGCGAGCTGGGCTGGGATGAGGAGGCGTTCGAGAACGGCGGCACCGACGCCCTCGTCGACGCCATCGTCGTGTGGGGCGTGGAGGAGACCATCGCCGCGCGGATCCAGGCTCATTTCCACGCCGGCGCCGACCATGTCTGCGTCCAGCCGGTCACCGAGGACAACCGGCGGTTGCTCGAGGACCTGCGCAGGCTCGCCCCGGCCCTGATCAAGCGCTGAGGCCCCGGAAGGTCAGATCTCCTCGCCATGACCGGCCGCTCCGGGACGGCCGGCGCCTTACGCCTCGTTGAACTCGTCCGGGTCGGGCCCGGTGCGCTCGCCCCTGTCCAGGCCGGAGAGCGCGGAGAGATCCGCGTCATCGAGAGTGAAATCGAAGACCTGGATGTTCTCCCGGATGCGGGACGGGGTCACCGACTTGAGGATCACGACGTTACCGAGCTGTGGCATCCGCACGCCGTTGTCGAGGGTGATGGTGGGGATGTCCGCCATGGTGATCTCTCGTTCCTCCTTCAGGGAATGATGGTCTCGGCCACGCCCCCGTCGACGCGCAGCGCCGCCCCGGTCGTCGCGGAGGACTGGTCCGAGGCCACATAAGTGATCAGGTTGGCGACCTCGGCGGGCCGGATCAGCCTGCGCAGCAGCGAGGTCGGCCGCTCTTCCGCGATGAAGCGCCGCTCCGCCTCCTCGAGCGGGATGCCGCCGCCCACCCGGTCGGTGATGAGCTCCTCGACCCCCGGTGTCAGGGTCGGCCCGGGGAGCACGCTGTTGACGGTGACGCCGGTCCCGGCGACCTCCTGGGCCATCCCGCGCGAGACCGCGAGCTGCGCGGTCTTGGTCATGCCGTAGTGGACCATCTCGGTGGGGGTCTTGACGGCGGACTCACTGCTGACGAAGATCACCCGTCCCCAGCCCCGGTCGACCATCCTCGGTGTGTAATGCCGGGCCAGCCGGATGCCGGAGAGGACGTTCACCTCGAAGAACCGCTGCCAGTCCGCGTCGGGGATCTCGAACACCGGTGTCGCCGCGAAGATGCCGGCGTTGTTCACCAGCACGTCGACGTCGGCCAGCTCCGTGATGATCTTTGCTACGCCCTCCGCGGTCCCGACATCGGCGGCGATCCCGCGGATCGCGGCGCTGCCGGTGACCTTCCGAAGTCCTTCCACCGCGTCGGCGACGCGCTGCTCATCGCGGCCGTTGACGACCACCTCGGCGCCCGCCCGGGCGAGCGACTCCGCCGTGGCGTGGCCGATCCCGGATGTGGAGCCGGTGACGAGTGCCGTACGGCCGGTCAGGTCGATCTTCATCGGGGAGATGCTCCTTGCTCTTCACTGATCATCGTGGCGTCTCGACCGGTCTCTGCCGTCGCCGACGCCGAATACGCATGCCACCGCCCGGCCCGCTGAGCCGGGTTGGGGCTAGGCTGATGTAGGGCGTGGACAATTAGACGCGACGGCAATGTTTGCAGACGCGGGTTATTGACCACGCTGGTTACCGTAGCATGCAGCCATGCGGGACCACCCCAAGGGTCTCCGGAGGAAAGGCGCACCGTGTCACTGGCCGACGATGCCGTCGAGGCCCGAGCGCAGGGCTGGCGCACGCTCGCCGTGTTGCACGCCCGCATCGACGAGGCAATCGAACGCGCGCTGCAACGTGAGCATGAGTTGTCGGTGAGTGAATACACCGTGCTCGACGTCCTTGGCCGGCAGGACGGGTTCTACCTGCGGATGAGCCAGCTCTCCAATGCCGTCGTGCTCAGTCAGTCGGCGACGACGAGGCTGGTGAGCCGGTTGGAGGATCGAGGGCTGCTGCGGCGCTACCTGTGCCCCACCGACAGGCGCGGCGTCTACACCGAGGTCACCGACACGGGCCAGGCACTGTTGGACGCCGCGCGCCCGACTCACGACACCGTTCTGGCGAACGCGCTCGTACAGGCCGGACGGCAGCCGGAACTCGCCCCCCTCGTCTCCGCGCTGGCCACGCTGACCATCCCGGCGGCGCGGTGAGGACAGGCCGAACGGCCGGGCATCCGGGGGATCACGTGAAGGATCGTGGCTCGACAGCCGCCACGATCCTTCATGCGGTGAAGCGGGTCCTGTGGCCGCCGAGCGCTATGCCCCGTGCTCGTCCTGCCGCGCATCGGGGCTCGAGAGACCCAGGATCTCGGCATAGCGGTCCACGAACATCGCCCGGCCCTTGAACTCGGCGACCACCTCGGCGGGGACGACCCCGTCCTGGCCGGCGAACTGACCGGCGCCGCCCTCGGGTCCGAGCGGCAGCAGGATGCCCGGCGGCATGGGCTGGTAGGACCAGATCTCCCCCTCGCCGGTGATGAGCGCGCGGATGTTGTCGGCGGCGACCTTCGCCTGCATGTCGGCCAGCATCGCCATGTCGGTGTCGATGGCCGCGATGTCCCCGATGGCGAACACCGTGTGCTGGCCGTCCAGCCGCAGGTCCGAGGTGACCCGCAGATAGCCCTTCGGCGTGCGGACGCCGGCGAGCTCCTGGGCGAGGTAGCCGGTCACCGGGGCCACGCCATGGCAGCGGAACCAGACATCGGCGGTGATCTGATCTCCCCCGAGCGTCTCGACGGTGAACGTCTCCAGCACCCCGGGAGCCGGTGCCGGGTCGGCGGTGAGCGTGGTGCCGAGCACGAACTCGACGCCGCGGTCGGTGAGCTGCCGGCGCAGTTCGGCGCGGAGCTCCGGGGCATAGCGACCGGGCAGGATGTCCTTCGCCGTGCCGGTGATGGTGACGTGCTTGTCCGGCCAGACGGAAAGGATCTCGCCGGCCAGCTCCAGGGCCACCGGCCCCGACCCCATCAGCAGCACCCGTCCGGCGGCGGCCAGAGCGCGATGCGTCTCCATCATGTGCCGGGATGCCTCGTCGGCCTCCAGCACGTCGCTCTTGGCCGGGTACGGATAGTGGGACCCGGTGGCGAGCACGATGTAGTCCGCGGCGATCTCCTCGCCCGAACCGAGCGTCACTCGCTTGGCCTCGACCCTCACGGCCCGGTCCCGTACGACCCGGCCGCGCGACAGCAGGCGGTCGTAGGGCAGGAAGACGCGCGGCAGCCAGTCGGGCTGCACGAGCGCGCGCAATACCGCCACATTGTGCACGAAGGCGTCCTTGGGCTCGACCAGGACGACGTCGGCGATGTCGTCCAGGGCCTTGGCAACGCCGATGCCGCCGTAGCCACCACCGACCACGACGACGGTCGGCCGCAGGACATTCGAAGGTTCGCTCACGCTGACTCCACGTCTCGCGGGGGGAATGGGAATTGCATGTCGGGGGGTGATCACCAAGATTGACAGACCCGCGTCGCGGAGGATGCTGAGATTGGGCAGTCCGTCCAATAAGGCGAGGGCATGAGCGCGGATCCGCCGTCCCGTGCCTGCCGTCCCGTCCCGTGCTTGCCGTCCCGTCCCGTGCCTGCCGTACTATGTCCGCCGCAGCTGTCCGCCGTACCCGGCGCGGCCGCGCACCGATACAGTCAGCGGCGTCGAGCATGAGGCCGGGCCGCCGTGACATGCGCCGGCGCCGGCGTGGCCTTGGAGGCGAAGGGGCCACCGGACGAGGCTGTGAGCCTTCAGAGGCCGTGCGACTGTGTTCGTGAGACTTTGTTCGTGCGACTTTATTTCGGCGTAGGGATTACTGAGATCGGCTAGAGTCCGTCCCATGATCGAAGGGCAAGAGGCCTGGGACCTTCTCCTCGGGGCCGGATTCCTGCACGCACTGCGCGAGGCCCATGAGGCGGCGACCCGGATCGTCTTCGCCAGCCTGAGCCGGTCGGCGGGCTTCAAGGAACGGTCCTTCGGCTACACGTCCTTCGACGTGCTCGAATCGCAGCTCGACCGGATCTTTCACCTGGACGGCTCCGGGCGCGGGGACACCGATGACCCGCTGCTCCGCACGGTCGTACGCGACAACCTCAACAACTCCCCGGGCTGGCGTTACGGCTCCTACCGCGTGCTGCTCAAGCGCCATGACTTCGGCGCCGTGGACGGCATCCGCTGGGACCAGGCGAGCCCGACCAAGCAGGCGGTCTCCAAGCAGGACTACGCCGAGGACCCGCAGCTGACGCTCGACCTGGGGGACCAGGGCACGGCCGGGCACCGTACCTCTGAGATCATCACCCTGGTACTGGCCCACAGCGCGACCCCCGAGCCCCTGGAGATGGAGCTCTTCCTCGGCCGGCCGAGATTCAACGCCGACGGCGGCTCGTCCTGGTGGTGGCGCCGGGCCGTGACGCGGGAGGCCATCGGCGCCGATCCGCGACGCGGCGACGTCGAGCCGACCATGCCGATCTGGAGCGAGGACGAGGGCGACATACCCCTGCGCCTGCGCGCTCTGCCTGCCGAGACGAGCTCTGAAACGGCCCGATGAACGATGACGGTGGTGATCCGCCCCCGCGACGGCCGGGAAACCGGCGACTGACCGAGGCCCGTCTGCTGTTCGACCCCGAACGGCTCACCCTGGCACGGCGGCTGCGCGGGCTCCGTAAGAACCAGCTCGCGGCGGCCGTGGACACGACCCCGACCGCCATCGGTCACTACGAGGCCGGGGTGCACCGGCCGTCCGAACGGGTGCTGTCGCGGCTGGGGATGTCCCTCGGGGTCCCGGTCGAGTTCTTCCAGGCCGGCCAGGGCTCCACCGTGCTCGACGCCGGCCACGCGCACTTCCGGTCCCTCCGCTCGACCACCCAGCTCGAGCGGGATCAGGCCCTGGCCTATGGCCGGATCATCGCCGACATCGTCGCGGCCATCGAGGACTTCGTGGAGTTCCCGCCGGTCACCGTGCCGGAGTGGGAGGTGACGCCGGACGAGATCGCGGGTCCCGGACCGGTGGACGCGGCCCGTCAGGCCCGCGAGCTCATGGTGGAACGGCCTGGTCCCGTGCGCAGCGTCGTACTGCTGCTCGAGTCCGCCGGCATCGTCACGATCGTCTTGCCGCCCACGACCGACCGGGTCGACGCCTTCAGCGTCGCCGCCTATCCGCGGCCGCTGGTGATGTTCAACCCGGCCAAGGGCGACTACTGGCGCAACCGTTTCGACGCCGCACACGAGCTCGGCCATCTGGTGATGCACGCCGACGCCGAGCCCGGCAGCCGTGTCGTGGAGGACCAGGCCAACCGGTTCGCCGCCGAGTTCCTCATGCCGGAGCAGGACATCGCCGACGATCTCCCGCGGACCGCGGACTGGGCCGCCCTCGCCGAGCTCAAGGCCGAATGGGGCGTGAGCATGGCGGCGCTGCTCTACCGGGCCCGCACCCTAGGGGTCATGAAAGAGGTGACCTACCGCAATGCCACGAGCACCATGGGCGCCCGCGGCTGGCGCCGCCGCGAACCCGGCCCCCAGCGGCCTCTCGAACGGCCGGCCATGCTGAGCAGGGCCGTGGAGATGCTCGCCGGCAGCGGCCTCGACCGTGACCGGCTCGCCGACACGGCGCGGGTGACCCGCGCCGACCTCGACCTCTTGATCCCGGCCCGCCGGACCACCGCGACCCTCATCCCGGTGTGATCTGTGCCCATTGCCGCGCTACCGCGCGGCGGCTCGCGGGCATGTGCTCATTGCCGCGCTCCGCGCGGCGGCTCGCGGGCCTTCAAGGCGCCGTCTTCCCTCGTCGTTCGGTCGCTCGTTCCTCGCTCCCTCACTCCTCAGTCCAGACGACGCCGGCCCGCTCACGGGGTCCCTTCACAGACGTGATCTTGCAGACGTTCGCGGTGCCGGCGCGGCGGGCGGCGTGGCGCGGTCAGCGATAGCTCAGGCCGTGGCCGTACGGGTAGAGGGTCTGGCCGGGCTGTCCGGCCACGGGCACCCGGACCGGCAGCCGGCCCTTCGGGTCGTTCTCCCCGTACAGCACCCGGACCAGTGACTCGAGCGCGTGACCGGTGTAGGAGAACGTGGCGAGGAAGGTCGGCGCCTCGGTGAAATAGCCGATGTCGTAGGGGTCGCGGACGGCCACCACGACGACCGGCTTGCCCGTGGCGACCAGAGCCTTGGCCAGCCTCATCTGCCCGGGGCCGTTGTGCGGGTCTCCGGGCCCGCTCGCCGCGGCGTCCCACGCCCGGTTGGTGACCAGCACGGTGAGGTCGCTGCTCCGGGCCCGCATCACCGCCTCGTCGATCCTCGCCTGGGTGGGGCTGAGCCCGGTCTCGTACACGCCGGTCCGGTCCTTGCGCCGGGAGATCGCATCCGCGAGCGTACGGGTGGTCGCGACGCCCCAGCCGGTGACCAGGATCGTGCGGTCCTGCTTGCGCAGCGGGAGGAGCCTGGCGTCGTTTTTGACCAGGGTGGTCGTCGCGTCGGTGATGCGCTGGGCCGTCGCGAGATGGCTCGGGGTCCCGACGGTCTGCGCCACCCGGCCCTCGTCGACATACGGGTGCTGGAACAGCCCCCGCTTGGTCTTGAGGCGCAGGATCCGGTAGACCGACTGGTCGATGCGGCTCTCGCTCAGCTCGCCCCCGCGCACGGCCTTGAGGACGGCGTTGTACTGGAGATCGAAGGCCCCGTCGGGGGACTTGAGCAGCTGGTCGACCCCGGCCTTGAGGGCGAGGACGGGCACGCGCTCGTCCCCGTACTTGTCACGGACGCCCTGCATCCCGAGGGCATCGGTGATCACCACGCCGTCATAGCGCAGCTCGTCCCGCAGGATCCCGGTCATGATCGGGCGGGACAGGGTGGCGGGGTCACCGGCCGGATCGAGCGCGGGCACGATGATGTGCGCGGTCATGATCGAGTCGATGCCGCTCTTGACCGCCGCCTTGAAGGGCGGCATGTCCAGCTGCTCCCACTGCGCGCGGGTGTGGGTGATCGTCGGCACGCCGGTGTGGCTGTCGGTGGCCGTGTCGCCGTGTCCCGGGAAGTGCTTGGCGGTCGAGGTGACCCCGGCGTCCTGATACCCGCGTACGGCCGCGGCGGTCATTGCCGCGGCAGCCTTGGGATCGGAGCTGAAGGAGCGAACGCCGATGACCGGATTGGCCGGGTTGACGTTGACGTCGGCCACCGGTGCGAAGTCCTGGTTGACGCCCATGGCGTGCAGTTCGGTCCCGCTGAGCTTGGCGGCACTGAAGGCGTCGCCGACCTTGCGCCCGGCACCGAGTGCCATGCTTCCCGGCAACTGCGTCGCGGGCTCGAGGATCCGGGCGACGACGCTCCCGCCCTCCTGGTCGGTCGAGATCAACAGAGGGATCTTGGAACGTTGCCCCATCGCGGCCCGCTGGAGCCCGTTGGACAACCCGGCGATCTGCTGCGGGTTCTTGGTGTTGTTGGACCAGGAGAAGTAGATGACCCCGCCGAGGTGGTATCTCTCCACGAGCCGGGCCGGGGTGTCCACGCCGTAGTACTGCTGGTTGAGCGCCACGTCGCCGGGGTCGGTGGTGTCCGCCCGATCACCGTAGGCGTAGGTGACGAACAGCTGACCCACCTTTTCCTCGAGGGTCATACCGTCGATCATCTTCAGGATCCGCGGATCCTTGTCCCGAGAGGACACCGCTTGGGCGGTGCCCGCTCCGAGGCCGGCCAGCACCATTCCGGTGGTGGCCACGAACGTGACGAGACGACGACGACGAGCCACGGGCACTCCCTTCGCCCCGGCGCCGGCCGGAGACAGACCAACCGCAGACGACCGATCATGAGTTACCGGTTCACGGCGCGTCAACAGGTGCGGCCGTGTTACGCCCGATACCGGCCGATCCGTCGTGATCTCGCAGATGTTCGCCGTCCCGGACATGCGAGCCCGTGGCCGGCCGTGGCGGGGAGCTCACGTGCGTTTCGAGCGTGCGACCCGGGCTGCACGGAGATGAGCTTCGAGCGTGCGACCCGGGCTGCACGGAGATGAAGGGAGCGGTGAGCCGACGGTGGCGTCAGCGCAGGGTGCCGGCGATCAGCTCCGCGATCTGGACGGCGTTGAGCGCCGCGCCCTTGCGCAGGTTGTCGCTCGAGCAGAAGAGTGCGAGGCCGTGCTCCACGGTCTCGTCGCGGCGGATACGGCCGACGTAGGTGAGGTCCTGGCCCACGGCCTTCAGCGGCGTGGGGATCTGCTCGAGCGTCACGCCGGGAGCGGCGCCGAGGAGCTCACGGGCCCGCTGGGGGCTGATGGCCCGGGCGAACCGCGCGTTGATCTGCAGGGAGTGGCCGGTGAAGACCGGCACGCGCACGCAGGTCCCCGAGACCTTGAGGTCGGCGATCTCCAGGATCTTGCGGCTCTCGTTGCGGAGCTTCTGCTCCTCGTCGGTCTCCTCGGACCCGTCGTCGACGATCGACCCGGCCAGCGGCAGCACGTTGAAGGCGATGGGCTCGGTGAACGTCTTGTGCGGTGGGAACTGCGCCGCCGCACCGTCGAAGGCCAGACCCGCGGCCTGGTCGCCGACCTTGCGCGCCTGCTCGTCCAGCTCGGCCACGCCCGCCAGACCACTGCCGGACACCGCCTGATAGGTCGACACCACCAAGCCGACCAGCCCGGCCTCGGCGTGCAGCGGCCGCAGGACGGGCATGGCGGCCATCGTGGTGCAGTTGGGATTGGCGATGATGCCCTTGGGGCGCCGGGCCACCGCGTGCGGGTTGACCTCGGACACCACGAGCGGTACGTCCGGGTCCATGCGCCAGGCCGACGAGTTGTCGATCACCACGACACCGGCGGCCGCGACCCGCGGGGCCAGGTCCTTGGAGGTCGCCTTACCGGCCGAGAACAACACGATGTCCAGACCGGTGTAGTCGGCTGTGGCCGCGTCCTCGACCGCGATCTCGGTGTCGCCCCACGGAAGCGCCCGCCCGGCCGATCGTGCCGAGGCGAACAGCCGCAGCTCTTCGACCGGGAAGCGGCGCTCGGCCAGAATCCCTCGCATTACCCCGCCGACCTGCCCGGTCGCTCCCACAATCCCGATCCTCATGGTGGTGAGGTTACCGACTCGAGAGCCCTGCCCGGGAGCGGATCGGTGGTCGCGGCCGGTGAAAGACGGTGCTCACCGGGCCTCCTCACTGGGCCACCCGGGTGATGTCCCGGACCTTGTCCCGCAGGCCCTGGCCCGGCACGGTGGTGGCCCGGATCCACCCGCGTGACGGAGTGGGCCCGCCGAGGCCTCCCGGCATGTGGACCCAGGCGCGAGTGGACCTGTCGTGCTCCATCACGTCGATGGGGTCGTAACCGGCAGGGTCGATCCGTCCTGAGCAGTGCCGGATCACGTCGTCGTAGACGTAATCCGATGTGATCAACCCGAGCTCGCGGGACGGGTCGGTGAACTCCCGCTTGAAGGCAGGAGCGTCCAGCATGGCGAACAGCCGGGTCAGCGCGTGGCCGATGACGCCGTAGTCGTCGAACAGCACACTGCCGCCGTGGAGAGCCATCCGCAGTTGGATCTGCGCCGGTTCGGACGCCACCTCGTTGTGGTCTCGCAGCGCCTCGCGGACCTTGTCCACGAGAGGGTCGACGAGCCTGGCCATGGGCAGCCCCGGTGGCCCCACGATCAGGACGCCGTCGCCGCGGTCCTGCCAGTACCTCCACTCGATCTCGCAGGTCGTGAAGGCCTCGGTCAAGGTGCGGTACATCGTCTGCCGCACATGCCTCTGTACCTGGTCGTCACGGCGCGGATCTCCGAAGCCGGTGATGTCGAACGCCACCAGTGGGTGATGGACCGCGTCGTTGCACTGGTCGAATCGTTGCTCGGCGACCGTACCGGGCACGCCGGCCGGCGCTCCCGTCGGACGCCGGCCGTGGTGGCCGTCGTGCGGGCCTCGTGGTCCGTGGTAGGCGGGCCTCCCGCGTGCCGGGGGAAGCTCTGTGTGCGGCCGGGGGGCTGTCATAGCTGTCCCTCCCAGGGACGGTGACCGCGCGTTTCGTACGGCCACTCGGCTGTGAGCGGGAAGAGATCAGGCATTTCTGGCGCTCATGGCTGCGACATGGGGATTGGTAGGGCTAGCCTTACCCCTATGTCCCCTGCCATCCCGGTCATACCAACCTCTGGTCCCATTGGTAGGTATTACCTCCGGGCGGCATGGGTAAACCACATCATACGAAGCATTCTTATTGCTGGGTCCACCGGAATGAGCTATGTGATAGAACTCAGACAGCTCAGTCGAGTGGTTGGTATGTTTGGGAGGAGCCGACAACATGCCTGATCCGAAGTACCGGCAGATCGCCTCTGATCTGCAACGGCGTATCGAGACCGGGGAATGGCCCGCCGGCACTCGCCTGCCGCCGGAGCCGAAGCTCGAAGGGGAATACGAGGCGTCCCGCAACACCATCCGCGATGCCGTCAAGTGGCTGAGCACCCGCGGCCTCGTGTCGACCCAGCCCGGACGGGGGACCTTCGTCAACGAGAAGATCCGTCCCTTCATCACCACACTCTCCGCCGACCAGGAGACCGGACTCGGCGGCGGTGAGGGCGTGGCCTTCGTCCGCGAGGCCGAGCTTCAGCTCATGGCCCCGGTCACCTCCACACCCAAGGTGGAGATCCAGCAGGCGGCCGGGGACACCGCGGAGGAGCTCGGGATCGAGGAGGGCACGACCCTCATCAGCCGGCATCAGCAGCGTTACATCGACGACCGGCCGTACTCGCTCCAGACGTCCTTCTATCCGATGAGCCTGGTCGAACGCGGGGCCATGCAGCTGCTCCAGGCGGTCTCGATCCTTCCTGGGACCGTGAACTACCTGGAGGAGACGCTCGGCATCAAGCAGGCCGGCTACCGCGACGTGATCCGGGTGCGGCCCGCCAACGCGACGGAGATGACGTTCTTCAAGCTCCCGGACGACGGCAGCGTGGCCATCCTCGAGACGCTCCGGACGGCCTATGACGGCGAAGGCGGCCCGTTCCGCCTGACGGTGAGCGTTTTTCCCGCTGACCGTAACCACTTCACCATCTATGTCGGCGAGGTGCCGGCGAAGGTCGCCAACCCCTGGGACACGACCGGATAGGTCACCCGGCCGCCGGACCTCCCGCGCAATGGAGCGCACTCCGGCATTCACACCCAAGGGTCTGTCGTCAACCGCCAGCACACTCTCCCGGCGCCTTACTACCCCGATGGAGGCGGCGGAGACCGTACAAAAGGTCACGAAGCCATGTCCACCACACTTGATCACGCTCCTGCCGGAGTGAACGACGCCGGCGTCGTTCAACTCGATCCCAGGGACCCGCCCGCCAACAAATCGTCCTGGCGGGCGCTGCAGCATCCCGACTTCCGGCTCTATTTCGCCGGCACCGCCTGTTCCAATTTCGGGACCTGGCTCCAGAACATGGCGCAGATGCTGCTCGCCTATCGGCTGACCGGATCGGTCATGGCGGTGGGGCTGGTGACCTGCGCCCAGTTCGCCAGTGTCCTCTTCCTCGGCCCGTGGGCGGGCATGTTGGCGGACCGGGCCAAAGACCCCCGGCGGCTGCTGATCTGGACCCAGGTGGGGTCGGCGGTGACGGCCGGAGCCCTCGCGGGCCTGCACGCCTCCGGCCGGATGGACCAGCGCCTGCTCATCGCCGGAGCGCTGTTGATCGGGCTCTCCTACACGTTCAGCCTTCCGATGTTCAACGCCATCGTGCCGACGCTCGTCCCCGAGGAGGACACCAAGGCGGCCATGGCGATGAACACCGTGGCCTACAACCTCGGGCGTGCCGTCGCCCCGGTGATCGGTGCCGGCGTGATCCTGGCCATCGGGTTCACCTGGGCGTTCCTGCTCAACGCCGTCTCCTTTCTCGTCCTCGCCCGGGTGCTGATGGTCATCAGGACCGGCTCCGTCGAGCCCCCCTCCGAGCCGGCCGGGCTGTGGGACGGGTTCCGGCTGGCCCGTGACGATCGAGGCATCCTCCTCCTGCTGGTGATGGTCTGCGCGGCCACCGTGGCCACCGACCCCCCCAACGTCCTCGGCCCCGCGCTCGCCGCCGAGGTCTTCGGACGGGCCGATGCCTGGGCCGGATGCTTCGTCGCCGCCCTCGGGGCGGGCAATGTCCTCGGGGCCTTCCTGCCGACCAGCACGATCTCGCTGCGGCGGGCGGGGTGGTATGTCGGGCTCCTCGGACTCTCGATGGCGTGGTTCGCGCTCGCGCCGTGGCTGTGGATGAGCATCCTGGCGGGAGTCGCCGGTGGAGTGGCGGCGCTCCTCACGGGTGCGACCACCCAGACCATGTTGCTCCAGCGGGCCGGTCCGCAGCGGGCCGGCCAGGTCATGGCCGTGTGGGCGATCGCCTTCGCCGGCAGCAGGCCCATCGCCTCCGTCCTCGACGGCCTGCTCGCGGGTGCGACCAGCATCCGGTGTGCCGGAGCGGCCTTCGCACTGCCGGCCGTGCTCCTCGGCGCCGCCGCGGTGTGCGTGCCCCGGCTGCGGATGTGCGAGGGAGCGCGGCGGCTGTTGGCCCCCCGGCAGCTGACTGCCCAGGGAGGTGATAGCAGGATCTAACCCCAACGCCACATAGCAGCAATTTCGCCAACCACCATTTCCCTCTTTCTCGCAGGTCTTCGCACATGGGGCTGGGTGGTTCTGGCGGCGTGCGCTCCCATTCTGCTGTCCATAAAAGGTGATCACCGGTGCGCGGAAACGGATGATCTATGTCTTTGGTGGATAATTGCCGCAAGCTGCAGAAGGGATAGCGTAGTGAACCCAACCAACGTCCCACAGCCGCACCCGGACCCCTGGGTGGACCTGCTCCGCGGCTATGTGTCTCAGGCCGTACGAGCACTCGCAGACAACGATCTCGAAGTGCAGCGCAGCTGGCTGGATCCGTGCGATCCGCGGGACGCGACCATCGTCTATGTGCCGCGTGACGGTGTCCGGGACCGAGAACTCGCCCTGGTCTGGGATGAGGAGACCGGCTGGCGAACCGGCACGTACGAGTCCGGAGAGCAGGGTGTTCGGACCGGGCTCGGTGACGCCACGTTCGTGGGTGGCGGAGCTCTTGTCGATCCCAGGGAGCTGGTAGGCCGCCTCATGGACGGCACGACGGCGCCACGCCGGGCCTACCGTTCGTACACCGATCTCAGGGACGGGCTCGACGACGCACTCCGCGACGAGCGGTTCGCGCGCTGATCCGGAGCCCGGGCACTCGATCGAGTGCCCGGGCTCCCCGCCCGGCCCTCGGCCCGGGACACTCCCCGGCTGAGAGCCGGGGGCGCGGCCCCCATGGACCGATGGCGCAGCGCTCCACAGGACCCGAGGGGCGGTGCCGGCCAAGGCGTGGTGCCGGGCTAAGGGGTGGTGCCGGGCTAAGGCCGGCGGCGGTTCCTCATGGCGGCGGTAAGTGAGGTGCCTCATGGGGCGGGAGGCCCGGCCCCGGGTTCACATCTCGCCGCGCCACAGGATCAGGATGAGGCCTGAGACGCCCAGCCCGGCGAAGCCGAGGGGAGCCTGACCCCATGCGATGAGCAGTGTGCAGCCGAGCGTGGTGACCGCCGTGGCGATCACCGCCGCGTAGTCCCTCCCGGGCTCGCCGGACTCTTCGAGCTCCTCGAGTTCGCGTTCCCACAGACCGAAGTCGTCCTGCGCGCCCATCGCGATTCCTCGTGGACGTCCCTGCCCATAATGGGCCGTCTCACGCCTCTGAGCCGAGACGACCGTACGCGTAGAGTTCCGTAGGCCGGGGAAGTTCCGGGGAGCGGGGAAGTTCCGGGGCCAAGGCCATCACCTGCGGCGTGGGCCCGGATCCAAACCCGGCAACAGGTGCGAGCTCTCACGTGGCCATTGCTAGGCTCTCGAAGAGCCTGGGGGGTGGGCAACACATGCCGAGTAAGTCCTCAGGTACTGACTTGATAGTCGAAATGAAGGGTTCCCTATCGTGAAGAAGCTGCTTGTTCTCGTGGTCATCGCCGTCGGCGGCTTCGCTGTGTGGCGTCGGCTTCAGCAGGACCGTGCCGAGCTGGACCTCTGGACCGAGGCCACCTCGTCCGACAACTGAAATACCGCTGGGTCACACGGGGGAAGCAGGAGCCGATTGCAGGGCATTCGTGTCCCAGCCGGGCATTCGGCGACGGACGGGGGGTCCCGGCGTGAGTGAGACAGCGCGGATCAGTCTTGCCTGCCTCGATCTCGCCGGGACGACCGTCGCCGACAGCACCACGGTCGAGACGGCCTTCGCCGAGGCGATCGCCACCCTCGGCGTCGTGACCGGTACGGCCGCCTATGACCAGGCGATGATCGGCATACGCGAGTCACGCGGCCGGCCGAAGATCGACATCTTCCGGAGGCTGTTTCCCGAGGACGAGGCCCGTGCGCGGGCGGTCAACATGTCGTTCGAGCAGTCCTATGACGCGCTGATCGACCGGAGGGGTCTCGCGCCTGTCCCCGGCGCCGAGAGTGCTCTCGACGAGCTCGCCGGCGCCGGGGTGCGGGTGTGCCTGATCACCGGTTTCAGCCGGTCCACCCTCGGCCGTGTGCTCGACACGCTCGGGTGGCGGCACCGCGCCGACCTGGCTCTGTGTCCTGAGGATGTGGGGCGGGGACGCCCCTGGCCCGACCTGGTCTTGTCCGCGGCCCTCCGCCTGCAGGTCGAGGACGTACGACACATCGCCGTCTGTGGTGACACCGAGAGCGACATGCTCTGCGGAAGGCGCGCGGGCGCCTCCGTCGTGGCCGGAGTGCTCACGGGCGCTCACGATGGTGAGCGGCTCCGCCGGGCCGGAGCGACCCATGTCATCGACAGCGTCGCCGACCTTCCCGCGATCATCCTCCGCGAGCCGAGCGCGGAGCGGGACACGGTCACCTCCGAGCACCGGTAGGCTTGTCCCGCCGTTCCAGGGGCCTTAGCTCAGTTGGTAGAGCACCGGCTTTGCAAGCCGGGTGTCAGGGGTTCGAATCCCCTAGGCTCCACCCAGTGGAAAGCCCAGGCCAGAAACCATTTCCCGGCCTGGGCTTCCGTCGTTCAGGACCTCTTCTTGCGCCTGCGTGCCCGTTGCGTGCCCGATCGGTTCGTGCCGGCCTTCTTGAGCTCGGCCTTGGCCATCGCGCTGAGCGAGTCCGCGATCTCACGGTGCCGCTCGTCGGTGGCGTGCAGATAGATCATGGCCGCCCGGTCACTGGCATGGCCCATCCGCTGTTTCAGCTCCGGCAGCGTCGCGCCCGCGATGGCCGCCAGTGTGTTGCCGGTGTGCCTCAGGTCGTGGAACCGGACGGCCTTCACACCGGCCTTGTCCAGGGCCCGCAGCCAGTTGCGCCGGAAGTTGGGCCGCCGCAGCAGCCCGCCCTGTTCCCCGACGAAGACCAGTCCGTCATCACCGTCCAGGGCGAACCGCTCGACGTGGTCTTTGAGGACAGGCAGCACGATCGCCGGAATCGGGAGAGTGCGCACCCCGGCTTCAGTCTTCGGCGGTCCGAAGTGCAGTGGACGGCCGGTCACCTCCACAAGGGTCCGCTCGACCCGGACCGTGCCCGCCTTGAGATCCAGGTCCTTGCGCCGCAGCGCGACCGCCTCACCCCACCGCAGGTTCGCGAACGTGGCCACCAGGACGAGTGCCCGGTACCGCGGATCGATCGCCTCGGCCAGCGCGAAGACCTCCCCGATGCTCAGCACCGGGCGTTCCGGCGAGTTCTCGGTCCCCGCGCCCTTGACGTTGCACGGATTGCGCTTGATCAGCCCGTCCCCGACCGCCGTACTCAAGATCGTCTTGAGCAGCCGATAGGCCTTGGCCAGCGTGACCGGCCCCACCCCGGAGTCGAGCAATGTCTTGCGCCACCGGCGCACATGCGGTTCCTTGATATCCCCGACCGCCGAGTTGCCGAAAGTCGGGACGAGGTACAGCCGGATGAGGCCCTCATACCGCTCGACCGTCTTGGGCCGCAGGTTCGGCCGCTCACTCACCCACGCCTGGGCGTACTCCCTGAACGAGACCCGCCCGGCGTCCGGGTTGAGCCAGTCGCCCGTGACGATCTCAGCCTCTTTCAAGGTGAGCCACCGGTTCGCCTCGGTCTTGCTCGCGAACGTGGTCGGAGCCGGCCGGTCGATCTCGTCAGGCCCCTGGTAGCGGACTTGCCATCGGCCGGAGGGGAGTTGCCGGACTCTTCCGAAACGCCGCTTGGCCATCAGGCCGCCTTTCTTCCAGTGATGCGCAGGGTGAGGGGTTCGACGAGCCCGGCCGCGATGAACTCCCGCAGAGCGGATTCGGGGATGCGGACGAACCGTCCGACCTTCACGAAGCGGATACGCCGCTCGGCGATGAGCCGCCGCGGGAACCGCTCCGATGTGGCGAGGAGCTCGGCCACCTGGGCGACGGTCAGGAGCCGGTCAGTGTCGGTCAACGGCGTCATCTCCTTGTTTTGGGCGGTCACATTGATCTCCCGTGTGTGGAGTTGAGGGGTGGCAGTGGTTGGCCGGTGAGGGCGGCGGTGAGGATGGCTTCGCCGGGGGTGAGTCCTTGGCCGAGGTAGCGCCAGT